>JAFMBT010000017.1 GCA_017858325.1 Candidatus Planktophila sp. | reverse complement strand
TGATCAAGAACGAATACGTACCAGATTCAGCAACGGCTGAGAAGCGAGAGAGGTAGAGGTAATCTGTTCCACCGTAGGGTTCAAAGAATTTTTCACGTTCATTGATTCGCATAGTAACTCGCTTACCCGAGGGAGATGTCATTACTACGGTTGGTAATTTCTTATTCTTCAATCGATTCTCTGGGCGCCTATCAATGATCAAGTATTGAACTTGGACACTATCCCCTGCATCAAAGTTGGCACGGAATCCTTTTCGTTCGCCTGCTCTTTTAAACGATGCTGTGATTGCAAAAGAAACTGTTCCATCATCGAGCAATGGCCCACGAGCTGCAGTGGTATCAGTGTTCAACAAGATAACAGGCTGATGAGCGTGTGCAGGCAGAGTCGAAAGTGAGAGCATCAACGCTATAAAGAAAATTACTTTACGCATATGGCAAGGCTACAACAGCAGCGTCTGAGGTGCGCGTCCAATGAGCTAAAACTCCTAGACTAAAGTTCAACTTACCCCAAAAAAAGCCCTCAGTCAGATAACTTTTTCTCTCGATCACGCCAACTCTCGAGCGTTTTATAGATGCCAAAAAAGAGCAAGTACGTCGGAAAGGCAATCAGTATCGCGTCGCTGACGATATTGCTCTGTACTCCCATCGTCTTCGAATAAGTCCAAGAGAGATAGGTCAGGTCTGCCAAGTAGATCATGGCAAATGGAAGTGTAATGCGACGCAGTTGATCTACGCGAACGATGTGGGGCACTTTAAAGTTTGTCAGCTGTGACATTCCAAGGACCATTGTGAAGATGGCAACCTCAGTTGGTGTCATGTTAAAGACAAGAAATGTTGGTACTGCTAGATTCCAAACCGCAGGGAATCCGTTAAACCAATGATCTTCTGTCTCTAAATCTGCTCGAGCGAACCAGAGCGCGGATGTAAGAAAGATAAATCCTGCGATGAGTGCTTCATATTTTGATGGCAACATCTCAAATTTGAGCATAAACATAACCGGTACAACTACACATGTCACATAATCCACAACGAGATCAAGTATGTGGCCATCGATAAGTGGTGCGTGAATCTCAACGTCAAGCCCACGCGCGATAGGGCCATCAAGGCCATCAAGAATTTGTGAAGCGATCAACCACAACAGCGCGATACGAACCTCGCCATCAACCACACCTTGAAGTGCGAGCATCCCAATAACCGCCCCACTAGCAGTTAATACATGAAGTGCGTATCCAGCGCGACGGGCCGACCGTGGAGTCAGATTAGACATAGGCTGCCCCTCCGTTCATGGCACCATGGTACCCCTGAGATCTAGGTAAAGATCTAGGTAAAGATGGAGTAGATGACTTAAGGTAAGTGCCTTGTGATTCCATCGCACAGAGAACGAAGGTAGAAAAATGTCATACACCGATACTCCGCGCCCACTGCCAGGTGAAGGTTCAAGCGATGGATCTTATCGATACGCAAGTTTCCAACATCGGCTAGGTGCTTACGTACTAGATGCTACGTTGGCAGTTCTTACTCTTGGAATCGGATGGCTTATTTGGTCTCTAATAGTCTGGGGTGAAGGTCAGACTCCTGCTAAGAAAATTCTTAAGATTAGAGTGAAACATTTTGAAACTGGGATGGTTGCAACATGGGGACATATGGCCGTGCGCGAATTTCTTATTCCACTTACCGTAGTGAGCGTATCTAATCTCACCTCAGGAGTTGCAGGCCTTGCTTGGATCATTATTGAAATAGTCTTCTACTACACAAAAAATAGCCGCACCCTGCGCGATCACTGGGTTAAAACTGCGGTAGTTAACGAAGCATAGATTGAGCGAGCGTATCCCGATTAACGGTAGTACTGAGTAGGTACTGCGTAGCCCCGAAGGGATTCGAACCCTCGTAGCTGACTTGAGAAGCCAGAGTCCTAGGCCGCTAGACGACGGGGCCCTAGTACATTCATTTACTGCTGTGGTGCCTTGCATTTCTTCTGCGGTTCTTAGGGTACTGCGCTGGGGTACCAGGACTCGAACCTAGACTTACTGAACCAGAATCAGCAGGGCTGCCAATTACCCCATACCCCAAAAGATTCACATCCTTTGTTGGCAGAAGTTTACCGTACCGATCAGAGTGAAATTGCCCCAGCAATTCGCTCAAGGCAGACTTCTTTGCCCAGTAATTCCATTGATTCAAATAGAGGTGGCGAGATCGTGCTTCCCGTGGCTGCAATGCGCAGGGCGGTAAATGCGATGCGTGGCTTGAGCCCCATCTCTTCGATGAGAGATGCGCGCAGAACCCCTTCGATAGCTACATGGTCCCATGATGATAACGGGGTGAGATCAGAGAGTGCTCGCTTGAGAATTTTCTTAGAGTCGGTATCAGCAATCTTTGGTCGCGCTGCTTCGTCAACTGCAAATTCTTTGGTGAATAAAAATGCCAACATTGCTGGGACTTCACTTAAGGTAACAATGCGCTCTTGAATCAGCGGTAGGGCTAATCTAACGAGGGCGATCTCGCTATCAGAACCTGTGATGATGCCGGCATCTTTAAGAAATGGCAGTGACCACGTAAGGAACTCATCAATGGTCAGGGCTCGGATCTTGTCGCCGTTTATTGCTTCAAGTTTCTTCATATCAAAGCGTGCTGGTGATGAATGAACTTTCTCAACGGTAAAGAGCTCACAGAGTTCGGCCATTGTGATGTTTTCGCGATCATCGCCAGGTGACCAACCTAAGAGTGCGAGATAATTACAGATTGCTTCAGGAAGATAACCCATCTGACGATACCACGCGATAGAAACTTCACCATTGCGCTTGGATAGCTTGGCATTGTCTTGCCCCATCACAAATGGAAGATGAGCAAAGACAGGGTAATCCTCGATCTTTACACCCATTGCCTGATAGACACGAATCTGTCGCGGAGTAGAAGAAAGTAGATCTTCACCGCGTAATACGTGGGTGACCTTCATTAAAATATCATCAACGGCCACTGCCAATGTATAGAGCGGTGAACCATCTGCGCGAACGAGTACAAAGTCTGGAACAAATGCGTGATCAAAGGTCACTTCTCCACGAATCTCATCTACAAAAGTAGTTGTACCTTCTGGCATACGCATGCGCACAACTGCGCCGCGACCTTCGCCCTTATATGCTGCAATTTGCTCTGCCGTTAAGTCACGACAATGTCCGTTATAGCCCGGTGCGACATTTGCTTTACGTTGTGCTTCGCGCACTGCTTCTAACTCATCAGGTGAGCAATAGCAGTGATATGCATCTTTGTTATCAAGAAAAGTTTGAGCCCACTTGGCATAGATATCAAGGCGTTGTGATTGCAGGTACGGCCCATGATCGCCACCAACTTCAGGACCCTCATCCCAGTTGAGTCCGAGCCACTTCAGGGTATCGATAGCTGCCTGAATATATTCATCGGTAACGCGGGTCGTATCAGTATCTTCAATACGGAATAAAAATGTGCCACCTGTGTGACGGGCATATGCCCAGTCAAAGAGGGCGGTGCGAATATTTCCAACATGGAGATCACCTGTTGGGGAAGGTGCAAAGCGCACCTTTACTTTTTTCGCACTCATGGCTTTGTACTTACTCTATTTGTTAATTGACCCAAACCCTCGATGGATACGGCGATCGTTGATTTAGCTGGCATCGGCCCAATTCCTGCAGGCGTACCTGTGATGATGACATCACCTGGAAGTAAGGTCATTACCTGCGAAACAAAGTTGATAATATCTGGAACCTTAAAGATCATGTCACTCAAGTGAGCATCCTGTTTAATCTCACCGTCGAGTGTTGCAGTGATGCGCTGTGATCCAGGAACAAAGTCAGTTTCAATCCAAGGTCCGAGCGGACAGAATGTATCAAAGCCCTTGGCACGGCTCCACTGCCCATCCTTCTTCTGCAACTCACGACACGTCACATCATTTGCCATGGTGTAACCAAAGATCACATCATTGACCTTCTCTTTCGGCACATCTTTACAGATTCGCCCAATAACGATTGCTAACTCTGCTTCATAATCAATTGTTGGAGCCATAGCTGGCCAGACGATCGTGTCACCTGGGCCAATAATTGTTGTATTTGCCTTGAGAAAAATGATTGGTTCATCAGGAACTACGCCACCCATCTCCGCAGCATGATCAGCGTAATTCTTGCCAATTGCAACGACTTTGCTACGAGGGATGACTGGCGCTAAAAGGCGAACCTTAGTCAGCTCGATGCGAGCTGCAGTTTTTACTATGCCTTGATAAATCGGATCCCCATCAATAATTGTGATCAGATTATCTTCATCTAAAATCCCAAAGAGCGGGTCAGTTCCTAGCCCTGCATCGGGACCTGGCGAGAAACGAACGATACGCATTAACCTATCTTAGCGCAGTGATCTCACCTGACTCATCGATATGAAAGATAGAAGCAGAGGGTGAATGCGTGTGAATAATTCCAGTCGATCCTTTTGCGTTACCAGTGAGAACAAGGGCTTCGATTCCTGAAATCTGTGATGCCATTGCAACTGTGAAAACTGCCTGAATCGCATCGAGTGTGAGCTCAGATGTATTGATTGCAATTGCCACATAGGTACGACCCGTTGAATCACGAAGTGCTGCAGCCTGCGATGCCCCCGTGCGCTTCAACGTTGCTTGTGCCAGAGTTGCTAGCTTTTGATCTTCTATATTTTCAAAACTATTCATTATTATCTTCTTCATCACTACGTTCGATGATGACAGAGCTAATGCGCCGCCTGCGACCAATCGGACGCTCAGAGGTGATCTTCCATCCTTTGAGTATGATGGTTGATCCAGCAATCGGAACTCGACCAAGCTTTTGCGCCATGAGGCCACCGATAGTGTCAACATCTTGTGAATCTGCATCTTCAAAATCAATTTTGAGTTCATCGGCTAAATCTTCAATGTGAAGTGTCGCCTTAGCGCGCGCCTTATCTTCTGTGATCCATGAGAATGCATCAATTCCATCATCGAACTCATCTGCAATTTCACCAACGATCTCTTCAATAATGTCTTCGATCGTGATGATTCCTGCAGTACCACCGTACTCATCGACCACAATTGCTAAGTGAATCTGATCGCGCTGCATCTCTTTGAGAAGTTCAGCTGCAATCTTGATTTCAGGTACAAAGACGGCTGGGCGCATTAACCCACCCACCCGTTCAGTAGTCTCAGCCTCGTGGTGATCAAGTGCCCGCTTTGCCAAATCTTTAACGTAGGCGATTCCAATAATGTTATCGAGGTTCTCCCCCACAACAGGGATACGGGAATATCCAGAACGCAGAGCTAGCGAGAGGCCCTGTCGCAGAGTCTTATCCTGCTCAATCCAGACCATATCTGTGCGGTGCACCATGAGCTCGCGAACCAAAGTGTCACCAAGTTCAAAGACTGAGTGAATCATTTCGTGCTCATCGGATTCAACGAGACCGCGTTCATGTGCCTGATCTACTAAGTCACGAAGTTCCGCTTCATTGGTAAAAGGTCCTGATCTAAAGCCTTTGCCAGGTGTAATCGCATTACCCACTGCGATCAGCAATTTGGTAACTGGGCCAAGAATTACCGCCAAAAATGCTGAGATGATGATTCCTGCACGAGCCCAGCGATGAGGATTTTGTCTACCTAAAGTGCGCGGACCAACGCCAATAACAACGTAAGAGAGGATAACCATGACGACAACGGTCCATAGGTAAGCAAAACCTGAGGAGAAAACTTGTAAGAAAGCGCGAAGAACTAGTGCTGCAGCTGTGAACTCACAAACTTTGCGCACAAGGAGAATCACGTTGAGGAATCGCGCAGGTTGAGCAGAATATCTCTTAAGTAGATGTCCACCGCGCTTTGACTCGAGCTCTTCAATCAGGACGCGAGAGATCGAGGTGAGGGCAGATTCGGATGCAGCAAGAAAGCCAGCAAATCCGATCAAAAGAATAATTGCTATGACCGAGACAAGGTCCACTAGGACGCTCCCCATTCCTTTACTAATTTCTCCTGCAGGGTGAACATTACTTTCTCATCCTCCAGATGTGCGTGGTCGTACCCAAGGATATGCAGTAATCCGTGCACAGCCAAAATAAAGAACTCATGATTGCTTGAGTGTCCAGCGGTCATAGCTTGTCGCACCGCAACCGATGGGCAAATCACGATATCACCAAGGGTGACAGCATCACCATTATTCTCTGGCATATCCATTGGGAAAGAGAGGACATCGGTAGGGCCTGGTTCATTCATCCACTTGATATGGAGCTCTGTCATTTCGACTTCGTCGACAAATGTAAGACTGACTTCACAATCGGGATTGAGATTTAAGGCGCGCAAAGCGTAGGAAATCAGTGAGGTGATCTCATCGCTTGGAACAAGTTCTCCAGAGCGATTGTTTGATTCAATCGTCATCTTGTTATCAGCTGTGTCGAATGTTTCGAGGGGCTTGGGCTGCGCTATCAAAGGCATCGTATGCCTTGACGATATCGCCTATTAAACGGTGACGGACAACATCTTCGGCAGTGAGCTCAATGAATGAAATGTCATCGACTTCACCGAGAATGTCATGGATAATTCGAAGACCTGATTTAGCACCGTTAGGTAAATCAACTTGAGTGACATCACCTGTGATGACCATCTTGGAACCAAATCCAAGGCGAGTAAGAAACATCTTCATCTGTTCCGGAGTTGTATTCTGCGCTTCATCCAAGATAATAAATGAATCATTAAGTGTTCGGCCACGCATAAATGCAAGTGGGGCTACTTCAATTACACCGCTTTGCATCAAGCGCGGAATTGAATCTGGATCAATCATGTCGTGTAAGGCATCAAATAGTGGGCGCAGATATGGATCAATCTTTTCAGTCAGGGTTCCAGGTAGAAATCCCAGCTTCTCCCCCGCCTCAACTGCCGGGCGGGTCAAGATAATGCGATTTACTTTCTTTGCCTGCAAGGCAGCAACAGCCTTTGCCATCGCCAGATAAGTCTTTCCCGTTCCGGCAGGGCCAATTCCAAAAGTAATCGTGTTCTCATCGATGGCATCAACATAATGCTTCTGATTAGCCGTCTTTGGCCGAATTGTGCGTCCACGGTTACTGACAATGTTCAGTGAGAGAACCTCGGCTGGATGCTCAATCGGATCTTGTGCCAACATCTCGATACTTCGCTTAACCGCATCAGTAGTCAGCGCTTGTCCAGATCGAATAATAATCATCATTTCAGCAAAGAGTTTTTCGAGTGCGATGCAATC
Organism: Candidatus Planktophila sp.; assembly: GCA_017858325.1. Taxonomy (GTDB): domain Bacteria; phylum Actinomycetota; class Actinomycetes; order Nanopelagicales; family Nanopelagicaceae; genus Planktophila. The sequence goes on along the minus strand of JAFMBT010000017.1, from coordinate 20,483 downwards.
AATGTGTGGGCCACGTAGCGTGATTTCATTTCCACGTACTGTCATTGCGACAGAAGGAAATCCAGCTTCAATAATATTAATATTGCTATCGCCGACTCCGACGAGTGCAACCATTGGAATGGCAGGTGGGACGGTGATCAGAGTGCGCTCCATATGACGATAAATCTAGTCCTAGCCTGGGGGCCATGCCAGTCCACGACCAGCCAAGAGATGAAGGTGAGCGTGAAAAACTGACTGTCCGGCATCTGCCCCAGTGTTAAAGACCGAGCGATAGCCCGTCAACCCTTTTTCGCTCGCAATCTCATCTGCTGCACGGTGCATGGCAGCAATAATCGTCGGAGAGATAGCTGAGATCTCAGCAGCGTTTTTGGCATGCAGTGTTGGAATGATCAATACATGTGTTGGTGCTTGAGGATTGAGATCGTTAAACGCGAGAACATTTTCATTACGGTAGAGGATCTCTGCCGGAATATCGCCTTTAATAATTTTGCAGAAGATACAATCGGGATCTAGCGTCATGAGAAAAGGGTAGTGGTTTACCAACTCTTAAGAAGTGTTTGAAGGGCGGCAAGTCCTGCAATACCGGCATGAGCGCTGCGAAATATAGGACGGCCCATCAGCGCAATTTTTGCTCCGCTTGAAGTAAAGGCTGAGAGCTCGTCATCTGTAATACCACCTTCTGGCCCAATAATAATGAGGGCTCTCTTTGGCGATGTTGCCGTGATTGCAGAAAGTTTACTTGTCGCACTTTCGTGGAACAAGACCGCTAAATCAGTTCTTGCGATCTCATCGATAACCTCGGCGGTGTTTATCGGACCGATGATTTCTGGAATGCGAAAGCGGCGCGCCTGTTTACTAGCCTCACGGATTGTCACATCTAACTTCTCCAGAGTTTTATCCGCCTTGCCAATACTGCGGGCCGAATTCCAAAAAACGATTCGGTCAGCACCTACTTCGGTTAAAAGTGCAGCACACTCTTTTAGGCGATCTCCTTTAGGTAGCGCCTGTATGACGGTGTACTCGATAGCAAGTGCATCTTGAAAATCGCTTTCAATCACCTCGCACTCCATAGAGCGCTTACTTACCTCAATCGCCTTTACCGTTGAATAAGCACCCTTGCCGTCGCTGAGCCAGAAAATTTCACCTGGTCCAGTACGAAGCACCCGTATCGCATGGAGAGCATCTGCATTATCAAATGTGTATCGCGAACCAACCACGGCTGGAAGATCAGGGACGAAAAAGAGAGTACGCATTAGCGTCCGAATGAATCTCTAAATTTACCCAGGAAACTTTGGTTTTTATCTTTTGTATGTGAGTCACCGACAACCTCGCCGCGAGATTTAGCAAACTCTTTAAGTAGTTTCTCCTGCTCGCGCGAAAGCTTGGTTGGTGTCATCACAACGATATGAACAATGAGATCTCCACGGCTACCGCGGCGAAGGCGGGTCATTCCGTGACCTTTTAGTGAAACGGTGGCATCGTTTTGTGTACCAGCTTTAACTACAAGCTCTGATTGGCCATCAAGGGTATCAACGGTAATTTTCGTTCCTAGTGCTGCTGCTGCAAAAGAAATCTCAACTTCCATATGCAGGGTGTCACCATCGCGAATCAGAAATTCGTGTGGCTCAACGACAATCTCTACATAGAGATCTCCTGCTGGGCCGCCACCTGCGCCTACTTCACCGCGTCCTGCAAGTTGCATACGGTTACCGGTTTCAACCCCTGCTGGAATTTTTACTGGAATACTCTGGCGCGCACGGACTCGTCCTTCGCCGGCGCATTCCCGACATGGATCTTGAATAATTGTTCCAAAGCCCGAACATGGTGCACATACACGTGATGTCATTACTTGACCTAGGAATGACTTTTGAATTTGCTGAGTCTCACCACGCCCCTTACAGACCTGGCACATAGATGGCGCACTTGCATTAGCGCATCCGTTGCCATTACATGTTGAGCAGATAACAGCGCTCTCAATAGCAAGTTCGCGATCTGTTCCAAAACATGCCTCTGCCAGAGTGACCTGTACGCGAATCAGTGCATCTTGACCTTGGCGCATACGTGGGCGTGGGCCGCGATTTCCACCGCCGCCAAAGAAAGCATCCATGATGTCGCTAAAGCCGCCGCCACCGAAACCCTGACCACCAAAACCCTGACCACCCATGTCGTATTGCTGACGTTTCTGTGGATCACTTAATACTTCGTAGGCCGCAGTAACTTCTTTAAATTTATCCTGCACCGCTGGGTCAGGATTCACATCCGGATGAAGTTCGCGGGCAATTTTTCGATATGCCTTTTTGATCTCATCAGCAGAGGCATCACGCGAAACACCCAACAGTCCGTACATATCTGACATTACTTATAGCTTCCCTCTGAGATAAATCGACCGACATAGCGCGCAACTGCGCCAACAGCTGCCATTGACCCAGCGTAATCCATGCGCGTGGGCCCAAGAATCCCGAGTGCGCCAAGAGATGCTCCGGCCTCACCAAAGGCGTCACCATAACCAACAGTGACAAGGGATGTTGATTTTAAATTCTGCTCACTCTGTTCAGAACCAATTCGCACCTTGACGGTATCGGCGGCATCTCCCAAGAGGCGCAGCAATACCACTTGCTCTTCCAGTGCTTCAAGAACAGGGTGCATCGTCCTCTGGAAATCATCACTAAAGCGAGCAAGGTTGGCCGTACCCGCCAAAACTACTTTCTCTTCTGCGCGTTCAATCGCCATTTCAATTACTGCAGAGATAATCAATGAGACATCGCGGCGATCGGCAGCACCATATCCCTCGATAATTCCTGAGATTCGATCTGCCACCTCAGGCAATGATTGTCCAGCCATGGCGTTATTGAGCTGGCTGCGAATACTTGCGATAAAGGCATCTGGCACATCTCGAGTCAGTTCGATCACTCGCTGCTCTACTCGCCCCGCATCGGTTATCAAAATCATCATCATGCGAGATGCAGTCAGTGGGACTACCTCAATATGGCGCACGCGAGATTTCATAATTGATGGATATTGCACAACTGCGACCTGCTTGGTGACATCTGCTAATAACCGAACTGTGCGCATGACGACATCATCAAGATCGAGTGCACCTTCCAGGAAAGATTCAATTGCGCGGCGCTCTGGAGCGGACAGGGGTTTAACTTCAGCTAACTTATCCACGAATACTCGATAGCCACGATCTGTCGGTATACGACCAGCGCTGGTGTGAGGCGCGGTGATCAGACCTTCTTCTTCAAGTAAAGCCATCTCATTTCGAATAGTTGCCGGTGAAACACCGAGTTCGTGGCGATCTGCAATTGCCTTGGAACCAACAGGTTCCTGTGTTGCAACGTACTCATCAACAATTGCCCTAAGAATTTCCAGGCGGCGGGTTGAGGTGCTCATATCAAAAGAATGGCGATGCTTACTTGTTTAAGACAAGTGCGATCGAGATGAGGGTGAGCAAGAAGAAGGGTGGAATCCCTGTGCGCAACTTGTTCGCCTTAAAGTGCGTATAGACCGCACCAGCCATGACAATCCATAGACCCACCAGTGGGAAGAAGAGCATCCAATTCCACTTCATACTGATGATCAGACCCAGAGCTAGCGCTGTTTCGATAAAACCAACAAGGCGTGCCAATTTATCTGGAACATTCACTTCACGTGTGCCTGAGAGCCCTTTTTCATTACCGCTAGCCTTAGAAAGCCCTGAGATAACAAAGACAACGGCTAGAAATGCAACGATGGCGGTAAGTGCTGTGCTCATAAGGCTAAAGGTACTACAGCTACGCTAGGCAAGCAGGTCGGCCACGATGCGATCAGCGATTAAGCGACCAGTTGCGGTCAGCACTAGCGCATCAGCGGTATCAATAATTCGATCCGACTTAATGTGATCCGCCATTCGCTCGTATTGGGCGATTGTCAGAGCCCGCTTTGCAATTCCTGTGCGCAGACGACTTGAGAGCATGATGTATTCACTCTTTCGCATCTCATCTGTGAGCTCTTCTGAATCTGCAATCGGTGAAAGACCATCAAATAACCTCTGCTTATATGCGGTGGGATGTTTTACATTCCAGAATCTTTTTCGATCAATATGTGAATGCGCGCCTGGTCCTAAGCCCCACCAATTTGCAGATTTCCAATATGCCATGTTGTGTCGTGATTCAAAGCCAGGTTTTGCCCAGTTAGAAAGTTCATACCATTTCAAACCTTTAAAGCCACATGCTTGATCAATATAGAGATACATATCGGCCATCAAATCATCGTCAGGGGACGCGACATCACCACGCTTAATCTGTGCCGCTAACTTCGTTCCCTCTTCAATGATGAGTGCATAGGCACTGATGTGATCAACGCCAAGATTAAGTGCCTGCGTAACCGTTGATTGCCAATCCGAAAGACTCTCCCCCGGAGTTCCATAGATCAAATCAACACTCACCGAGGTAAAACCCGCAGCCCGTGCCATATCTACTGCACGCTTTACATTCTCAGGGTCATGCGTGCGATCCAAGACTTTGAGTACATGGGTGGACGTTGATTGCATGCCAAATGAAATACGGTTAAAGCCGGCTGCAAAGTAGCCCTCAAGTTTTTCTGCCGTCACTGAATCAGGGTTAGCCTCAAGGGTAATCTCACAATCATCGGTGAGACCATTACGACCCTTGATTGCTGTGATTACCCGACCCAAGTCGCGGGGTGGGATTAGCGAAGGGGTTCCTCCACCGAAGAAGATTGTGGGCACCTGATCCTTCGGTGCAAATTCAAGTTCCTTAAGCACTGCATCGATGTAATCTCCTGAAACAACTTCAAGAGTTGCGCCATCTTGAAGTTCTGAAGGAGTGTAGGTATTGAAGTCGCAATAGCCACATCGCTTGATGCAGTACGGGATATGGACGTAGAAGGAGAGCATTATTCTGCTTTTCGAGCAGCTTTAATCTTTTCAATATCAGCATCTGTTGCCAGGGCCGCGACGAAGGCTTCTTGTGGAACTTCAACGCGTCCCACCATCTTCATGCGCTTCTTTCCCTCTTTCTGCTTTTCAAGAAGTTTGCGCTTACGTGAAATATCGCCACCGTAACACTTTGCAAGAACATCTTTACGCATCGCACGAATAGATTCGCGGGCGATAATACGAGAGCCAATAGCGGCCTGAATAGGAACTTCGAATTGCTGGCGCGGAATTAACTCACGGAGCTTGCCTGTCATCATCACACCATAGGCATATGCCTTATCGCGGTGCACGATTGCGCTGAAGGCATCGACGGCTTCGCCTTGTAGCAAGATATCGACCTTCACCAGTTGGCCTGGTTCATCACCAATCTCTTCATAATCAAGGGAGGCATAACCCTTGGTGCGGCTCTTGAGTTGATCGAAGAAGTCAAAGACTATCTCTGCAAGCGGAAGTGTGTAGCGGATCTCAACGCGATCTTCTGAGATGTAATCCATTCCGAGCAATGAACCGCGGCGATCCTGGCAGAGCTCCATAATTACACCGATAAAATCTGATGGAGCAAGAATTGTCGCTTTTACGATTGGCTCTTCTACGGTGTTAATTTTTCCATCGGGAAACTCTGATGGATTGGTAACAACAAATTTCTTGCCATCTTCAAGAGTTACTTGATAGACCACATTTGGCGCTGTTGAAATGAGGGAAATCTTTGATTCACGCTCGAGGCGTTCACGAACAATTTCCATATGCAGCAGCCCTAGGAATCCACAACGGAAACCAAAGCCGAGCGCTGCTGAACTTTCGGGTTCATAGACAAGAGCGGCATCGTTGAGTTGTAATTTATCGAGGGAATCACGCAGTAAGGGGAAATCAGCGCCATCTAATGGAAAGAGGCCAGCAAAGACCATCGGCTTTGGATCTTTATATCCTGCAAGTGGTTTTGTTGTTGGATTCTGATAAGAAGTGATTGTGTCACCCACACGTGATTGGCGAACATCTTTAACACCTGTAATTAAATATCCCACTTCGCCAACGCCCAGCCCCTTGCTAGGAAGAGGCTCAGGTGAGATCACGCCAACTTCGAGAGCTTCATGGCGAACACCAGTGGAATACATCTGAATCTGTTCGCGTGGAGTTAAATGTCCATCGATAACACGAACATAGGTAACGACGCCGCGATAGGCGTCATAGACAGAGTCAAAGATTAGAGCGCGTGCAGGTGCATGTGGGTCCCCCACTGGTGCTGGAATTTGTGCCACGATCTGATCGAGTAGATCGGCAACACCATCGCCTGTTTTTCCTGAAACGCGTAGACAATCCTCTGGCTTGCATCCAATGAGGTTTGCAAGTTCTGCTGCGAATTTCTCTGGCTGAGCATTCGGTAAATCGATCTTGTTGAGTACCGGAATAATGGTGAGGTTATTCTCCATCGCAAGATAAAGATTTGCCAGGGTCTGAGCTTCGATTCCTTGTGCACAGTCAACGAGCAAAACTGCGCCTTCACATGCAGCGAGCGAGCGCGATACCTCGTAGGTGAAGTCAACGTGCCCAGGTGTATCGATCATATTCAGGATGTATTCCTGACCATCGAGACCGCTGCGCCAGGGAAGGCGAACTGCTTGTGACTTAATGGTGATCCCGCGTTCGCGCTCGATATCCATACGATCCAGATATTGCGCACGCATGTTGCGCGCTTCGACTACTTCAGTAATTCCCAGCATGCGATCGGCAAGAGTTGATTTGCCATGGTCGATATGTGCGATGATACAAAAGTTGCGAATCTGCGCAGGATTTGTTGCGGCAGGTTGGGGCGCCTTACTGATTTGGATTGCAGGCACGTTTCTGGCCCCTTGTTAGGCGTTACTAGTTAAATTAACGAGCGCCGGCTTTGGCAGCTGCCTTAGCCATTGAAGACTTCTTATTTGCAGCGTTGTTCTTGTGGATTACACCTTTTGCAACTGCAACATCGAGAGCCTGTGAGGCGGTGCGAAGTTCGGTGGTGATTACAGCAGAGTCTCCACCTTTAATTGCATCGCGGAAGCGACGAACGGCGGTCTTGATTGAAGAGGAGACAGACTTGTTGCGAAGGCGAGCCTTCTCGTTTGTCTTTACTCGCTTGATCTGAGACTTGATATTTGCCACGTGGTGAACTCCGACTTTTCTTAGTTGGTGACCTAGCCGGTGGGCTAAGTGCAGATGCGAAGGTTATCAGCCCACCTACGCTCGCCTCAAATCGAGGAAATCTCGCCTAGCCGGCAGCGCGTGCGGCGGTAATCGTGGCTAGCGCCTTCTCGAGAGCAAAGATCGGATCTGAGGCGGCGCCCTTTACCTGCGCATCGGCTAAAGCCAAGGCTTGCACCGCCTTGGCAATTGATCGAGGACTCCACCCAGCTAATTGGCGGCGTGCTTTATCAATCTGCCATGGAGCCATTCCTAATTCACCAGCAACATCAAATGATCTAGCGCCCCGATTTACTCCGCTGACCTTTGCTAGTGATCGCAGATTAGATGCCAACGCACTTGTAATCATGACGGGGTCGGTGCCAGTTTCTAGCGCACTGCGTAGCGCAACAAGAGCCGCAGCCAGATTTCCATCAAGTGTTGCATCAGCAACATCAAATCCCGTGGTCTCTAGACGACCTTGATGGAATGCATCAATCATCGCCTCATCAATTGTTTTACCTGTTTGGGCATCTAGGCAAATCTGTGAAACTGCCGCTTGTAGTTCGCGCATATCGCTACCGAGTGCGCCAACCAGGGCTGTGATTGCACCCGGTGTTGCTTTGCGATGTGCATCGAGAAAGAGAGATTTTACAAACTCTTCCTTATCGGTTTCTTTTTTGAGTGGATCGCAGGCGATAATTTCAGGTTTAGCTTTCTTAATCAGATCAAGTAACGCTTTTCCTTTCACACCACCCTTATGAAGAAATACCAGTGTTGTCAGTTCATCTGGAGCAGGTAGATATCTAATAATCTCATCGCGCGACTCCTCTGGCAGATCTTGTAGATCCTTGATGATCAGTGCGCGCCGTTCAGAAAATAGTGATGGTGCAAGGGCATCTGAAATGTCACCAACGAGGGCATCGGGTGAAGAGATTGTGGTGATTTCACACTTCTCTTCTTTGAGTTCAGCGACAATCTTTGCTAGCGCTCGCTCTGCCAATGCTGCTTCGGAGCCGATTAAGAGATAGAGAGATTTCATCGCCATCCCTTTCCCAACCCCAGTGAACTTAAGCCCAGTGAACCTAAGCCCATCGTAGAAGTGTGAATCCGCTTCTGCTTGTCCGAACAATAAATTTTCCATCACGAACCTGAATCACAACCGCGCCATCGAGATCGGTGCGCAAGACCCGTGAGCCGAGTCTAGCCAAGGCATCGATTGTTTGTGGAGACGGGTGGCCATATGTGTTTCCCGTGCCGACACTAATAATTGAGATCGCGGGTGAGAGCGCACGCGTAAAACCCTCATCCTGAAATTTAGATCCGTGATGTGAAACTTTGTAGATATCCACTTTGCCAATCAGGGGCGCGATCTCGCGCTGACTTTCAGGTTCTATATCTCCGCCTGCAAAGAGTGAGAAATCAGGTGCGCGCAGCATGATTGCGATACTTGAATTATTTGGATCGCTCACCTGATCTTCTGCCCATTGATTTTGTGGCCATAGAACATCAACGACTACCGGACCTCGCGTGCTTGAAAATGTTGCGCGTGTTCCCGCTCGCACATTTTCATACCATTGCATAGCGATCTCTCGGCCATCTGCTGCACCAGAGTATCCACCCACATGGTCAAAGTGGCTATGACTCATTATTAACAATTCAATCTTATTTATTCCTAATTGATGCAGGCAACGATCTAGGGCAATGGGATCGGGGCCCACATCAAGGACAATCCCCCGATTGTTTCCAAGGTTGACCACCATGGCATCTCCTTGCCCCACATCACAATTCGCAATCTGCCAATCTCCTCCTGGAAAACGGAGAAACCACGAGATCACGATCAGAAGTACGAGCGCTGCGATAACTATCTTGCGATTAAATATGAAACCGAGCGCGATCACCCCAGCAATTGTTAAAAAACTCTTACTCCCGGTAGCGACAGTAATAAGTGGAAGATCTGAAATTACTGAGGCAATCCATGCCACCCATGCCGCCAGTGGCTTCACCGCCCAAATCAAAACCCCCGATACCCACGGTGCCACGGGAGAGATGAGTCCTGCAACAAATCCAAATATCGTCACTGGAGCCACCGCTGGAGCTGCAAGAACATTAGCCAGAACGCTCATTAATGAGATTTGTCCCGAGATAGCAACAATAACCGGAGTGCAGAATAAGGTTGCAGAGAGAGGGATCGCTATCACAATGGCAACTGGTCTTGGAATTTTCTTAGAAAAACTCTCAACGAGTCTCGGTGCTAATAAGAGAAGTCCTGCCGTTGCCAGAACTGATAGCGCAAAACCTGGATCACGTACCTGCCAAGGATCGGCGACAATCACCGCACCGATTGCAAAACCTAAAGCGGGTAGTGAGTCTTTACCGCGATGTGTTCCTTGGGCTAGAAGCAAGACAGAGGCCATCGCTGCTGCACGCAGCACTGACGGAGAAGGTCGCACTAGTGAGATGAATGCAATAAGGAAAAGAACTGTCACAGCCAAACGTAAGGGAATTCGACGAATCAGAAACCGCATGAGATATAAAATGAAAGTTGAGACAATTGCAAAGTTGGCACCACTGACGGCCACTAAATGAGTCAAGCCCGACCTGCGCATCTCATTTTTAAAGGTCTGAGTCTGTAGCGAAATATCCCCTATAACCATCCCAGGGATTAGCGCGCCCGAATCACCAGTTCCGCTGGCGGTACGCAACCCATCTCTAATTGCATCAAGTGCTTTAGCCCAACGAGATGCTTCTGAAAGAGTGAGGATGTCGCCTTTACCAATTAATAAAGCGGCGACTCGCCCCTCTTTACTGGCAACAGCACTCACCTGTATACGAATCTTTTGGCCGGGTAGTAACTGCCTTATACCTTTATCAGTTGAGATTAATCTAGCTGGTGATCTCAGTGTGTAGTTCTGATCTCCAGTACTTACTGCAACAACCCGTACCAAAGCGCTGTAGCTCTGTTCGGCAAGAAAATCCCCCATCACACGCGGAGCTAGTGCGTATGCATCTGTTGCCATCACAGCGGTGACCTCAATTGATTGACCGTAGAGATCGCGAAGTATTGATGCCTCAAGGGATGATTGCCTGAAAGACATAAGGGTTGCCCCAAAAACTATCGCTGCAATAAGCAAGAGTGCTCGTAATGATTTAGAGGCAAGAGTCAGAAGTAAGAGTAAGAGGAGGCCAAAGGCAATTACCCACGGCCTACTCCAGCTTTGAAAGAGCGCTCCGATCCAGATCGCTCCACCTAGAGAAAGCGCCCGATAATCAGATATGCGTACTCTCAGAGACGAATTTTTTCTTTGAATTGAGAGAGCTTGGCTAGACCAATTCCTGAAACTTCCAATAGCGCCTCAAGAGTCACAAATGGACCATTCGCATTTCGATAGGCAATTATCCGAGATGCTAGGACAGGGCCTATTCCATCTAGCGCCTCTAACTCTTTGGCACTTGCCCTATTGATTGCAATCGGGCCAGTATTTCGAGGCGGTGCACTACGTGCAGTCGAACGTGAAGATGATATTGCTCTCGATGCTACATGTACATATACCTGCTCACCATCTTTTAGGATTCTCGCAAGGTTAATATCTGAAACATCAGCACCCTTGAGAACATTTCCTGCTGCAGCAATAGCATCAACTACACGCGAGTTTATGGGGAGTGAATAAACACCTGGCTTCTTAACAGCCCCAGCGACGTCAACGACCAACAACATTACCTGCTCTGGTATCTCTATCTCAGTAACTTCTGCAATGACTATTTCTTCTGAGGCACCTTGCAGAAGTAATACCCCTGAGGAAGCGATAATAAGAATGGAGAGTGCTAGCAATGATTTTCGCTGCACCGATGTAAAGGCGAGGTCTTCCCACCAATTACGGACGTTATCTATGGTATTTCGAATCTGATTCATCTGCGCATCTTTTATGGCAGATGAATAAGGCGTCTACATAGTCAGAGATGCTGGGGATAAATATTTAAAGAACGATATTGACCAATTTGGGCGCGCGTGCGATCACCTTTTTAAGGCTGGCACCAGCTAATTCCGCAGCAATCGTTGGGTGGGCAAGGGCTGCCGCCTCAAGTTCGCTATCTGTAATAGATGGTGAAACCAAAATACGCTCTTTGATCTTGCCATTAATTTGAATAACAGCCTCAATTTCATCTGCAACAAGGAGAGCGGGATCAACTGCTGGCCAACCAGCGAGTGCAATAGCTGGCTTATGTCCAAGTCGCTCCCACATCTCCTCTGATGTAAATGGCGCAACGAGTGAGAGCATGATGGCAATTCCTTCAGTTGCCTCGCGCACTGCTGGATCTGCAGCTCCGCATCCGGAATCAATTGCCTTACGCGTTGCATTAACAAGTTCCATCACGCGGGCGATGGCAACGTTAAATCTAAATGATTCAACAGCAAAAGATGCATCGTGCAGGGCTTTATGAGTTACCTTGCGTAAGGAGATATCTCCCTTAGTGAAATCAACGCCGGGTGCACTTGTCACATCTCCGGAAAGTCGCCATGCCCGAGTCAAAAACTTTACTGATCCCGATGGTGAAACATCAGACCAATCAACATCATCTTCGGGAGGTCCGGCAAAAACCATTGAAAGACGAATTGCATCTACGCCATGGTTTTCTAATTCGTCAGAGAGACGTACTAAGTTACCGCGAGATTTTGACATTGCTGAGCCATCCATAACAACCATGCCCTGATTAAGCAGGCGTGTAAATGGCTCATTAAAGCCAAGCATTCCAATATCATGTAAAACTTTAGTGAAAAAGCGTGAATAGAGAAGGTGCAGAATTGCGTGAGTTACTCCGCCAACGTATTGATCTACCGGCAACCATGTATCTATATCCTTGCGGATAAATGGTTCGTTATGGTTTGTAGAAGATGGATAGCGCAAGAAATACCACGATGAATCCACGAAGGTATCCATGGTGTCTGTATCGCGGAGAGCTGGGCCATTACATGTTGGGCATTTGGCATTGACCCAATCAGTAGCTGCAGCCAAAGGTGATTGACCCTTAGGTTTGAGATCAAGGCCCTTCGCATCGGGCAAGGTCAATGGGAGTTGATCGGCAGGGACGGCAACTTCGCCGCACTTATCGCAATGAACAATCGGAATTGGTGTGCCCCAGTAACGCTGGCGCGAAACTAACCAATCGCGAAGACGATAGTTACGTGCTGAACTTCCAAGACCTTTTGCCTCAAGCTCTGCGGTGATTGCAGCGATTGCATCTACCTTCTTTAGTCCATTGAGTGAAGCCGAATTAATGAGGAGACCATCGCCAGTTGTTGCAACACCCGTGGCGCTTGGATCTTCTTCGCCAGTTTCAACAACGACGCGAACAGGTAATTTCATAGCGCGTGCAAAATCTAAGTCACGCTGATCGTGGGCTGGAACTGCCATGATGGCACCGGTTCCGTAATCAGCTAGGACGTAATCAGATGCCCAGATAGGTAACTTCTCACCGTTAACGGGATTGATAGCAAATCTCTTAAGATCAACACCTGACTTTGGACGATCAGTTGCAAGACGATCGATATCTGATGCTGCCTTTATTGTGTCGAGATATTCGTTAAATTCTTTTTCGACTGGTCCGCCTGCAGCAAGTTCTGCAGCGAGTGCGGAGTCAGCGGCAACAACCATAAAGGTTGCACCAAATAAAGTATCGGGGCGAGTGGTGTAGATCGTGACAGGCTCTGTGCGACCTTCGATTGCGAAAGTTACGTTGGCACCCTGTGATCGCCCGATCCAGTTGCGCTGCATCGTTAGGACTTTATCTGGCCACTGACCTTCAAGTTGTGCCATGTCGTCGAGCAAGCGATCTGCATAATCGGTGATCTTGAAATACCACTGGTTGAGCTTCTTCTTGGTAACGGCTGTATCGCAACGCTCGCATAGGCCTGCAACTACTTGTTCATTAGCTAAAACTGTTTGACATCCAGGACACCAGTTAACTGCTGAATCTTTGCGATAGGCAAGACCTCGCTTATGTAGCTCGATAAAGAGCCACTGGTTCCATTTGTAATACTCAGGATCGCAGGTATTAAATACGCGGTCCCAATCGAAAGAACATGCATAACGGCGCATCGAGGCTTTCTGCGTTGCAATGTTTTCATAGGTCCAGATGCGTGGATCTTCATTGCGCTTGATCGCAGCATTTTCTGCCGGTAAACCAAAAGCATCCCAACCAATCGGGTGCATCACGTTATATCCTCGCTGAATCCAATAGCGAGCGATTACATCACCGAGGGCATACGCCTCTGCATGGCCCATATGAAGATCACCCGATGGATAAGGAAACATATCCAAGACATACTTCTTTGGGCGGAGATCATCTGTGCGACCTGATTTAAATGGTTCTAGCGTGTCCCAGATTGGAAGCCACTTCTCTTGAACGTATGCGAAGTCATAAGCAGCATGCTCGCGCGGTTCTGTGGTCATTGATCAATCTTACCTTGCTTTAGAAGTCTGAATTAAAGATTGAAATTTGTGGAGCTAAGGGGATTTGAACCCCTGACCCCCTGCATGCCATGCAGGTGCGCTACCAGCTGCGCCATAGCCCCTTGATGTTGTACACCCTATATCAACGGTGTTGATCAGACGAAATTAATTTGTCGTCGATCCCGATTCAACGCCTAAAAGTTCTTCTGGGATGCTGCCGGCGTTATGTTCTTCAAGATACCAACCCTTATTTGGACTCTGCGTCAGAATCGACCACGAAGCATTTGATAACCCGCCGATCTTGGCCCAATGTGTCAGCGGAAGTTCAAGAAAATCTCCAAGGACGCACCGAGCAGTTCCACCATGGGTTGTAAAGACAATCAATTGATCAGATTTATCGCCGAGCGCATCGGTAATCGCAGCACGAGCACGCATTGCAACTTCACTTCGGCGCTCACCAACAACTCCAGCTGGATTATCATGACCATCAATCCACTTTACAAAGTTATCAAAATCTTCTTGACGGTTCTGAGCTCCAGTCTTGCCTTCCCAATTTCCACCATTAGTTTCACGCAAACGAGCATCAATTATGACCTCAACGTTAATAATGTCGGCTAGTGATTGCGCAGTCGTACGGGCACGATCGAGGTCACTTGAATATATCGCAGTAGGTTCCATGCCAGCTAAAATCTCTGCAGCGTGCTTTGCCTGATAAAGCCCTAACGCGTTGAGTGCGATATCTGAATGACCTTGAAAACGATTGGCAAGGTTCCAATCCGTTTGGCCATGACGCCAGAGAAGGATCCGATTACCTGCCATCAGCAACCAGCTCTTTAACTATCTCTAATTCAATCTTTGGGCAGTCATTCCAAAGTCGATCGAGCATGTAGTACTTACGTAGTTCGCTACTTTGAATATGTACTACTAAATCTGAGTAATCTAAAAGAATCCACTCTTCGCTGCCTTCACGACGAGCAGGCTTTTCTCCAACAAGTCGGAGTTTTTCTTCAATCTCATCAGCAATCGAATCCACTTGGCGAAGGTTTGCACCGGTAACAATAAGGAAAACTTCACTGAGAACAAGCTGATCTGAGAGATCAAGTGCAACCATCTCTGTGGCCAACTTATCTGCTGCTGCGCGTGCTGCGATCTGTGTGATGGTGATTGCGCTTGGGCTAGCGGCCATAAAGGTGGTGCTCCTTAATAAAGTGGGCTACTGAAGGTGAGTACTCTCTCGAAGATCCCTCACGAATGCCAGTTGAGGCGATATCTAGGGCTGCAATATCTAGTCCGACCTGACTTTCTGAGCCTGGTCGTTCAATGATGATAAAGGTGACGAGCTTTTTCAAATCTTCAATTCTGTGCCATTTATCTAATTGTGTATACGCATCGCTTCCGATAATCAGGTGAAGAGAATCATTCGGATATGTTTGAGTAACGGCCTCAACGGTATCGATAGTGTAGGTCGGACCATCGCGTAATACTTCAATTGGATTGACCTCAACGCGTGGAGAAATGTCATCAGGTAAATCATTCACCGCGGCTTCACACATTGCTCTGCGTTGGGTACCTGTTGCAACTGGATCATGTGCTCGTAAACGAGGTTGCCCTGCTGGAAAGAGGATGATGCGATCGACAATATCTCGACGGAGAACCTGAGTGATCACATACATATGGCCTATGTGAATGGGATCAAATGTCCCGCCATAGAGACCGAGCCTAGCCAAAAGGATTACTTATCTAGGCGGAGTACAAGATAGAGAAGAAGAACGAAAACACCAAATGTGAAAGCACCAAAAACTAGTGGGTCGGCTGGGAGTTCGCGAGTAATTTCGCTAGCAACAATTCTCATGGTCTGATCCTACTACTTGGAATCCTCAAGGAGAGCAATGAAGGCCGATTCATCAATGATCGTCACACCAAGTTCTTGCGCCTTTGCAAACTTTGATCCTGGGTCACTTCCCACCAGCACGTAATCGGTCTTCTTCGAGACCGAGGACGAAGGTTTTCCACCGTGGGCGGTAATTACCTCAGCAATGGAATCTCTAGTGAAATGTTCTAATCCACCCGTCACAACAAAGGTCAGACCCGCCAGGCTTTGAGGTTTAATCTCGCCGGCAACATTTCGCATCGCTACTCCTGCAGCTGACCACTTCTTAACAATCATCTGGTGCCAATCAACGGCAAACCATTCAACGATAGATTCAGCGATTACCGAGCCAACACCATCAATATCTGCAAGTTCTCCGATTGTGGCGGCCGAGATTGCATCCATTGATCCAAGGCGAGTGGCTAGCGCTTGCGCTGCGGTTGGACCGACATGGCGAATTGAGAGCGCAACAATCACTCGCCATAAAGGGCGTGCCTTCGCTTCCTCAAGTGCTGCCAAGAGTTTCTCTACATTTTTACCAGGTGTTCCATCTTTCTTAGTAAAAAATCGTGAGGCCGCAAGTTTTTCTTGATTTAAATTAAAAAGGTCGCCTTCATCTTCCAGGATTTTATCTGCAAGTAGTGCAACTGCCGCCTCAAGCCCTAGAACATCAATATCAAGTGCGGCACGCGAACCAATGTAATAAATACGCTCGCGTAATTGGGCAGGGCAGCTACGTTGATTAGTGCATCGAATATCAACATCGCCTTCGGTGATTGCTTTAAGTACCGATCCACATTCAGGGCAGTGGGTTGGCATGACAAACTTCTTCTCTTTACCGGTGCGCTGGGCGATTACTGCGCCTAGTACTTCAGGGATCACATCACCTGCCTTACGAATAATTACGGTGTCTCCGATCAGTACACCTTTACGTTCGATCTCTTCCTGGTTATGCAAGGTCGCATTGGTAACGGTAGATCCCGCAACTTTCACCGGCTCCATAAACGCAAATGGCGTCACACGCCCAGTGCGACCAACGCTAACTCTGATATCAAGTAATTTGGTCGTGACTTCTTCAGGTGGGTACTTATATGCAATCGCCCATTTAGGTGCACGTGAGGTAAAGCCTAGTACTTGTTGAGATGCGATCTCATCTACCTTGATAACAATCCCATCGATTTCATGTTCAACATCGTGGCGATGTTCGTTGTAATGAGCGACGAATTTTTCAACATCCGCACGGGTAGAGACAACACGGAAACGATTGCTTGTCGGTAATCCAAGTCCCTTAAGAAATTCATAGGCCTCTGATTGGCTTTGAAATTTTCCTCCAACATGTGCGCCAATTCCGTGCACCACAACGCTTAAGGGACGTGATGCACTGACACGCGGATCTTTTTGACGAAGCGAACCAGCTGCCGCATTACGAGGATTAGCAAAGAGTTGCTTGCCCGCTTCGTCTAGCGATTCGTTAAGTTCGTTAAAGGCGGTGATTGGGAAGAAGACTTCACCGCGTACTTCAATCTGATCTGGGATACGTGAACCCTTAAGCGTATGAGGTAAGTTCTTAATAGTCTTCACATTTAAGGTCACATCCTCACCCGTCACGCCATTTCCACGAGTAAGTGCCCGGACGAGTTCGCCGTTTTCGTAGAGCAAATTAATAGCAAGACCATCGACTTTGAGTTCGCATAAGTATCTCGGTTCGGTGATCTCTTTCTCCACGCGATCAAACCAGAGCCCGAGTTCATCGAGATCAAAGACATTATCAAGACTCATCATCTTCTCAATGTGGTCGTGCTGTTCAAATGTTGTTGAGAATCCACCTCCTACGCCAAGAGATGGTGAGTCAGGTTCCAAAAGTTCAGGATTTTTCGCCTCAAGCTCGGATAACTCTTTCAGCAGTAAATCAAACTCTGCATCTGTGATTGTTGGAGCATCTAAAACATAATATTTAAATTGATGCTCACGAATCTCTTGCGTCAGCTCTGTGATGCGATGGCGGGCGACATTACTCATGCAGCTGTCTCACAGATGGTCGCTGATCCGACTACGCGATCACCCTCATAAATCACCATCGCTTGACCCGTCGCAAGTCCTAAAAGTGGTTGATCTAAATCTGCAACAAGATGAGTTCCGTCAAAGCGATAGGTACAGGCTAGCGCTGCACCATGTGCGCGCACCTGTACATAACCGCGGTGATCACCCGGTGCAATATTAGGACCGCACCAGATTGCGCGTTCGCCCTTCATCGATGTAACTGCCAATTCTTCGCGTGCACCAACAACGACAGTGTTACTCACTGGTTCAATCTTTAAAACAAAGCGCGGTGAACCATCTGATGTAGGGATAGTGATACCAAGACCTTTGCGCTGCCCGATTGTGTAAGTGTAGGCACCCTTATGTGTTCCGATCTGTTTTCCATCTTGATCGACAATCGGACCATCTTCACTTCCCATGCGTTCGCGTAACCACCCAGCGTTATCTCCAGATGGAACAAAGCAGATGTCATGGCTATCTGGCTTCTGTGCAACGGCTAGCCCACGGCGTTCGGCTTCAAGACGAATATCAACTTTTTCTGTATCGCCCAGTGGAAATAACGCACCACTTATCTGTTCGCGATTAAGAACTGCTAAAACATATGATTGATCTTTCAGCGGATCAACTGCGCGATGCAGCGTCTTTCCTGCTTCAGTATCTCGCGTGCGCGCATAATGTCCAGTGATCACACCATCAAATCCCATCGCTTTTGCACGATCTAATACAGCAGCGAACTTAATTTTCTCATTACAACGCAGACAAGGATTAGGTGTGCGTCCCGCCTTGTATTCGCTCATAAAGTTCTCAACGACTCCTGCATGAAATTCATCTGCCATATCCCAGATATAAAACGGTATCCCTATGACATCTGCTGCCCGTCGGGCATCATGTGAATCCTCGATAGTGCAGCACCCCCGTGCGCCTGAGCGATACTTCTGTGGGTTACTAGAGAGCGCCAGATGCACGCCAATCACATCGTGGCCTTCTTCTACTGCGCGAGCGGCTGCAACTGCAGAGTCGACGCCACCTGACATAGCTGCGATGAGTTTCATAACGAGTTCGCCGCCTTTGCCATCTCGATTACTTCAGGAATCACACTTAAGGTGTATTCAATATCTTCTTCGGTTGTATTTGCCCCAAGTGAGAAGCGAAGAGAGGATGTCGCGCCAATTTCGTCATGACCCATCGCCATAAGGACATGGCTTGGGCGATGCACTCCTGCAGTACATGCTGCCCCAGTGGAACAAGAAACTTTCTTTCCATCCATAAGTAAGAGAAGGAAATCTGCTTGAGTACCAGGAAAGGTAATGTTGGAAATCCCTGGAAGACGCTTGGAACTCTGCCCATTGACGCGCGCATGTGGTGCAACTGTACTGATTCCACTTTCAAACTTTTCTCGCAGTTTTTCTACAGCCTCTCCGTTATACGTATTTGCACTTACTGCGGCAGCAAAAGCCACAATCGATGGCGCATTAAGTGTGCCGCTTCGAATCTCGCGCTCTTGTCCCCCGCCATGTAACAAGGCCGGCATCTCAAATGCTTTTCGCAAGATAAGCGCACCGATTCCCAGTGGACCACCGACCTTGTGAGCGCTAATTGTCATTGCAAAGAGACCAAGGTTGGCAAAGTTGAGTGGAACCTTCATAAAACTCTGCACCGCATCTGTATGAACCGGAATCGAGCCAGCAATCTCGACCACAGTTGAGATGGGCTGAATAACACCCGTTTCATTATTGGCACTCATGACTGAGATCAGCGCAATCTCGCCACCGCGCCGTATGACTAGATCTCTTAAGAATGCACAATCGATAACTCCCGAATCTGTCACAGGAATCTCAATCAGTTCAGCGCCTTCATGCTCGACCAGCCAATGTGCCGGATCAAGTACTGCGTGATGTTCGATCGCGCTAACAACTATGAGATTTTTATCGGGGGTGCTCCAGAACAATCCCTTGATGGCGGAGTTATTGGCCTCGGTTCCAGATCCGGTAAAGATCACTTCACTTGCCTGACAGCCCAGTGATTGTGCAATTACTTCTCGCGCCTCTTCGACATCTTTACGAGTTGCGCGTCCATCGGTATGAAGACTCGATGGGTTTCCGATTTTTCGAAGTGCTCGTTGCATCGCATCGATGGCAGGCTCAATCATCGGCGTTGTGGCCGCATGATCGAGGTAGATGCTCATGACCCTAAGTCTAGGCCAGAGTGGTATTTATGCCTTTGCTGCAGCTACCGCTGTAGTTGCCTGAGGCAATACTGCAAAGAGATCACCAACGACACCAAAGTCGCAGATTTCAAAGAGCGGCGCCTCTGGATCCTTGTTGACGACCACGATTGTCTTTGAGGTCTGCATACCAGCACGATGCTGAATTGCACCTGAGATTCCGCATGCAACGTATAGCTGTGGGCTCACAGTTTTTCCGGTCTGTCCCACTTGATGTGAGTGTGGGTACCAACCGGCATCTGTTGCAGCTCGTGAAGCACCGACTGCAGCACCTAACAAATCTGCAAAACCTTCAACTGCTGCAAAGTCACCATTTGTCCCGCGCCCACCTGAAACAACAATTGATGCTTCGGTAAGTTCTGGACGGCCGCCCTTTACTGGAGGCTCTGTTGATGTGATCATTGATTTCTTTGAGCTATCAGAAATTGTTACTGAAACGTTTTCAGTCGCTGCAGATGATGCGCTGAGATCTGCCTCAACTGAGTTGGGGCGAAGTGTAATCACAGGAATTCCATGAGTCACCATGGAATGCACTGTGGTTGATCCACCAAAGACAAGTTGGGTTGCGACCTTATCGCTGGCTACATCTACTGCATCGGTAATAATTCCTGATTCAAGTGCGATAGCAACACGAGCTGCTACCTCTTTTCCAAATGCATGTGATGCAATCACAATTGCATCAGCGCTCTTTGACTTAGCGACCTGCGCTAGCGCATCGGCAACTGCTGCAACGCCGTGTTCTGCAAATTCATTAGCTTCAACAATAGCAATCGATGTGACAGGTCCTTGTTTAACAGTTGC
>JAFMBT010000016.1 GCA_017858325.1 Candidatus Planktophila sp. | reverse complement strand
CCCGTGTTACCGCCGTGAAAGGGCGATGTCCTAGGCCCCTAGACGATGGGGACGTTAAAGGCTGGCCTATCGTACCCGTGACTCACACTGAAAACCAAAACGAGTTTTACTCCGCTATTTCTAACGCTTTTTCTCGCTTATTTCGCAGGGCTAAAAGTGAACTGGTGACAAGGGCGACTCCGGCTGCAAAGAGGCCAAGGGCTGAACCAAGTGAGCCACCCAACGTTGATGCAACAAATTCGCCAACACCTACAGTTGTTGTCAGCACCGCTGTAAGAAGTATCGGCCAACGATTAACACGAAGATAGAGCCATGTTGTTAGAGCTGCAACATAGATCATTAAAAGATATGAAATCAATCGCTCTGAGTCAATAAAGAAAATTTGTGTTGCGATAAAGAGCGTTCCACCGCCAAAGATGTAGCCTAAAAACTCATCCACATATTTAAAGTAGGTCAGAGCTAACCAGCCGGTGCCGAGGAGAAGAAAATAGAGTGCAACGAACATTGCGGTCTCACTGCCCTGAGGCGACAAATCTGAGATCGCCATAATTCCTGCAATGAAGATAAATCCAAAGAGGACTGCGTGGCCGACAAAAGATTGCACCAAGTAAAACCCAATCAGTGCGATCGCAGTTCCACCCAAGAAAGCCAAGGTCGGCTCATTATTTGTCGACTGGATGATTACAATTGTTGCAGTAGTACTCGCTGCAGAAAATCCATAGAGAACGCCCGATAAGCGAGATTTAACTGTTGTAGCTGAGCCTACAAAAAGCCCCAACCCAAAGAGGATTACTGCAATCGCCCCAAAGAGAACTGCCCGTTGCCACTGGGAGAATACTTCCCACTTACTTGCGGTAATTATTGCAATCGCAATAACAAGAAATGCTCCACCCACATATCCGGCAATTTCGGCCAAGACGCTGGTGCGCGAATCTGATGGCGCATCGGTGCTTTCATAGCGTAAACGAACAAGCTCGGCCTGATCGGCGCTCAAAGACCCGTCATGCACGAGCCCATCGAGCGCCGCTTCAAGCTTTCCAGCGTCAGACATAAGTTAACTTATTCTCCAACGAATCGTGATCGAGACAGTGACATCTTGCTCACCAAGATCAATCTCAGTTGCCATTGAATCCGCCGCCTTTGCTACACCGACAAATGATGGGTATGTAGTCGGGCTTGAATTTTCTACAAGGTATGTGACCTTGCCAAGTTTTACATCAATAAGTTGGGCATAGGAAACAGCCTTTGCTTTGGCATTAGCAACTGCAACTGCGCGAGCAGATGCCGTTGCCTTTGCTGAATTGAGAACAAATGGTGTTGCACCTTGGATTTGAACTGTATCTCCGCCAGTAGCGACTACATCATCAACGATTGCACCCGCATTAGTTGCATTACGGATAATCACTTCAAAGCTCTGGCTAGCACGATATCCAATCTGCACTGAACCCTTATCTTGTGTGTAGTTGTACTCAGGATAGACAGAGATACTAGTTGTTTTAATATCTTTTGCAGCAATCATCTTCGCCTTAAGTGCTGCACGCACCTTGGCTGCTGCAGCTGATGTCTGAGATAACGCGGCCGTACTGGTTGGAGCGATATTTGTAACAGTGGCGTTGAGGCGAACTGCATCAGGAGTTACCTGAACGATACCCTCGGCATTAACGGTGATGTAGCGAGTTGGAGTGGCGGCCGATGCCGGTAGGGAAAAGGCTGCTGCTGCGACAAGGACGACTACGGGAATTGCGAAAAGTTTCTTAGTTATTTTCATGGCGTAAGTATCGCACTTTCTTATAATGATTATCTGTGGAGTAACTGATACAACTCTGTGTGATCTCGCGACATTTTCTCCAAGGAGAAATATCGCACCGCGCGCTCTCGCCCAGCAGTACCCATAATCTGGCGCAGCACTGGATCGATGATCAATTTTTCAAGCGCATCAGTGATGACAGCGGGTGAGGTATCGGTAAGGTATCCATTGCTTTCGTGAATAACAATGTCACCAATAGATCCCACTTCGGTAGCCACAATCGCCAACCCGGCTTGGGCTGCCTGTATCAGAGTCAGAGGAATTCCTTCATTGTCACTGGTAAGAACTGTGATGTCACTTGCTGCGAAGAGTTCAGAGATATCTTTGCGCCAGCCCAGAAAGGTGATCGGTAATCCTTGGTCACTCGCGCGAGACTTTGATTTTTCAAAGAGATCACCTTCACCTGCCACAATAATTCTCGCCTTAAGCCCTCGCGACTTAATTTCGGCTGCAACATCGAGCAATCGATCAGGTCTCTTTATCTGCGTCAAACGCCCCACGAAAGCGATATAGGTAAGGCCATCTTCCATATCAAATGCCGCACGAACCTGTGCCTTTTCAAATTTCTTTGGATCTTTCAGCCCAGGGAAGAAGACCTTGTATTGATCGGCTTTTCCGATACCAACTGCCAGCAGATCATCTTTGACTTTATTACCAACTGCCAACAAGACATCTGTGCGCTTTGCCAAGAACTTTTCAATGGCAATAACCAGGCCAACTTTCCAGCCGCTGAAATATCCATGCAGTAAGTGACCATGAAAGGTATGTACACGCTTTACCTTGCGCCCTGCCAATAGCGATGCCAAGCGACCCAGCACCCCAGCTTTAGCCGTGTGTGTATGCACGATATCGGGGCGAAGTTCACGCAACATTCCAACGAGTACGAAGAATGCTCGCACATCTGCCGCCAGTGATACCGAACGTCCAAGCCCTGCAATACGCGTTGCTTTTACATCTGTTGCCACAGTCTCCAAATAATCGGCTTCATTCTCATCGCAATACCCAGTGATCAAAGTCTGCTCAACCGCGCTCTTATCTAGTGATCTCATCAGATCAGCCACGATGACTGCAGGGCCTCCCACATTCATGCGAGCAATGATCTGCACGACCCTGACCGGTTGCTTTGCCATGTGGTTATCTTCTCGCAAAAAGTCGGGATAATTGCGCACATGAGCGATAGCCAATTCGTATCCCGCTGCACAGCAGATGCGATGAGTAACGCCGCCACCTCTCTATTAGCCGGCCACCTCGTGGCATTTCCTACCGAGACTGTCTACGGCCTCGGCGCAGATGCATCGAACGCGGATGCGGTAGCAAAGATTTATCGCGCTAAAGATCGCCCGGCAGATCACCCACTTATCGTGCACATCGGATCAATGGATGGAATCGGAAACTGGGCCGATGAGATCCCAGCATATGCAATTGATCTGGCACGCAATTTTTGGCCCGGGCCCATGACACTTGTCTTTCAGCGATCAATAAACGCGAAAGATTTCATCACCGGAGGACAACCAACTGTTGGCCTTCGCGTTCCAGATCATGTTGTTGCGCTAGCGCTGATTGATTCAGCAAAGAAGATAGGTGTGCCAGGAATTGCTGCCCCTAGCGCAAACCGATTCGGCCACGTCTCACCCACTACAGCCGATGCTGTACGCGAAGAACTCAGCGAATACTTAAGCGCCGAAGACACAATTCTCGACGGCGGCCCATCCACTGTAGGTCTGGAATCCACCATCATCGATTGCACAACAGAAACCCCACACATTTTGCGCCCTGGCGCAATCACGCAAGAGATGATCGAAGAAGTCACTGGGCTCAAAGTCACAGATGCAGAATCAGAGATTCGCGTGAGTGGTTCACTTGAAAATCACTACTCACCAGAAGCCACAGTAGTACTTAACCAAGCACCAGCAAGTGGTGAAGGTTTCATTGCGATGAAAGATGTTGCGACTCCTGATGGCGTTATTCGATTGTCATCACCAACATCAATTGAAGAATATGCACGTACCTTGTATGCAGCCCTTCGCGATGGTGATTCTCAAGGACTATCAACAATCTGTGTCATCCCACCGAGCGGTGACGGCCTAGCCATCGCAATTCGGGATCGCCTGCTACGCGCCTCCCGTGGGCGCTAGAACAGGTAAATCTCCGCTAGAATTCGCAAGCATTTAATTGCAGTGGGGCCTTTAGCTCAGTCGGTAGAGCAACGGACTTTTAATCCGTGGGTCGTCGGTTCGAGCCCGACAGGGCCCACTTGTTCCACCGCTCCTCACATCTAAACTCTAGGAAGGCGCAAAGAAAGCGCTGAGCCTTGCTCTGATTTTAGAGTTTAGAGAGAAAATCCAACCGGCATTTCTAATCGGTGCTGTGCCAAGAGTGTGGCATCACGCAAAATGTCACCGGTATTTCCATCGGCGACGATTACTCCGCCGCTTAAAATGACTGCGCGCTCGCAGAGTTCGTAAGCATATGGAAGATCGTGCGTGACCATCACAATCGTGACATCGAGTGAGCGCAAGATATCGGCTAATTCGCGCCTTCCTGCGGGGTCTAGATTCGACGAAGGTTCATCGAGAACCAATATCTCAGGCTTCATTGCTAAGACTGTGGCAACTGCAACTCGGCGACGTTGACCGAACGAGAGATGGTGCGGCGGGCGGTCTTTAAACTCTGACATCTGTACCAGCGCTAGCGCTTCATCGACAGCCTTATCTAGTTCGGCCCCGCGAAGTCCCATGTTGTAAGGACCGAATGCAATATCTTCACCGACAGTTGGCATAAACAACTGATCATCTGGATCTTGAAAAACAACGCCAACCTTGCCGCGAATTCTGCGCAGTAAATCTTTATCTTTTGTGTCAATCACTTCTCCGGCAACGCTGACGCGGCCGTGTTCTGCCGGGTGAATTCCGTTCATATGCATTACAAGAGTTGTCTTGCCCGCACCGTTTGGACCAAGGAGTGCAACGCGTTCACCGCGTGCAACGCGTAGGTTGACGCCAAAGAGAGCTTGATTGCCATCAGGATAAGCGAAGGCTAACTCTTCGATCAGCAGGCTGGGAACAGTTGTCATTTTTATCCGATCACAGTTGTTGAGATGAGTATAGAAAGGGCAAAGAGTGGCAGAGCAAATCCTTGTAGCCACATTTTCAGTGATGCACCTTCGCTCTGATCATGCGGCAGGATGCCGGCATAGCCGCGAGAGAGCATTGCAAGGTGAACTCTTTCACCACGTTCATATGATCGAATAAAGAGAGCCGATGCAGCGGTTGCGATGACCTTCCAATCCTTGGGACCGGTTGCAATAAATCCCCTCGATTCGCGGGCGATCTTCATTCGCTCCATCTCATCGCTGATGACATTGACATAGCGCAACATAAAGGCGGCAATCTGGACCATCAATCGTGGAAGGTGAAGTTTTTCAAGGCCACGCAAAAGTTCACGAGCAGTTGTTGTTGATGAAAGCACCACCGCACTTAAGACACCCAACGTGCCTTTAACAACGATACCTGCAGCAGCCAAAAGACTTTCCCGGTAAAGATTGAGTGGCCCGACTTCAAAGCGCTCGCCGGTTCCAAAAAATGGCATCAGAATTGCAAAGAAGATAAATGGAATTTCAATCAGCGAGCGGACCAATAGCGTTGGTGTAGGAATTTTTGCAATTAGTGAGACGATAAAGATTGCGGCAAAGTAAGCGATAAATGCCTGCCACTGCGTGACGGGTGTTGAGACTGAGACGATAATGAAGGCAAGGACTGCCATGATCTTTACATGGGCAGGCAGTCTATGAACTATCGAATGGCGATGCAGGTAGAGGCGTTCTCCTACATCATGGCCATGATGATGCTGGTGCTCTGCTGAAGCTTTTATGATCTGCTCTTATTAAATCGGCGAAGTGTGTAAAAGATGCCAAAAGAGATCGCTGCAGTTGATGCAACACCAATCACGCCGGCTAAACCACCAGAGAGACGCTCATTTTCAACTCCTGCTACACCGTATTCAGCTAAAGGGCTATCTGCTAACGGGCTATCTTCAGCCGTATCTAAGAATCCAATTTCACCAGCTGATTTTTCAAAACCATCTGGTTCTGACGATGCATAGTATGAAAGGCCACCGGCAAGAACGAGAGAGAGTACAAGACCGACCACGACTAATGGGTTTTTCATCTTATGCCTTTCGAATCTCTAGTTGCGCCTTTGTGCCACGATATCCGTAGACCAGATCTGGGCGACTTGCCATCACTGCTGTCACCGAAAAAGCGGTAATCACCGCTTCACCTACGCCGATAAGAACATGTGCGCTCATCATTCCTGCAAAGACTGCAGTGACTGAAAATGTTGAATTCGCACCGATCGCATATTGCAAAACGAAGCCCATTACGGCTGCAGGAACCGAGATAAATCCAGCGATCGTAGCTGCGGTGGTAATTGATGGTTTATTTTTTGGAAGAATCTTCTTAACAAGGAGAAATGCTCCGTATCCCACCCAGACACCAACCAATGACAGGTTAAAGACATTGAGTCCGGCAGCAGTTAGCCCACCATCGGCAAAGAGAAGCGCTTGCAGTAATAAGACAACGCTGAGGGCAAGAGTTGCGACGTAGGGCCCGACTAAGACCGCGGCTAATACGCTACCGAAGAGGTGTCCACTGGTGCCGGCTGCGACAGGGAAGTTGATCATCTGCACCGCGAAGATAAATGTTGCTGTAAGACCTGCAAGGGGCGCGGTCTTCTCATCAAGTGATTTAGCGGCGCCTTTCAGGCTCGCTGCCACACCCACGGCAGCAACGGCTGCAAAGGCGGCTGAGGTGGGGATATCGATGAATCCGTCAGGGATATGCATAGGCTCATCTTAATGCAAATGGTTCGCATCTGCTATCTGGAAGCAGAAAGTCCAGGTAGCTACTGGGTAAAAATTCCCCAACAATTGCATCCCCACAGGGCTAGAGTCAGCCTAAACGGCCAGGCATCCTAAGCAGAGGGAGGTTCTCATGAGCGATGATGATAACCACGACGAGATAGTCACCGAGGAGATGCTCTGGGATCGAATCCCGCAGACCGAAGGCCAGGATCGCGCTGAGACATATTACGAACTCAGCGCTCGCATCTTTGCCCGCGGTCAATACGATGAAGCGCTCGCATTGGCTGAGACGGCGCGCGATATTTACTCAGAGATGGGCGCTAGCGCACCAAGTGAAGGTTTAGCTCAGGCATATTCTGCAATTGGCTACAACCTCAATCAATTAAAACGTATCGATGAAGCGGCAACTGCAATGAGTAAGGCTGTAGAACTTTTACGTGAGAGTAAGTCACCTATTGCACTCGAACTTGCCTGCACTTTAGGTGAGTGGTGGTACAGCTCAAAGAAATATAGCGAAGTGATTGCAACGATGTCAGAGTGCGCGCAGGAACATCTCGTTGATGGAAATCAGATGGGCGCTGCAAACGATCTCCACCTGCTCGGTATGGCATATCGCGAACTCAAGCAATATAACGAAGCGCTCGAAGCCTTTAAAGAGGCGCGTGGAATTTTCAAATCAGAGAAAGAAGTTTTACATGTCGCACGTTGTGATCAGAAGATCGCGTCCTGTTACAACTGGTTAGGTGACGGAGAACGGGCACTCGAGGCCGCGCGCAAGGCTGTTGATGTATTTGAGACAGCACACGATCATCGCCGCGAAACTTTTGCACTCTTTGAATACGGTAAGGCTGAAATTCTTCTAGGCAGGCTCGAAGAAGGCCTTAATACTCTTGATGGCGTCCTTCAGATTATTGCTGACGATGAGCCAAAAGACTTTGAATTCATTGTAGATATCGAAAGCCGAATGGCTGATGTGATGCGCGCCCTTGGCAGAACTGATGAAGCCGCCGAGATTGAGCGCCGCTTAACAACGGTTCGTGACTCTCTCACTGACGGTGAACAAGAGCCGCTAGGTAATTAGTTTGGGAAATTAGTTTTCTATACTTGCCGTGGTAAGTGCTGCAAAGCCCAGTGATACATCGCGATTGCCCCAGCAGCTGATGCGTTCATCGATCTCGTCGACCCATATTGTTCGATTGCATATAAAGCACTACAAATTTCGATACCCTCATCTGACATTCCTGCACTTTCTTGCCCAAATAAAAGTACGCACTTTTCAGGAAGCGCTGCACCTTCTAAATGTTTGGATGATGGAACGTTATCGATTCCGATGATTGGTAAGTCATTTTCGGCACACCACTTTGCAAAATCGGCGATCGTAGGGTGGTGTATGACGGTCAAATAACGATCAGTAACCATTGCACCGCGCTTATTCCAGTCACGCTTTCCCACGATGTGTACCGCGCTGACATTAAAAGCATTTGCAGTTCTTACAACAGAGCCAATATTAAGATCATGCTGCCAATTCTCGATTGCAATCTGTAACCCATGACGTTTGGTGTTTAAGTCAGCGACAATCGCTTCAACGCTCCAGTAGCGATAGTGATCTAAGACATTTCTTCTATCACCATTTTCAAGCAAATCAGGATCGTATTGATTACCGGTTGGCCACGGCTTTTCATGAGGACCTACGCCTACAACAGGGAAGAATTCTCCTGGACCGATAGTTGCAGGTGTCTTGATTTCCATGAGATCACCCTAAACTAGGAGCGCGTAAAGACATATTAGCCAGTTGAATGGAGTTATCGTGACGGTCGCCTTTTATATCGCATTTGTAGTGCACCTCGTGGCAATCTTGGGAATTCTCGCTCTCTTGGTTATCTCATACAAGAAGAGCCCACGTGCGCTCAATCCGGGAGTTCTCCATGCAACGGCGACCGCCTTACTAGCTGGAATAGTCTTGGTCTTTACCTGGTCTGGTGGACATGACACAGAGATCAATCATATGAAGGTCGGAATCAAATTCTTGATTATATTGGCCTTGTTTGTAATCGGCTTTGTCAACATTAAGAAGGAAACTTATTCAACAAAAACATTTGCAGTAATGATGGGACTTACCGTCAGCAATATCCTTATTGCATACGGCTGGCGTTAATTCTTTTTCATATGAAAAAAGTTATTAGCGTAGCTATTTCTGCATTGTTCTGCGGAGTATTTCTTGGTGCGCCGACATCTGCCTTTGACCCAGTATGGGCAGCAAAAGTTTTTAACAATTTAGCGTTAGATCCGGACCTTAGGAATCCATCGGTTATCTTGATCGATGCCAGCACTAAAGAGGTGCTATTTGAATCAAATTCTTCCGCAGCACGTAAGCCTGCCTCGACATTGAAGATATTGGCTGGAGTTGCAGTGGCTAAGTACTTAGATCCAACGATGCGATTTCAAACCTCACTTTCAATTGCTACCAAAGAAAATGCCGTTGTTATCCAAGGAGATTTAGATCCATGGGCAACTTTCAGCGCGTATAACGCAAAACGCTTGGGTCAAACTTCTCTGAAGTATTTGGCCTATCGCGGCCACGCTGAACTAGAGGCGCAGGCCGGCACTCCTATAAAGAAGATGACAATTTACTACAACGGAATTTATGATAGTGAAGCAACAAATATGAAGGTGTACCTAAAAAGCAAAAAAGTTGTCGTTAACGTAAA
This sequence comes from Candidatus Planktophila sp., assembly GCA_017858325.1. GTDB lineage: Bacteria > Actinomycetota > Actinomycetes > Nanopelagicales > Nanopelagicaceae > Planktophila. The sequence continues at coordinate 19,153 of JAFMBT010000016.1, read as the reverse complement.
ACCTGTTACTGCGATGGAAGCTCAAAATCTTGTCTCTGAACCTGTGATGAATAGCATCTCACCATCGGTTCTGCAGATGACTCATTACTTTATGAAGTGGAGCAATAACGTATTATCTGAACGTATGGCTCGGTTGGCTGCCAAGTCGGCAGGATATTCGCCGAACACTGATGGGATTCGGGCAGTCTTTAAAAAAGTTCTAACCGATTTAGAGATCGATTCTTCGAAGTTAGTCGTTAAAGATGGTTCTGGGCTTTCACATAAAAACCGCCTTAGCGCCAAACTATTGGGTGAGGTACTTCTTCGGGTGCATGAGGATCCTGAATATAAGTTAGTTGTTGACAGCCTTCCATCAGGAGGAATCAATGGAACGCTCAATGAGCGCTTTATTAAAACTGCCCCACAAGCTATTGGTTTAGTGCGCGCTAAGACAGGAACGCTAAAGGGAACCGTCACGTTAGCAGGGTATGTAGAAGCACAAGATCGCGAATACATTTTTGTTGTTATTGCCGATCGCTTAAGTCGTAGCTATACAGCTTCTAAGGTGGCGAGAAATACGTTAGATCGATATCTTGGAAAAATTGCTCTTCCGCTGCTTCCGATCGTGCCTGTGCAAGAAATATCAACGCCTGTCCAAGAAACATCGACAGTAGAGACTCTGACGGCCCCCTAAATCATGTGTTTTAGATCATGTACCTAGTGTCTATCAGCCATTACTCCAGTCGGTTGAAAACAGAGATCAGAATTGCTGGGTAATCTAGCGCCATGACCCTCGTGCGAGCCTATATAGCTCTGATGAAGTTACGCGTGGTCGAACTCTTGTTGATCTCAACAATTCCAGCGATGATTTTGGCGCAACAGGGGATTCCTGATGCCGCACTCGTTCTAGCAACTCTTTTTGGTGGAACGCTAGCTGCTGGTAGCGCCAATGCATTCAATATGGTTCTTGAGAGTGATCTTGATCAGTTAATGAAGCGCACATCGAAGCGACCATTAGTCACAGGTGTGATAAGAAAGAGCCATGCTGTAATTTTTGCATCAGCAATCGGTTTACTTTCATTAATTATTTTTTGGTTTCTCACAACACCACTTGCAACTTTCTTTACAGCCGTTGCAATCGGTTTCTATATTTTTATCTATACAATGACACTCAAGCGACACACATCACAGAATATTGTCTGGGGAGGTGCTGCTGGGTGTATGCCTGTCTTAATTGGTTGGGCAGCTGTCACCAACTCCATTTCATGGGTTGCAGTTGCATTCTTTTTTGTAATTTTCTTCTGGACCCCACCACATTTCTGGGCGCTGGCAATTAAATACAAGGATGATTACGAGGCAGCTTCGATTCCAATGCTCCCGGTGATCGCAGCGCGCACAATTGTTCTTAAAAATATGTGGTTCTACACAGTTGCAATGATCGCCAGCTCTGTAGCCTTGATCTATCTCGCCGACCTGCAATGGTGGGCTATGGTGGTGACCGTTGGACTTGGTTTAGTTTTTGCCTTCCAATTGGTTCAACTTAAGGAAAATTCTGAAAACTATAATTATGTGGCAGCAAAAATCTTCCATTGGTCAATTACCTATTTAACGCTCTTTTCAGCGTTATTGGTTTCAGCTCAACTCTTAAATGCTTGATCTAAATCTTTTATTAGATCATCAACGTGCTCAAGCCCAACTGATACGCGAACTACCGAGGGCGTAATACCCATCTCTGCTTGAACTTCTGGACTTAAGCGGCGATGTGTTGTTGATGCAGGGTGTGTGATGAGTGATTTGCTATCGCCTAAGTTATTTGAAATATCAATAATGCGCAGAGCATTCATGAGCTTAAAGGCATCTTTAGAAGTACCAGCCAACTCAATACCAATAGTTGATCCTCCCTTTTTCATCTGGCGCATAGCTAACGCATGATCAGGGTGTGATGGGAGTCCGGGATAGCGCACGCTCTTGATCTCTGGTCGATTCTGCAAATACTGCGCAATGGCCAAGGCGTTATCGCTCATGCGATTGACGCGCATATCCATCGTTTCAAGTGATTTCACAAGCAACCATGCATTAAAGGCACTAATCGATGGCCCTGTTTGACGAACAAAGGGGAGAAGTTGTTCGTGAATATATGAGAATGATCCAAGAATCGCACCCGCAAGCACTCGTCCCTGTCCATCAATATGTTTGGTCGCTGAATACATCACAACATCTGCACCCAGTTGCAAAGGCTTCTGCAAAATTGCTGATGCCATGATGTTATCCACGATTACAGTCGCACCTACGGCATGAGCAAGTTTGCTCACCATCGCAATATCTACAATATCTAGAAGCGGATTGCTTGGTGTTTCAATGAAAACTACCTTCGTTGGTTTTGAGAGAGCTTTCGCCCACGCTTGTGGATCATTTCCTTTAACAAGCTCGTAGGTGACGCCCCACTTAGGGAGAAACTCTGTAATTACGACGTGACAAGAGCTAAACATCGATGCTGAAGCAACAACATGATCACCGGCACTTACTAGGCAGGCTAGGGATGCAAACATGGCAGACATGCCTGAACTTGTGGCTACACAAAATTCCGCACCTTCAATTGCTGCCAATCTCTTTTCAAACATAGCGACAGTCGGATTGTGGAATCGGCTGTAGAGGAAATGATCGACTTCGTCGGTAAATGAATCGCGCGCTTCTTCTGCAGAGGAATATGTAAATCCGCTGGTGAGATAGAGCGCTTCAGATGTTTCTCCGAAACCTGAGCGCGCAAGACCTGCTCGCACAGCATCAGTTTGGGGATCTACATCCCAATCAGGCTTTGGTCGATCATGTGGTGGCTGGTAGCCCCAACTCTTATCTGACATGGAGAGATCTTAATCTGAACACGCTATATTCACTACATGCACCCTCAAACGATTGCCATCTCAGTCCAAGATCTCAGCAAAAAATATGACTCGCGATTTGCCGTCTCACATGCCAACTTTGAAGTTCCTCTCGGCAGTATCTGTGGCTTTGTTGGCCCGAATGGTGCGGGAAAGACGACCACCATAAGAATGCTTCTGGGCTTAATTTCACCCACTGGTGGGTCAGGACAGATTCTTGGCCATTCAATTGCCGATCCAGATGAGTACCTCAAGCATGTTGGTGCAATGATCGAGGGACCAGCGTTTTATCCCGCGTTATCGGGTGCCGAGAATTTGCATGTACTTGCAACTTTAGGTGGCTTTAGCCACGAGCGCGTGAGTGAAGTTCTCACCACTGTGGGCTTGGCCGAGCGTGCGCAATCAAAGTTTAAGACGTATTCACTAGGAATGAAACAGCGCCTTGGAATTGCAGCGGCGTTACTTCCAAGTCCTAAGATTTTAATTTTAGATGAACCTACTAACGGCCTTGATCCAGAAGGTATCCAAGAGATTCGTGATCTTTTGCGTGGGCTAGCAGATAAAGGAACCACAGTATTTGTCTCCTCTCACTTGCTCTCCGAACTTGAGATCATCAGTGATTACATCGTGATGCTTCGAAAAGGTGAAGTTGTTTTCGCTGGCCCAATTCAACAATTGTTTGAAGCACAGCAGCCATTTATATTAGTTCGTTGCGAAAAGAGTGCCGATCTTGAAAAAATTGTTGCCATTGCAATCGCAGATGGGCATAAGGCGCATATTCAATCGGGCATTGCCCATATCGAAGGTCCAGCAGATTGGGCCGGTACCCTAAATAAGAAAGCATTCGAAGCCGGGATTATTCTCACCCAGTTATCACCACAACTTCCCAATTTGGAAGAGACCTTCTTTGAAATGACAGGAGACAAGAAATGATTCGTGTCATCCGCGCCGAATGGCGCAAATTGCGCCGCCCAACGCTCTTTCTTGGCACTGTCGGCGCAGCACTATTCTTTACTGGACTCTTTACCTCACTCCTTTTTATTCTGATCGATTCCCCGCGAGGTAACTCTGACCCTGAGAATCCAGTCTCACGTGAAATGCTCGCCTCCGTTGGCGGTTCTGTCATTGGATTTTCAACCGTGGGAAGCCTCCTTGGGATAATCGCTTACTGTGTCTTTGCAGCACAGACTGCACAGGAGTACACATACGGAACTCTGCGTAATCTCTTAGTTCGCCAACCAGGCCGCCTTCGACTTTTAGCTGGCAAGCTCATCTCAATGAAGCTCTTTGCAATAGTGATGGTTTTGATTTCAGGAGTTCTTTCACTTGCAATCTCGTACTTTCTTGCACCTAGTGCTGATGTGAAGACAGATGCGTGGTTTACATCTGATGGGGGAATCGAAATTCTGCAAGCATTTATCAATGTTTCTATCTCTGTCATCGGATTTGGAATCTTCGGCATGATTATGGGGCTACTTCTTCGCTCACCTATTAGCTCGATTGCCATTGGGGTTCTCTGGATTCTCATTATCGAAAATCTACTTGGAGCAGTGCGAAGTTCTACCCTCGATTGGTTACCTGGAAGCCAGCTCAATGCGATAGCCCTCGGCGGTACGCCACAAGTTACTTATTTCCACGCGATGTCACTTGCCGGAATTTATATTGCTGTTGGTGGGCTTATTGCAGCAGTGCTTTTTTCCAGAAGAGATGTAGCCAACTAATTGGTGATCGGGTCTAGAATCATCGGCATGACCCGCGCATTTCTCGAGCTTCGATCTGCGGTACGGCCACATTTAGAAAAATTAAGTGCTGGCGATAGCGTCTTAGTTGCAGTTTCTGGCGGTGCAGATTCTTTAGCGCTAGCTGCTGCAGTCTTAGCAGAGTCCAAAGAGCTCCTTATTAATGCGATCGCAATAACAATTGATCATCAGTTACAGACAGGCTCTGACCAACAGGCAGCAAAGGTTTCTCTGCAGCTGAGAGAAATCGGATACACAGAAGTTATCTCGGAGAAAGTTACTGTTGATCAAAGCTCTGGAATTGAATCTGGGGCGCGGACAGCTCGCTATGCAGCGCTTCACACGATTGCTGAATTAAGAAATGCGCAGCAGGTTTACCTTGGACATACTGGAGATGATCAGGCAGAGACTGTACTTCTTGGATTAGCGCGAGGCTCTGGTGCACGTTCCCTCTCTGGAATGGCAACGGTGAATGGAATAATTATTCGCCCCATGCTTTCACTCACGCGCGAACTTAGTGAACAAGTGTGCAGTGATTTAGGATTAACAATCTGGAACGATCCGCACAACGTTAATCAAGAGTTTTCGCGTGTTCGTGTTCGTACACAAGTGTTGCCACTTATGGAAGAAGCGATTGGTCCAGGAATTGCGGAGGCCCTGGCACGTACCGCATCCTTGTTACGCGATGACGCCGATGCCCTTGATGCGATGACCGATGCGGCGATTAGCGGACTCGATCTCGCCTCTCTCGATATTTCTCATCTCACCTCTCTATCCAAAGCGGTACGCACCCGGGTCATCAGGAGAGCGATCTACGCTCAAGGCGCACCGAGCGGCTCAATTTCTGCCGACCATGTGGGCGTAGTTGAGGCGTTGGTCACCTCATGGCACGGTCAGGGTGAAGTCAGCCTCCCAGGCGGTGTGAAGGTTGCTCGAATTTCGGGCAGACTTTCGCTCTACGCCCGCACCTAGCCATCGCGCTAGCCAACGATTGAAGGAGAGCCACACTGTGGATCTACAAGTAGTCAGTACCGATATCGAACGCGTTATTGCAACTCAGGAACAGTTAGCGTCAAAAGTTGCAGAGTTAGCTGCGCGCGTTGATAAAGATTATGAGGGTAAAGACTTACTTCTTGTTGGAGTTCTTAAGGGTGCAGTTATGGCGATGGCAGATCTGACTCGTGCGATGCAACGTCATATTGAGATGGATTGGATGGCAGTCTCTTCCTACGGTTCAGGAACAAAATCCAGCGGTGTTGTTCGTATTCTTAAAGATCTTGACCGCGATATTACTGGACGAAATATTTTGATCGTTGAAGACATTGTAGATTCCGGGTTAACACTTTCTTGGTTGCGCGCAAACCTTGTCTCCCGTGGCGCAGGTTCAGTAGAGATTCTTACAATTCTTCGAAAGCCTGAGGCGGCAAAAGTAGAAGTCGATGTGAAGTATGTCGGCTTTGATATTCCGAAAGACTTTGTCGTGGGCTACGGACTTGATTTCGACGAAAAATATCGCAACCTTTCCTTTATCGGTGTGCTGGCAAAGCACATGTACGAGTAAAAATGGCAAAATCATCGATGAGTAAAAAGACTCCTGGAGTTTTTAAAGCCGGCGAAAAAAAGAGTCCGCAGAAAAAGAAGTCTAAAAAGCCACAAGTTCCACAATCTCGCTTCCGCAGATTAATGCGTGGACCACTTTTTTGGATCATTGTCGCGATAGCGGCAGTCTCGATCTTCGGTCAAATCTCAGGTGCTGGAAATAGCTACGAGCCAATTAAAACGTCAGAAGCACTCGCTGCAATTACAAAATCAGAAGTTAACTCTGCAACACTTGTTGATAATTCACAGAAAATTCGCCTTGAGCTCAAATCAGGGAAACTCATTAACGGCGCTTCTAAGGTTGAAGCCTCATATATTTTGCGCCAAGAGCCAACACTTGTCGATGCGCTCACCGGAAATCCACCTCCACAAGGATGGAGCGTTGAGGTTGCTAAACAATCACTCTTTGTAAGTTTCCTCTTCTCCTTCTTCCCATTCTTACTCATTGGCCTACTCTTCTTCTTCCTGATGAGTCAGGCTCAAGGTGGCAATAAGGTCTTCTCATTTGGAAAATCGCGGGCAAAACTTCAAGATAATGATGTACCTCAAAATACCTTTGCCGATGTTGCCGGAGCCGATGAAGCAATCGCAGAGCTTGAAGAGATTAAAGATTTTCTTGCAAATCCAGCAAAGTATGCGCTCTTGGGTGCCAAGATTCCAAAAGGTGTACTTCTCTATGGTCCTCCAGGAACAGGTAAAACCCTTCTTGCGCGCGCAGTTGCTGGCGAAGCTAAGGTTCCTTTCTATTCGATCTCTGGCTCAGACTTTGTTGAAATGTTTGTGGGCGTTGGTGCATCACGCGTTCGTGATCTCTTTACGCAGGCAAAGGCAAATGCTCCGGCGATTGTCTTTGTTGATGAAATCGATGCTGTTGGCCGGCAACGTGGCGCTGGAATGGGTGGCGGCCACGACGAACGTGAACAAACACTTAATCAAATGTTGGTTGAGATGGATGGCTTTGAAGGTGATAGCCAGGTAATTCTCATTGCGGCAACTAACCGCCCAGACGTTCTTGATCCTGCGCTATTGCGTCCGGGTCGTTTTGATCGACAGATTCCAGTCGATCGTCCAGACCTTAAGGGCCGCGAAGATATTCTTAAAGTACATGCAAAGAATAAGCCGATCTCTAGTGAAGTTGATCTCAAGGGATTTGCTCGTCGCACTCCTGGCTTTACAGGCGCTGATCTCGCGAACGTGCTTAATGAAGCAGCGTTACTGACAGCGCGTGAAGGCGAAAAAGTGATTCTTGATCGCCACCTCGATGAGGCGATAGATCGCGTCATGGCTGGTCCACAACGTAAATCTCGTTTGATGTCTGAAGAAGAACGTCGTGTTACCGCATACCACGAAGCCGGTCACGCACTCGTTGCGCGAGCACTTCCGCATACTGATCCTGTTCACAAGATTACGATCATGCCGCGCGGTCGTGCACTCGGGTACACCATGATTTTGCCTGATGATGACAAGTACTCAACAACACGTAATCAACTTCTAGATCAATTGGCATACTCACTTGGTGGTCGTGCAGCGGAAGAGCTAATCTTCCATGATCCGTCTACGGGTGCCTCTAATGACATTGAGAAGGCAACGGCACTTGCTCGTGCCATGGTCACACAATATGGAATGACAGAGGCGATCGGTGCCATCAAACTTGGAAGTGATAGCTCTGCACCATTTATGGGACGCGACTATGGACATACACGCGATTACTCTGAGAGTATCGCCGCAGTAATCGATACTGAAATTCGCTCACTTATTGAAACCGCACATCAGGAAGCATTTGATATTTTAGTAGCCAATAGAATAATTCTTGATCAGATGGTGCTAGAACTTCTTGAACGCGAAACTTTAAATAAGGAAGAGATTGAAGTGATCTTTGCACATGTGGCATCCTGGCCACGGCGCCCGGCATGGACTGGATCCATTCACCGAATACCAAGCACACAGGCCCCCGTTGCAATTCCTACTAAGAAAGTTGTAGAAGAAGTTGCACCGGCCGCCAAGAAGCCTGCACGGAAGAAGAAGGCGACAGAAGAGTGAGTGAAATTTCAGCAGTTTCATTTGGGCCTGATGATGGTCGAGCACGTGGACCGTATGACAGGACGCGCGCTGAAGCTGCTGTCCGCGAGCTACTGATTGCAATTGGTGAAGATCCTGATCGTGAAGGGCTGAAAGATACACCGGCACGAGTTGCTCGGGCGTATGAAGAGAACTTTTCTGGGCTTTGGCAAGCACCTGAGGATGTCCTAACAACAACTTTTGATATTGGCCATGAAGAGTTAGTGATCATTCGCGACATCGAAGTCTTCTCACAATGCGAGCATCACCTGACCCCTTTTCATGGAGTAGCTCATGTGGGTTACATACCTAGAGGAAAAATTACAGGATTATCAAAGGTGGCGCGCTTAGTTGATCTCTATGCCAAGCGTCCTCAAGTGCAAGAGCGTCTGACAACACAGATTGCTGATGCGATGGTCAAGATTTTAAATCCATTGGGTGTCATTGTGATTATTGATTGCGAGCACCTCTGTATGTCTATGCGTGGCGTCAAGAAATCACAAGCACGTACAACAACGAGTGCAGTTCGTGGCGCTCTGCGTGATGCAACAACTCGTGCTGAGGCAATCAGCTTGATTACAAATCGCTAACTGGGTTTCACTCAATGTTAGTAATGGGAATTCTTAACGTCACACCAGATTCATTCTCAGATGGTGGTCAATTCGATTCATCTACAGCGGCGGTTGCGCGCGGTCTTGAGATGGTGGCCGGAGGTGCAGACATTATTGATATTGGCGGGGAATCGACTCGGCCAGGCGCACAACGAACCTCACAGGAGCAAGAACTTAAAAGAACTATTCCTGTCATCAAAGCGCTAGCAGAGCAGGGTGTGGTTGTTTCAATCGACACCATGCGAGCAGAGGTTGCTCGGGCTGCAGTAGAAGCTGGCGCGACATACATCAATGATGTAAGCGGTGGAATTGCAGATGCAGAGATGCATCGCACCGCTTCTGAGTTAGGCGTTAACTATATTTTGATGCATTGGCGTGGACATTCCCTCGATATGAATACAAAGGCAACCTATAGCGATGTTGTGGCTGAGGTAAAGGCAGAGTTATCGCAGCAAATCATAAAAGCTCTCACTGCTGGAATCACGCCAGAGAAGTTACTGATTGATCCAGGACTTGGTTTTGCTAAAGATACAGACCATAACTGGGAGTTGCTTAAGCGCATCGACGAGATCGTTGACTTGGGATATCCAGTGCTGATTGGTGCATCACGAAAACGTTTCTTAGGGGGAGATTCACCTCTTGAACGCGATGAAGCAACACTAGATGTAACTAAAGGACTTATTGGAAAAGGGATTTGGGGCGTTAGAGTTCATGTCGTGGCTGCGCATAAAGAGGTAATTTCTCATGTCTGATCAGATCAGCATCATTGGGATCAAGGCATTTGGCTATCACGGTGTCCTGCCACACGAAGCGGTTGAGGGGCAAGAATTCATTGTTGATCTGCTGATCACGCTAGATTTGCAGGCAGCATCCCGCTCAGATGATCTTACAGATACCGTTAATTACGCTGAGCTAGTTCAGATTGTTCATAAAAATATTGTGGGTGAACGTGTTCAGTTAATTGAAAGACTAGCCGGTCGAATCGCGGATGCGATCAAGAGGACATATCAGCAGATCTCTTCGATTAGCGTCACCGTCCATAAACCTCATGCACCGGTCACTCTGGATTTCAATGATATATCGGTGACAATTTCACGATGAAGGCGGTAATTGCACTCGGTGCCAATATTGGTGGTCCGCAAGAGAATATCGATCTTGCAATTGCTCTCTTACGCGAGGCGACAGACATTCAGGCAATTTCATCAATGTATACGACAGCACCTGTTGGTGGCCCAGAACAGCCTCATTACATTAATGCTGTTGCGATCGCAGAAAGTGAATTATCCGCTACGGATTTTCTCAATATGCTTCACGGGATCGAGAAAGCGTTAGGACGAGAACGCACTATTCGATGGGGTCCGCGCACGATCGATCTAGATTTGATTCAGTATGGATCCATTCTTAGCTCTAGCCAAGAGTTACTCCTGCCCCATCCACGCGCACATAAGCGGCGCTTTGTGCTTGAGCCCTGGCTTGAGATTGATCCTGATGCGCACTTATTAACGCATGGCCGAGTTGATGGGCTGCTCTCTGCGCTTTTGGAGAGTGAGCAATAAGGCTCTAAACTAGCGTTAATTGTCGAGCCCGGTACCTGAAAGGACTGGAGCCATGAAGATAGTTACATCTGCATCAGATCTTCCACACGGCTGCGCATTTGTTCCCACCATGGGTGCACTACATAGCGGCCATCAGTCACTCTTCTCACTAGCAGCCGAAAAAAGTCAGAAAGTTCTGGTATCCATATTTGTCAATCCACTTCAATTTGAAAACTATGATGACTTAGCAAAATACCCGCGCACTCCAGAACGCGATACACAGTTGGCCGAGGAAGCCGGAGTCACTCATCTGTGGTTGCCCCGGCATGAAGAGATTTATCCGAAAGGATTTGCCAAGCTCAGTGCTGGTCCACTCGGTGAAATGTATGAAGGCGCTGCACGGCCTGGACATTTTGATGGAGTCGTTACCGTCGTCAGCAGATTATTTGATCTAGTCCGTCCACGTTATGCAATTTTTGGTGAGAAGGATTTTCAGCAGCTATTACTGATCAGAAAGATAGGAAGTGATGTTGAGATTATTAGCGCTCCGACAATTCGTGAAAGCGATGGACTTGCTCTTTCATCACGCAACGCACGATTGGATTCAGATGCGCGAGCACGCGCAACAGTGATTGCACGAGCACTCTATGCAGCAGTTGCCGCCCCTGATCATGGCTCTGCTCGATCGGCTATGAGAGAAGTGATCAGTACTGAGCCATCTTTCACTCTTGATTATTCCCAAGTTATCGATGAGGAAAATTTCTCAGATGCCACTGAAGTGACGGTAAATGCGCGTGCAATAATCGCTGGGTGGCTAAATGGCATACGTTTGATCGATAATATGGCTATGAAACCGCGAGGCCAGTGATGAGACTGTTAGCACCGCCTCCGGGATGGAGCGCGCAGGCAGATGTCATTGTCGTGGGCTCAGGAATCGCAGGACTTACCACCGCATTGCAGGTACGAACATATGGTCTCTCGGTTCTCCTTGTAACAAAGGCAAAAGTGGATGAGGGTTCAACTAAATGGGCACAAGGCGGAATTGCTGCAGCATTAGGTGAGGGAGATTCACCACTTGCCCATGAGAAAGACACATTAGTTGCTGGAGCTGGACTCTGTGACACTGAGGCTGTTCGAGTTTTGGTAACTGAAGGTCCTGCAGCAGTTCATACATTGATTGCACGTGGTGCGACATTTGATCGTGAAGCCAGCGGAGAGATGTCCCTCACGCGCGAAGGTGGTCATCTTCGCAATCGAATTATTCATGCTGGTGGAGATGCAACGGGTGCTGAAGTAGAACGTGCATTAATTGCTGCAGTAAATAGTGATCCAAAAATTGAATTGATAGAACACGCACTTGTGCTTGATGCCCTGAAAGACAGCACGGGTGCGGTCTGTGGCGTGACGTTGCACGTGATTGGAGCTGGAAGCCGCGACGGTGTGGGACAAGCTCGTGCGCGTGCCGTAGTTCTTGCCACAGGTGGACTAGGCCAGGTATTTGCTCAAACGACTAATCCATCTGTCTCAACTGGAGATGGTGTGGCACTCGCACTCCGTGCCGGTGCTGCCGTGGCAGATGTGGAGTTCATTCAATTTCATCCGACCGTTCTCTGGCTAGGAGAGAAATCAGAGGGGCAGCAACCCTTAATTAGTGAAGCGGTGCGAGGCGAAGGTGCATACCTGCTTGATCACCAAGGAAATAGATTTATGAAAGAGATTCATCCACTTGCAGAGCTTGCTCCACGAGATGTTGTTGCTATTGCAATTATGAACACAATGGTGAAATCAGGAAAACCACATCTCTGGTTGGATGTTCGCCATCTCGATGGATTTGAAAAAAGATTTCCAACCATCTTTGCTTCCTGCATATCCCACGGAATTGATCCACTGAAGGATTTGATTCCAATAGCCCCAGCATCACACTATGCATCCGGAGGCGTCCGAGTAGATCTCAACGGACGAACCACCGTGAAGGGGCTCTATGCATGTGGTGAGACAGCATGTTCTGGAGTCCATGGAGCTAATCGACTTGCCTCCAACTCACTACTAGAGGGTCTTGTTTTTAGTACACGAATTGCAAGTGATATTGCAGCAACACTGCCCGAGATCACAGAACCGATTTCCAATAAATCACAAGAAATACTTCTTGATCCAACTGCACGTCACGCTCTACAAGTAAGTATGAGTCAAGGAGCCGGCGTGCTTCGATCATCAGATTCACTTGTTGCAACAAACTCGGATCTGACAAGAATTGGAGATCGCTCCAGCACTGTGCCATGTGTTGAAGCATGGGAAACAACAAATTTATTTCAATTGGCTCAAGCTATTCTTAAAGCTGCGCTCATAAGGCAAGAAACCCGTGGTTCGCATTGGCGAGCAGATTTTCCAAATACAAGTGATGCATGGCGAAAGCGAATTATTCAAACCATAGATAGCGATGGTCAGTGGCATACCGATTATCAGGAGGTCCAGTAATGATCGATGTAGATTTGATTCGTAGGGCACTTGCTGAAGATCTAGCAGGGGGTACAGACATCACTTCCGTTGCAACTGTTTCGGGTAACGAGAATGTAGTTGCGGATTTCACCGCCCGCAAGAGTGGAGTTATTGCTGGAATTGAAATGGCAATTGCAACTCTGAAAGAGGTTGGTCTGACCGAGATCTCACAACACTTAAAAGATGGAGATCACGTCGAGCCAGGAACAGTGCTCTTAACCGTCCGCGGCGATACGCGCGCGATTTTATTGGCTGAGCGGACAGCGTTGAATTTCCTAGGACATCTCGGTGGAATCGCAACGTTAACCAATCGCTGGGTTCAAGAAGTTGCTGGCACAAAGACTCGTATTCGCGATACCCGAAAAACAACTCCAGGGATGCGCCTGCTTGAAAAGGCAGCAGTTGTTGCAGGTGGTGGAAGTAATCACAGACTTTCCCTCAGCGATGCAGCACTCATCAAAGATAACCATATTGCGGCAGCAGGTGGTGTGGTCCAAGCATTTTCAAAGGTGCGCAGCGCCTTCCCTGATGCATTTATCGAGATTGAAGTTGACTCGATTAGCCAACTTGAAGGAGTTGCTGCCCAGTCTCCTGATTTAGTTCTTCTCGACAATATGAGCCCTCAAGAGTGCGCCAGCGCTGTCACATTTGTCGCTGGCCGATTTAAGTTAGAGGCATCTGGTGGAATAACGCTAGAGAACGCTAAGGCTTATGCAGAAAGTGGCGTGGACTATCTAGCTATCGGCGCACTCACACATTCGGCACCAGTACTTGATATTGGACTTGATCTGCGCCTTGAAACCCGAACGGAGAAATAATGTTACTTACTATCGATGTCGGAAATACAAATACCGTCCTTGGCCTCTTTGATGGAGAAGATCTCATCAAGTCCTGGCGAGTAAAGACTGATCCGCGATCAACATCAGATGAGATGTCATTGCAAATTAATGCACTGGTCAGCGGATATACAGTGACTGGCTTATCAATCTGTTCGACTGTTCCCGCAACACTACGCGAGTTACGCACGATGATCGCATCGTATTATTCAGATATCGCAACAACTATCGTTGAACCCGGGACAAAAACAGGAGTTCCACTTTTGGTGGATAACCCGAAGGAAATTGGTGCTGACCGCATTGTCAATACATTGGCAGCACACACCCTTTATGGTGGACCAGCAATTGTCGTTGATTTTGGTACATCGACAAATCTTGATGTTGTCTCGCCTAAAGGTGAATTCCTTGGTGGCGCTCTTGCCCCAGGTATTGAAATTTCAGTCGATGCGTTGGCTTCGCGCGCTGCACAGTTGCGTAAAGTCGAACTGATTCGTCCAAAGAATGCTATTGGAAAAAACACTGTTGAAGCCCTGCAATCAGGAACGATTTTTGGTTTTGCAGGTCAGGTAGATGGTCTTGTAGAAAAGATTACTGCCGAGTTGGCCCTGAGTTACGACCAAGCCCCGACTGTGATTGCAACTGGTGGATTAGCTCCGCTAGTCATTGATGTCAGCACCACAATTGATGAGTATGAGCCTGATTTAACCCTTATTGGATTGCGCCTCATTCACGAGAAAAATATCTAATAGGTAGACTGCAACCCTTATGAGTACAGAGCCGCAAGTACCTGCCGAGGATGATCTTCCTGAACAGTTACGTATTCGCCGTGAAAAGCGCCTCAACCTCATTGAACGTGGCATAGAGCCGTATCCAGTTACCGTTCCTCGCACACATTTACTTGCAGCTATTCGTGAAAAATATAGAGATTTAGAGACTGATACTGCAACAGGTGATCAAGCATCACTTGTAGGCCGCATCATATTTAAGCGCGATACTGGAAAACTCTGTTTTGCCACTCTTCGCGAAGGTGATGGCACTGAAATTCAGGCGATGTTATCTCTGGATAAAGTAGGTCAAGCACAACTCGATGCGTGGAAGAGTGATGTAGATCTGGGTGACATCGTCAGTGTGACAGGTGAAATTATCACCTCTAAGCGCGGTGAACTCTCGCTACTTGCTAATACGTGGGCTATGGCTTCTAAGTCATTACGTCCGCTACCCAATGACCATAAACCGATGTCAGAAGAGACACGTGTTCGTATGCGTTATGTTGATTTGATTGTTCGCCCTGAAGCGAGAGCAGTTGCGCGCCTTCGCCCGCAGGTGATGCGTTCACTGCGCGAGACTTTTACTAGTCAAGATTTTATTGAAGTTGAAACGCCTATGTTGCAGGTGATGCATGGTGGCGCAGCAGCCCGCCCATTTAAGACTTTTTCAAATGCCTATGACATCGACCTGTTCTTACGCATTGCCCCAGAACTTTTTCTCAAGCGCTGCGTAGCTGGGGGACTTGAGCGAGTCTTTGAAATTAATCGCAACTTCCGTAATGAAGGTGCTGACTCTTCCCACTCGCCAGAATTTGCCATGATTGAGACATATCAAGCATTTGGTGATTGGCGCTCAATCGCCGATCTCACTCGCTCACTAATTCAAAACGCTGCGAAGGCAGTCTCCGGATCACACGTAGTCACACATATGAACGGGCGCGAGGCAGATCTTGGTGGGCAGTGGAGAGAGATTTCTCTGTATGACGCAATTTCAGAGGGCGTCGGAGAGACTGTCACGGCACTCACACCCATCGAAGAGTTAAAGAAATTTGCGACAAAGCTAGGGATGAAGATTGATCCTAAATGGGTTACGGGAAAGTTAGCCGAAGAAATATTTGAGCATGTTGCACAAGATAAATTAATCGAGCCAACTTTTGTCATGGGCTATCCAGTAGATACATCGCCTCTTGTTCGCGCACATCGCGACATTCCAGGTGTTGTTGAAAAGTGGGATCTCTACGTTGATGGCTTTGAGTTAGCAACTGGATATTCAGAGCTGGTTGATCCTGTCATCCAACGTGAAAGACTGATTGAGCAGGCAGAACTTGGCGCAAAGGGTGATCTTGAAGCCATGCAACTTGATGAAGATTTCTTGCGTGCAATGGAGTTTGGAATGCCGCCGATGGGTGGAATGGGAATGGGTGTCGATCGGTTACTGATGGCGCTCACAGGACTTGGAATTCGCGAAACAATATTGTTCCCATTGGTAAAGCCTGAGATAGATTAATGGCTATTGAAATTCGCTCAGCACGGACCCAAGACATTCCTGGGATTCGCGCACTCATTGATACCTACACATTAGGTGGTCGTCTTCTCAATAAAGAGACTGTCATGCTCTATGAAGATGTTCAAGAATTTACAGTTGCAGTTGATGACAATGTAGTTGTTGGTTGTGGAGCACTTCACGTTCTCTGGGAAGATCTCGCCGAAGTTCGCACCGTGGCAGTTGTTGATAATCTGAAAGGCCAAGGTGTGGGTCACGAAATTCTTGAGGCAATTATCAACCGCGCCCGGACCGTAGGCGTCTCGCGAATTTTCTGCCTTACCTTTGAAACTGCATTTTTTGCCCGACACGGCTTTGAGGAAATCCACGGCACCCCAGTTGCTCCCGATGTCTATAGCGAGCTACTTCGCTCCTATGACACCGGAGTCGCTGAGTTCCTGGATCTTGAATCTGTTAAACCCAATACCTTGGGCAATACCCGCATGCTCAAACTCCTCTAAAAGACGCTTGGGAGCCCTAGATATAGCCAATTTCAGGGAATAAGGGCGCCAGATCTGGGGTTCTAACCCATGCACACCTTTCACCTCGCGCCAGCGCGGGGCGAAGTTATAGGCTAGCGATACGGCAGTTAATTCACGGAAAAGAGGTCGACCGATGTTTGAGCGCTTTACAGATCGAGCCCGACGCGTTGTTGTCTTGGCTCAAGAAGAAGCACGCATGCTCAACCATAACTACATCGGCACAGAGCACATCTTGCTCGGCCTCATCCATGAAGGCGAAGGAGTTGCCGCAAAAGGTCTTGAATCACTCGGAATCTCACTAGAAGCAGTGCGCGCCCAGGTCGAAGAAATTATTGGTCAAGGACAGCAGGCTCCATCAGGACATATTCCATTTACTCCGCGCGCAAAGAAAGTGCTCGAACTCTCTCTCCGTGAAGCACTTCAACTTGGACATAATTACATCGGTACAGAGCACATCTTGCTTGGACTTATTCGTGAAGGTGAAGGAGTTGCGGCTCAGGTGTTAGTCAAACTTGGTGCAGATCTCAACCGTGTTCGCCAACAAGTTATTCAACTTCTCTCTGGTTACCAAGGAAAAGAGACAGTTGTACAAGGCGGACCAGCCGAAGGAACACCATCGACTTCTCTCGTACTTGATCAATTCGGTCGCAACCTCACCGCTGCTGCACGAGAAGGAAAGCTTGATCCAGTAATCGGTCGCGATAATGAAATTGAACGTGTGATGCAGATTCTTTCTCGTCGCACAAAGAACAACCCAGTACTTATCGGTGAACCAGGCGTTGGAAAGACGGCAGTTGTTGAAGGGCTAGCCCAAGCAATTGCAAGAAATGATGTCCCTGAAACAATTAAAAATAAGCAGCTTTACTCACTTGATTTAGGTGCACTCGTTGCCGGCTCTCGCTATCGTGGTGACTTCGAAGAGCGCTTGAAGAAGGTACTTAAAGAGATCAAAACACGTGGTGACATCATTCTCTTCATCGATGAAATTCACACCCTTGTTGGCGCGGGCGCTGCAGAAGGTGCTATCGATGCTGCAAGCATCTTGAAGCCGATGCTTGCTCGCGGTGAGTTACAGACAATTGGTGCTACAACTCTTGATGAGTATCGCAAGCATGTTGAAAAAGATGCTGCGCTAGAGCGTCGCTTCCAACCAATTCAAGTCAAAGAGCCATCTGTTGCTCACACCATTGAAATTCTTAAAGGTCTTCGTGATCGCTATGAAACTCACCACCGCGTCTCCATTACAGATGGTGCGTTAGCGGCGGCTGCAAATATGGCAGACCGTTATGTTTCAGATCGCTTCTTGCCAGATAAGGCGATCGATCTTATTGATGAAGCAGGATCACGCCTTCGTATAAAGCGTATGACAGCACCTGCCGAACTTCGTGAGTTCGATGAGAAGATCGCCGCGGCTCGTAAGGCGAAGGAATCTGCAATCGATGGACAAGATTTTGAAGGTGCCGCATCACTTCGCGATAAAGAGAAATCACTTATCGAAGAGCGCAGCGCCGCTGAAAAGAATTGGAAAGCAACGGATCTCGATAAGGTGACTGAGGTAGATGAAGAACTCATCGCTCAGGTTCTTTCGGCATCAACTGGAATTCCAGTCTTTAAGTTAACTGAGGAAGAGACTGCGCGTCTTCTCCGTATGGAAGATGAGCTTCACCGTCGTGTAATCGGACAAGATCAAGCGATTAAGGCTCTCTCACAAGCTATTCGCCGTACTCGTGCTGGACTTAAAGATCCAAAGCGCCCTGGTGGCTCATTTATCTTTGCCGGACCATCAGGAGTAGGAAAGACTGAGCTCTCTCGCACCCTTGCATCATTCCTCTTCGGTGATGAGAGCGCGCTGATTCAACTTGATATGTCTGAATACTCAGAGCGGCACACCGCTTCACGTCTCTTCGGTGCCCCTCCGGGGTATGTCGGTTATGACGAAGGTGGGCAGCTCACTGAAAAGGTACGCCGCCGCCCATTCTCAGTTGTTCTCTTTGATGAAGTCGAAAAGGCACACCCAGATATCTTTAACTCACTTCTTCAGGTCTTAGAAGATGGTCGCCTGACCGATTCACAAGGGCGCACAGTTGATTTTAAAAATACTGTCATCATCATGACAACAAACCTCGGAACGCGCGATATCTCAAAGGGTGCTGGATTAGGTTTTGCTAACTCTGATGATGATCTCACCAATTACGAGCGGATGAAGGCTAAGGTCAGCGATGAACTGAAGGCACACTTCCGCCCGGAATTTCTCAACCGCATCGATGATGTCATTGTCTTCCACCAGCTCACCAAAGAGCAGATCATCTCAATCGTTGATCTCATGGTCGCAAATCTTGATGAGCGACTTAAGGTTAAAGATATGGGAATCGAACTTACACAAGGAGCTAAGGATCTCTTGGCTGCACGTGGATACGATCCGATGCTTGGTGCGCGTCCGCTACGTCGCACAATTCAGCGCGAAATCGAAGATCCGCTATCTGAGCGAATCCTCTTCAGCGAACTCAAGGCAGGTGAAATTATTGTCGTTGATGTTGATGGAGACGGACCAGATGCAACATTTACATTTACTGGTGCGCCTCAGACAACGTTGCCTGACTCACCAGAAGATCTTGCTGAAGCACCTACT
>JAFMBT010000006.1 GCA_017858325.1 Candidatus Planktophila sp. | reverse complement strand
TAGCGTGGTTATTTCCGGAAGTCTCTATTGATGATGTGGCCAAACGTTGGATTAACGATGGGGTTTTCTTAGTTGTTATCACGCGTGGCGCTAATGGCATTGTGGGATTTACCGAAGATGGTCGGGTTGAGGTGCCGGGTGTGAAGGTAGATATGGTTGATACCGTCGGTGCTGGCGATACAGTGGGTGCGATTGTTGTAGAAGCGATGATCGAGCATGGCTTGATTGAACTTCGGGGAGATAGGTTGCAAGAAGTTTTATCGCGCGCGGCACACGCTGCAGCGATTACCTGTTCGCGCCAAGGTGCAGAGCCACCATATAAGCATGAACTACCAACGATAAAGGTGAGCTAATGCAATATATCGATGATGCTGATTTTCAGATTCGAATCGATGATGATCAAGGTGCAAATATTGCATCCGTTGTGTGGCGCGAGATGGAGTTCGCACTGCCATTTCGTGGA
This sequence comes from Candidatus Planktophila sp., assembly GCA_017858325.1. Taxonomy (GTDB): domain Bacteria; phylum Actinomycetota; class Actinomycetes; order Nanopelagicales; family Nanopelagicaceae; genus Planktophila. Next base: position 80,912 of record JAFMBT010000006.1, on the reverse strand, counting down.
TCGCCAATTAATTACGGTTGGTACAGCCTTGCACCATGGGCGGGGCGTATTCGCGACGGTCTGATTACATCACCAACAACAGGTGAGCATCAATTGCCAACAAATATGATGCCACCGCATGCAATACATGGATTTGGTTTTGTCTCATCGTGGCAAGAGATTGGTCCTGGTCGATCGCTCTTGCATCTGCCAAAGCCGTATGGAAGTGCAACGATTGAACAGAAAGTTGAAGTTCTCGACGATGCAATTCGTTGGTCACTTGAATACGATGCCGGTGATTGTGATCTGCCTGCCTGGTTAGGTTTTCATCCGTGGTTTCCGCGCGAACTTGATCGCGGTGGCGCTGTTGAAGTTGAATTTTCGGCAGAGAAGATGCTTAAGCGCGATGATGACGGCATTGCTACCTCTGAATTAATTACGCCAGGTCGCCAGCCTTGGGATGATGCCTTTACCGGTATTCGCGGAACGCCGGCAGTTATTTGGGAAGGCGCTGCGCGCATCGATATTGAATCAGATGCGCCATGGTGGGTTGTCTATACCGAAGATTCAGATGGTCTCTGCATAGAGCCACAGACTGCCCCACCTGATGCGGCAAATCTTGGAATTCGTGGCGAACATTACTTAGAAGCGCTCTTCGTCTTTTCGGCTATCTAATTCATTATCGCCAGCAATTACATAAGATGTCGGTATGGCTACTGCAATTAACCGCGCTCATTTAAAGAAGCTGCGTGCAATTGAGGATGCACGTTTTCTTGATACCCATAAGAAATCAGCCCAAGAGTTCGAGCGCGCAAAGAAGGTAATGCATGAAGGTGTGCCGATGTCGTGGATGGCTAAGTGGCCAGGTGATCACGCGGTCTTTGTAAAGAGTGCTAAGGGTGCACACTTTGAAGATATTGATGGCAATAAGTACATCGACTTGTGTTTAGGTGATACCGGGTCAATGACAGGGCACTCACCTCATGCCACAGTTGCTGCGATTACTGCCCAAGCTGCCAAGGGAATCACGGCGATGCTTCCAACAGAAGATGCCTCGATTGTCTCGGCCGAACTTGCCGCGCGTTTTGGTCTGCCGTTATGGCAATTTACAGTGACGGCAACAGATGCTAATCGCCATGTGATTCGCTACTGCCGCATGATTACTGGGCGAACCAAGATTATTGTGATTGATAAGTGTTATCACGGCAGCGTGGATGAAACCTTTGCAACCCTTGATGCAACAGGCGGCACGATTAAGCGCGATGGAAATATTGGTGCGCCGGTTGATTTAGCGCAGACAACGCGCGTTGTTGAATTTAATAATCTGGCGGCGATGGAATCTGCATTAGGACACGGTGATGTCGCGGCGATTTTGATGGAGCCGGCGATGACAAATATCGGGATTGTCTTGCCCGAAGATGGATATCTCGTTGCCGTACAAGATTTAGCGAAGAAATATGGCGCGCTTCTAATTATTGATGAGACACATACGATCTCAGTGGGCTTTGGTGGAATGACGGCCGATCTTGGTCTTAAGCCAGATTTCTTTACGATTGGTAAGGCGATTGCGGGTGGTCTTCCGGTTGGAACATTTGGAATGACACATGCTGTGGCCGAGGCGATTAAGGCAAAGGTGCAGTTAGAGATTATCGATACCGGCGGGATTGGTTCAACGCTGGCGGGTAATGCTTTATCCCTTGCTGCAATGCGTGCGACGTTAAGTGAAGTACTTACCCGAGAAGCTTTTGCGCACATGATCGCACTGGGTGATCGTTGGTCTGATGGCGTTGATGCAGCGATTGCAAAGTATGACTTGCCATGGCATTGCAATCGATTGGGCGCACGTGGTGAATACATATTTGCTCCCACTGCTCCGCGCACGGGACAAGAGGCAGCAGATGGTGGCGACTTTGAGTTAGAGCAGTACATACATCTGCGTTTACTCAACGATGGAATTTTGATGACACCATTTCACAATATGGCGCTGATATCTCCGTCAACTACGGAAGCTGATGTGGATGTGCACACGGCAATCTTTGATCGTATCTGTGCTGACCTTGTCGCCGGCTAATTAAAGCCGAGTGAGGTGTAGAGGCCTTTGCCGGCCTCATTATTGGCGTCTACGTAGAGCATGGAATGTTTTAAGCCCTTTGTAACTAGGTAATTGATCGCAATAATAGAGACAGCACGGCCAATACCTTGATGCGAATGGTCGGGGTCTACGCCAACGACGTAGAGCTCACCAACTGGATCTTGGTTGACGATATCTTGATGGATCTTAGTCCAGACAAAACCAACTATTTCATCGTTTTTTGTGGCGAGGAAGAAACCTGATGGATCAAACCAGTTCTCTGCCATTCGGTTCTCAAGATCCTGCATGACCCAATTACCTTGGTCAGGATGGTGGGCAAATATCTTGTTATTCAGTGCAAGCCAACGTTCTTTATCTTTGGCAGGATCGAAGGTGCGAATTTCAAAATCTTGCTTTGTGGTTGGAAGCAGATCGCTAAGTGAGCGATAAATCTTGAGAATGTGGCGCATTAGATGCGCTCAGATACAGGACTATCTTTTCCATTCGAAGGAAGGGTGAAGCGATAACCAACGTTGCGGACAGTTCCGATAATTGATTCAAATTCCGGGCCGAGCTTTGAACGCAGGCGACGAATGTGAACATCAACGGTGCGCGTGCCACCGAAATAGTCATAGCCCCAGATCTCTTGCAATAACTGCGCGCGTGTAAAGACGCGGCCGGGGTGTTGGGCGAAGTGCTTGAGTAATTCAAATTCTTTAAAGGTGAGATCGAGTGAGCGACCTTTTATTTTTGCGGTGTAGGTGTTCTCATCAATGACAACATCACCTTGGCGAATTTCATGAGCAGTTGGATCACTTGCCAGGTGTGCATCATCGCGTCGACCAATTGCAATGCGAATACGCGCTTCGATTTCGGCAGGTCCTGCTGTATCGAGGATTACATCATCAACACCCCACTCGGATGTGAATGCGCTAAGGCCACCTTCAGTTGTAATTGCTATCACAGGTGCACTTACCCCAGTTGTGGTTAACAACTTAGAAAAACTTTTGACGTTAGGAAGATCGGTTCGAGCATCGATAAAGACCAGATCCATTACAGGTGCATCGATAAGAACAGATGCCTCGAGCGGAAGAATTTTGATCGTATGTTGTAAAAGTCCGAGCGCTGGAAGAACGTGCGCGCTGGCGCCAGCGGAGTTCGTTAATAGCAATACCTTTGCCATCTCACACCGCTCATTCTTATTGCGCCTAAGGTCTAGCCTCTGATTGGCTAACTTCTCCTAAGTAGGCGAGGATACTCTTGTGAAATCACTACTTCCACTCCTTGCCGTATTGGCAGCAGCGAGCGTATTTGGAATCTGGTTTCGCCGTACCCGCGGAGAATTTCGCCGTAGAAAAACAGTCGACGGCCCACGATTGACCCCTGATCAGATTGGTATCGCGCTCGGCGAGCGTGTCACGATGGTGCAGTTCTCATCTGCCTTCTGTTCACCTTGTCGGGCAACTCGTGTGCTTCTCGAGCAGATGGTGCAGACGATGCCTGATGTGGAATACGTACATATCGATGCCGAATCACATCTAGAACTTGTACGTCAGCTCAATATTCTCTCGACGCCTACCACGCTCTTCCTTAATCGTGATGGCACCGAGGTCGGGCGCGCGATGGGTACGCCTAAGCGCAGCCAAGTGCTCACAGCCGTAGCTGCCGTTCAGTAATTCGCGCTCACTGCCTGCGCTTTCTGCGAAGTCTTTGCAAGTAGCCACTTCACGTAACCTTCTTTACACTTATCTCATGCAACGCATCTCTACTGGCTTATTTACCAAGCGCCGAGTCATTGACTACGGACGCTTAGCCGGTGCTTTGTGTCAAATGTAATTGTTGCAACTTAAAAACAATTATTCATTCGACGACAAAAAGAGGAAAAAATGAGTTCAGTAACTTCAGTAAAGACAATTGAAATAGATGCTCGTGGTCCAAGATTCTCGGCTGTGATCACAACGCTAGTTTTAGCGTTAGCACTTGTCACCGAATCAATCTGGGTGATCGCTTTTCAAGCGGTTGTCTTTGCAATCGGTGCAACTAAGGGTCCACAGTTCACACCGTATGCCTTCATCTATCGCTCATTGATCAAGCCGCGCTTGAAGTCACCGCTTCGTACCGAAGATGTGCGACCACCTAAGTTTGCACAATTGATTGGCCTCGCCTTCGCACTCGTTGCAGTAGTTGGTGCTGCGATCGGAACTTCAGTGGTCTTTACTGTGGCGGTTGCCTTTGCCTTAGCTGCCGCATTTCTTAATGCAGCATTTGATTTCTGCCTTGGCTGCCAGGTTTATCTCATCCTGGTTCGCATCCGTAAGGCCTAGTTGATTTGTCCCCTTGCTCCAACTTTAGAAAGGTATATCCATGTCACGAGAAAAAACTCTTGTCTCTACCGATTGGGTTCTTGAAAACCTCAATAACTCTTCTGTGGTTTTAGTAGAAGTAGATGAAGACACCACCTTGTATCAAGGTGGCCATATTGAAGGGGCGATTACCTTTCATTGGCGCGATGATCTCCAAGATGGGCTCATTCGTGACCTGATCTCGAAAGAGAAGTTTGAGGCGCTCCTTTCAAAGAATGGGATCTCAAATGACTCTACAGTTGTTCTCTACGGCGGCAATAATAACTGGTTTGCCACCTATGCATTCTGGTATTTCAAGATTTACGGACACCACGATGTTCGCTTGCTCGACGGTGGACGCAAGCTCTGGGAGCTCAAAGGTCTTCCACTTGTGAGCGCAGTTCCAACTCGCACGGCAACTCGTTATGTTGCTCGAGAGCGCGATAACTCAATCCGATCTTTCCGCGATGAAGTTGTGGCAGCGATTGGAACCAAGAATATCGTTGACGTCCGCTCCCCAGCGGAGTTCTCGGGTGAACTTGCAGCTCCAGCTCACCTTCCTCAAGAAGGTGGACAGATCAAGGGACATATCCCGAGTGCGAAGAACATCCCGTGGTCAAAGGCGGCAAATGAAGATGGGACATTTAAGTCAGATGCTGAACTCCGTGATATCTATGCAGCTGCTGGAGTTGATTTAAGCAAGGAAACCATTGCCTACTGCCGTATTGGTGAACGCTCTGCTTTCTCATGGTTTGTACTTCACGAATTACTTAACGTGGAAAATGTAAAGAACTATGACGGCTCATGGACTGAATACGGTTCATTAGTTGGCGTACCAGTTGCAGTAGGCGCGTAAGAGTTCATGCGCACCTGCGGTGCAACTCCTGGAGGTCCATCGTTAGCTGGCGTTGATCTTTCGAAACAAACTGTGATCCAAGGTGTAATCCTGCGCGATGGTGAGTCGACTCAAGCTGATGCAACAGGAGTTCCAAATGGTTCACCCGTTGAGAGAGCTCATGTCAGGCTTCTGGATTCCTCCGGCGAGTTCACTGCAGAAGTACCAACAAATAAGGGCGGCCAATTCCGATTCTTTGCAGCTCCTGGATCATGGACACTGGTGATACAAGCTCACGGTGCACGAGTGGAGCAAAAGGTTTCTGCAACTCAAGGAACTCCGGTCGATCTAGTCATTACTCTCTGACACACTTTCAACGGTTAGGATTCACTCATGGCAGAACAGCACGAATTACGCGATAAGGGCCTGCGCCTGACACCACAGCGAGAGCTTGTGCTTTCTGCTGTTCGTGCACTTGGACATGCAACACCGGAAGAGGTGGCAGAACGTGTGCGCCAAACGCATCCGGGTATCAATCTTTCAACTGTCTATCGCAACCTAGAAACTCTGGAAAATGTTGGCCTTGTTCAGCACACACACCTTGGTCATGGTGGGGCTACCTATCACGCAGCCGAAGAGCTGACGCATCTACACCTTGTCTGCGGAAAATGCGGATCGGTGGGTGATGCACCGATTGATGCGGCAGCGAATTTCGTGCAGAACTTGGCTGATGATTATGGATTTAAGACAGATGTCACGCACTTTGCGGTCTACGGCACCTGCGCAGCATGTGTAGAGAAGTAGTTCTACACTTAAGCATATGACCGCTGTATTTGTAGAAGAGGGCCCTGATAAAGGTGCCATCTGGCACTTTGGTGAACCCAATAAAGAACAGCGCGCACTTGAAGCAGGCACTGCTTGGGCAGATCTCTCGCACTTAAAAATTATTGCCGTTGCAGGTGTGGATCGCCTGACCTGGTTACACGATGTGACGACGCAGCATTTATCAGCACTTCCTGCCGGTGAATGGGTTGATGTGATGGTCTTAGATCCACGTGGCCATGTTGAATATCAATTCTTACTTGTCGATGATGGATCAACCTCATGGTTAGTTATCGCACCAGATTACTGTGAAGGTTTACTTGCATACTTAAGCAAGATGATCTTCACCCGCCAAGTTGAGGTACGCGATGCCAGCGAAGAATTCGCGCTCTTGCGCGCACCTGGTGCTGCAACCGCACTCGGTGGGCCGTACGCACTTGTTCCGCGCAAAGAGTTAGCTGAGATGCGTACCGCCTTTGGCACACATGCAATGCAGGTGGGTACTTGGGCACTTGATGCGCTGCGCGTTGCAGCTGGGCGACCACGTATTGGTTTTGATACCGACCACAAATCAATTCCTAATGAACTCGGTGTATTGGGTGGCGCTGTTCATATGAATAAAGGTTGCTATCGTGGACAAGAAACTGTGGCAAAGATTTTTAATCTAGGAAACCCACCGCGTCGCCTCGTGATGTTGCACCTTGATGGAAGCGCTGTGGTGATGCCAAATCCTGGTACTCCAGTTGAAAACAATGGCGTCACTGTTGGATTCCTTGGAACCGTCGCCCGCCATCACGAACTTGGGCCGATCGCCCTAGCCGTCATCAAACGAACCACGCCAGTGGAAGCAACACTGACAGTGGGTGGCGTAAGCGCGGCGCAGCAAGTAATAGTTCCTGTCTAATCATCGTTACTCTTCTACCTATGGAGACGATCACTGTTGCAGCCGTTGGCGTCGTCGCAGTGTTGGCTTCGATCGCTTTAATATCTCTTGGTCTTCGTTCGTATCGCCAGTCGCAGGCGCAGAATCCTCGTACATATAAGAGAGGCAGAATGTAATGGTCTTTACTATTCCCGAAGGTCTACACCCTGATCTCAATCCGCTGGCATGGATGATCGGCACATGGCGCGGCAAAGGTCGCGGTGAATATCCAACGATCGATACCTTTGAATACGCACACGAAGTTGTCTTTAACCATGATGGACGCCCCTTTATGAGCTACTACTCGCGCTCATGGATTATCGATGAAAACGGTGACATCGTCCGCCCAGCCGCATCTGAAACTGGTTTCTGGCGGGTAAAGCCAAATAACGTTTTAGAGGTCAACATTTCACATTCAACTGGGATCACAGAAGGATGGGTCGGACAATTTGATGGTCCAAAGATTCAACTGGTGATGGATCAAGGGTATTCCGCGCCATCTGCAAAAATTGTGACAGCAGGTGTGCGTCTCTATGGTCTTGTGGCAGGTGAATTGTTCTTTGCCTATGACATGGCAGCAGAAGGACAAGAATTGCAAGCACATATCTGGTCATCGCTAGAACGGCAGAGCGAATGAGCACTGATGCTCTACTGGCTGAATACGTTCGTGATGGCGTCGTTGAATCATCACACCGTGGGTATCTCTTAGCCCTTAACGCAGATGGAAGTATTCATCGCCAACTCGGTGATGTTGATACTTTGATTTATCCGCGTTCAACAATTAAATCAATTCAAGCATCAGCGATGGTGCGAAATGGCCTGTCACTTGAACCGCGTTTATTGGCGCTCGCTGCATCAAGTCACTCTGGGGCTGCGATGCACATCGATGGTGTGCGCGAGATATTGGCGTTGGCCGGGCTTACTGAAAGTGCTTTGCAATGCTCACTTGATCGCCCATTAGGCGAAGCCGAACGTAAAGCGTGGGGAGATAAAGACGCCACGCGCATCACAATGAATTGCAGCGGAAAGCATGCTGCAATGCTTCTTACCTGTGTGAAAAATAATTGGCCGATTGAAAATTATCTAGATCCGGTACACCCTTTACAGGTGGCATGTAAGGCAGAGCTTGAAAGTTTGGCCGGTGAGAGAATAACGCTCACAAGTACAGATGGTTGTGGTGCTCCGCTCTTTCTTCTCACCGTTGCTGGACTAGCGCGGGCAATTCGCGCCATCACAATCTCTACTGATCCGATTCACCAGAGTGTGATCGATGCCTGCCGCACGTACCCCATGATGGTTGCAGGTAGTTCTCGTTTGACAACAGAGATGATGCATAACGTCCCCGGGTTATTTATGAAAGATGGTGCAGAGGCGGTGGAGATTGCATCGCTGGCTGATGGACGTACCTTTGTATTTAAAGTAAGCGATGGCAGTCTGCGACCCTTTCGCACCTTGACCCACGCATGCCTACAATCTTTCGGTGTTGCGAGCCCATTTGAGCCTGAAAAGGTGGTGGGTGGGGCGCGCGTAATCGGCACTATTCGCGCAACCTTCTAATTAGTTCTACCCTTTACCAATGAATCCCCGCATCGCCACGCTGATGGTGCATACATCGCCACTGGATCAACCAGGTATTGGCGATGCTGGTGGCATGAATATCTATGTCGTTGAAAGCGCCGAACGAATGGCGGCGATGGGTGTTTCAGTAGATATCTTTACGCGTCGTCAAAATTCTGAACTTCCAGATATTGTTGAAATCTCAGCGGGTGTGCGCGTGCGACATTTAAATGTTGGCGCAGTACATGCAACAAAGGAAGATCTGCCGGCGTTAATTCCAGCGCTCTCTGATGCTTTTCTCGCAGTTGTTGAAGATGAAAAATTCGATGTGTTGCACTCACATTATTGGCTCTCCGGAAAAGTTGCGATGCCAGCGGCAAAGAAATACTCGATCCCGTTTGCACACACGATGCACACAATGGCGCGCGTAAAAAATATGAATTTAGCTGAAGGTGAACGACCTGAGCCAATGATTCGCGTGCAGGGTGAGTCACAAGTTGTTGCAGCAGCAGATGCCTTGATTGCAAATACTGATGCTGAAGCAGCTAGCCTTGTTTCGCTCTACCAAGCGTGCCCAGATTCAGTGAGCGTTGTGAGCCCAGGCGTTGATCTCTATACATTTACCGCAGGCGCTGGTCGCAAAGCTGCGCGCGAAGCTGTTGGTCTGCCACATGATGCACACGTCTTAGCCTTCGTTGGTCGTATCCAACCCCATAAAGGTCCAGAAGTTTTAATTCGCGCAGTTGCTGAAATGCTCTCGCACTCACCGCATCTTCGCCCCAAGCTGATTACTCTCATTATGGGAGGTGCATCTGGTTCAGGTGTGGGTGAAGTTGAAAGACTCAAGGATTGTGTGAGTTGGCTTGGTATTAGCGATGTTGTCAAGTTTTTAGATCCTGTGCCACGAGTTGAAATACCGCAGTGGTATCGCGCAGCAGATTTAGTTTGTGTGCCTAGCTACTCTGAAAGTTTTGGTCTTGTCGCACTTGAAGCACAAGCCTGCGGAACACCGGTTGTTGCAACTGCAGTAGGCGGACTTCGGACAGCTATAGCGGATGGAATCTCTGGCGTACTTGTTGATGGCCACGATCCACGGGCATGGTCTTCTATTCTCGCCCGCTTAATTCAAGAGCCACAGCGTCGTGTACTTCTTTCTATGGGGGCAATTGAACATGCCTCACACTTTGGTTGGGATGCAACAGCGCGTGGAACGCTCGATATTTATGACCGCATCATCGCCACCAAGGCCTCACAACGTAAAATTATTGGTTAGCGATGTCTAAAGATATCGTCTCACTCATTCAATCCTTTCTCGATAGCCAAGGTCTGGAATACGATCACCCATCAGCAAATACTTTTCTCGTTTCACTGCCTGGCACAACAAAGTTAGCAACACATTGTGCACTTATCGTTGGTGACCACACCTTAAGTGTGAACGCATTTGTGATTAGAAAGCCTGATGAAAATGCTGGTGCTGTCCATGCCTGGTGCATGCTCAAAAATGCATCGATGTATGGCATCGCATTTGCTACCAATGAACTAGGAGATATCTACCTCGTTGGTCGCCTGCCACTTGGTGCGGTTAATGAGATTGAACTCGATAGGTTGTTGGGCTCTGTCCTGCAATATGCAGACGGCGCATTTAATCCACTTCTTGAACTCGGGTTTGCCGATGCGATTCGCCGAGAGTGGGCATGGCGAGTAAGCCGCGGTGAATCACTAGCGAATCTTGATGCTTTTCAACATTTGATTTAACTCAATAGTATTTATCTGCATTAAGATCATCACATGAATCTCATCCTTTTACGCCACGGTGAATCCGAATGGAATGCCAAGAATCTCTTCACCGGCTGGGTCGATGTTCGCCTTTCGGCAAAGGGTGAAGATGAGGCGCGTCGCGGCGGAGTCCTCTTAAAAGAACGCAATCTTCTTCCTGATGTGGTGCACACATCCTTATTGCGCCGTGCAATTACAACATCGCAGCTGGCACTCGACTCATGCGATCGTCATTGGATTCCGGTGGCCAGAACGTGGCGACTCAATGAACGCCATTATGGCGCTCTGCAAGGAAAAGATAAGGCGCAGACTTTGGCGCAATACGGCGAAGAGCAATTCGCATTGTGGCGTCGCTCATTTGATGTACCGCCTCCGGCGATCGGCGAGGGCAGTGAATTCTCACAAGATGCTGACCCACGCTATAGCGATCTCGGCGCAGATTTGCCGCGCACCGAATGTTTGAAAGACGTTGTTACTCGCATGTTGCCGTATTGGCACGATGCGATCGTTCCTGATCTTAAAAGTGGCCAGACTGTCTTGGTGACAGCCCACGGCAATTCATTGCGCGCACTTGTGAAACATCTTGATGGAATTAGCGATGAAGATATTGCCGGACTCAATATTCCAACGGGTATTCCACTTTTGTATTCGCTGAATACAGATCTCACACCACAAGTTAAAGGCGGAGAGTATTTAGATCCTGCTGCAGCGCGCGATGCGATCACAGCCGTTGCAAATCAGGGAAAGAAGTAATTTAGAGAGCAGGCTGACTTTCAGATGCGTACTCACCTTTAACAAGGAAGTAGACGCGTCGTGCGATTGAGACGGCGTGATCAGCGCAGCGTTCGTAGTAACGACCTAGTAGCGTCATATCGATTGCTGTTTCAATTCCATGTGACCATGAATCATCAAGTAGTGCGACAAAGAGTGCACGATGTAATTTATCCATCTCGTCATCGTCGGTTTCAATTTCAATCGCTGCCTGAAGATCTTGTGTCTTGACCACATGTGTTGATTTGTTAATAATCTTTACCGCGGTCGCGCCCATTTCCTCAATTGTAGGAATTAATTCTGCTGGAACGCTCACATTTGGATAACGCATCCGAGCAAGCTTTGCAACGTGGTGGCAGAGATCGCCCATCCGCTCCAAGTCAGCGCTCATGCGCAGTGATGTCACCAAGATTCGTAAGTCTTGTGCCACTGGTTGTTGACGCGCCATCAAATTAATTGCACGCGCCTCTAGATCGTGCTGAATGGTGTCCAGTTTTTCATCATCGGCGATGACACTCTCAGCTAATTTGATATCTGCCTTGAGTAGCGCTTCTGTTGAGCGAACCACCGCAACAGCGACCATCTCACCCATTGTGACAAGGGTGGCTTGGATGGCATCAAGTTCTTCGTGAAAGGCGGTTCTCATGTCGCAACTTTACTTGAATTGACCATGATTCGGTATGACATTTGTGAATAGCACCTGAACAATAGGCTAAGAATTATCCTTTAGCGGGAGTACACGGCCCATCTATAGTTATCAACCCCAACACCCTTCTACTATAGGCACATGTTCACTTCGCGGCGCAAGCGCATAGAGAGCCCGGCAGAGGTCGGTATTTCATCCGGTGTGATCGATCTTTTAAAAGTCATTGATGCCGAGTACATCATTCTTTCGTCCCAAGATATGGTTCTTGAAAATTCTCAAGGCATTCTCTCGCTCGGGATTTTAAAGGAAAAGTGGATTGGTTCGCAGCCAATCTTTAACTTGGTTCGCGCTGTCCGCCGATCTGGGAAGTATCAGGAAGAGACACTTGAACTTCCGCGCGGGCCCCTGGGTAGCGGAACACGAGATCTTCTCGTACGCGTTACGCCACTTGGTAGCGAAGGGCTGCTTGGAGTACTTATCTTTGATGATTCTGAATTCACTCGTTTGAATTCAATGCGCCGTGACTTTGTTGCCAATATTTCACATGAACTTAAGACCCCCATTGGAGCCTTATCTATTTTGGCAGAGGCGGTATTAGAGGGATCAAATGATCCTGCTGCAATTAAGAAATTTGCCTCACGTATGCAGATTGAAGCGGTAAGGCTCTCTGATCTTGTACAAGAAGTCATTAATCTTTCACGCCTTCAAGATGATGATCCCCTACAAGATGCAGAAGTTCTAGATTTGGGGGTAATCGTACGCTCTGCAATCGATGAGTGCCGTTTATCTGCTGAAAAGCGAAAGATAGATATTGTAATTTCAGATGTACCATCATGCTTTGTACTTGGTGATCAGAGCCAGTTACATATGGCGACAAGTAATCTGATTCAGAATGCAATTAATTACAGTCCTGAATCAACACGCGTTGGTGTCGCGGTTACTTGTACCGATAGCCTTGTCGAATTCACAGTTACAGATCAAGGCGTCGGTATTCCTGAAAAGGATCTCGAGCGTATATTTGAACGTTTCTATCGCGTTGATCCAGCTCGTTCTCGCGAAACAGGTGGCACAGGTCTGGGACTTTCGATTGTAAAACACGTTGCCAGTAATCACGGTGGAGATATCAGTGTCTGGAGTTTAGAAGGCCAAGGGAGTACCTTTACCTTACGTTTACCAAGGGCTAAAGATCTTTCTTCACTCAGCGATGAAAGTGGGAGATAGAGATGACAAAAATATTGGTCGTAGAAGATGAAGAGTCATTTTCAGAGGCGCTGGCGTACTTACTAGGTCGCGAAGGTTTTGAAGTGACTGTTGCCGACAGCGGATCTAAAGCGATCGAAGAGTTTGATCGGGTGGGTGCAGACCTTGTCCTCTTAGATCTTATGTTGCCGGGACTTTCTGGTACCGAAGTCTGCAAGCAGATACGTCAGCGTTCAGATGTGCCGATCATTATGCTCACCGCAAAGGATTCTGAGGTCGATAAGGTTGTTGGCCTTGAACTTGGCGCTGATGACTATGTAACTAAGCCATATTCTTCCCGTGAACTTGTAGCTCGTATCCGCGCAGTTCTGCGGCGAAATACAGACCTCGGTGACACTGATCCAGCAGACGGTATTTTAACGGTGGGGCCAGTGCGCTTAGATACAGAACGCCACGTGATTGCAATTAATGGCAGTACGGTGCAATTCCCACTTAAGGAGTTTGAGCTGCTCGAATTTCTGATGCGCAATTGTGATCGCGTACTCACCCGTACACAGATCATCGATCGTGTCTGGGGAAGTGATTACGTGGGCGATACCAAGACACTCGACGTTCACATCAAACGTTTACGCGCAAAGATTGAAGTTGATCCAGCAAACCCAATCTACATTCAGACAGTTCGTGGCTTGGGTTATAAGATGGAGAGTAAGTAGCTACTCGGTAGCTGTTGCAGTATCTGCAGTAGAGAGTTTGCTGCCAGAGAATACATTCTTAAAGTCATCTCGCTTATCGCGAATAATTACCTCTGCCGAGACAAGGCCAGCCTTTGCAAATCCAAGAGAAACTCTCACATTCGTTCCTGCCTCGGGATTCACGTCATAGAAAACAGCCTTGGCGTTTGCCTGCTCGCCTTCAAAAGTGATCGGCTTATTTGTAAGAAGATTAGTTTCACCGGTAAGCGTTGCCTGCACACCATTTACAGAGAGACCTAACAACTGATCGGGATCAGTGCCCTGATTAATGATGGTTCCAACAATGACAGCGGCACCATCACCGGTATCAACTAGTGTCAGATTTACTACACGTATCTCGCTACCGTTTTCATCAATAGTTATCTCATTACCATCTGTGACGCGAGTGATATTACGAGTCTCTGCATTGAGCCCAGCTGCACAACCTGAGAGAGCGAATGCTAGGACGAGCGTGGATGCAATATAAATTGAAGTGCGGCGCATGTCGGTATTCTCTCATGTCTATGCGGGGAAAATGACACTTGCGAAATTGTCAAGTGGTATCTACGCGGGACTAGTCAAATTTTCTACTGAGTATTCAGGTTTTATCTGTCAGTCAGGGCTGGTAGAATTGGTTGTCTAGCGAAGGGCAACACATGACATTTAAGGTCGGCGAAACCGTTGTATATCCTCATCACGGAGCAGCTCTTATCGAGGCAATTGAAACTCGAGTAATCAAGGGCGAAGAGAAAACCTACCTAGTTTTGAAGGTCGCACAAGGCGACCTCACCGTTCGCGTTCCTGCAGATAATGTAGATCTCGTCGGCGTCCGCGATGTTGTCGATAGCGCCGGCCTTGATCGGGTATTTAACGTTCTCCGCCAGCCATATACAGAAGAGCCAACAAACTGGTCACGCCGCTACAAGGCCAACCTAGAAAAGCTGGCATCAGGTGATGTGATTAAGGTCGCCGAAGTCGTCCGCGATCTCTATCGTCGTGATCTCGACCGCGGCCTTTCAGCTGGCGAAAAGCGAATGCTGACAAAGGCGAAGCAGATTTTGGTCTCCGAGCTCGCACTTGCTGAGCACACAGATGAGATTAAAGCGGCCACAATTCTTGACGAGGTTCTCGCTTCCTAACGGAAAGTCACACCATGATCGCTGCAATCATCGCCGCTGCAGGTAGCGGCGAACGCTTCGGCGCAGCAATTCCTAAGGCCCTGATCAACTGTGGTGACCGCACACTTATCGAACATGCGCTCGCATCCATGTCGGCTGTTTTCGATGAAATAGTTATCACCGCACCGGCTGGATACGAAGAGCGATTCCGTGAACTAGCTGGCGACCGCGCAAGAGTTGTTACCGGTGGCGCTACCCGAAGTGAGAGCGTTCGAATCGGATTGGCAGCGCTACCTACATCCTGTGAATTTGTCTTAGTCCATGATGCTGCGCGCGCACTAGCCAGCAGCGATCTCACTCGCCGCGTGATTGCCAGTCTTCGCAGCGGTGACGTTGCAGTAATTCCGGGTCTGCCCGAAATTGATACTGTCAAAGTTGTCGATGGCGATGGATATGTTCTTTCAACTCCAGATCGTGCACCGTTACGACGAGTGCAGACACCACAAGGATTTTCTTACGAACTCCTAAACCGTGCTTATGCAACAGGTGGAGATGCTACAGATGATGCCGCCCTTGTAGAAAAACTTGGAGCACGAGTACGCGTAATTGATGGAGAAGAACGCGCGCTTAAAATTACAACCCCATCAGATTTAGCAACCGCACTGCAATATCTCGGTACCACCAATGAATTCTCAACAGGTGTGGGCGTTGATGCACATGCATTTGCAGAAGGCCGCGAACTGTATCTTGCCGGTCTTCACTGGCCTGGCGAAGTTGGCGTTGATGGACATTCAGATGGCGATGTTGCAGCGCATGCAATATGTGATGCTCTCTTTGCAGCATCAAACCTCGGTGATCTCGGTAGTAATTTTGGTACAGCGCGTCCTGAATATGCTGGTGCAAGTGGATCACAACTTTTGCAAGAGACAACACGGCTTGTACAGGCAGCTGGATATTCAATCTCGCATGTATCAGTACAGGTCATCGGAAATCGACCAAAAATTGGAACGCGACGAGTTGAGGCAATCGTTGCTCTCTCGAGTGCTCTCAATGGAGCCGATGTAGCGCTACTTGCAACAACTACCGACGGACTTGGCCTTACAGGTGAAGGTAAAGGGATTGCAGCGATTGCATCTGCATTGATTTTTAAGAATTGAACCTCGCGGTAGACTGAGCACATGAGTTCGCTGCATCTTTATGACACCCTCACGCGAACCACATCTGCTTTCACGCCGATTAAAGAAGGTCAGGTAGGAATTTATCTCTGTGGAGCAACGGTGCAGGCACCGCCACATATTGGCCATGTTCGCTCTGGTGTGAACTTTGATATTTTGCGACGCTGGCTGACCAAGAGTGGGTACGACGTCACCTTTATTCGTAATGTGACAGATATCGATGACAAGATTTTGCATAAGGCGGTGCATGAAGAATCACCGTGGTGGGCTGTTGCGATGAAGTACGAGCGAGCATTTACTCAGGCATATGAGGCGCTCAATGTCCTGCCTCCAACATATGAACCACGTGCGACTGGCCATATCACTCAGATGATTGAGCTGATGCAGATATTGATTGAACGTGGCGCTGCATATGCTCCTGGAAACGGGGATGTGTATTTAGAGGTGCGAAAGTTATCGTCATATCTGACGTTATCTCGCCAAAAAGTTGATGATCTTTTAAGTGCTGCCGATGCTGATGAAACATTTAAGAAAGATCCGCGAGATTTTGCGTTATGGAAAGCGGCAAAGGCCGGGGATCCATCATGGCCAACTCCGTGGGGAGCAGGTCGTCCGGGATGGCATTTGGAATGTTCTGCGATGGCCTATGCCTACCTTGGTGAGAGTTTTGATATTCATGGCGGTGGACTTGATCTGATTTTTCCACATCACGAAAATGAGATTGCGCAGTCAGAGGCAGCTGGATATGGATTTGCTCGTCGCTGGTTACATAACGCGTGGGTAACAGCATCAGGTGAGAAGATGAGTAAATCTTTAGGTAATTCACTTCAGGTACACGAGTTACTTAAAACTGTGCGTGGAATCGAACTCCGTTGGTATTTAGGAAGTGCGCATTATCGATCAATGCTGGAATTTTCACATGAAGCACTTGCTGAATCAGCAGTTGCCTTTGGTCGTATTGAAACTTTTCTGAAGCGCTCAGTTGAAATTCTTGGTCATCTTCCAGAACCTGTTACTAGTAATGGTTTTGCAGCGGCGATGAATAATGATTTAGCTGTGCCAGAGGCGCTAGCCGGAATCTCAGAAGCGCTGCGCTGTGGAAATATTGCAATAACTGCCGGAGATAAGGCTGCCATAGCAGCATCGGCAAATGAAATTCGCGGAGCGCTAGATATATTGGGATGTGACCCATTTGATCCAGCATTTGCATCAGCTGGTGGTTCACAGGATTTGAATTCAGCTCTTGATGGAACGATCACGTTAGCGCTGGAACAGCGTGAAGCAGCGCGTGTACGTAAGGATTTTGCTGCAGCCGATGCGATTCGCGATGGATTAATCGCACTTGGAATTACTATTGAAGATAGCGCACAAGGGCCACGATGGTCGATCACACGAAGTGAGAGTAAATAAATGGCCGGTAATTCAAAACCACGTGGTGCGGTACGCGGATCGAAGAAGGGTCCATCATCAGGTTCTGGTGGAAATAATAAGCGTCGCCTTGAAGGTAAAGGTCCCACACCTAAGGCAGAAGATCGTCCATATCACGCAGCTGCAAAGCGAAAGAAGGCGGCAGAGAAAGGTACGACAAAGCGCACGGGTACATCATCTCCTCGCGCCGGGGCATCACCACGTGGGCGAAGTGAAAAGCCAAAGGGTGAGATTGTCTCTGGTCGTAACGCAGTACTTGAAGCTTTGCGCGAGAATGTTCCTGCAACAGAGTTAATCGTGGCACGCAGTATTGATGTAGATGATCGTGTTGCAGAATCCCTCAAACTGGCACTTCACCATGGCCTTAATATTCGCGAAGTTCATCGCGCGGAGATCGAAAATATTAATGCCAATAGCCAAGGAATTATCCTGGCCATTAAGCCCTACCAATATTCAAGTTTCCAAGAGATTGCAGAGCGAGCCAGCCATCCGATGATGATCATCGCACTCGATGGTGTGACTGATCCGCGCAACCTTGGAGCAATTGTGCGTAGCGCATCAGCATTTGGTGCAGCCGGAGTTGTGATGACCGAGCGCCGGGCAGCAGCGATGACTGCTGCGGCGTGGAAGACATCGGCAGGTGCAGCAGCACGTTTACGGGTAGCCCAAGTGACAAATCTGGCACGCACCATTGAAGATGCGCAGAAGTTAGGCTGTTTTGTGGTTGGCCTCGATGGCGAATCAGATGTGACGTTGAGTGAGATGAAAGTTGCGCGTGAGAATTTAATGATCGTCGTTGGTAGCGAAGGGAAGGGCCTTTCACGCCTGGTTCGTGAAAAGTGCGACCTTGTTGTATCAATTCCAATTATGGCTACTACTGAATCACTCAACGCAAGCGTTGCAACTGCGATCGCTATGTTCTGGGTGGATGAGCAACGACGCAAGAAATAAAAGGAAAGTGCAATGATTTTTAACAGGCTAGTCGTTTGTGGTGACTCGTATAGCGAGGGCATGAGCGATGAGAAGATTGACGGTCTATACCGAGGCTGGGCCGATCGCGTTGCAGATGGCCTAGCTAAGAAGTCACCAACATTTACCTATGCAAATCTGGCTGTGCGCGGAAAGCTGCTGCAGCAAGTAATCGATGATCAGCTGCCGATTGCGATCTCATACATCACAGGCCCTGACACATTGGTCTCATTTCATGCAGGTGCAAACGATGCCTTACGTCCTGGCTTTGATGCAGCCGCAGCGAAAGAAAAGTATCAATCTGCTGTGCGTAGATTGGCTGCGACAGGTGCAACTGTGATGCTCTTTACCGTCTTGGAAGATACTGGAAATAAAGGCCGCGGCTCAAAAGTCTGGCAAGAGCGATTCGGTGCATTCAATCGATCTATCCGCGAAGTTGCTGCAGAAGTTGGCGCGATCATTGTGGATGCAAATGGAGAGCGTTTCTTTAGCGATCGTCGTTTCTTAGCGTTTGATCGTCTGCATTTAAATTCAATGGGACATTCACGGTGCGCTGAAGCAGTATTAGAAAAGCTGGGTTATGAATTCGATCCGCAATGGCGCACGCCTTTACCACCAGCTAAGCCAACACCGTGGATAAAAGAGCGAGCCGTTGGAGTGCTCTGGTTCTTTGTATTCGCACTTCCTTGGATTATTCGCAGACTCCGTGGTCGTTCGTCAGGTGATGGGCGTATGCCGAAGTATCCACAACCTATTCCTTGGCCTCATTAAATGAAGTTCTCTCTTCGCACCTTCATTGGTAACCTTACGTTCACCAAACTCATGAACACTAGTAGAGTGCCAAGCATGGGGAACCTGACAGATCGTGAGATCAGTTGGCTGGCATTTAATCAGCGAGTTCTCGAGTTAGCTGAAGATAGGGACATTCCGCTCCTTGAGCGAGTGCGATTTCTTACGATTTTTTCATCAAATCTCGATGAGTTCTATATGGTTCGAGTCGCATCGGTATTGCGCAAGATCGAAAACAACATTGTTTCGAAGAACTCTTCTGGATTTACACCGCAGGAACTTCTTGCTGAGATTTCGCGGATAGTCAAAGATCTGACTGCACACCAGTATAAAATTTTTGAAGAAAGCATCAGGCCTGCCCTGAGTAAAGAAGGTATCGAACTCATTACCTGGTCAGATCTGAAGACAAGTGAGAGGGATCATCTACAAGAACTCTTCCGCACTCGTATCTTTCCCGTGTTGACGCCACTTGCTGTAGATCCATCACACCCGTTTCCATATATTTCAGGGCTTTCACTTAACTTAGGTGTGCGTGTGATTAATCCTGATAGTCGAGAAAAGTTCTTTGCAAGAGTGAAAGTTCCCCCAATTCTTAGTCGTCTGATAGCAACGGATGTGAACTCCACGCGATTTATCCCGCTGGAGGATCTAATTGCAGAGAATCTTGATCAACTCTTTCCTGGTATGGAGATTGGCGGTCACATCGTATTTAGAGTCACGCGTAACCAAGATCTTGACATTGATGAAGATGAATCTGATGACTTGTTATCAAGTCTTGAGCAAGAACTTCTTCTACGCCGCTTTGGCCCACCTGTACGCCTTGAGGTTGAAACAGGTGTGAATCAAGAGCTTCTCGAGATGCTGATGGAAGAGCTCGAGATT
Organism: Candidatus Planktophila sp.; assembly: GCA_017858325.1. Classification (GTDB taxonomy): domain Bacteria; phylum Actinomycetota; class Actinomycetes; order Nanopelagicales; family Nanopelagicaceae; genus Planktophila. The sequence continues at coordinate 60,899 of JAFMBT010000006.1, read as the reverse complement.
GACCCCCTTAATGTGATTCGTTCAGGTCACCCGGTTAATTTGCAAGACCTTTCTAAGATTGCTGATCTCAAGGGTATAGACCTTCATTTTCCACCATTTACCTCCAAGACTCCTAAACCACTTGCTGGTATCGATGAAGAAGATCACGACGTCTATTTCTCGGCGATGCGCCAAGGCGAAATTTTGTTACACCATCCATATGACTCATTTACACGTTCAGTTGTTGATTTCCTAAATCACGCGGCGGCGGATCCAAAAGTTTTGGCAATTAAGCAGACGCTCTATAGAACATCTGGTGACTCACCGATTGTCGCGGCCCTGATTGAAGCTGCTGAATCGGGTAAGCAGGTGCTTGCCGTTATCGAAATCCGTGCTCGTTTTGATGAGCAGGCAAATGTGCGTTGGGCGAGAAAACTTGAAGCAGCCGGCGTACACGTTGTCTATGGTCTGATGGGACTTAAAACCCATGCCAAGCTCTCACTTGTTATTCGCGATGAACATAGCGGTATTCATAGATATGCCCACGTGGGAACAGGTAATTACAATCCCAAGACGGCGCGTACTTATGAAGATCTTGGCTTGCTGAGCGCCGATGAAGAGTTAACCGAGGATCTCACCAAACTCTTCAATCAATTATCAGGCTTTGCTCCGCAATCTACATATTCTCGTTTATTAGTAGCGCCAAAATCCTTACGTAGCGCTCTTATCGAAAAAATTGATCGAGAGATTACCCATGCACGCGCCGGTAAAGAGGCCCATATAAGGCTTAAACTCAATTCAATTTTGGATGAAGAGTTTGTTGAGAAATTCTATGAAGCATCATCTGCAGGGGTAAAGATCGATCTTTTAGTACGAGGAATATGTTCAGTACAGGCAGGAGTTCCTGGTCTCTCAGAAAATATCACTGCCCGCTCAGTGCTGGGTCGCTTCCTGGAACATTCACGTATCTTCTATTTCCTCAATGATGGCGAGAGTGAGTACTGGATTGGTTCGGCAGATTTAATGCATCGCAACCTTGATCGAAGAGTGGAGTGTCTTGTAAGAATTTATCATCAGTTGCATGTTGCACAACTGAAAGAGATTTTAGATGTTGGTCTTTCAGATAACACCCAGAGTTGGCACCTCAATGGCCAGACTTGGATACGCCGGAGCGCCTCTGAGACAGGAGCACTTCTTTTAGATGCACATTCGCATCATTTAAATGAGAACCCGAAGGGTTAATAATGGCAATAGTTGAACGTACCGAAGGTGCTGGTGCAGTCCTGTGGCAAGCAATTGATGATGGTGATGTAAGGATCGCAATTATTCACCGCCCACGTTATGACGATTGGTCACTTCCAAAAGGTGGCGTCGATGCAGGCGAAAGTCATATTCAGGCAGCTTTTCGCGAGGTGTTGGAAGAGACCGGCGTTAAGGCAATCTTTGGACCAGAGATCGGAACCGTTGATTATGAAGTCAACGGTGTCACGAAAGAAGTGCGCTACTGGTTGGCAGAGGCAGATCAATTTAACGCAGCAACGCCGAATCCAGAAGAAGTTGATGCAATCGAATGGCTTTCAATCTCTGATGCCATTAATAAGTTAAGCAATAGTGATGATCGCGAGATTGTTCGTATGGCGGAAGAATTTGGATTCGGATCGACACCGCTAGTTTTACTTCGCCATGCAAAGGCGCTGAAACGTGATCTATGGGATGGCGATGATGGTGATCGCCCCTTAGAGCATGTAGGTCAGATTCAGGCAGCTAAAATTCCAGGGATTTATGCACCATATGCGATTGAGAAAATTTACAGCTCTGATGCGATCAGATGCGTTCAAACAATCGAGGCGATGGCGGCCGAGTATGGAATTACGCCAATTTACTCTTCCGAAATTAGTGAGTTTGGCTTTGAAAAAGATAGCGAGAGGGCGTTGGACTATGCCCTCAGCGTGATGCTCTCCGATAAGCCATCGGTGATGTGTAGCCACAATCCAGTACTTCCCAAGCTTGTAAAGAAGTTAATTGGAAAGAAGAATTTCAAACGTTTATCGGCCGAACTTAAGCCGGGTGATTCATTTGTTCTTCATCATCGCAGTGGTGATGTAATTGCAGTTGATTGGACGCCTGCGCCAAAAGTGGAGAAGAGCAAGTAACTCTTACTTTTCCATCCAATCAAGCCACTTTAAAACGATTCCTTCACGGAGTGCCCAAGGGCAAATCTCAACTTTTTCAATAGAGAGATGTTTCATTACGGATTCGGCAACAATTGCTCCTGCCACTATCTGTCTAGCTCTACTAGGAGAGACTCCAGGTAGGGAGGCGCGTTGGCTATTGGTCAAATCTTTTAGTTTTTCAATTGCCGCGGCTAGCGCTTCGCGTTCAAGGTATTTACCTCCATCTTTATACCAGTGATCTGTAAGCCTGGCTAAAGTCCGGAAAGTTTTACTTGTTGCAACAATTCGATCAGCATTGTGTTCTGCCAGTTCACCTGCAACTGAACGCGAAATGGTCTCTTGTACATGGTGGGCCAGAGCCTTAATACTCTTTGAGGTATATGGATCACCAGTAAGAAATTCGCGAGTCATACGCCCTGCACCAATCGGAAGTGAGAGTGTGGTGCTTGCGGATTCATCATTGCCTACAGCCATCTCAAGTGAACCGCCACCAATGTCGAGAATGAGTAAGCGACCGGCAGACCAACCAAGCCATCTCCGGGCTGCTAGAAAAGTTATCTGCGCTTCTTCATCGCCAGAGAGAATTTGCAAGTCAATACTATGAATACGTCGGAGTTTGGCAATAATTTTTTCACCGTTATCAGCCTCACGTATTGCTGATGTTGCAAAGGCGAGAATCTCCTCACAATCAAATTCTTTGGCATGTTTAAGAACTTCGCTAATTGCATGATTGAGAAGATCGAATCCTTCATCTGTGATGTGATTATTTTTATCTAAATATTCCGTGAGGCGAAGTTCAAATTTTTGACTTGAAGCCGGGGTCGGTCTAGCGCCAGGGTGAGCATCGACGACTTGGAGATGGATCGTGTTTGATCCCATATCAAGTACGCCTAATCGCATGCACGTAACCTAGTCCACTTACTGCGATTTTTAGATTAGCCCATCCCCTGCCATAATTGCGCCTGTAGTAAAAAATGTGACAGGCCTCCCTAGCTCAGTGGTAGAGCATCCGCCTTGTAAGCGGAAGGTCGTCAGTTCAATCCTGACGGGGGGCTCCATGAATTCAAAGAGAGGCATAGATGGCGAATAAGCGATACACCGATCACGAGAAGTTTGCCGATCTAATCAGCGCAAATAAAGAATACGCTCAAGGTTTTAAATATAGCGAGCTCACAGGATCAGCGGCTAAAGGTTTAGCGATTGTGACCTGCATGGATTCGCGAATCAATCCACTCTCTGTTGTCGGTATGCGCTCAGGTGATGCCAAGATCTTGCGCAATGCAGGAGCGCGTGTCACTGAAGATGTTCTGCGCACGCTTGTGCTTGCTACCTATCTTTTAAACGTTGACCGCATTCTTGTGATGCCTCATACCGATTGCCGTATGGCCCAGAGCGATGAATCGACTTTGCACGACGAAATCGAAAAGCAGTACGGGGTAGATACCCGAAGCCTGGAATTTCGGGTGACAAAAGATCAAGAAGCTGCCCTTGAGATAGATCTCACTCGCATCCGTGCATACCCGTTTATACGTGAGGGAGTCTCAGTTATAGGCGCGATCTATGACGTTAAGAGCGGTGCAATCAAATTTAAAGATTTCTAAAGATCTGGATTGCTCCGTTTAATTGGCATGCGCGTTATTGGATAACTTAAGTCAGAGAGAAAGTCTTCGATCAAAGCTTGGACTATTGCCGGCTTCTCCTTAACTAATCCATGTGATGTCCCAGGAACGATTGCTAGTTGGCCCAATGGAATTCGCTCGAAGAGTTCAATAGTGTGATCGTGGCGCACCACATCATCATCTCCGGCCATAACTAGGACGGGACATTGAATATTTGTCAGCGAATCTGGAGCAATCTTTGGTTCGACCTTCCAGATCGCGCTCATCTTCGCAATTTTTTCATCAAGTGTGTGGGGAGCATCGGGAGAAGTAATTGCGTATTCGTCACGATCTTCTTGGGCAATAAATCCATCTGGTTCAGGTAGTGGATGGATACCGGTGTGATCGTAATTTCCTGCGATCGAGACTATGGAGGCAACGAGATCTGGTCGCTCTATAGCAACCATCAGCGCAATATTTGCCCCATCGCTGTAGCCCACAATATGCGCTGGCTTTTTTACAACATCTTCTAAGTATGCAATCGCTTCATTTTTTTGAAATTCAAAGTGGAAACTTCCTGGTTGATCACCGGTAAAGCCATGTCCGGTACGGTCATAAGCAAAGACATGAAAGTGATCTTCCACTGCTGGAAGTATCTGCATATCCCAATGTGATGTTTGGCTTAAACCACCATGGAGTAATAGCACCGCCTCACCGTCGTGGGGCCACTCGTAGGAACGAATACGATGACCACGAAGATCGATGTACTCAGACATTGCTACATGCTGTCCATAATGTGTCGGTTGCCGCGATCAAATGTCAGGTAATTCCACGTCCAATCAGCCATCGTGCCAATTTTATTACTTCCACCTAAGAGATAGAAAAGGTGTAGCCAGAGCCAGGCATACCAAGCCAGAATTCCTGTCATTGTGAAATTACCAACTTGTACAACAGCCTTATGTCGGCCGATCGTTGCCATAGAACCCTTATCGCGATACTTAAATGGTTGTAGCGCTTTACCAGCAGCTAGCTTAATTATTTGTGCGGCAACAAAACGCCCTTGCTGCATTGCAACAGGTGCAACCTGAGGCAAGAAACGTCCATCCTTACCTTTAGCACCTGAAATATCGCCGATGGCCCAGACATATGGATAATGCGAAACCGCAAGTGTTGGATCAACGCTGATGCGAGTGCCATCGAGTGGAAGATTAAGGATTGCACCCGTTGGCTCACCTTTTACCCCAGCTGCCCAAATTGTTACCTCAGATGGAATTGAATCCGCGCCCTTAATCAAAATACTGCGCGGCTTTACCTCTTGCACTGCGGTATTGAGTTTTACCGTAACACCCATCTTTTCCAGGTCACGCTGTGCGCGATTAGAAAGTTTTTCGGAGAACATCGGCAGGATTCGTGGCCCTGCTTCAATCAAGTAGATATCAATATGTTCAGATGCATGTTTATGATCATTACGTAACGGCCCCCGAACAAGTTCGGCAATCGCACCCGCCATCTCAACACCTGTTGGGCCTCCACCAATAACCGAGATGCTTAAGCGAGTCTCATCTTCAAAGCGACAGAGATCTTCAAAGCGGCGCATAATCTCAGCTCGAATCGCAATAGCCTCGTGGACATTTTTCATTCCTAGCCCATATTCGGCAACACCTGGAATTCCAAAATCATTTGTGGAAGATCCAAGTGCGACAACCAAGTGATCAAAATCTAAGCTCTCGCTGGAGTCCAATTTAACCGACTTGTTCTTGTGATCAACTGAGATCGGTGATCCCATACGAAACTTGATTTTATCTTTATTTAAGATGCCACGTACTGGATGTGCCACGTGATCTGCGGCAAGGCCGGCGGTAGAAACCTGATACAAAAGCGGCAAGAAAGTTTGGTAGTTGTGGCGGTCGACCACGATCACTTCGGCCTTACCAGCTAAGGCGCGCGCCGTTGCTAGGCCACCAAAGCCGGCGCCAAGAATGACCACGCGGGGTCGTGTGGAAGTTGCCATGTCTGCAGTCTAGGCTGAACCTCATGAATCCGAAGAGTGAAAAGCGGCTCTACCTCGTCACAGGGGCATCGGGCTATGTCGGTGGGCGGTTAGTGCGCACCCTGATCGAAGAAAAATTAGATGTGCGAATTTTGGTTCGCGATTGGCACAAAATTCAAGGACAACCATGGGCATCTTCGGTTGAAATTAGTGAAGGCAGCGCCGAAAATCGTGCAGATCTTGATAGCGCGCTCACTGGCATTCATACGGCGTATTACCTTCTGCACTCAATTAATCTCGGTCCAGATTTCGATGAGATCGAGGCGAAGATGGCGCGCGATTTCGCGCAGGCGGCTGAAGCTGCAGGCGTCTCACAGATTGTCTACCTAGGTGGAATCGCAAATGATAAGAACATCAGCAAGCACTTAGCATCGCGCGCTCGCACAGGAGCAGAGTTAGCAAGTACATCGGTGCCGGTCATGGAGTTACGTGCCGGAATAATTATCGGTTCGGGCTCTGCCAGCTTTGAAATGTTGCGTCACTTAACTCACCGCTTGCCGATCATGACAACTCCAAAATGGGTAATGAACCGCACGCACCCCATCGCAATTCGCGATATTTTATATTACTTAAAAAATGCAGCGCTTCTTCCAGCACCAGTTGGAAAAGTTTTTGATATCGGTGGCCCTGAAGTTCTGACCTACGCGGATATGATGCAGAAGTTTGCAAAGCTATCTGGGCTCAAAAAGCGCATCATTGTAAAGATTCCCGTTCTTACTCCGGGGCTATCCAGTTTATGGATTGGTTTAGTCACACCCGTGCCAACTGCGTTAGCTCGTCCACTTGTCGGTTCGCTTATTAGTGAAGTTGTGGCAGACCCGGCAAAGAGCATCAATGCAACTATTCCACCGCCGCCTGAAGGTCTTACCGATGTCTCGACTGCAATGACTCTGGCGCTTTCAAAAATTAGCGCACATAGCGTTGAAACTCGTTGGTCAGATGCAACAAGTCCAACAGCCCCGTGGCAGAAAGCCCAAGGAGATCCCGAGTGGGCAGGTGAAGCAGTTTTACGCGACCGTCGTGAAGTAATCACAGATGTTTCAGCTGAAAAAATCTGGCGCCAGATCGAAGGTATCGGCGGAGAACATGGATGGTTTGGTTCTGACTTTTTATGGTGGGCACGCGGACTCATCGATCGTGGTGTCGGTGGAGTCGGTCTGCGCCGCGGACGGCGTGATCCTGATTTCTTACGTATTGGCGAGAGCCTAGATTTTTGGCGAGTAGAGGAACTTGAACCTGGTCGCAGATTAAAACTCTATGCAGAGATGGTCCTACCTGGGAAAGCGTGGCTTGAATTTACCGTCGATTCAGAAAATGGAAAGACACATATCGTGCAAGAAGCAACATTTTATCCACGTGGATTAGGTGGGCAGCTGTATTGGCATGCGATTGCACCGCTACATCTTTTTGTATTTCCAACAATGATTCGAAATATTGTAAAACGAGCCCGCAAGGATGCATAAGTTCACGGCAGAGATTGAAGTTTTGGCGCAAGAAGTTCTGGCCTACAGTCTTGATCGTTTAAAAAATGATCCACCGCTCGATGGTCCAAGAACTGCGGCAGATTTATTCGCTGAGGTCGGCAACACAATTTCGGCCAAAGGATTAGGTGGCAGTAAAGCGCTGGCACTTTTCACAGAAGTTTTGGCACAAGCATGTATCTCAACAGATCACCCACGATATTTGGCATATATCCCATCGGCTCCCAGTGAATATGCAAGCCTTTTTGATCTCGTCGTTGGTGCAAGCGCCCTCTATGGCGGATCCTGGCAAGAAGGAGCCGGTGCTGTCTTTGCAGAGAACCAAGCGCTTCGTTGGCTCTCTGATTTAGCAGGGCTTCCAGAATCAGCCGGCGGTGTATTTGTACAAGGTGGCACAATTGGAAATCTCTCAGCACTTGTTACTGCGCGCGAAGATGCACGTAAGAAATTTCCAGGCATCAAGCAGTGGGCTATTTTATGTAGCGAAGAGGCACACTCATCAATTGCAACAGCCGCGCACGTGATGGATGTTGAGATTGTGACTGTCGCAGTTCGCAGTGATCTACGGATGTATGGCGAGGATATTGCAGCAGCAATTGACGCCTATCACGCATCAACTGATGGGCAAATATGTGCAGTTGTCGCAACTTCTGGCTCAACAAACCTCGGTGTGATTGATGATTTGGTTGGAGCTGCTAAAGCAGCCCATGATCGCAATATTTGGTTTCACGTTGATGGCGCTTATGGACTTGCTGGAATCTGTGCGCCATCTGTTCGCAGTAACTTTAACGGGATAGAACTCTGCGATTCATTTATTGTTGATCCACATAAGTGGCTCTTTGCTCCATACGATGCCTGCGCGCTCGTTTACCGCGACCCAGATATCGCGCGCGATACTCATACACAACACGCTTCTTATCTTGACTCGCTTCATGATGGTACGTGGAATCCTTCCGATTATGCGATTCAACTTACTCGTCGCACGCGCGGTCTACCGTTTTGGTTCTCACTTGCCGCCGCCGGAACCGATGCATATCGCGATGCTGTTGAAGAATCGCTGCAAGTTGCACGTGACGCAGCCGTGTTAATTCAAGAACATCCCAATCTCGAACTTCTGCGCGCACCGGATTTATCCATCGTTGCATTTACTCGCAAGGGTTGGAAGAAAGATCAGTATCAACAATGGAGCAATCAGTTATTAGAAGATCAGATTGGTTTTGTCACACCCTCATCTCATGACGGCGAGCCGATTCTTCGTTTTGCAATAGTTAATCCATGGACGACGATCGCAGATATCAAAGCGATACTTGCTACCTTGTAAATCCCACAGTTTCTTGTAGATATCTATTACGATTGCCCATATGTCAGCCCTGGAAAATAATGAGAGCGTGAATTCTGGCTCTACCCATCCAGGATTAAGCGAGCTCGAATCCCGAATCCTGGAATTCGAACGCAGCTGGTGGCGCTTTGCGGGGGCGAAAGAGAGCGCGATCAAAGAGCTCTTCGATTTAAGCGCTCCTCGTTACTATCAAATTCTCAACGATCTGATCGATCGCCAGGAGGCCCTGGAAGCCTCTCCGATGCTGGTCAAGCGCCTGCGCCGCCTGCGCGAGGCCCGCACCAACGCTCGCACCACTCGCTAAATACCGCCTCGCTCTTCACGCCTGGCCCTTCGTCCCCTCCCTTCGTTTTGCAGTCGGGAATAGAAGGCCGTAGATTTGGCGTTAGCACTCACGGGTCGAGAGTGATAAGTCGGCCCCTTGCAACGCACGAAGGAGCACATATCCATGGCAAAGCAGATCGCCTTTAACGAAGAAGCCCGACGCGGATTAGAGCGCGGAATGAACGTATTAGCCGATGCGGTCAAGGTAACTCTTGGACCTCGCGGACGAAACGTTGTGCTGGAGAAGAAGTGGGGCGCCCCAACAATTACCAACGACGGCGTCTCAATCGCCAAAGAGATCGAACTCGATGATCCTTGGGAAAAAATCGGCGCAGAACTTGTTAAGGAAGTTGCGAAGAAGACAGATGATGTCGCAGGCGATGGCACAACCACCGCAACAGTATTGGCGCAGGCTCTTGTGCGCGAAGGTCTTCGCAACGTAGCAGCCGGCTCAAACCCAATGGCACTTAAGCGCGGAATCGAAAAAGCGGTAGATGCGATTGTCGCCGAGCTTGCTTCGATGGCAAAGAGCGTTGAGACAAAAGAGCAGATTGCAGCAACTGCATCGATCTCTGCCGCCGATGTCACTATCGGCGAGATGATCGCAGAGGCGATGGATAAGGTCGGTAAAGAAGGCGTGATCACCGTAGAAGAGTCAAATACATTCGGTCTTGAGCTCGAGCTCACCGAGGGTATGCGCTTTGATAAGGGTTACATCTCTCCATACTTTGTCACCGATACAGATCGTATGGAAGCAGTTCTAGAAGATCCATACATCTTGATCGCAAATTCAAAGATTGCAAATATCAAGGACCTCGTTCCAATGCTTGAAAAAGTTATGCAAGCTGGAAAGCCAATTGCGATCATCGCAGAAGATGTTGAAGGTGAAGCACTTGCAACTCTCGTTGTTAACAAGATCAAGGGAACATTCCGTTCAGTAGCGGTAAAGGCGCCAGGTTTTGGAGATCGTCGCAAGGCGATGCTGCAAGACATTGCAATCCTTACCGGAGCAACAGTGATTTCAGAAGAAGTTGGCCTCAAGCTAGAAAGTGCTGGCATTGAACTTCTTGGTCGCGCTCGCAAAGTTGTTGTCTCGAAGGAAGAGACCACAATCGTTGAGGGCTCCGGAGATGACGCACAGATCAAGGGTCGCGTCGCACAGATTCGCTCTGAGATCGAAAAGTCAGATTCAGATTACGATCGCGAGAAGCTACAAGAGCGCTTGGCAAAGCTTGCTGGTGGCGTTGCTGTTATCAAGGCAGGAGCCGCAACTGAGGTAGAACTCAAGGAGCGCAAGCACCGCATTGAAGATGCAGTACGTAATGCCAAAGCTGCAGTTGAAGAAGGCATCGTCGCCGGTGGTGGCGTTGCACTCTTGCAGGCAGGAACAGCTGCATTTAAAAAGCTTAAGCTCGAAGGCGATGAAGCAACTGGTGCAAAGATCGTTGAAGTATCGATCGAAGCACCACTGAAGCAGATTGCAGTTAACGCAGGTCTTGAAGGTGGAGTCATCGTTGAGAAGGTGCGTCACCTCGATTCAGGTCACGGCCTTAACGCTGCAACCGGTGAGTACGTCGACATGATCAAAGCTGGCATCATCGATCCAGTAAAGGTCACACGTTCTGCCTTGCAGAATGCTGCATCAATTGCCGCACTCTTTATTACAACTGAGGCTGTCATCACTGATAAGCCAGAGAAGAAGCCAGCCGTTCCTATGGGCGGCGATGGCGGGGGAATGGATTTCTAATCTGATCCTCGCATAAGAATTACCAGAACAGGCTTGCGATTAACGTCGCGGGCCTGTTCTGCTTTATCCTTACTCCATGACAATGTCGGCACAAGAGATCGCACGTAACGCCGCAATTGCCGATGCCGAAAAGCCCGCGCAGGTTGGCGCATTTATCTCTGTAGATATCGATAGCGACAATCGCGTCTCAACATTTTTATTTGAAGCAGATCTTGCGGGCTATCAAGGATGGCGCTGGTGCGTCACTGTCGCAGAAGTTGAAGATGGCGCGACACCAACTATCTGTGATGTGGTTGTGCTTCCTGGTCCAGATTCACTGATTGCACCAGAGTGGGTTGAATACCGCGACCGTATCCTGCCTGAAGATATTCAGCCTGGAGTTGTTGTTCCGAGCATTCTTGATGACACTCGATTAGCTCCAGGTGTGCACTCATTGATTCAAGATGAAGAACTTGATCCGATGCAGGTATTTGATTTAGGTCTTTCACGTGCGCGCGTACTCTCAATCGAAGGACGCGATCAGGCAAGTAAGCGCTGGTATGCCGGAGATAGCGGACCGAACGCTCTCATTGCGCAGAGTGCGCCTAAGCCTTGCCAAACATGTGGTTTCTTCTTGCCGATCGCTGGTTCACTTCGCGCATCCTTCGGTGTCTGCGCCAATGCGATTGCACCAGATGATGCACGCGTGGTTTCAGTTGATCACGGCTGCGGTGCGCATAGCGAAGCGACAATTAAGTAGCACCGCCCTATCAATCTGCGATAAACTCATCACTATTGTTTCTACCCAAGGAGTATCCAATGCCTACAGGCCGCGTTAAATGGTTTAGCCTTGAAAAAGGCTTTGGTTTTATCGCCTCCGATGAAGGCGAAGATGTGTATTTAGCAGCGACGGCACTTCCTGAGGGCGTCACAACGGTTAAGCCTGGAACAAAACTTGAATTCTCTGTCATTGACTCTCGCAAGGGACCGCAGGCGATGTCGATTCATATTATTGATGCACCTGTCTCACTGGCTGAGAATTCACGAGTAAATAATGATGATCTTGCGGCAATGATCGAAGATACGATCAAGATTTTGGATAAAGTTGGTAACGGTCTACGTCAGGGTCGCCATCCATCAGGAGCTGAAGCAGAGCGTTTGGGACGTGTATTGCGGGGAATCGCAGGCGAGCTCGAGGCTTAAATGCCACTTCGACGATCTCGCCTGATTGAGTATCGGATCCCAACGAAACCTAGTACTGCCCCGGCTATGCAGGTCCATACATACTTTGAATCATAATCAAGAGTGATTGCAACCATCCCGGCGATTAGCCAAGCAATAGTTCCGATTGCCGTAAGGATGACAACAGTTTTTATCGATGACTTCTGGACCATGCGACTATAATAACGCGGGTGCGCATCGATGTGAGCGGAAATTGGCGTTCTTTCCGGCACAGAAATTATCGAATTCTATTTTCGGCAAATGCCGTCTCCAATATCGGTTCATGGGCCCAGCGCATCGCACAAGATTGGCTTGTTCTAGAACTGACCAATAACAATGCTTATTACTTAGGCTTAGTCACAGCAATTCAATTCGCCCCATTTTTAATCTTTACACTTCATGGTGGACTTTTGGCTGATCGGGTGGATAAACGTTTGCTTCTTGTTCTGACAAATACTTTTGGCGGATTATCCGCACTCGTTTTGGGAGTTCTGGTCGTATCTGGCAATGTTGAACTCTGGCATGTCTTTGCCTGCGCGGCGGTACTTGGGATTTCAGGTGCGATTGATAATCCTGTTCGTCAATCTTTTAATGCTGAGATCGTGGGACCTGTAGATTTAGCAAATGCCATCAGTTTAAGTTCTGCCAACTTTAATGCTGGTCGTCTCATTGGCCCTGCGGTTTCAGGCTTTCTCATAGCTCATTTTGGGACAGGTCCATCTTTTCTTATCAATGCATCAAGTTATATCACTGTCAATATCGCGCTTTTATCTTTACGTAAATCCGAATTCTTTATCCATGAATTTAAAAAGACTCAGGGCACACTACGCGAGGGTTTTGCCTACGCTCGAGCGCGACCAGACCTTTATGTTGTGATGATCGCGGTCTTCTTTGCCTCCACCTTTGGACTTAATTTCCAGATATTTAACGCTCTGATGGCCCGCGGTGAATTCAATAAAGGGGCTGCATCCTTTGGGCTTCTTGGCACCTATATTGGCATTGGCTCACTCATGGCAGCTCTAGTCAGTGCTAGATTCGAAAAACAACGAAACACTATGTTCGTCATAAAGACTGGAACAATTTTCTCGCTCTCGATTTTACTTCTCTCAGTTATGCCAACATTTGAAATCTATGCCATATGGCTGCCTCTATGTGGTTTCTTCGCTTTGACTATGCTGATTTCAGCAAACTCGCTTATGCAGATGCACTCTGACCCAGCGATTCGTGGCCGTGTGATGGGAATCTACCTCTTTATATTTATGAGTGGAACACCATTTGGATCTGTCGGAATTGGTTATTTGGTTGAAGCAATTGGTGTACGTGAGAGTGTTGCAATCTGTGGCGGAATATCACTGATTGGTATGGTTGCAATTTGGATGTACTACAAAGATAAAGTGAAAGTACCAGGTGATATCACTGTAGAGGGCGTGTTACCTCCCAACTATGACTATCCACGCTAGTAACACTACGACTGTGACTAGCGAGATTATTCGTCTACTTTTATAGCTCACTCTGAAATCCCCTCAGCCTCATGCACTTTTTTCTGGGATACATGTGTTGGAATGAATAGAACTACAAGAAAGGCAATTGTAATTAAGACCGGCACCATAATGTAGGCGCGCGATATTCCGAATTGATCGTCAAGGAGACCGAGGAGAAGAGGCGCAAGAGCAATAGCAATTCCTGCCGCTAACGAACTTAGACCTATCGCTTGATCTGGACGCCCATCGCTGAGGTCGATCATGCGAAGTGAGGCGAGTGCGAATTGAGTGGATAACCCGACTCCGATAAGAAAGAGTCCAAGGATGCTTACTGCGTAAATATGTGAGAACCAGAAAATTGCAAAACCAATAAATTGGATTCCAATAACTGTAAGTAACTGTTGATCAAGGTGCAGCCTGTAGAGAATTTGACCGACATACCAACGGCCTAACGCCATACCGATGCCATATGCCAGCATCACAGTTGTCGCAGATGCACTTGTTCCTCCGACGCGCTCTTTAAAGAGGCTCGCTGCCCAGAAAGATGTGGCGAACTCGCTGGCGATACAGGCGATAAATCCAATCCAAGAGATCCAGAACTTTAATGACATCTTCCCTCTTTGGCGAGATCCATCTCCGAAGACATGGTCAACATAAGTCTTATCTCTCATGAAGAGATAGATAAAGAGCACGAATGGAATAATGAGAAAGAGGCCAAGGCGCCATTTATCTGGATAGGTAGTAGCGATTGTCCCGATCAGTAAAGTTCCGATGATGAATCCGACAGATGCAACTGCATTAGCCTGGGAGATCGTCAGTGCTGCCTTTTTGCCTGCATGGTGATTGAGCATTGTTAGGCTGTTATTAATAACTGTTGATATTCCATAGCCTGCGAGAAAAATTGAGATCAAAGTGGTGGGATAGGTTGGAAAGAGAATGAACGCGATTAGCCCCGTGCAGAAAAGTGTCAGTCCAAGCCATGAGAGTTTTAATCGCCCAAATTTATGAGCTAAGCGAGAGTTAAGTGCGCCAGCAGCGATCGCTGCAACGCCCAACGCCGTTCCATGAAGTCCGGCCTGAGCCCCGGTTGTTCCTTGATCTTCGCGCAGTAGACCTTGGGAAGGGCCAAAGCCACCCAAGAACATATTGATGGCAACTGTTTGAAATGCTACCTGCCAAAAAAATCGATCGCGAACAGCGTTACGCGGCATCTTTAGAGCTGGGCGACAACGTAATCAATGCATGCAGTGAGCGCATCAATATCGTTTGGATCCACTGCAGGAAACATTGCAATACGGAGCTGGTTTTTGCCAAGCTTGCGATAAGGCTCTGTATCTATGATTCCATTGGCACGGAGAGCGGCTGCAACCTTGGTCGCATCGATTGAATCATCAAAATTAATTGTTCCGACGACATGAGAACGTTGTGCTGGATCTACCACAAATGGGGTTGTATATGAGGTCTTCTCAGCCCAACCATAGAGCTTTGCAGCAGATGATGAACTACGTCCAGTGGCAAACGATAATCCACCGTTGCTATTCATCCACTCAACTTGTTCTGCTAACAACATTAGCGTAAGAAGCGCTGGAGTGTTATAGGTTTGATCAAGACGTGAATTTTCAATTGCGATTCCAAGATCAAAAAATGCTGGTATCCAACGTCCTGACGCTTTGATTTTTTCAGAACGTTCGATCGCAGCTGGACTCATCAGCGCAAGCCAGAGTCCGCCATCGGATGCAAATGATTTCTGTGGCGCAAAGTAATAAGTATCAAATTCTTTAGCATCAACATGTAGACCACCGGCAGCGCTAGTTGCATCGACAAGAACAAGTGCACCATCTGTCCCAGCAGGACGAGTGATCGGCATTGCTACGCCAGTACTTGTTTCGTTATGGGTGAGTGCGTACACATCTACCCCTGCTTCAGCTACAGCAACTGGGTGCGTACCTGGTTCTGATTTAATAACGGTGGGTTCATCTAGAAATGGCGCTTCTTTTGCAGCGCTTGCGAACTTTGATGAAAATTCACCGAAAACCAAGTGCTGTGACCTCTTTTCAATCAACCCACTGGTTGCAATATCCCAGAACGCGGTAGAGCCGCCGTTTCCAAGAATTACTTCATAACCATCAGGAAGGTTAAAGAGAGAGTGGAGTCCTTCGCGCACGCGGTGCACAACGCTCTTCACCGGCTTTTGACGGTGTGATGTTCCAATGATTGATGTTCCACTTGAAAGTACCGATGACAACGCCTCTGGGCGAATCTTTGATGGTCCGCAACCAAAACGTCCATCGAGTGGTTTCAAGTTTTTCGGGATAATGATCTCTGCGCTCATGGGGCAAGACTACGGGTAGTAACGAGTGAGTACGAACCCAGAATCAGTGCTCTGTCTCTCATAGCGCAAGCGATCGTGAAGACGCGAGTAGCGCCCTTGCCAAAATTCGATCGCCAGGGGCAGGACTCGATAGCCGCCCCAATGTGGGGGACGTGGAACGTGCGAGCCTTCGGGCCATTTCTGGCTGGCACCGGCAAAGCGATTGGCTAACTCTTCGCGTGATTCCAAAGTTTGAGATTGCGCACTGGCCCATGCACCGATCTGACTCGACCAAGGCCGGGTTGCAAAGTATTCATCTGATTCACGATCGGAGATTTTCTGCGCAAGGCCGCTAATACTTATTTGGCGCTCCATCGCAAACCATGGAAATAACAATGTGACTTGATCATTGATCTCCATATCGTGGGCTTTACGTGATTGATAGTTGGTAAAGAATGTAAATCCGCCTTCAGAGATATCTTTTAACAGCACAGTACGGGTAGAGATCTGTTGTTCACCATTAAGGGTAGATAAGACCATCGCATTTGCTTCAACGATAAATTCATTGGAGGCTGCCTCGCTCAGCCAGAGCGAAAATGTTGACCAGGGATCGGCAGGTAGATTTTCAAGACCGACATCCCCGTATGAACGGCGCATTGCTCTGATGGCATCTCGCGTCAGGCTCTGATCAGGGGATTGGCTCTCATTGCTGGCTTGGTTCATAGTTGTATCTAACGTCACTTTGGCCCCCGCGTCATCTCGACGTGAGGATGGTCGCGAGCACCCCGCTTTCGGGTGCAGAATTGGCACTGTAAACGAGCGCGCCGGCAGTGGTGCCAGACTGGAGCTACACCGTGTCAGATGATTTCAAGCCAGGACTCGAAGGTGTTATTGCATTTGAATCAGAGATTGCTGAGCCAGATAAAGAAGGTAGCGCGCTGCGTTACCGCGGAGTAGATATCGATGATCTCGTAGGTCGCGTCTCTTTTGGAAATGTATGGGGATTACTTGTTGATGATCAATTTAATCCAGGACTCCCCAACGCTGAACTATTCCCTCTTCCAGTTCACTCAGGTGATGTGCGCGTAGATGTGCAATCAGCAATTGCAATGCTTGCACCATCTTGGGGATTTCAGCCAACACTAGATATTTCAGATGAAGAGATTCGCAGCAACCTTGCGCGCACATCTGTGATGGTTCTTTCATATTTAGCACAAGCAGCGCGTGGAATTATTGCAGCGCCGGTTCCTGAGTCAGAGATTGATAAAGCGCACACTGTCGTTGAACGAATGATGATTCGCTGGCGTGGCGATCCTGATCCGTTACACGTTCGCGCAATCGATGCCTACTTTGTATCTGCTGCTGAACATGGAATGAATGCATCAACATTTACCGCCCGCGTTATCGCATCAACTGGCGCTGATGTTGCCGCCGCGCTTTCCGGTGCGATCGGTGCGATGTCAGGTCCGTTGCATGGTGGTGCACCATCTCGCGTTCTTCACATGATTGAGGAAGTTGAGAAGACTGGTAATGCCGAGGCGTACGTTAAAGGATTACTCGATCGCAAAGAGCGCTTGATGGGATTCGGTCACCGTGTATATCGTGCTGAGGATCCACGCGCTCGCACACTGCGTCGTACCGCAAAGGAACTTAATGCACCACGTTATGAAGTAGCAGAGGCGCTTGAAAAAGCTGCCCTTAAGGAACTTCGCGAGCGTCAACCAGATCGCGTTCTTGAGACAAATGTTGAGTTCTGGGCTGCAATTATTTTGGACTTCGCAGAAGTTCCAGCACCACTATTTACATCGATGTTTACCGCAGCGCGCACCGCTGGTTGGTCTGCACACATCCTCGAGCAAAAGCGCACTGGTCGCTTGATTCGCCCATCAGCGCGTTATGTTGGCAAGGCACCGCGCAAGCCCGAGGACGTTCTGGGCTGGGATGCAACGGTCGAACAGCTCCACAAGTAGCCCAATCACGGGGTATGAAAACATTTCTGTAAACGCTCAACTTTATAACAATTAGGTAACGTGCCTTCAGGCACGAATTTTCTGCCTGCAAAAAGTTGATTACCCCTACCCAAGGCGAAAGAATAAGGATCTCGACGGCGGTAGGCACTTCCGTCGATATCACTAATGAATTGCACCCTCGCAATTCATGTGAATTCATGGAGGAAATTTATGACAAAGAAGCGTTATGGTGTTGTTGGTGCTATCGCCGCAGCAGCACTAGCAGTATCAGTGATGGCAGTTCCAACCGCATTCGCCGCAAAGAAGTCAATTGTTATTTGGGCAGATGACACTCGTGGTCCTGCTCTTGAATCAATCGTTAAGCAGATGGAAGCAGAAGTTCCAGGTTACAAAGTCAGTGTGAGATCATTTGCTTCATACGATGCACTCGGAACTGCATGGGATAAGGCAACGGCTGCAACAGGGCCAGACATTATTCTCCGCGATGGATCACTTGCACTTTCAGGTTCAAAATCTGGAAAGATTCAGTCACTCATCATTTCATCAACAACTCGTGCAGCTTTCTCAAAGGCTGCAATTGGAGCACTTACCGTTAAGGCTCGTGTTTACGGAATCCCAACGGATGCTGATGTCACAGGAATGGTTTACAACACAGCACTTATGGCTAAAGCGCCAAAGACAATGCAAGAGATCTATGATTACTACACAGCCAATAAGACTTCAAAAGGTCTAACAAATGGCATCTGCTCATTTAACGGAACCTGGGGAGCCCAGCCAGTACTCACAGCACTTGGTGGAGGAACTTGGGGATATAAAGGAACAACCGCTAATCTTTCAAAGGTTGTTTTCAATTCACCAGCGTTTAAGAAAAATGCTAAGAAGTATCTTCTTGGTGCCGATGGCAAGACCAATGGTTTCTTCTCATACAGCGAATGTGATTCAGCATTCAAGGCTGGAAAAGTTCCTGTAGCACTTGTTGGTGCTTGGAATATGGATGGAATCCAGAAGGCTGGAATCAAGTACGCATGGGGTTCACTTCCTGGTGTTACCGAAGGAACATTCGGTAATCAGTGGGTTGGATACTCAGCCGCTTACCTCACTTCTTATGCAACAAAGCACGGAGTTCGCATAGGAGCCAACCAGCTTCTTAACCGCTTCTTCGCATCAGAAGAAGGACAACTTGCATTCAACGAGGCCCAGAAGACTCCACGTCCACTCGCTCACCTTTCAGCGTCTGAAAAGACAAAGGATCTAGATGCAGCAGGACTCGGTCAGGCTTCACGCAACGCCGTTCCACAGCTTAATGGCCCACTCGGAGATAAGACTGGTGGAGCTGATTGGTATGCAGTTTCAGACGATGCCCTCAAAGATATCTTTGCTGGTAAGGATCTGAACACAACTCTAGATAAGGCTGCTGCAATCTTGGCAAAGAACTTTGCTAACGCTGCAAAGAGCTAACTAGAAATCTCCAGTACCTGGAGAAGGTGGGGATTTACTTTCAGGTAAATCCCCACCTTCTCCATTAATTTTTGCCAAAGTTTGTGAGAGGAAAGGACACGATGTTTTACGCTCTCGTCGGTTTACGCGGACCTCTTGCCCTAGTCCTGAAGTATGCACTTCTAGGGGCAGCCGATGCACTTCTGATCCTGTTGTTATCAGCGGCAATAAATAAGAGCTCTTTTATTATTGCAGGCGTAGTCATTGCTACTCTAATTTTTCTTAATTATTCCTTTATTACTAAAGGTGCTATCCCACTTAAATTTCTCAGCGTAGGACTAATCTTTTTCACAATTTTTGTTGTAACACCTACTGGGTACACAATCTTAATGTCCACCTACAATTTTAAAACTGGAAATGAAATTGCTAGAGAGTCTGCAATTGTCGAAATTCTCAACAATGGACTTCTCCCAGATGATGCTGGTACAACGTATGATCTCTTTCTTGGAAAATCATCCGATGATCAATTTGCAGCGATTCTTTTTGATCCAGTTCGCTCACAACTTCTATATGCTACAGAGAGAGGGACACGCCCCATTTCTGAAGGTGATATCACAAGAGATTCAACAGGATTTATCATTGAGGCTAAAGGAATTGTAAAGCTAACAGATGAAGAGTTTTCTGGACTTGATGAGGTGATTACTAATCTCCGTTTTCCATTAGGTGATGGGTCATTTGCGAACCCTCAGGGAACTGATGTTGCCGCGCGCTTAACTCAGTCAATTGAATACAACAAAAATAAAGATCAGTTGATAAACGTCCAGTCCGGAGAGATATTTATTGATAACGGTGAGGGAAATTTTGTTAGTAAAGATGATCCGAGCTTCAAATTAGATCCAGGTTGGCGTGCATTTTCTGGTATGGATAATTTCAAGTCACTCTTTTTTGACAAGAACTTACGGGATCCGTTTATCAAGGTCTTTATCTGGACAATTGCCTTTGCTTTTCTCTCCGTTGGAACAACTTTTGCTGTTGGTATGGCGTTGGCTATCGCCCTACAGGACCCGATTAAATTCCGGCGCTTTTACAGGGGATTCTTGATTCTTCCGTACGCGATCCCCAGTTTTATGAGTATCTTGATTTGGAGGGGACTTTTTAATCAAGAGTATGGAGCAATTAACACTCTCTTTGGATTAGATGTAGCTTGGTTTGAATCCCCGTGGCTTGCTCGATTTGCAGTGATCTTAGTCAATCTCTGGCTAGGTTTTCCTTACATGTATCTCATCGGAAGTGGAGCGCTGCAAGCAATTCCTTCAGAGATCGAGGAGGCTGCGGCAATTGATGGTGCCTCAGAAAAGCAGGCATTTATAACCATCAAACTTCCCTTGCTATTACAAATTCTGAGCCCACTCTTGATTGCAAGTTTTGCATTTAACTTTAACAACTTTAATATTATTTATCTACTAACTGGCGGTGGCCCGACAAATGCTATTGATGGAGAAGTGGCAGGGGCAACAGATATTTTGATTTCATATGCTTATAAGACTGCCTTCGGCACAAACTTTCAAAACCTGGGTCTCTCGAGCGCGATTTCAATGGTGATGTTTGTCATCGTCGGTTCAATGTCTCTTTATACTTTGAAGAAATCGAAAGTGCTGAACAACTTATGAGTAAAAAAGTAGGTTCAAATAACGCTTGGAAACATATCTTGGCGATTTCACTGGTTTTGTTTACTGCATTTCCAATTTATGTTGTCATAGTGACATCTTTTGATCCAACAGGTGGAATATCTTCAAACTCACTTCTTCCTGTCAAATTCAGTTTTGATAATTATATTTTGCTTTTCACTGACTCAAGAGTTCCTTATTTGTCGTGGATGAAGAATTCTCTTATTATCGCATCCGCCACTGCTGTAACTTCAGTCCTAATTGGGGCAGCAGCAGCTTTTGCTTTTAGCCGATTACGCTTTAGGGGACGCCGCATCGGCCTTAAGTCTCTTCTTTTGATTCAGGTATTTCCATCATTTCTCTCACTCTCTGCAATTTATGTGATGATGGAGCAGGTTTTTTTGGTGACACCATCACTTGGCTTAGGCAGTATTTGGGGTCTCTATCTCATCTATATCGGCGGAGCACTTGGTGTGAATGCATGGCTACTCAAGGGATTTCTGGACACCATTCCTCTTGAACTTGATGAGTCGGCGCGACTCGATGGCGCATCTGTTCCCCAGGTGTACTGGCTCATCTTCCTACCTCTTGCAGCTCCAGTTCTTGCAGTAACGGCCGTACTTTCCTTTATCGGTACGTTCAATGAATTTATCCTTGCCTCACTCTTCCTTCAAGATGTCGAGAAACGAACAGTTGCAGTAGGTCTTCAACAGTTTGTTGGTGGTCAGTACGAACAGACATGGGGGCCATTCGCAGCGGGCTCAATCATCGCATCAGTTCCATTGGTGATTCTCTTCCTCTCCCTCCAACGTTTTATTATCGGTGGGCTTACTGCAGGAGCAACTAAGGGATAAATGAAGATTTTTGAGCCTCATCATGACGGTAGTGAGTTATATGTGAGCAACTCCGCCCCGCACATTGGGGAGTCAGTTGAACTCAGTCTGCGCGTTCCGATAAAGGATAAATCGAGCCGTGTATTTGTTCGATTTTTTCATGATGGCG
Source organism: Candidatus Planktophila sp. (assembly GCA_017858325.1). Taxonomy (GTDB): domain Bacteria; phylum Actinomycetota; class Actinomycetes; order Nanopelagicales; family Nanopelagicaceae; genus Planktophila. The sequence continues at coordinate 39,139 of JAFMBT010000006.1, read as the reverse complement.
AGCCTCGCACACTCGAAATGAAGATAAAAAATAAATACCCACATGAAATTTGGTGGAGCGCTCAACTTCAAATCCTCAATACCGTTACGCATTATCGATTTCAGCTGGTCGATGCTAAGTCATATCGATGGCTAAATGGTGTCGGTGTTTTTGCTCATGATGTTACTGATCGTGAAGACTTTCAAATTATTGCCAAGCCACGCTACCCACATTGGATTCAGAGCGCCGTCTTCTATCAAATCTTTGCCGACCGATTTGCAAAATCAGAGACACCTGTTGCGATTCCTGATTGGGCAGTCCCTCGAGATTGGAATCAGCTCCCTCAAGGCAAGACTAAAAACACTGGCGTTGAGTTTTATGGTGGGGACTTACCTGGTGTCATTTCAAAATTAGATTACCTAAAAGACCTTGGAGTGTCTGCTTTATATTTCACTCCGCTTTTTCCTGGGAGAAGTAACCATCGTTACGACGCAGCGAGTTTTGAAAAGATAGATCCTGTGCTTGGTGGAGATCAGGCGATGGTGAATCTCTCCGAAGGGGCGCATAAGGCTGGCTTTAAGATCATGGGTGACCTAACAACCAATCACTGTGGTCGTGCACATCCATGGCTGAGAAAAGCACTTAAGAATCGTTTTGCTAAGAGTAGAGATTTCTTTTATTGGGATGCTTCTATTCCACATGGCTATGTAGGTTGGTGGGGGCTCGCTTCTTTACCAAAACTCAACTATGCATCTAAGAGACTTCAAAAGGTGATGTATGGTGGTGATCGCTCAGTTGTTCGACGTTGGTTGCGCCCACCATTTAACTTTGATGGTTGGAGAATAGATGTAGGTAATATGACCGGCCGGTATCTCGATCAAGATATCAATGCAGAGGTCGCAGCGGGAATTAGGTTGGCGATGGATGAGACCAATCCCGATGCATGGCTTGTTGCCGAGAATGCCGACCACTCTCCAAAAGATCTTGATGGTCTTGGATGGCATGGCACAATGAATTACAACGGATTTGCTCGTCCTATGGTTAATTGGATGAATAAAGCTGATGCACAATTACCGAATTTTTCTCAATTTCCAGTACCAAATCCTCAATTTGATGGCGCTGGAACAGTCTCGGTGATGCGCGCTTTTGCGGCTGGTATTCCGTGGCGTTCACTAGTTGCAAGTATGGTGCTTTTAGATTCTCATGACACAGCACGTTTTAAAACCGTTGTCGGTGGTGATAGAGCAACACACTTATCTGCACTTACAACACTCTTTACCTACCCAGGGGTGCCGTCAATCTTTGCCGGTGATGAAATAGGTCTAGAGGGGAGTTGGGGTGAAGACTCTCGACGCACTATCAATTGGGAAGACCGCACAAGCTGGGATCTCACTCTTCTGGAAGAAGTAAAGAAATTGGTCGGGATTAGAAGAGAGCGCGATGCTCTGATCAATGGCGGCTTGCGATGGATCTACATTGGAGACGATGCTTTTGGCTATTTGCGAGAATCAAAGAGCGAAAAACTCTTTATCTTCATTTCACGAAAAGGTACTCAAGAAGTAATTGATTTAAGTAGATACGGGTACTCCATTAAGGAAACACTCTATGGTCCTGAACAAACTGGAAAGATTGTGCGCATACAATCAAAGAAGGCTGTCTCAGGAATTTGGTTACTGAAGTGAGCATCCTCAAAAAAGTTGTTGCAGGGGTTATTATCTCTTCATTAGGAGCGAGCCCAGCATTTTCAGCCACAGATTATTCATCGCTGGCTAAACCCGTACTCCGCTTGGCTCAGAGCGATGAATCCATCTATTTCATCATGACCGATCGATTCGAAAACGGTGACCGAGCCAATGATTTCGGTGGGTTGGCTCAAGGAGATGAAGCTAGCGGGTATATGCCTACCGATATAGGTGGTTGGCACGGTGGCGACTTCAAAGGCATTACAGAACGCCTGGGGTACATCAAGTCAATGGGATTCACATCGATATGGATAACACCTCCCGTTAAACAGAAGTTTATTCAAGGTGATTCTACGGCGTACCACGGTTACTGGGGTCTAGATTTTACAACCGTTGACCCACACCTTGGCACCGAACAAGATTTGATGGATCTGATCAAACAAGCCCACACACTTGATCTTAAAGTTATCTTTGATGTGGTCATCAACCATACAGCAGATGTTATTTTCTATGAAAGTGGTAAGCCAAAAACAACAACAGCTGAAGCAAAATCTAAATCACCTAGCTGGCTTAACAAGTTATCAAACTATAACAATCTCGGAAATTCACCTGAAGTTGAGAGTGCTATTGAAGTGAGCGACTTCTTTGGATTAGATGATATCAACACAAAGAATCCCGAAGTCATTAAAGGTTGGATAAAAGTGTGGACAGATTGGATTACAAAGTACGATTTTGATGGAATGCGAATTGACACCTTTAAGCATGTGGATGCTGCTTTTTGGAAGCAATTTGTTCCTAAAATCCGAGAGGCTGCACAACAATCAGGAAAGAACGAGTTCTTAATCTTTGGTGAAGTTGCTGATCCTGACTCCCTCACTCTGTCGCAGTACATTGTATATAGGCAAACCCCAGGGATTCTCGACTTCTCCTTTCAGAAGAAAATCATTCCTTTTGCCCAATATGGATTAGATGTGGAAGAGCTGGCAGAGCTCTTTAACCAAGATGATTACTTTACGACTTCATACTCAAATTCAGGTTCACTCGTAACATTTCTTGGAAATCATGACATGGGCCGCGTTGGACGTTTTATCTCAAATGGTTACTCTGAATCAGAATTAGATAAGGTTTTAGACCGTTCTAAACTTGCACAAGCACTCCTCTTTTATCTTCGTGGAACTCCTGTTGTGTACTACGGGGATGAGCGTGGAATGGTGGGTTCAGGCGGCGATAAAAAATCGCGTCAAAGTATGTTTGCTACACAAGTGGAGGAGTGGAAGTCTGAAGTAAGAATTGGTTCACCGGCTATCGGAAATGGCTCATCATTTGAGGGCTCACATCCCTTACAAGAACAGATTAGTAGGATCCAAGGGGTTATTGCATCACATCCTGGTTTACGCGCAGGATCTCAAGAAGTTCTCATCGCATCCGGCGGGCTCTTTATTGTTAATCGGACACTCAAAGGTAAGAGCTACCTTGTTGGCTTTAATGGAAGGGATGCCAATCAGAGCATTGAATTGAATTCACTTGGAATTAAACAGGGGTGGCGACTGCTGGATGGCGGCTGCTCTATCGATACAACAGAGCCAACACGGTGCACTCTATCTGGACGCTCTTACTTCGTTATTGAAAATGGTACCTCAGCAGTAAATACTCCTGCTCTAGCAAATCTAAAGGTGACCGCAAAGAGAACATCCTTGCCTACAGGCTGGATCGAGATCTCTACTCGGGTGCCCGGAAAAGATTATATAGAGGTTAGTTTCAGCGCTAGATATCCGCGTAAAGCGTGGCGACATCTTGGAACATCGGATCGAAGAACTTTCAAAACCGAAAAAACTCGTGGTGGTCTACATCGAGTCTTCTTACATCCAGAAAAGTTCAAAAAAGGTTCAACTCTTGAGATTATTGCAGTTATCAAGAGTGGCGACAATAGAATACAAGCCTCAGCGATCTCTAAAGTAAAACTCTGAGCCAAAATGAGATTGGTTCATCAAGTCCCCCGGAATTCTACGCATTTTAAAATGCTTAATTGCTCGCATAGTGATTAAATCATGCCATGACCTCAAAAAGTCGTTCTATCGTCTGGTTTAGGCGCGACCTGCGCATCGGAGATCATCCTGCACTTAATGCAGCTGTTGAATCTTCAGATGAAATCGTCCCTGTCTTTATCTTGGATAAATCTCAGATCGATGAAGCGGGGGCAAAGTTACTTGCATATATGGGGCAGTCGCTGCGAGCACTCGATCAATCACTAGGTAACCGACTGCACATCATTGCCGGCGATCAAGTTGAAGTATTGAGCGAACTCATGCAGATGTACGATGCCACCGAAGTTCATATCTCTGATGAATACGAACGCTATGGTGCAGCGCGTGACGCGCGAGTTGAAGCCGCTGGAATAAAACTCATTCGAACGGGTAGTCCATATGCAGTTGCACCAGGTCGTGTGCGAAAGCCAAGTGATGACACTCCATATCGTGTCTACACGCCTTTTTATCGTGCGTGGTGCGCTCATGGGTGGCGCGCGCCAGCAAAGACACCAACAGTAATTAACGCACCACAACCGCCAGATAAGTACCGCGCATTTCCTGATTTTCCAATGCCAGAGGGTGTTGATGTAATCGAAGCTGGTGAAGCAGCGGCCCTGAAACGCTTTAAAGAATTTTCGAAGAAAGCCATTGATCACTATGACGAAGCGCGAAATCTCGCGGGTATAGATGGCACATCAAAGATGAGCACCTACCTTAAGTTTGGTGAGATTCATCCGCGCACTCTCTTAGCTAACTTAGGTCAGAGTAAAGCCCACGATACTTTCCGAAAAGAGATTGCCTGGCGTGAGTTTTATGCCGACGTTCTCTTTAATAACCCACATACAGATACTGATTACTATGCCCCGCAATTTAAGGCGATGCGATATAACAAGCCAGGCAAAGATTTTAAGGCGTGGTGTGAAGGTAAGACGGGTTACCCCTTTGTCGACGCGGCGATGCGCCAATTGACTCACGAAGGATGGATGCATAACCGCACACGAATGGTTGTCGCATCATTTTTAGTAAAAGATCTACACCTTGAGTGGCAATTGGGTGAGAGATTCTTTGCCGAACATCTGGTTGATTATGACGTTGCATCAAATGCTCACGGGTGGCAATGGACGGCAGGCACAGGAACTGATGCATCACCGTATTACCGAGTTTTTAACCCAATAGAGCAAGGTAAGCGCTTTGATGAAGAAGGAGATTACATCCGTAGATATGTCCCAGAACTTGCCCATCTTTCTGCGGCAGAGATTCATGAACCGTGGCTCTATCTGAATGGATATTCCAAAGGGTATCCAGAGCGAATTGTGGATCATGCGCTAGAGCGCCTTGAATCATTGGCACGTCTGCAAGAGATCAAGGCTGATAAGCCAGAAAAGCCAATTAAAAAGTAAGTGATCGTTTAGCGACATACATAGCCGCATCTGCCTTTGCTAGTAAATCTCCACCTTCGCTGTTACTGACATGGCCAATACTGACTCCAACGGAAATATCCTTTCCATCGATAAGAAAGGGATAGCTAACGCAGGCTTTCAGGGCTTGAAGAATTTCTAGCGTTGAGTGTGAAGTTCCATTGAGTAATACACCAAACTCGTCACCACCTAGTCTTGCAAGAAGTGCGCTCTCTGGCAGTACTCGAGCAAATCGTGCAGCCACTTGAACCAGGACCTGATCGCCAGCACCATGCCCACATTGATCATTTACCTGCTTAAATCCATTGAGATCAAGGAGCATCAGCGCACCTTCCACCTTTGAGAATGTATCAAGTTCTGCAATGAGTCTGCGCCGATTGGGAAGTCCGGTGAGTTCATCTGTGCGCGCCAACGTCTTCTCATCACCGAGATCGCGCGCTTGTCGCAAACTCACAGTCATGCGAATAAAGGCAAGAAACAGGGTAGCGATTGTAGGAAAGACAATGTAGGAAGGAAAGATTCCAGGACGCAGTGCCATCATCGCCAAGAGTGTGGGGCTAATAAAGATCGAGAGCGCAATAAACGCGGGGTGTATCGAAAAGTTTTGTTCTGAATTTGCCGGTGAATACCAGAGTGAGAGTGAAATAAAAATGATTCCGAGAACCCAACCATTATCAAAGATAGTCCCAAACATATATCGATTCTGAGCACTCATCCAAAGATAGAGGTAATCAAAAACTAGGTAGATTGCAAATCCGAGAGTTAAGATAAAAAAGCGTAGATTCAGTCGTTGAGTAATCGCAGTAATTCCAATTGTAATTGCTATTGCCAGGTCGCAGATTGGAAAGAAGATTTCAAAAAATCCCTGGTCACCTTCAATTGAGATGACCCTAGAAAGAATGAGCGCAGTTGCAATCGAGCTCAGTCCTAAACCAAAAATTGCCGCATCTAAAACTTCAACAACGGCAATCTTCTTTCTCTTACTGATAATCCGCGGAATAGCCATTAAGGCAAAGGGATAAAAAAGCGTGTAGGAGATATTGATTAAGTAGATGGTTGCGCTAGGTGTACTAAAGAATTGCCCATAACTAGAGAGAACTGAACCAAAGATCCAGCTACCCATTGCACAGGCAAGAAATGCGATTGCTAGCGGATCGTTATGAGCCGGGGATGCAAAGAGTGTGACTAAAGCCAGCAGGGCCACCAGGTTATAGAGAATCAGGTCTAGCCAAATGTGCTGACCATCAAGGATGAAGCGCAGGGCCAGATGAAGAGAAAAAACTCCCAATGCGCCATACCGCGTAATCGGGTAAGTTCGCACCCAAGCAACTATTGCACCGGCAGATGCGAGCGGATATAGGGGAAGCCACAGATGAGTAATATCGAAGAGTCCACCGGGATTACTCGCCGTGGAGCGCTCTGCGCGCTGTCGCTGGTAACTGTCGGCATCTTTTCATCACCAGAGGCGGCAACGGCCGCGACAGGTGTGAAGATTTTGCGATCGGGCAAAGTTCGAGTGGCCCTGAAATCTAATCCTGTGCTGAAGAAAGTAGGCGGAGTTGTTCGCATCGATGATGTGCAAGGAAGATCAATTGCACTTGTCCGCACTTCAGCGAAAGCATATGTGGCGGTTAATTTGTTATGCACACACCAAGGTGGTGAACTCGTGCAGACCGGCAATCAATGGCAATGTCAGACACATCAAGCAACTTTCACATTAGCTGGAAAGAATTTAGTCGGCCCAGCATCAACAGCATTGAAGCGGTTACCCGTTAAGGCAACCGCTTCAAGGGTAACGATTGGCTAATTAGCGACAGATGGTTTTCGCTGTTGAAAGTGCTGTGCTGGCAGAGGATGAAATAAGAGATAAGTTATTATTTGCCGCACTCTTCTCATTCTTTAACTTATTAATTTTAGAAGTGAAAGCCGAGAGCTGAGTATCAAGGCGACGTACCGTGATTTCACGCCACGAGATAGCTGTTTCATAATCCTTGATGTTTTTTGCATTCTTTGCAAGATTTGCAGTATCAGCTTTCATCGCATCTAGCTTGACCTTAATCGCAGCAATACGATCCTGTTCAACCTTCACATTTGCTGCAACAACGGGTGTGAGCGCTGTAATTGATTCTTCCAAGTTTGCAATCGCTTCATCAAGAGTCCCGATAGTCTTTGCAGTTTCGGTGCGGGCGGTGGTCACCGAAGTGTTGGTCTTCCGGTAAGCTTTAACAGTTTTGATACAGTCCTTGGTACGCCAGGTAAGTTTTGCATTCTTCTGGAGGGCATATTTTGCGCAGCGGAAAGTCTCGCCACCTGACTTTGTTTTGGCTCCTGCCTTAGAGCATGGCGTGCCATTCTTTACCGTCGCAGCGCTAGCAGGCGCGGCGCTAAAGGCGAGTGCTATCAGTACCGAAGCGGTAGCAGTGGCGATTACTTTGCGAAACATAGAGAACCTCCATAGATAATGAACTAAGCATAACGAAGGTACCCCTTAAATCAGTGAATATCCTGTGTACGTCAGCGTTTACGTAGGTTCATTCCTATGCTGCGAACGATTCTTCTCGGCAGGGTCGCGATAAAACCGACCAAAAGTTTGTACTGCCATCCAGGGACACTGACAGCCTTTCCACTCTCCGCATCAGACCATGACCGAGCAACGAGCTGGTCAGAATCGAGCCACATGAATTCTGGAAGGCCCTTCATCTTCATTCGACCGCGCTCATGAAATTCGGTACGGGTAAATCCGGGACAGAGTGCGCTGATCTTTATATTGGTAGCGCGTAGTTCAGTATGCAGTGACTCAGATAAAACAGTGAGGTAGGACTTGGAAGCGCTATATGTCCCACCTGCGATAAAGCTTGCAATAGAAGAGACGTTAATAATAGTGCCGCTATTTCGCGCCTTCATCTGTGGGAGCACAACATGCATCAGGCGCATAGGAGTTCTCACAAGTACATCAAGTAGATCTTGCTCGGCATCAAGGGCGCTCATAGTAAATGCCTTATTAATTCCGAAACCAGCATTATTGATGAGAACTTCGATCTCAAACTCTTTGAGATACTCCTCAACCGAACTGCAACCCTGATCGGTGGCAAGATCTGCGGGAAGTACAAATGTCTGCACCCGATACTTCTCGCGTAACGCTGCTGCACGTTGATGAAGACGAGCCTCGTCACGGGCGACAAGAGCGATATTAAAGCCCTTGGATGCCAGCAACCGAGTAAAGCTTTCACCTATACCTGCTGTTGCACCCGTGACAAGTGCCCACTTCGACATTGCTACGCCTCTATTCCAGTCGTATCTTCTTCTCTAATGTGCCAACTGCTTCCATACTCTGTCAGCAGATCAAGGAAAGGCTGCGGTGCAAACCATTCAGGACCATTTACTCCTTCAGGTTTCCAGATTCCTTTATGGATAAGTTCCATAGCCATGACGGGGTTAATTGCAGTCTGCCAAACAACAGCCTGATCACCGTAATTTTCCATAGACCACGCATTATCTACAACGTTATAGATATAGACAGCTTTTGGTTTCCCTTGCTTATCAAGGCCCTTCACCAAAGTACCTGCACATGTTTTACCGCGCATGCGTGCGCCAAGTGTTGCTGGATCAGGAAGTGCTGCTGCCAAAAGATCGCGCGGTGAAACTTGGACACCTTGCACGTTGATCGAATCTTTACGATCCATTCCAAGCATATGAATTGTCTTTAAGGTTGAGATAAATTCCGAGCCAAGGCCATACTTAAAGCGCACTTTCTTGGCATCAACCTTCTGTGGAATCAGTACAACTTCTTCGTGCTCAACGTTGACACACTCAACTGGCCCGATTCCTTCAGGGAAATCAAAGACTTCAAGTTCGCTAAATGGTTCTGTCGTAAACCACCCACGTCCATCCTCCCAGACCAGTGGTGGATTAAGGCACTCTTCAATAGTTGTCCAAATCGAAAATGATGGAGCAAAGTCAGCACCTTCAACAGTCAGATTTGAACCGTCGAAGATAGTTACTTCATCAAGTCGTGAAAAGAGCTCATCGGAGGCATAACGGGCAAAGACATCACTCATACCAGGCTCGATACCCATACCAACAAGGGCGTAGATACCGCGCTCACCCCAGTTCCAATCACGAGCAAATTGCTCGTCACCAAGTTTTACGCCAGTTTCAGAGTTTGGATAATGAGGATGTGGACGAGAAAGCGACATCGCCATATCCATGTAATTAGTATTTTCGATTTCGCATGCCAAAAAGATCGGCATTACAAATCGTGGATCAACCGCGTTAATGACAATATCTGGCTTCGCCTTACGAATAAGATCTCGTATATCCTCAAGTTCTGCAGCATTCACCTCCGCCGCGGAGAATCGTGAATCCTTTAACTTTGCTATTGCGGCTTCAGCTCGTGACAGGTTGCGATCAGCAAGAACCATCTGCTTAATAAATGGTCTACGGGATGCGATATTTGCGATTGCACTGCCAACTCCGCCTGCGCCGATAACGAGCGCTTTCATGGGTGGCCTTTCATATAGTTCGTTTCACGCTCGGAAATGAGCGTGTTGAGGCTAGGTTAGTCGTAACGATAACCTTTGCCAAGTACGCACACTTTTTAGTCCCCGTAGCTCAGTGGATAGAGCAACCGCCTCCTAAGCGGTAGGTCGCAGGTTCAACTCCCGCCGGGGACACCAATTTCTGAATTCAGATTTAATTAGTTAAGAAAAAACAACTGTGCGTTGGCCAACGATAAAGATTCGATCTTGGGCATAGAGGCGTACGGCTTTAGCAAGTACGCGGCGCTCAATATCTCGACCTAACGCAATCAAATCTTCGGGTGTAGATGCGTGTGAAACATGGGCAATATCTTGTTCGATGATTGGACCTTCATCAAGATCTGAAGTCACAAAGTGTGCCGTTGCTCCGATAATTTTCACGCCGCGAGCATGTGCTTGGTGATAAGGCTTAGCACCTTTAAATCCTGGTAAGAATGAGTGGTGAATATTAATGATTCGTCCAGGCAGTGCAGCACAGAACTCATTTGATAGAACTTGCATGTAACGAGCAAGGACTACGAAGTCGATGGAGTGCTCTTTGATGAGTGCAAGTAGCGCTTTCTCTTGTTCTGCCTTTGTTGAGGCAGTCACCGGAAAATGAGCAAAGGTAAATCCATGTGATTCAACAAGAGTACGAAGGTCCTCATGGTTAGAGACAATCAATGGAATTTCTATCGGTAGCTCACCAAGTTCAAGAAGGTATAGCAAATCTCGCAAGCAGTGGCTTTCTTTAGTCACTAGAACTAATGCGCGCGGCTTCTCATCCGTTGGGCGAATATGTAGAGCGGGCGAGAATTTGCTTAAGCCCTCAGTTAAACTCTTCCGTGCAGCATCTAAGCTCTGTGAAGTTTCAAAACGGGTACGCATAACAAAGGTATTTGTTGGTTCATCTGTGAACTGCTGGTTTTCAATGATGTTGCCACCGCAAGCCAAGACTGCGGTGGTCATCGCATGGACAATTCCGGGTTGATCAGCACACTGCAGACTGGCAATCAGATCCATGGCCTAAGGGTAAGCCCTCTTAGTGAGTGAGAGTAAATCTGCGAAGACTCTTAGGCGCCCACCAGTTGCGTTCACCGAATAAGCGCATGAGGGCAGGGACCAAAAGTGCGCGAATGAGTGTTGCATCAAGAAGGACTGCAAAGGCGACTCCAAAGCCAAGCATCTTGATTGATGTGACCCCACTTGTGATAAAGGCGGCAAAGACAACTGCTAGCAAAAGCGCAGCCGCGGTAATAATGCGAGCAGAGCGCTGTAGGCCTACTGCAACTGCCTCAACATTTGATTTACCAGCGAGATGCTCTTCGCGGATACGTGAAAGTAAGAAGAGTTCGTAATCCATTGATAGACCAAAGACAACAACTGCTACCAAGATTACTGAGCCTGTATCTAACGTTCCGGTAACTGTGAAGTCACCAACTAGCCACTTGAGATTTCCATCGATAAAGATCCATGTGATGACACCGAGTGTGGCAACGAGAGATAAACCATTGAGAAGAACTGCCTTAATCGGCAAAATGATGGATCCGGTGAAGATAAAGATAAGTATGAAGACTGCAAAGCCGATCCAACCAAGGGCCCATGGAAGTGTTTTAGCGATGCCACCTTGTGAGTCGGTGAAGTCTGCTGCAACACCGCCAATGAGAAGCCCCGCTGGTTTTTCAAGAGCGCGCAACTCTTTAATAAGTCTTTCAGCATCAAGTGATCGCGAACTTGTACCAGGGATCACCTGTACCCGGATATCTTCTCCAGAGTATTCAAGTTCCCCTACGCGAGTAATTCCTTCAACAGACTTCGCTTGCGCTAAAAACGAGTTGAGCGCGCTCTCGCGACCGACGCCATCGGGGAGAATTACTTCAATGGGGCTACCTTCAAAACTTGCAAATCGTTCTTCAATTACTTGCGAGCTAATTGCTGCACGATCAGATGCTGGAAGTACTCGGGAATCTACTTGTGCGAAAGCAATATTTACGATTGGCATTGCCATAACAATGAGTAACGCAAGTGAACCTATGACAACGGGAACTGGACGTGCCATCACAGTGCGTGCAGTTTTTGCCCAGCGTCCATCTTCTTTCGGAGCAAGGCCACCTTTACGAATCACACCTTTATCGACGCGCTTACCTAAGATTGCCAGAAGAGCGGGAAGTGGAATGAGCGCCCCAAAGATTGCAAAGAGCGTGACGACTACACCGGCATAACCAAAAGATTTAAGGAAGTTCAGCGGAAAGAGTAGAAGTGCGCTGAGTGTGACCATCACCGTCAAACCCGAATAGAAGACAGTCTTACCTGCTGTGCCTACAGTGATGATCGCGCTCTCTTCAACACTTTTTCCATTATGCATCTCTTCCCGGAAACGATTGACGATCAGAAGTGCGTAATCGATACCGAGCCCTAAGCCCAATCCTGTGATGAGATTGAGGGCGAATACGCTCACATCAGTAACAAGGGTAAGAAGGTAGGTGAGGAAGAAAGAGCCAAGAATTGCGCCAACGCCAACAACAAGTGGCATGGCTGAGGCAACGAGAGCGCCGAATACAAAGGCGAGCAAGATGAAGGTTAATGGAATTGCTATTCCTTCAGCTAATAAAAGATCGGTCTTAATCTTGGAATTAATCGCATTTGTAACGACTGCTCCACCACCGGCATAGACCTCTAATGATTTGTATTTACCATCGAAGTTTTCAGAGATAGTTTTTCCGACAGCCTCATAGCCTTCGAAATCAAAATTTTCGATATCGGCATAGATAAAGAGAAAAGCGGCTTTGCGATCAGATGAAGCTAGGTTAGGTGACCCACCAGTTGACCAATAAGAGAGTGTTCGACTAATTCCTTTTGCCGCAGCAACTTCTTTCTCCAAAGTTGTCGCTTCACTCATCACGGTGGGGTCATCGACAGAACGTGTGCCCGCATCGACGACAAGAATGGCAACCGGGTCTTGAACCTTGAAGGTATCGGTGATGTATCCAGCAGCTTTGGCAGATTCCGAATTGAGATCTGAATATCCACCAGAATCTAGGCGGCTAAATGAAAGTGATCCGATCGCGCCTGCAACAAGAATAGAGATGATGTAGGTTATCAATACACTTTTGCGGCGGCGAACAATAAATGATCCAAGTCGCATAAACACCGCGTAAGTATGTACTATGGGATAATTATGAGCGAATTATTCCCAGCGATAACCGAAGATGAACGAGATCCACGTGAGGATATTGATCTAAAACGTGATGAAGATATCAAATCGGATAAACCACCACATCACGATAGCTAGGGGTTTACCCCTACTCGGTACTTGTTGACGGTGCCGGTTTTACGGAATCCGTTTTATAGAAGCCAGAACCTTTAAAGACCACCCCGACACTGGAATAAACTTTTCGAATTTCACCTTTACATTCAGGGCAAACGGTCAGAGCATCTTCTGAGAATGATTGCACCGCTTCAAAGGCGTGATCACAGGCGCTACAGGCGTATTGATATGTAGGCATCGTCACATTCCTTTCACTTAGCTGGGCGCGAGGGTAAAATGATTTTCACCACAGGTTAGGTGCATAGTCTAAGGAAGTGAGACTATAGATGCGAATCGATGAGGGAGATCATGTGAAGAGCGTGGCAAAGACAATTGCTGGACTCGCTCTCGCTGCGACTCTTTTCAATATCCCAGCGGCATTTGCCAACACAGTTGTTGCGACTAGCCCAATCGCAGGAACAACAATCAAAACTGGTCCAAGTGCGGTGACAATTACAACCGAGCTTCCGCTGATTGAAGAAGGTAATGACATTATCGTCACGGACCCAAACGGCCAGAGAGTTGATACTGGCATCCTCACCGTATTAGGTACCGAAGCTGTTGCAGAGATGAAGCCACTTGTCACATCAGGAATTTATACAGTGGCATACATGCTTCTGGCTGAGGCAGATCTTCCATTAGAGGGTTCGTTTACATTTAATTATTCAGCGGTGGTTCTGACGACACCATCAGCCTCAGCAGTTCCAGAACCCGTAACGCCAACGCCAGCTCAGCCAATTGGAAGTAATCTTGCAACCAATATCTTCGTCATTTTTCTCCTTGGCTTATCAATTCTCATCTTAATCGGAATGGGTGTCTACGCTCGCAAGATCTTTAAAGAGAGATAAGGATGCAGATCGATCTGCTGCTCTTAGCTAGCAAGTACCTCACCTATCTATCAAGTTTTATTGTCGTTGGATTTCTACTTGCCTTCACATTCTTACTCATCAATAAAGAGGGATCCCTACAAGAGGTATCGCTCAAGCTTCGGCAGAGAGCTTCACTCTTTGCTCTTCTCTGGTTTGCCTCCAGCACAATCTTTCTGATTACAACCTTTGCCAATATCTTGGATACAAGTTTTATCGACGCTCTCGATCTGACATCACTTCAATCTTTTGTCACCCAGGTAACTTTAGGTCGATATTTAGTCGCACAAACCCTTGCCGCTTTCTTTGTTGGCTACTTATTGCTAAAAGTGCGCCGAGTAATCCCAACGATGGCCTTACTAATTATCTCTATTGTTGCGATAGCAGCGCCCGCTCTGGAAAGTCACTCTGTCTCAGGTGGATCACATGCTCTAGCCACAGGGTCGATGATTTTGCATGTCATCGGATTATCGCTCTGGGTGGGTGGGCTTTTTGCGATCACCTTTATTCCGATTGTTGATCGAAAGATTGCGATCGAACGATTTAGCGTGATGGCTCTGTGGGCTGCCATTGTTGTTATTTTGAGCGGCGTAGTAAATGCGTGGGCACGACTGAATTTTAAAGATGCCTGGGATACAACATATGCCCGAGTAATCATTCTGAAGGCTCTCTTTGCCGTAGTCCTTATCTTTATTGGTTATCTCCACAAGAAAAACCTGGCTATGAAGTCAGAGATAAATTGGGCAATTCTTACTCGATTAATCGGTTATGAAGCAGCTCTCATGGCGGCGATCACGGCAATCGGTATCTGGCTTTCAGTTAATGCCAGCCCTGATCGTATTGTTGATCCAGTTATTCCTGCCGAACCAACTCTGCGTCGTATTCTCTTTGCCTATGAACCAGACCTCTTCTTTATCGGCCTCCTTGTTTTGGCAGTCGCTCTCTATATTAAGGGCGTTGTCATTTTAAAAAAGCGCGGAGACTCGTGGCCGGTTGGCCGAACAATTGCATTCGCACTTGGTATTTCCGCCTTAGATTTTGCAACAAGTGGTGGCCTAGGTGTGTATGCAATGTATTCATTTGAATATCACATGGTTGCCCACATGACGCTAGGAATGATTGCTCCCATCGGCTTGGTACTTGGTGCACCGATTACCCTGGCTCTGCGCACGCTGCCACAAGGACGTACTAGGGAAGAGCGTGGACCGCGTGGAATCCTTCTCGCCTTACTGCATTCTCGATATGGAATGATTATTACTCATCCAGTGATTGCGTTGATCTTATTTGATGGATCTTTATTTGTTCTCTACTTCACCGACTTGTTCGGAACGCTGATGGCCTCTCATGCAGGACATCTCTTGATGAACATTCACTTTATCGCTGTTGGTTTTCTCTTCTTTATGATCATTGTTGGGATTGATCCCAATCCTCGGCGAGTGCACCATCTTCTCCGCATCGTCATTCTCCTTGCGACTATGGCGATTCATGCCTTCTTCTCAATCGCGCTTCTGGCCTCAACAACCCTGGTCGATAAGGGGTTTTACGCCTTACAAGGCGCTCCTTGGCTTTCGGGAGATCTCCTGGCCGATCAGCGAGCAGGCGGAAGCGTCAGTTGGGCAATGGGTGAGATACCAATTATTCTTGCTCTCATTGCGACCTTTATTCAGTGGATGCGTGAGGATGCCAAAGAGACGCGTCGCATAGATCGAAATGAAGAACGTATGGCTGCAATGGGTGAAGATGATGAACTTGCTCAATACAACGCATACTTGCAATCACTGAACTCGAGAAAAGAGAATTAAATGACATCAGATCTATTTAATCTGCCGACCGAGTATCAGGATCTCCGAGAGAGTGTTCGCGCTCTTGCTGAGAAAGAGATTGCACCTCACGCACATGCCGTTGATGAAGATCATCGCTATCCGCAAGAGGCGGCAGATGCCTTAATCAAAGCCAATCTTCATGCAGCACATGTCCCCGATAAATTCGGCGGGGAAGGAGCAGATGCCCTAGCAGTTGCGATTATTATTGAAGAGGTAGCTCGAGTATGTGCATCTTCTTCGCTTATCCCGGCAGTAAATAAATTAGGATCACTTCCGTTGATCTTAGGCGGGGATGAAGAGCAGAAAAAGCGCTGGCTACCCGCACTTGCGCAAGGAAAAGGATTTTCATACTGTCTCTCGGAATCAGAGGCGGGTTCAGATGCGACAGCACTTAAGACAAAGGCGGAACGAACATCGTCCGGTTGGTTACTTAATGGAAGTAAAAAGTGGATTTCTAATGCTGGTGTCTCTGAGTTTTATACGGTCATCGCACAGACAGATCCGAGTAAAGGGTCAAAAGGAATTACTGCATTTATTGTAGAAAAGTCTGATTCAGGCATTTCATTTGGCGCACCTGAGAAGAAGATGGGATTTCGAGGATCACCGACACGTGAAGTGTATTTTGATAATATTGAAATCTCTGATGATCGTCGAATTGGTGAAGTAGGCAAAGGCTTTGCAATCGCAATGGATACTCTCGACCACACGCGAATCACTATTGCCGCGCAAGCCCTTGGAATAGCCCAGGGTGCACTCGATGCCGCTGAGAAGTATTCACATGAGCGTAAACAATTCGGAAAAGAGATCTTCGAGTTTCAAGCCATCCAATTTATCTTGGCTGATATGGCGATGAATATCGAGGCAGCCCGTCAGCTCACATACGCCGCAGCTGCAAAGAGTGAGCGAAATGATAAAGATCTCAGGTTCTTTTCATCAGCAAGTAAAACATTTGCCAGCGATGTTGCAATGAAGGTAACGACCGATGCGGTACAAGTTCTTGGTGGATACGGATATGTTTCAGATTATCCAGTAGAGAGAATGATGCGCGATGCCAAACTTACTCAAATCTATGAGGGTACCAATCAGGTACAACGTATTGTGATGGCGCGAAATCTTCCTTAATTAATCCGAACGATTTTTTCGTCTGTGGCGAAAGCATTGACCGGAATATCATGTTCTTCACGTGGAAGAAGATCTGATGAAAACTCTTCCGGAAAAATCAAGGCGACTTTCCAAGCAGCTAGTTGGCTTAGTGCGCGATCGTAATAACCACCGCCTTGACCAAGTCGATAACCTTCCACATCAATCTGTAGGGCAGGAGTGATCACTACATCGATAAGTTCAGTTCTAATATCAGCGTCACCAATCGGCTCCAGCATTTTGCCTCGGCTAGTGAGTTGTGATGTATCGCCTTCCCATGGGATCCAATCTAAAGAAGGCACATCTGTATCTGAATTAACTCGTGGGAGAAGTAGCGTTCTTCCACTTTTAAGAATCGCTTCATTGAGATCAATTGTGTTGGGTTCATCACCATAGGAGATGTAGCTAGCAATTACTCGCGCACTTTGAAATTCAGGAGAATCCATCAGATATGTATAAGTAACATCAGTGCGATGAACTTTACGTTTTTGACGATAGTGATTTCGAAGATGAGACTTTTGTTCGGCAAAGTTCACGTCAATCCCCGATTTCAGTAGCTCGAACAAGTATGGTGAGATTATGGCAGAGCACATGAAAGTTGATGAGTTTCTCTCATCCCTCCTTGCTCTCTGTCACCCCCTTGAACCTTTTGATATGCCCCTTCTGGATGCGCACGGGGCAACGTTGGCCGCCGATGTCTACGCCGGTGAGCGTTTAGTTCTGAAAGAGGGCAGTCGTATTCGTTCGACTCAGATCGGCCTCGCCGCATCGATTGGTCGCGATCATCTTTTAACGCGTCCTCATCCACGAGTTGTCGTACTCTCTGCCGGTCCAGATTTAGTTGAACCAGGTCAGAGTCTTGGTGCAGATGAAGAGTATGAGACTAATTCTTGGTTACTTACCACCGCCGTTCGTGAAACAGGCGCCGTCGCATATCGAGTGCATACAATTCCAAATAACGAAGTAGAGTTAAAAGATGTTATTGAAGATCAATTAGTGCGAGCAGATCTGATAATCATTAGCGGTGAGCGCAATGATGATTCATTCGATCTCATCACAAGAACACTTTCAGGAATCGGAGAGATCACAACCATTAAGCTCGCGATCGAATCAAGTGGCCGACATAATTTTGGAACAATTGGGCCTGATAAGACCCCTGTAGTTACTCTTCCAGGTGATCCCATCGCGGCATATATATCCTTCGAGTTATTTATCCGCCCAATGATTAGGACGATGTTAGGGGCAGCAACTATTCATCGACCATCAATTAAAGCTAAGCTCGATAAGGCAATTAGATCACCAGATGATTTGCGATCATATGTTCGGGGAGTCTTATCCGAAAATGGAAAATCAATTTCACCGCTAGGCAAAGGCAACTCGTCGGCGCAGGATGAGCAGACCACGCTCTCGGATGCAAATGCATTTATTGCGATCCCAGAAGGCACGACCTCTCTGGAATCTGGCGCAGAAGTAACCGTCGTCGTGCTCGAGCGTCGTTATATTTAAAAGCTATGTCATCACAGCACTGGCCCATTCTTCTCAGTGACGGCGAACTGGAGTTAAGACCGCTGCGTCTGAGAGATCGCATTAAGTGGAATCGCGTACGTAACCAGAATCGTGATTGGCTAGGGCAATGGGAGGCAACACTTCCGCTAGTTCCATCAGGGCCTTCGGCAACTATTGGCCAGCCTCAACTCCCATCATTTTTTTCAATGGTTCGAACATGTAATCGTGAAGCCCGCCACGGCCGCTCATATTCATTTGTTATCTGGCGAGGTGGCGAACTCATTGGTCAGATAACAATGGGCGGTGTTATTTATGGGGCCCTGCGGGGTGCACATATTGGCTATTGGATTGCGCGAGACTATGCCAATCGCGGCTTTACCACCCAGGCCGTGGAGCTAGTGACTAGTTTTGGTTTTAGCCAACTGGGCTTGCATCGTATTGAAATCAATATTCGCCCTGAAAATGCGCCATCACGAAGAGTTGCAGAGAAGGCGGGCTATATCCTCGAAGGTAGCCGAGCTCGCTACCTTCATATCGATGGACAGTGGAGAGATCACGTAACTTTCGTGAAGGAGAATGCAAGCATTGAGTAAAAAGTAAGATAAAAAAGTGCAGACGAGTAGGGGGCAAATCCAAAGAAGTCAGGTGAGCACCGCGTAACCTTGTCCCACCATGGCTTCCGGAATTATCTATCTAGCGATTATTGGCATGTGGGTTTCCTACTTTCTGCCACGCTGGATTGATAGCCGAAACGAATTCACAGGAAAAAGCGCTCAGAGATATCGCAGCGCCCTGGAAGTAGTCGCAGGAAATTTAAGTCCACTCTCTGAGGTGGACCGAGTGAGAGCTCATCAAATGAGGATGATGCGGAGAAGACTTTTCTTCGCATTAATTGTTTTATCTTTCTTACTGACATTGATTGGTGCAATTATGCAAACAGTAACGTGGACTCTTTTACTTTTACCAGTTGCAGGATTTATCTTCTATCTTGCACATGTTCGCCACGAAAGCAATAGTGAGAAAATTGCAAAACGACGTC
Organism: Candidatus Planktophila sp.; assembly: GCA_017858325.1. Taxonomy (GTDB): domain Bacteria; phylum Actinomycetota; class Actinomycetes; order Nanopelagicales; family Nanopelagicaceae; genus Planktophila. The sequence continues at coordinate 19,835 of JAFMBT010000006.1, read as the reverse complement.
GGGGTGAACTGCTTCGCACAAATGCTGGTATTTCAACTACTAACTTGGCAGAGGTAATTACACCGCATACCGTAAACGAACACTGGATCCCATTATCTGAACGTGAGATCACTGGCGTAACAATTTTGCCAAAAGGTAGCCAACAGGCAGCGACTGAATGGGATCCACAGAGCATTCCTGTTCCAACTTATGTTCATGCCGCAAAGGCAGTTCCATCCAAGCGCATTATTGATTTAACTGAACCAGGTAAGTGGAGTGAGGAGCAGGAGAGGCTAGAGCGAGAAGCACTCGCTGCTGCAGCACCTTCGCGAGATCAAATCTTTGATCAGCAGTTAGCGGAAGAGGCAGTTACTCGACTTCGCGAAAATCGCGCAGCTGGAGAGTAAGACACCCTAAATCCAACTTGGTAGCCACATACGCGAATACCACGCGTCGTATGTGATGACATCTCCCAGGAATATAGGGAGAAAATAGAGAAAGTTAAAGAAGACCAAGAGCGCAAATACCGCTACGGTGATATATCCCCAACGTTGGTTCTGCGAAATAAGCCAGCGCGCGCAGTACACAATTGCCAAAATGAGAAAAGGCTGAAAGATTATCGAATAGAAAGAGAAGACTGTTCGTTCGTCAAAGGCAAACCAAGGCAGATAGCCAGCAGCGATTCCCATCACAATAATCGTGGAGGCAGGCTCCGTGCGATGTTTAATAATTGATTTAATCCAAAAACCAATAACAACAAAAATTGCTATTGCACCTGCCCACCAGAGAAAAGGTGTACCCATGGCGAGGACTTCTTGCGAACACGATGGTGCCCCGCAGGTCTTTGGCGATTCATAGAAGAACGATGTGGGACGAGATTGTATGAGCCATGTCCATGGATGCGCCTGATAAGCATGTTTCTCGCTGAGCCCAGTATGGAAAGAGAGCATCTGTTCGTGATATTTAATAAATGATGAAAAGAGATTTGAACCAGCATCTCTTCCCCAGCCACGGTTAGAGAGAAACCACCCTGACCATGTGAAGAGGTAAATACTTACTGGAAGCAAAGTGAATGTAAGAATTCGCTCAATACTTGGACGAATCAGATTACGTCCGGTGTGGTGAGTAAATGCACGATAGAGGGCGACAGCACCAAAAATTACAATGAAATAGAGAGCGCTCCACTTTGTACCCAGGGCTAAGCCAAGAAAAATTCCAGTTATCAGATAGTTTTTTCTTATAAAAAAATATGTTGCAGCAAGAATAAGCACTGTGAGGAAATTATCGAGAAGTGATGTCCGTGAATGAACGAGTGCAAGCCCATCCACTGCAGCTAAAAATGTTGCAAGCAAGGTAAGAAAATTTGAGCGAAAGAGTCGTTGGGCGATCAAACCAATCAAGATAATGGCAATTGTTCCTGCAACAGCTGTAGAAAATCTCCACCCGAATTCATCGTCACCAAATACTCGAATTCCAGCCGCAATAAACCATTTTCCAAGAGGTGGATGGACTACAAATTCTGGATCATCTTTTGTAACTTCAACCCCAAAGGCAAGATAATCACGAGCAGCATCGACGTAGTACACCTCATCAAAGACCAGACCTTTAGGAACCCCCAAGTTAATGATGCGCAGAAGGAATGCAAGGCCAGCAATGAGATAGATGCCAAGGTAGGTCACAGCGCAAGAGTATGCGTATCCGTAAGTAAAGTGGAGTAATTCCTGAGAAGATAGCCCAATGACCTTAACGTTGGCAGCAACCCCACTTGGTAATCCAGGAGATGCCAGCCTACGTTTAAAGGAAGCAATCGCTAGCGCAGAAGTAATTGCTGCAGAAGATTCGCGTCGTTTTCACCGTTTAGCTGCAGATCTTGGAATCACATTTACAGCTAGAGTAATTTCATTCTTTGATGGAAATGAAACTGTACGTACAGAGGAAGTTCTGGCACTTCTGCAAAGTGGTAAAAAAGTTCTTGTCGTATCAGATGCTGGAATGCCAACAATTAGTGATCCAGGATTTCGACTTACGCGCGATGCAATTGCAATCGGTATTGAGGTTATTGTTATTCCTGGACCAAGTGCTCCGACAATGGCGCTGGCACTTTCTGGTCTTGCAACAGATCGCTTCACATTTGAAGGCTTCTTACCCCGTAGCTCTGGTGCACGGCTTGCCCACCTTGAGACACTTAGATTTGAAGAGAGAACGATGGTTCTCTTTGAAGCCCCGCACCGTATTATAGATTCACTTAAAGATGCTGCACAAATTTTCGGAAGTGATCGCCAGGCAGCTATTTGTCGCGAGATGACTAAGACATATGAAGAGACTGTGCGCGGATCACTGCAGGAGCTGATTCTCTGGTCACAATCGAAGGAGATATTGGGGGAGATCACCATTGTTCTTGCCGGAGTTCCTGCTGGTACTGCAGAGAAGACGGCCGAAGAGATAGTTGTTCGAGTGCGTGAATACGAATCTGCCGGAATGGATCGTAAAGATGCCATCTCTACGGTTGCAAAAGAGTGCGAGCTTCCCAAGAAGGTCGTCTACGCCGCTGTCGTTGATGCGAGTAAGTCGTAATAAGATGGCGCACGTGAAATCCTTCTACCTGACAACACCGATTTACTATGTCAATGACGCTCCGCATATTGGTCATGCATATACAACAGTTGCAGGAGATGTACTCACTAGATGGCATCGCCAACGAGGTGAATCGGTATGGTTTCTCACCGGTACTGACGAACATGGTCAGAAAGTTATGCGTACTGCGCATCAGAATAACGCTGCCCCACAGGATTGGGTTGACCGCCTAGTCGCCGAAGCATGGAAGCCCAATTGGAGCGCGCTCAATATTGCAAACGATGACTTTATCCGCACAACTGAGCCACGACATACAGAACGAGTACAGAAGTTTCTACAATCACTCAAAGATTCTGGACATATTTATGCCGGAAAGTATGAGGGTCCATACTGCGTAGGCTGCGAAGAATTTAAATTACCAGGTGATTTAATCGATGCAGATGGCGAGAAGCTCTGTCCCATCCATAGCAAGCCTGTTGAAATTGTTAACGAAAACAATTGGTTCTTTAAGCTCTCAGCATTTGCTCAACCACTTATTGATTTATATAAGAACAACCCTGAAGCGTGCCAACCTGAGAGTGCACGTAATGAAGTTATCTCTTTCCTCGAAGGTGGCGTTTCGGATCTTTCAATAAGTCGATCAACCTTCGACTGGGGGATTCCTGTTCCGTGGGATACCGATCAAGTCGTCTATGTCTGGTTCGACGCTCTCCTTAATTATGCAACGGCAGTTGGACTCACTGATGATCCAGATTCCGAAGGTGGAAAGAAGTTTGCGCAGACCTGGCCAGCAGATGTTCACCTTGTTGGAAAAGATATCCTGCGCTTTCATGCCGTGATTTGGCCTGCGATGTTAATGGCCGCTGGCCTTGCAACACCCCGCAAAGTCTTTGCGCATGGTTGGCTCTTAGTGGGTGGCGAAAAGATGAGTAAATCAAAACTCACCGGAATTGCTCCATCTGATATTACCGATCACTTTGGAGTCGATGCATTTAGATATTACTTTTTGCGTGCAATTCCATTTGGTAGCGACGGGTCGTTCTCGTGGGAAGATATGAGCGCACGATACACATCAGAACTCGCAAATGATTTTGGCAACCTAGCATCACGTCTTGCGGCGATGATTGAAAAGTATTGTGGAGGACTGATTCCTGCAGTACATCACGATGCTGGCCTCGTAGAAGCTCTCACAACAACTGTTGCAACGGCAGATAAAGCCATGGTTGCCCTTGATTTTCAAACTGGAATTGTTGCCACAATGGATTTCTGCAAGAAAGTTAATGGGTATGTCACAGAAAAGCAGCCGTGGATACTTGCTAAAGATCCTTCCAATAAAGTCGAACTAGAAGAAGTTTTATATAACACCGCCGAATCACTACGTGCTCTTGCGGTTCTTTTACACCCAGTGATGCCGGCAACAACTGAGATTCTTTGGAACTCTCTTGGCGCACATGCAACGCTTGGACCAATCGGGGCACAAAAGGTGAGTGAGATTGCGCAATGGGGGCAATTGCCAGAAGGTGCCGTCGTGACAAAGACACCGGTGCTATTCCCACGACTTGAGATCAAAGAGTAATTTCGAAATGGCAGATCGCCACAATCGCGATATTGATCGCCAACTCGCCCCAGCACCTGAGCCCCTACCTGTTCCTTGTGTAGATGCGCATGCTCATATTGAGATCGTTACAAATACGGCAGTTGATTCACCTGAAGTCAAGCAAGTATTAGATGATGCGAAAAAAGTGGGCATTGATCGAATTGTCCAAGTGGGATATTCAGCAGAGCAATCACAGTGGGGTGTAGCGCTAGCAGAGTTGTATGCCAACCAAGTCTTGGCATCGGTAGCTCTTCATCCGAATGAAGCGCCGGTAGTTGCAGATCTCGAAAGAGACTTAGCAATTATTGAAAGTCTGGTAGAACATCCGCGAGTGCGAGCTATAGGCGAGACGGGGCTCGATTATTTTCGTACGCCTCCTGAACTTCGAAAGCGTCAACAAGAATCATTTAAATGGCATATCGATCTAGCAAAGAGAAGTAAGAAAGCGTTGGTAATCCACGACCGTGATTCACACGATGATGTTCTCTCGATCTTGGAAGAGGTAGGTGCGCCAGAAAAGACCGTCTTTCATTGTTTTTCAGGAGATGTAGAGATAGCAAAGAAATGTATTGAACGTGGCTACATTCTCTCTTTCGCAGGCACCGTTACTTTTAAAAATGCTCCTGCTCTTCGTGAATCACTCTCCATCACACCGATTGATCAGATATTAGTTGAGACCGATGCACCATTTTTAGCACCTATGCCACATCGTGGATCTCTTAACTCTCCCGCACAGATCGCCACTATCGTCAGAGCGATGGCCGATGAACGCGGTGCCGACCTTGCTGAATTTGCCACCGCTATTTCACAGAACGCAGAGAGAATATTTGGATCATTCGCTGCTGGGTCGACCCTGTGAGCCTTTTACGAGCCGCCGAGATTAGAGAGTTAGCAGCTCAATTAGATCTCAAACCATCGAAATCACTCGGGCAAAACTTTGTTATCGATGGAAATGTCTGCAAGAAAATCGTTCGCGTTGCAGATGTACGAAGCGATGATGTTGCACTTGAAATTGGCCCAGGTTTAGGTTCACTCACACTGGCTCTCTTAGAAGAAGCCTCATCCGTAGTCGCCATTGAAATTGATTCACGACTTGCCACACAACTTCCCATCACTGTTGCAAAACATAGCCAGAGGGCAGCTGCGTTGACGGTGCATACAAGCGATGCGCTAGCGATTACATCTCTTACAGTTGAGCCAACGGTTCTCGTGGCAAATCTTCCCTACAACGTTTCAGTTCCTGTCTTTCTCCACTTACTTGAATATTTTCCAACTCTTCGCAGCGGTGTTGTGATGGTACAGGCTGAGGTGGCAGATCGTTTGGCGGCAAAGCCAAATAGCAGAGAGTATGGAATTCCAAGCGTGAAAGCTGCATGGTGGGCAGATGTAAGTGGTGCGGGATCTGTCTCACGATCTATTTTTTGGCCTGCCCCTAATGTGGATTCGAAGTTGGTCTCTTTCTCTCGTCACGCCCCACTTGGCGATGAGGTGCTACGGAAGAAAGTTTTTGCAATCATTGATTTGGCCTTTGCACAGCGCAGAAAAATGCTTCGCGCTACCTTGTCGCCGATCTATGGTGGTTCTGCAGCAGCCGAAGCGCATCTCGAGTCGGTGGGAATTGATGGAACGCTGCGCGGGGAAGCACTAACCATTCACGATTTCTGCACAATTGCCCAACAAGTAATAAGGTCTGCGCGTGGCTAAAGATTCTGTAACTGTGCGCGTTCCTGCGAAGGTAAATTTGCAACTATCAGTCGGCCCACGCGAGTCAGATGGTTACCACAATCTCGTTTCAGTCTTTCAAGCTATTTCTATCTTCGATGATGTGACTGTTACTAAGAGCGCACCGGGTTCTGGAATCACTATTTCAATTATCGGTGATCACACTCACGGTGTGCCTGCAGATGAGAGAAATTTAGCTGTCAAAGCAGCTCAGTTAATTGCCTCTGAATACGACATTGTGATCGATATTCATATTGAGGTTAAAAAGAGTATCCCTGTTGCCGGTGGCATGGCTGGAGGAAGTGCGGATGCCGCGGCCATGATTGTGGCAATTGATCATCTCTATGAATTAGCAATGACTCGAGAAGAACAACTCGAGTTCGCTGCATCTCTCGGTAGTGATGTTCCCTTTATGCTCACAGGTGGCACCGCTATCGGACAAGGCCATGGAGATCAACTCACATCCGCTCTTTCACGTGGCACCTATCACTGGGTATTAGCGCTTTCTAGCGTTGGACTTTCTACACCTGCTGTGTACTCTGAATGTGATCGATTGCGCGCTGAGTTAGATATTACAGAGCCGCGGATCAGTGATCAATTGATGCAGGCTCTTCTTTCAGGAGATGCGAAAGCTGTCGGTGCATCTTTAAGTAACGATTTGCAAAGTGCTGCCTGCACATTGCGTCCTGCGCTCTCATTAGTTCTCGATGTTGGCCAGGAGTATGGAGCGCTGGGCGCGATCGTTTCAGGCTCTGGCCCCACCGTTGCATTTCTTGTTGCAGATGTTGAAACGGGCTTAGATTTAGCGGTAGCCCTGACCTCAAGTGGAGTAGTCGGAAGCGTTGCGCGGGCCTTTGGTCCGGTGGCGGGTGCGAAAATTATTTAACCTTTGCGCGGATTCTGGTCGCCAGCACCCCAAGTAATGAGGGAGAATACGGGTTCCGCCATTGTGTAGTGGCTAGCACATGGGCCTTTGAAGCCCAGGGTCCAGGATCGATACCTGGTGGCGGAGCAATTTACATTGCCCGCCGGTTAAGCGGGCGGAGCAATTTACATTGCCCGCCAATGAATTCCGCGGAGCAAGTTACACTTCACACATGAGCCTTGAAACAGTGGTCGTTCTCGCCGCTGGAGAAGGCACGCGAATGAAATCCACGACGCCCAAGGTGCTCCATGAAATTTCGGGGCGTACTTTGCTGGGACACGTTCTCCACGCAGTCAGTGGAGTTAAAGGTAAAAATCTCTGCATTGTCGTTGGCGCTGGCCGCGAAAAGGTAGAAGCACACGTTGCCCAGATTGCGCCTCATGCAACAACAGTCTTTCAGGAACACCGCGGCGGTACAGGCCATGCAACTCAATTAGCGCTCGCAGGTACAAGTTCTAAGGGAACAGTTCTTGTTCTTGCAGGGGATACCCCGATGCTGACAAGTGATTCACTCGCTGCGCTATTAGATGTCCACCATAAAGGAAATTTCTCAGCCTCTGTGATGACTGCAGAACACCCGGATCCAACTGGCTATGGCCGAATTATTCGCGGCGCTGATGGCTCACTTCTGCGCATAGTTGAAGAACGTGATGCAACTGATGAAGAGAGAGCAATCTACGAAGTTAATTCAGGTGTCTACGCCTTTGATGGCGCAAAACTTACAGCAGCGATTGGTAAGTTAAAGAAGGATAATTCGCAAGGCGAGCTCTATCTCACCGATGTTCTTGAAATCCTCCGCAATGATGGCGGATCAATTGCAGCAGTTCTCATCGAAGATTTCATCGAAATTCTTGGTGTCAATGATCGTGCTCAGCTTGCGGAGAGCGCCGCACTCTTGCGAGATCAGATTAATGACGGATTAATGAAGGCGGGCGTGACGATAGTTGATCCACTTTCAACCTGGGTTGATTCGACTGCAACAGTTGAAAGCGATGTCACGCTATTGCCGGGTACATGGATTGCTGGATCGACAACGGTTGCACGCGGGGCAATTATTGGACCGCGTACCACCTTGCTTGATTGCACCGTAGCAACGGGGGCGCAGGTGATCGAATCCCACTGCACAGGTGCCGTGATTGGTGCTAATGCCAACGTCGGGCCATTTACATATTTACGTGCAGGAACAGATTTAGGTGCATCTAGCAAAGCGGGAGCTTTTGTTGAGATGAAGAACGCTGTTGTAGGTCAAGGATCGAAAGTTCCGCACCTGTCATATGTCGGTGATGCCACAATCGGTGAGGGCAGCAACATCGGCGCTGCCACAATCTTTGTTAATTACGATGGAGTGGAAAAACACCACACCACCGTGGGAGATCATGTGCGAATCGGCAGTGATTCTATGTTGGTCGCCCCAGTCACAATCGGAGATGGTGCATATACCGCCGCCGGCTCTGTGATTACAGAAGATGTGCCACCCGGAGCTATCGGGGTTGCTAGGGCAAAGCAGAGAAATGTATTAGGTTGGGTCCTGCGCAAGCGATCCGGTACTAAATCAGCAGATGCGGCCGCGCGTCATGATGATGGAAAGAAGGGCTAACTTCTGTGAGCGAACTCAGATTAACTTCCGAGAAAAGATTACGACTCTTTACAGGACGAGGTTTTCCAGAGTTAGCAGATGAAGTAGCTTCCGAATTAGGCGTTCCACTTACCCCAACTTCTGCCTATGACTTTGCAAATGGGGAAATTTTCGTTCGCTTCGAAGAATCTGTGCGCGGCTGCGATGCATTCGTACTTCAATCACATGCTGCTCCAGTAAATAAGCAGATCATGGAGCAACTGATTATGGTCGATGCTCTTAAGCGAGCATCAGCAAAACGAATTACCGTTGTTGCACCGTTCTATGGATATGCTCGTCAAGATAAGAAGCACCGTGGACGCGAGCCAATCTCTGCGCGATTGATGGCAGATCTCTACAAGGCTGCCGGCGCGGATCGTTTAATGGTTGTAGATCTTCATACTTCGCAGATCCAAGGATTCTTTGATGGACCGGTAGATCATCTCTTTGCTCTACCTATGTTAGCCAACTATGTCGGTAGCAAAGTTGATCGCTCAATGCTCACGATCGTTTCACCAGATTCAGGTCGTGTCCGCGTTGCAGAGCGTTGGTCAGAACTTCTCGGTGGTTGCCCGATTGCATTCATACATAAGACTCGTGATCCACTTGTTCCTAATGAATCAGTAACAGGACGAGTCGTCGGTGATGTCACAGGGCGTACATGCGTTGTTATCGATGACATGATTGATACGGCAGGCACAATTACAAAGGCAGTGGATGCTCTCTTTGAAGGTGGCGCGAAAGATGTCATCGTCGCAGCTACCCACGCCGTCTTTTCAGGTCCAGCAGTTGAGCGCCTTAGGGATTCACGCGCCGTCGAAATTGTTGTGACAAACTCACTTCCAATCGCTGACGATAAGCGCTTTGACAAGCTCACCGTGCTCACCATTGCCCCACTTTTGGCCCGGGCAATCCGTGAAGTCTTCGAAGATGGCTCAGTCACAAGTCTTTTTGACGGACATAGCTAACTCAGGCTAATCTTGGCCTCGTTCCGGCGAGGGTGAAATTTATCCGTGATCGACGGCGTAGGTATCAACTCCTGCTGGAACTTCATGCAATCGAAGTGAAGTATCTACAGCGCTAAGGGAGTACCACAATGGCAGAAGTATCAATCAAGGGAACCACACGTACCGAATTCGGTAAGGGTGCTTCACGTCGTGCACGAGTTGCAGGACTTGTCCCAGCAGTTATCTACGGCCACGGTGAGAAGCCACTTCACATCACATTGCCAGCACGCGAACTCGGCGTTGCACTCAAAGAATCAAACGTTCTTCTCAATATTGATATTGCTGGAAAGGTCGAACTCACACTTCCAAAGTCAATAGTTCGCCATCCACTTAAGCAGATCCTCGAACATATTGACCTCGTACTTGTTCGCCGTGGCGAGAAAGTTACCGTTGATGTTCCTGTTCATACAGAAGGAAAACACGATCCAGATGGAATCCTCGAGCATGTCAACCACACCATTGAGATCGAAGCAGAAGCCACTTCTATTCCTAAGTTCCTGACACTTGATATTGAAGGAATGACAGCTGGTACTTCACGCTATGCATCGGAGGTTGTTCTTCCTGCAGGCACAACTCTGGTGAGCGATCCAAAGATGATTGTCGTTCACGTATCAGAGCGCTCAATAGCAGTGGTAGAAGAGGTAGTAGCTCCAGTGGCAGAAGCAGATGCTGTGGCACCTTCAGCAGATGCTGAAAAGAAAGACGCTTAACCCGTACCCTTTCTCATTATGACGTGGTTGGTAGTGGGACTTGGTAATCCAGGCGATCAATACGCTGCCACCCGTCACAATGTGGGTCAGATGGTCATCGATCATCTCATCAAACGCCATAATGTAAAGCTTGCAAACCATAAATCTCGTACGCAGATTGCAGCACTCAAATTAGGTGTTGGTGTTGATGCACATTCAATAATTCTCGCTAAATCAAATAGTTATATGAATGAAACTGGCGGGCCAATTAAGGCGTTAGCTAACTTCTACTCAGTCGAACCAGCAAAGATTATTGCCTTACATGATGAGCTAGATATCGGTTACTCAGTCATCCGCAGCAAGTTAGGCGGCGGCGATAACGGCCACAACGGTTTGAAATCAATGACCTCGGCCTTTGATACCCCTGATTATTACCGCGTTCGCTTGGGTATCGGCCGCCCCATGGGCCAGCAAGATCCAGCTGACTTTGTCCTCAAGCAATTCAGCAAGGAAGAAAAGCAGACCTTAGGAGAGTTTATTGAGCGTGGTAGCGATGTTGTGGAGTCGTTGATCGAAAAAGGACTCGATTTTACGCAGTCCACTTTTAATTCTTAGATCAGCCTGTATTTCGTAGGCCAGCAGCAACACCATTAATTGTCAGCAATAGTGCGCGAATCAGCGTTGGATCTGCAGAATCACCCTTGGCTCGTACGCGCTGCAGCAGGTTGATCTGCAGCAAATGCAGAGGTGAAAGATATGCATCGCGTATTTGAAGCGTGCGCGCTAGGACAGGTTGTTCGCTCAAGAGCGAATCTTTCTGGGTGAGCAGTAAAATCTCTGAAACGGTAACTTCAAATTCCGCGGTGATCTCATCGAGGAAGTGGTGAAGCTCTTTTGGAACGAGTGTTTCTACATAGCGACGAGCAGTGATCAAATCTGTCTTTGCAAGGGTCATCTCTACATTACTAATAAAGGTATGGAAAAAGTGCCAGTTTTGAAGCATCGATTTCATATCAGCGCTCTTGCCCGCATCACGCGCGGCCTTAAGCCCTGACCCAACACCAAACCAACCCGGGACAATTTGGCGTGACTGCGTCCATCCAAATACCCAAGGAATCGCACGTAGCGATCCCAAGCCTGATGTGGCATCTGGCCTACGCGATGGGCGTGAACCCAAGAAAAGATTTCCAAGTTGTTCTACAGGTGTGGATGCATAGAAATATGCAGGAAGATCCGGGTGGTCAACCAAGTTTCGATATTGCTTAAATGAAGCATCAGAGATGAGGTTCATGCAGGTATTCCAGCGATCAAGTTCTTCTTCACTTTGACGTGGTGCGCGATTAAGAATTGTCGCCTCGAAAGATGCGGCCAAGGTGAGCTCAACATTCTCGCGCGCTAGTGCAGGCAATGAATACTTATCACTAATGACTTCACCTTGTTCGGTGACTTTAATTTCACCATCAATAGAACCCCAAGGAAGTGCTACTAGTGCTTCATATGTTGGACCGCCGCCGCGTCCGACAGAACCACCGCGCCCATGGAATAAGCGAAGACGAACACCGTGTTTCATTGCGATATCGCGAAGCTGACGCTGTGCACGGTGAATCTCCCACTGACTTGTTGCAATTCCTGCATCCTTATTCGAATCTGAGTAGCCCAACATGACTTCTTGAATATCTCCACGAAGTTCAACGACTTTTCTATATGTTGGATGTGCTAAGAGACGATCAAGAATCTCACCTGCCGCACGAAGTTCGGCAACAGTTTCAAGTAGTGGAGCAAATCCGATCTTTGCAACACCTGCTGGCAGATCAACTAGTCCAGCCCATTTAGCCAGAACCGTTGCTGCAATCAGATCATCGGCATCCATTGTCATCGAAACAATATAGGTTTCAATAATCTCTGGACCAAAGTCCTCAATTAATTCATTAATCGCAACAAAGGTATTGAAGGTTTTAGCATCACTTCCGGTCAGTGATGAAGTAGAGGGATTCAGTTCTTGCGCCAGTAGTCCCGTAAGGGTGTCAAAGCGTTGCTCGTGGCTCTGATCTGCATAGTTGCCACCAATAATCTCTGCCAGGGCGCCATGATGGGCATCTGAATGTTCACGGACATCAAGAGTTGCATGGGTAATTCCAAACGCTGCTACAGAGCGAATAGTTCTTTCGAGCAATCCAGTTGCAATTAATTCTCCGTGGTGTGCAAAGAGTGAGTCACGCATCAGCGTTAAGTCAGCTAATAGTTCAGCAGTATCTTTGTAATCACGGTGCGCCACATGTGGAGCGCCTTTTGCATGGCGATCTCTAGTCAAAGCTAAGCGATGAACAATTGCTGTCGCCTTGAGGCGATAAGGCTCTTGGGTATTGAGTCGACGAAAACGTGGTTCGAATTCAGGTATGTGCTTCAAGTCCTCTTCAACTGATGCAGAGAGTTCAGGTGTCGCACCGATAATGCGTGTTGAGACAGAGAGCATCTGACGCAATTGATCCATCGCCGCAATAGTGGTTCGGATTGCATGGCCTACCTGCAGGACAACAGCAGCTTTTGTGATCTCAGGTGTGATATTTGGATTTCCATCTCGATCGCCACCGATCCATGTTCCAAATGTGAGTGGTCGTGCAGTCACCGGTAACTCCACACCAAGGCGCTTTATCTGGTGTGCAAACTCATTTAATACTTCAGGAACTGTGGTTCGTGCCAGATCATCGAGGTAATACAGGGCGTTCATCGCCTCATCAAGTGGTTCAGGGCGATCAACGCGAAGTTCATCGGTCTGCCATAACAAATCTATAATTTCTGCAAGTGATTGTGAGTTTGTCACACTTTTAGGTAAATCGAGAAGGCGCGAAATTTCACTCAGTTTGTTAAGGATTGAACGTCGTGCAGCTTCGGTTGGATGAGCGGTAAAGACTGGACGGATGCTTAATTCACTAATCCATTGTTCAAGATCTTCTTGTGAAAACTGATGGCCAGGAATTTGAGCCTTCTGTGCTGCTACGACCTTATCTACAGCACGTGAAATCCATGAACCGTTGACTTCTCGTGACTCCGAAATAATTCGTACGCGGTTAACTTGCTCTGCCACATTTGCCAAATGAAAGTAGGTACTAAATGCTCGAACCAGCTGAATCGAATCATCTACCGATAAATCCTTAAGTACTTCTCCACCCGTTCCTTCACGGACCGCTTTGCGCACGCTTTCGACGAGATCAAGTAGTTCCTGTCCTTCCTGGCGGACAAGGGTCTGACCCAGGAGATCGCCCAGTCGACGCACATCTGCGCGCAGTGACTCATCCTGATTTGTCATGCACATATTCTCGCAGGGAATTCTGCGCACTGCGCACACCGTAGACTTTGCCTGTAGCCCCCTGGTCTTGACCAAGCGGGGCCAGTTGCTATTGGGGGGTGAATTATGCGCGGTCTTATCTCAGCCATTGAGATCAATCCAGAGATAGCCGAGGCGCTTAATCATTCACCGAAAATCATTGCGCCAAATCCAAGCTATCCATTTCTACTTGCAACACGCGCCAAAGAGAAACCGTTACTTGTGATTACGAGTTCTTCTCGCAGCGCTGAAGATTTAGCCCACGAACTACGTGAGCTGCATGATCACGTTCTTGAATTTCCGGCATGGGAAACACTCCCTCATGAACGATTGAGCCCACGGAGTGACACAGTTGCACGGCGAGCAGCAACGCTTCATTCGTTAAAGGAAGGACATCACTTGCATCCAATTGTGATTACTCCTGTGCGTGGGGCAATCCATAGATTTATCTCAGCGATTTCAGCGAACCCGTTGCGCACGCTAGAAATTGGGCAAGAGTTATCACTGACCGATCTTGTCGAGCATTTGGCCACAAGTGCCTACACACGCACTGATCTCGTTGAGAGACGGGGAGAGTTTGCAGTACGTGGTGGGATTGTCGACGTTTTCTTCCCACTGGCTCTCCACCCAGTTCGTATCGATTTCTTCGGCGATGAGATTGAGGATATAAAGTACTTTGATGTAGCAGATCAACGGACACAAACTCCTGTCACCGAGAAAATTGAAATACTTCCTTGCCGTGAATTCACCCTTACTCCTGAAATTCAAGCACGCGCTGCAGAACTGCAGAACAAATATCCATCAGCCTCGGAAATATTAGGAAAAATCGCAGAAGGAATTTCATGTGACGGAATGGAATCACTCATTCCGATGTTGATCGAAGAGCTTGAAACAATTGGCTCTCGCATGCCTGAACAGAGCGAAGTATTTTTCATTGACGATGAACGGATTAAATCTCGCACCGCAGACCTGATTGCAACAAATAATGAATTTTTTCAAGCCGCATGGTCAAGTGCTGCAATCGGTGCAGCAGCGCCACTTCCTGTTGAGGCAACAACCTATCTGGATTGGGAAGAGCTGCACGAGGTGATTCTGCAGGCAGGTCTTCTCACCCGATCACTCAATAGCTTTGGCAGCGACCTTGATCAGAGTGCGGCCTTTCTCGATCTAGTTGCAATTGAACCGATGCGCGGTGATAGCGAACGTGCAATTGAGTTACTTCGTCAAGGGATTGCTAGCCATCACAGCGTAATTTTTTCAGCCTCTGGGCACGGAATGATCGAGCGATATGCCGGAATCTTCCGTTCGGCAGATTTACCGGTACAGATCATGCAAGAACTCAGCGCCGCTCCCAGAAAAGGCGCCATTCACCTCTGTCAATCAACAATTGCTCATGGATTCTCATCGGAGGATTGCGGAGTTCTCTTTGTCACAGAGCGCGATCTCTCTGGTAGTAAATCAAGTGGGCGAGATAGTGCAAAGATGCCATCAAAGCGTAAACAGGCAGTTGATCCACTGGAACTTAAAGCAGGAGATTTTATAGTCCACGAGCAACATGGAATCGGCCGCTACATTGAGATGACAGCGCGCACCGTTAATAACGTCACCCGCGAATATCTGATTATTGAATACGCATCTGCAAAGCGGGGCCAGCCCGGAGATCGGATCTTTGTCCCCACAGATTCATTGGAACAAGTCAGCAAATACATTGGTGGAGAATCACCAACAGTTCATCGAATCGGCAGCGGTGAGTGGCAGAAAGCTAAGGGGCGTGCCCGTAAAGCAGTTAAGGCGATAGCCGGCGAACTCATCAGGCTGTATGCAGCGCGTACAAGTGCTCCCGGCTTTGCATTTTCTCCAGATACTCCTTGGCAACGTGAGCTAGAAGATGCATTTTCATATATTGAAACCCCGGACCAACTCTCCACCATTGAAGATGTGAAGCAGGATATGGAGCGTCCGTATCCGATGGATCGTATTATCTGTGGCGATGTCGGATACGGAAAGACCGAAATCGCTATTCGCGCAGCCTTTAAAGCGGTACAAGATGGAAAGCAAGTAGCTGTACTTGTTCCGACAACACTTCTTGTTCAACAACATACAAAGACTTTTGCAGAACGCTATGCAGGATTTCCCATCAAGGTTGTCGGTCTCTCTCGCTTTAACAGCGCTAAGGAGACGAGGACAATCCTTGATGAAACTGTAAACGGAAGCGCTGATGTAATTATTGGTACCCACCGCTTACTTTCACAAGATGTGCTCTTTAAGGATCTTGGTCTTGTCATTGTCGATGAAGAACAACGCTTTGGTGTCGAGCAGAAAGAATCACTTAAGAAGCTCCGTACAACTGTTGATGTATTAGCCATGTCTGCAACGCCTATTCCGCGCACACTTGAGATGGCAGTGACGGGTATCCGCGAAATGTCTACGATCACAACTCCACCCGAAGAACGTCATCCGATCTTGACCTATGTCGGCCCGACAGATGATGCACAGATTAAGGCAGCGATCCATCGCGAGCTATTACGTGATGGCCAGATTTTCTATCTCCACAATCGAGTGGAATCAATCGATCGTGCTGCTACAAAAATCCAAGAGCTTGTCCCTGAGGCGCGTATTCGTGTAGCTCATGGTCAGATGAGTGAAGGTGCGCTAGAAGATGTGATTTTGGCATTTTGGAATCGTGATTTTGATGTTCTGGTCTGCACCACAATTGTAGAAAGTGGCCTTGACATTGCAAATGCAAATACCCTGATTGTTGAACGTGCCGATAACTTTGGGCTCTCTCAATTGCATCAATTACGTGGAAGAGTTGGTCGAGGGCGTGAACGTGCATATGCGTACTTCCTCTATCCGGCAGATCAACCACTATCTGAAGTAGCCCTCGACCGACTTAAGACCATTGCAACGAATACAGATCTTGGTGCGGGTATGCGTGTAGCACTGAAAGATTTAGAAATTCGTGGGGCAGGAAATCTATTGGGTGGCGAGCAGTCAGGTCATATTGCAGATGTTGGCTTCGATCTTTATATGCGCATGGTTGGCGATGCGGTACATGACTACAAGGCTGGGATTATCGCTACCGATGAGAAGAATCATGAGTGTAAAGTCGAGTTACCGGTAAACGCCCACCTCTCTGCAGATTATGTCCCGGGTGAAAGACTTCGTCTTGATCTCTATCGCCGACTTGCTGATGTTGCAACGCAATCAGATGTGGATGCCATCGAAGGCGAACTTGTTGATCGTTTCGGTCCATTACCTGAAGAAGCCCAAGTCCTCCTCAAAGTTGCGGCGCTGCGAGCCCAAGCAAAGGCACTCGGTGTCACGGAGTTGGTATCAACGGGAAAGTTCCTGCGTATCACCCCGTTACCTCTACCCGAATCTAAACAGTTGCGATTAACCCGCCTCTATCCTGGCTCGCTCTATAAAAACGCGACCGAGAGCGTGATGGTCACGATTCCCAAGCCCAGTGGATGGAGCCCGTCCAATCTCTCTCCGCAGATGGGGGATACTTCTCTCCTGGTCTGGATATCCACGGCCCTGGAAGAGTTATCGACGAAAGAGAGAAAACCGTGAAGAAGCTTCTGACCGCGCTCACAATTACAACTGGACTTTTACTTACCGGTTGTTCCAATGTTGACTCTGCACTCTCTTTCGGTGATACCGAGATCACTACAGCAGAACTTCAAACAAAGGTAGACACACTTCTTGCAGAGCGAACAAAAGTTGATGTGTCACAGATGCAGCTAGAGAGCGGGGATGCTCTTCTCCGTAATCAGCTCCAATTCCAACTCTTGATCCAAGGATTCTTCGTATTGGCAGAAGAGCTCAAGATTGAAGTCTCGAACTCAGAGATAGCAGCACGTCGTGCTGCGATTGTTGAGCAAGTCGGTGACGAAGAACAAATTCCATCAGCTCTTGTATCGGCTGCGATTGCCCCAGAAGATTTTGAGCCATATATTCGTGGAATTCTAATTAATGAAAAAATCGTTCAAGCCCTCCTCCAGACTGGTGTTCCTGAGAATGAGGTACAAACGCGCGTTCAAGAACTCTTTGTTGCCAAGCTTAATTCTCTGGAGATCACCGTAAATCCACGTTATGGCAAGTGGGATTCAGCAACAGGACAGATCATTGAATCTGTTGTTGCTGGTGATGCCGTAACTCCTTCAACTGAATAATCTCGATAGATTTATTAAGAAAAGATGTCTGAGCTTCTGCGTTTAGCCGAAGTCATGGATCGACTTCGCTCTCCTGGGGGTTGTCCATGGGATGCAGAACAGACACACGAATCACTTGTAAAGTATTTGCTTGAAGAGTCTTACGAATTCATCGACGCGCTCGGTGAAGGTGATCGCATCGGCATGCGCGAAGAACTTGGTGATGTTCTCTTGCAAGTGTATTTTCACGCTCGTATGGCACAAGATCATCCAAGTGATCCATTTTCCATCGAAGATGTAGCAAAGTTAATTGCAGATAAATTAATTCGCCGCCACCCACATGTCTTTGAAGGCCTTCACGTTAATGACATGGATGAAGTGGTCGAAAACTGGGAAGCGATTAAAGCCAAGGAGAAGGGGCGGACATCAAGCCTTGATGGCATAGCGATGGCCCAGCCGGCACTTCCACTCGTTGAAAAACTGATTTATCGCGCAGAAAAATACAAGGTAGATCTGCCGCTGACTGATATCGCCACTGCTACACAAGCGGTCGAGCAATCCCCAAGTGAAGCCACAATCGGAGAAGCGTTAGCCGCAATAATTGCATGGGCGCATCAACACAATATTGATCCTGAGAGCGCGCTCCGCGGACAGGCACGCGAGATAATCGAGAAGATCCGCCAATCTGAGGCAGGGTAGGATTGGTTCAGATTGTGAATCTTTACCTCATTCGTTAAGGAGTCTTCCTATGGCAATTATTGAAGCAATCGGCGCTCGTGAAATTCTTGACTCCCGCGGAAATCCAACAGTTGAAGTCGAAGTACTCCTAGAAGATGGTGCATTTGCCCGTGCTGGTGTTCCAAGCGGTGCATCTACTGGCGCATTCGAAGCATCCGAACTCCGCGATGGTGGCAAGAGATACCTTGGTAAAGGTGTTGAGAAGGCAGTGGCATTTGTTAATAATGAAATTGCATCTGCAATTATTGGTTTTGATGCACGCGATCAGCGCATGATTGATGCAGAGATGATCGATCTCGATGGGACACCAAATAAATCAAAGCTTGGTGCCAACTCCATTCTCGGCGTCTCACTTGCCGTTGCAAAAGCATCTGCAGAATCTGCAGATCTCTCACTCTTTTCATACCTGGGCGGACCAAACGCCCACATGCTTCCAGTTCCTATGATGAATATTCTCAACGGTGGCGCGCATGCTGATACCAACGTTGATATTCAAGAATTTATGGTTGCTCCAATTGGTGCAGATTCATTCCGCGAATCACTTCGCTGGGGTGCTGAGATTTATCATTCCCTTAAAGCAGTATTGAAAAAGCGTGGCCTTGCAACAAGTGTCGGCGATGAAGGTGGCTTTGCACCAAACCTTGAGAGCAATCGCGCCGCACTCGATCTCATTCTTGAAGCCATTGAAGCAGCAGGGCTTAAGCCAGGTAAAGATGTTGCACTTGCAATGGATGTTGCCGCGACAGAGTTCCATGAAGGTGGAAAGTACAAGTTTGAAGGTTCGCTACGTACCTCTGATGAAATGATCGCCTACTACGCAGAGCTCGTATCTGCTTATCCACTGGTATCTATCGAAGATCCACTTGATGAAGATGACTGGGCAGGCTGGACGGCGATGACCGCATCACTTGGCTCAAAGCTACAGATTGTGGGAGATGACCTCTTCGTGACAAACCCAACACGTCTTGCAAAGGGTATTGCCGGAAACACAGCGAACGCACTCCTTGTAAAGGTAAATCAGATCGGAACCCTAACTGAGACACTCGATGCAGTTGAGATGGCTCACAGTGCTGGATACCGCAGCATGCTCAGCCACCGTTCAGGTGAAACCGAAGACACCACAATTGCTGATATTGCAGTAGCAACTAACTGTGGCCAGATCAAAACTGGTGCACCGGCTCGAAGTGAGCGCGTTGCTAAATACAACCAATTACTTCGCATTGAAGAAGAACTCGCAGCAGGCGCTATCTACGCTGGTCGCGCTGCATTTCCACGGTTTAAGAATTAATCGACGGTAAGGATTGCTTCAGGTGCGTCGGTCTAGGCCAAAGCGAGTATTTTCCTCGCGCCGACCTGGTTCAACCCGCACCTTTGCTCTAGTTACCATCTTCTTTATCTTTGCACTTGTCTTAGCGCCACCAATTCAGAATTACTTCAACCAGCGCGCACAGATAAATGCGTTGCAGGCACAAGTCAATGATGATCGCGCTGCTCTTGAAGCCGCGCG
>JAFMBT010000029.1 GCA_017858325.1 Candidatus Planktophila sp. | reverse complement strand
GAAGCAAAGAATCTGGAGAGCCTTGATGCCTCAATAGAGATTGTTGACCCAATTATGGGCCTTCGATTCTGGGATGCAGATGTGAAAATTGCCAGTGAGGATGTAAAGATCGAATTTAGCCAAGGACGCCCCGTTGGACTCAATGGTAAAAGGTTCGATGATGTTGTTGCGCTGATGAGCGAAGCCAACGCAATTGGCGGGCGTCATGGACTTGGAATGACAGATCAAATCGAGAATAGAATTATTGAGGCAAAAAGCCGTGGAATTTATGAAGCGCCAGGTATGGCACTTCTCTTTATTGCCTATGAGCGCTTGCTTTCAGCGATTCATAATGAAGATACCATCGCAAATTATCATGCAGAAGGAAGACGATTAGGTCGTCTTCTCTATGAAGGACGTTGGCTTGATCCACAATCACTCATGCTCCGTGAATCGCTACAACGATGGGTCGCATCTGCAATTACAGGTGCGGTCACGCTACGACTTCGCCGTGGTGATGATTATTCAGTCATTACAACATCAGGTCCACACCTGAGTTATCACCCAGATAAGTTATCCATGGAGCGGACAGAAGATGCCGCATTTGGTCCGACGGATCGCATTGGCCAATTAACTATGCGGAATCTTGATATTGCAGATACCCGTGAAAAACTTGAGATGTATCGCTCCCAAGGGCACCTCGGGCAAGGCGAATTCACCTTGATTCGCGAAATCGATAATACATAAAGTCAATCAATGGTTAGGATTCAGCTATGAAAAAAGTTGCTCTCGTTCTAGCACTCTCACTCATTGGCCTTACGGGTTGTTCAGAAATTGGAGATGTCATGTCCACAAATACTCTCATTCCAGTCAGCACAACCGCGGGTGAGGAACCAGTTATTGGAAAGATACCAAGTGGGCCTGCTCCAACAGAGCTAGTCGCAGAAGATGTGATTGTCGGAACTGGTACAACAGTGGATGCAAATTCAACGTTAACCGTGCATTACACGCTGATGCAATGGTCTGATGGCGCAATTCTTGAATCTTCATGGAGTGGTGGAAATCCAGCGACATTCCCACTCATTGATGTAATTGCTGGATGGCAACAAGGCCTAGTTGGGGCCAAAGTTGGAACACGTCGGTTACTCGTGATCCCACCCGCACTCGGTTACGGTCCATCAGCTGGTCATCCGCTTGAGGCGCAGACCCTCATCTTCGCAGTTGACATCATTGCAGTCTCCTAACCTGAGGCACTATGTCGCTTCTCCATGCCCTTGATCTTCTCGCTGTCTTTGTCTTTGCACTTGTCGGTGCTCGCGTAGCAGCAGATAGAGGTCTTGATTATGGAGGAATCGCACTCGTTGCAATAGCGGCATCAGTTTCAGGAGGAACTCTTCGCAATATATTTTTAGGTCTTAAGCCAATATTAATTACAGATCCCTGGGTAATCACAAGTGTCGTTGCTGCTGTGGGAATTACCTTAAGTGTTCGCCGCGTTACTCGAATTGGCAAGACGCTCTTAATTATGGACACCATGGGGTTGGCAATTGCCACCGCATCTGGTGTTCAGTTAGCTTATAACTTGAATAGCCCTTGGTTTGCAACGATTATTCTCGGCGTCATAACAGCCATCACCGGAGGATTACTCCGCGATCTTCTCTGCCAGCTTGAACCTGTGGTTTTGCATCGCGAAACGATTGCAACCTCATCGCTGTGTGGTGCGGCAGCTTTTGTCATCTTAATTGAAATAGGTGTTCTGGTCAGCGCTGCAACGATCATCGGTGGGGTCGTAGTGGCTGTGGTGAGAACACTATCTATTCGCTTCGATCTCAATCTCCCTAAATTCAAATAAGTTAACTTTTGAGTATCGCTAGTGCAATCGAAAAATCTCGTTCAAAGACCATCAGTGATGGACCTTGCAAGGTTTGCGTCAGCGTAGCTTTGATATTTGAATCCTTTAACTTAAGTAAGGCCATCTCTGCCTCGATGTAATTTCCTGGAGTCGGAAGAGCCTTAAGTAATCCATACTCATCTTTCTTCCCTGCGCTAATAGGCGTGATGATCAGCTTCTTGTCATTAGATGAAAACGCCCACTTAAGAAAGAAGATCAATATTCCTACTGCAACAAATCCGCCAAAGGATGAGAGGAAGAGCGCGTTATCTATGCCGCCTAACATTTTCTCTGCCTCATGCGCTGATCACACCCGTTGCGAGCAAGATTAAAATGAGGGTACCTAGGGCGATTCGGTAGATGATAAAGGGCATAAAACTTCTTGTGGCGATGAACTTCATGAGCCATGCGATCACCGCATATCCAACAAGAAATGCAACCAAGGTTGCGCCGAAAGTTTCGATCAAGGTATAGGGCGCGTTGTTATCTCCATCGCTGATTGCACCCTTAAGTTCATAGAAGCCACTTCCGAAAACAGCAGGGACTGCAAGTAGAAATGAATAGCGCAGCGCACTCTCGCGGGTATAGCCAAGAACTCGCCCCATAGCGATTGTGGCACCTGATCGCGAGACGCCCGGTACTAGCGCAAGTGATTGGGCAAAGCCGTAGGCAAATCCATGTCCACTTGAGAGCGTAGATAAATCTCGTTCACGTCTACCGAATCTATCGGCCGCACCAAGGATAATTCCAAAGAGAATCATCACAATTGCAATCAGCCAGAGAGATCTAAATGTGTTACGAATATTTTCCTGGAAGGCATACCCAAGAACCACGATGGGTAATGAACCGAGAATAATGAGCCAGCCAAGACGCACATCCTGGGCTGATTGTTCAGCGCTATCTCGCCGAAGTAGAACCCAGCCAATCCATGCCGATGCGATCCTCCAGATATCTCTTCTGAAATAAATCAGGACCGCCAACTCGGTTCCAATCTGAGTAATAGCGGTAAAGGTCGCACCTGGATCGCTAGCACTTGGTAAAAATTCACCAGCAAAGCGAAGATGAGCGCTAGATGAGATCGGTAAGAACTCGGTCAGACCCTGGATGAGTCCAAGAAATAGCGCTTCAAACATGGGCCAAGTATGACATCAACCTTGAGGTCAGTGCCCTTCAATCAGAATCCCCTTGAAGAATGATATTTTTCTCTATATCTTTTACCCTTTTTATGAGGAAGTTACCCATGAATAACGATCAAGAAGGCGCTGGCAATGAGTATTTTTCACAACTCTATGGAGCCACTTCGGTAACAGGAGAACCTCAACAAACATTTTTTGATAAATGGCGTGACATGCTTCTTTTCAGAGCCTACGAGAATTTTAGTACAATGAAACTTTCTGATTCAGATGTGCTCAATGTTGGTTGCGGTTACGGCTGGCTACTAGATTCCTTTGAAGGGGCACGCAGCCTCTGCGGAGTCGATATTGCTCACCACGCAGTTGAGGTTGCAGCGCAACGAAAGCCTAAAAGATTCTTTAAGCAAGGTGATTTGCATGAACCGAGTCCATTTAGAGAAAAATTTGATTTAATCTTGGCGAATAACATCATCGAACATCTCTCAAATCCAGTGGCAAGATTAGATCAATAAGTGAGTCAGCTAGGCCTGGAGCGATTGTTATCGTCCACTTGCCAACGATTTCAAATTGGCTTACCCGCTGGGAATATTCCAAACTTTACGACTCAGACCCAACTCACAGATATCGACCTTCTGGAAAGGCGGTCCGCGAAGTATTTGAAGCTGCTGGTTTTGAAACGCTACGCGATTCATACCTGGCACATTTCCCGGCGATTCTTACCAAAGTCTGGCCTATTCACCCTGCATACCTAGCGGTCTTTAGGAAGAAGTAACCACATGTTCTGGCTACTTCCTACGAAAAAGCTTTCTCCCAAAAAATTGAAGGCGTACAAGAAGTTTAGATTTGAAGGTACCTGGACCCTTGGGCACTTCGAAAGAGTTCTCAACAATCGGCGTTGTTTTCTGTAAGGCCTCATAAAAATTTTCTATTGTTATCTCACTACCCTTCTCCAAGGGATCTTCATAGGACCTCACCTTTGAGATTGATCTGCCGCCACAGTATGAACAGAACTGGCTATCATCGGCCACGCTCTTCTGGCACTCGGGGTTTAAGCAGATAGCCATGTGGTTTTCCATCTCCGTACTGAGAAATTGGTAGATTGACCTTGTGCCAAAATCTTACAGTCTGAAAGCCGGCTCTGCTCACGCCCTGCGTCGAATTACATCCCTGCTGACTTTCTCATTGATTCTTTCATTATCACCTCACTCTGCATATTCAAACGAACTGCGAATTTGGGACACACTCCAAGGCAGCACACCAAAGGGTTATGTTCTCTTGCTCCGACATAGTTATGCACCAGGTGTTGGTGACCCAGCAAACTTTAAATTAGACGATTGTTCGACTCAGCGTAATCTCTCTCAGGAGGGGCGTGATGATGCCAGAGAGATAGGTGAGTGGCTCAAGCGTAGAGAGATCAAGATTGCACGAGTGCAATCTAGTAGATGGTGTAGAGCGAAAGAAACTGCCGAGCTCCTTGATATCGGTAGGGTCAGGCTCAATCGAAATCTCGATTCACTCTTTCAGGAAAGTGATCTGGTAAATCATCCGAAGACGTTGAAGGTGAGAAAACAGATTCGAGATTATCGAAATAAGAGGGGTCTACTTGTTCTTGTCGGACACTATGTAAATATTGCTGCCTTAACGAGTGCAGGGGTCAACTCTGGTGAAGGTGTATTAGTCCGGGCAGATAGCAAGGGCGTAATAAAAGTGGTTGGTTCAACACCGGCACTTAATAGATGATCTAAGAGACGGCTCTCAATCGTAAATTAAGCGAGCTCTCCCGTGATTTCGTAGAGATAATCATGAGCATCTGGAGTGAAATCAATTCCAGCGCCGATACCTGGTGGTGGTGTGAACCAACCATCTATCGGATGGTGGATTCCAGTGAAGATTGGATCAGGGTTTGGCTGGTTGAAATCTCCAAAGATAAAGTACTCGGCGTAAGGGATTCCAACTTCAGCAAAGATCAGCGCCAAGTCCCAAGGACGAAGACCTCCACCGTGAGGAATAACAGGGATAGCCTTTGTTGAAGCGAGAGCACAGATCTTCTTTGACTCAGTAAGCCCACCGCACCATTGAATATCTGGCTGAAGAATCTCGCAGCCACGGACATCAAGTAGTTGTTGAAATCCCCAACGAGAGTATTCATGTTCGCCGGTAGCAATCGCTGTGCTTGAAATCTTCTTATTCAGGACTGCATAACCTTCATAATCATCTGGAGGAAGTACTTCTTCGATCCACTTCAATCGATATGGTTCTAGTAGGGCAGCCATACGGATGGTGTATTCAACATCCCATGCCATGTAGCAATCGAGCATGATCTCGACATCCCAGCCGACCATTTCGCGAGTTTGCTTAACGAGCTCGACATTGCCGTTCATACCCTTACGACCTGATGCAGGTCCATAAGGCATGGCAAGCTTATGCCCCATGAAGCCTTTATCTTTTGTCTCTTCAATATTATTTCCAGTTAAGTAGCACTGCACTGAATCCTTTGCAGCGCCACCGAGTGAAACGTAGAGTGGCTCTTGTCGTGATTTAGCAAGAAGATCCCAGAGCGCATAATCAACTGCAGAGATCGCCATCACTGGTGTGCCTTTGCGACCATAAGGCATTGAAGCGCGCCACATGATGTCCCAGTTGCGCTCGACTTCATGTACTTGGCGTCCCACTAATAATTTCTTAAAGTGTTGAGCAATAATTTCAGCAGAGGCGCGACCTCCAGCGCTCTCACCTAGGCCATAGCTACCATCTTCGGCGATGACTTGCACAATTGTTCGCCCACCCATACCAAGCCACATTTCGCGACGAGGGCGGAACTCAGGGTGTATCGACATTGGATTAGCAATCTCGGTGCGGGAGAGCCAGCTCGGATTGATTCGATAGTGCGCGACCGGTGGCTCACCCTTCTTATATGGACCAGTAAGAAAGACCTTGATATCTGCAATCTTCATAACATCTCC
>JAFMBT010000028.1 GCA_017858325.1 Candidatus Planktophila sp. | reverse complement strand
CTGAACCAATTGCGGTCGACTCCCCTCTTCGTCAGATGAGAAATGTATTTCTCTCCCCACATATTGGTGGCATGACAGTCGAAGCCCAACCACGTTTCTTCACACTGATGGTGGAAGAGCTCGAGCGTTGGCATGCTGGCGCAGAACCACGTGCTCAGATCACCGACCGTGTAATCGCTGGAAGATCAGGAAAATAGAGTGATTGCTGATAGCCATTGCCATGCATGGCGCAGGTGGCCATACGATAAAGCCGTTCCCGATCCAGATCATCGCGGTTCAATAGAAGCCCTGCTCTATGAAATGGATACTCATGGAGTTTCACGTGCCTCTGTTGTCTGTGCTCGCATCGGTGATGGAGCTGGTGGTGACGGCTTTGGCAACGAAGATAACAATGAGTATGTAGCAAATTTTGCGCGTAAACACCCCGATCGAATTACTGCGTGGGTAGATGCAGATTGCGTGTGGAGAAAAGACCATCACGCTCCAGGGGCTGCGGCTCGCTTGCGAAAAGAGATTTCAGAGAACGATGCGCGTGGATTTACGCATTATGTCGGTGGCGAAAATGATGGCTGGATGCTCTCTGATGAAGGGCGTGAATTCTTTGCCACAGCAAGTGAGTTAAAAGTTGTCGCTTCAATGGCAATATCGCCGGCCTGGCTGCCAGACTTACAGATAATTGCCGCAGAAAATCCAACTCTGCCGATACTGCTCCATCATATGGCGATGCCAGAGAACACAGGTTCTGGCCATAACCCAATTGCCGTTCAGAAAATTCTTGATGCAGCTAAGCAGCCAAATATTGGTGTGAAAATTTCTGGCTTTAATTACAACAATAGTAAGAAATTTGATTTTCCCTATAGCCAGTCTCAGGTGCTCTTTAAGGCAATCTATGAGGCATACGGTCCGCGTCGCCTATTCTGGGCATCAGATTTTCCAGCATCGCGCGATATGTTGACCTACACGCAGGCTATTGAAGTTGTACGCACACATTGCCAATACCTACATGAAGATGATTTAGCGAGGTTACTTGGCGATAATCTCAATGACTTACTTAACAATCCAGTTTTAACTAATAAGCAATTCCACTAACACGAGAGGCGAGGAAAAAGAGATGAACGCAGTACTAATTGCACGTTACTACGTTATACCAGGCAATTCTAAGGCAGTAGGCGAGGCTTTGGCCAAGATGGCAGTCCGTGTGAAGGCAGATGAGCCAGCTTGCTTACTCTATAACGCAAATATTGATCCTGAGAACGAGAATCTCTACTGCCTATATGAAGTGTATAAAGATTCAGCATCCATTGCCGCTCATCGCGATACCCCACACTTTAAGGAAATCATTGAAGGTATTATTGTTCCACTCCTTGAAAAGCGCGAGCGTGAAATCTACACGCAGCTTATTGGCTAATGAAATTACTCGCCTTTGAAACAGTAACCTCTGAAGGAAAGCGCCGTCACCTCGGTGCTTTGGTAGAGGGAGATGCTGACTCTGGTCAGATCATTGATCTCACATCTGCTTCTCGCGCTCTGCTGGCTTCACAAGGTGTGGGTAAGGAAGAGAGTGAGCGTTTAACTGCCCTTCTCTGCCCGCCTTCCACTCTTGGATTTATCGAGGGTGGGGGCCGTGCCAGAGAGCATGCCGAAAAGGCAGTTGAACAAGTGCTCACGCAAGGGTGGGATAAGTCGCCAACTGATGAAGTGATCCGTTATAGCGCTTCAGATATCAAGCACCTTCCTTCCATCATTAAGCCTCCACTACTGCGTGACTTTATGGCCTTTGAGGATCACCTTCTCAATGTTTTTCCTAAGCTCAATCGCCCAATTCCAGATGAGTGGTATCGCCGCCCCGTCTATTACAAAGGAAATCCGTCGAGTATTGGGGCACATAGGCAAGAGATCGAATTCCCAGAATATGCCGAATTCCTGGACCTCGAATTTGAGTTCGCAATTGTCATTGGCAAAGGCGGGGCAAATATCAAGGTTGAGGATGCCACCAAGCATATTTATGGCTACACCATCTATAACGACTTCTCGGCTCGCGCTATTCAATCTGCAGAGATGACCGTTGGTCTGGGGCCTGCAAAGGGTAAAGACTTTATCGGCGCTCATGTATTGGGCCCTGTATTGGTAACGGCTGATGAGATTGCCGATCCTTACGTATTGAATATGAAGTGCTGGATAAATGGTGAGCAGTGGACCGATGGGTCTTCAGCCAAGATGCAGTGGAAATTTGAGCAGATGATCGCTTACGCATCGTGGAATGAAGAGCTACAGGTCGGCGAAGTCTTTGGATCAGGAACTGTCGGAGATGGCTCTGGGGCAGAGCAGGATAAGGTCCTTAATCCGGGTGATGTAATCAAACTTGAAATGACAACACTTGGAACTCTAGAAAACCGAGTTGTGCGTAATACACCATTTATTGGAAATTTAGAATATCCTTTCTAGCAGCGTAAAGGGGCACGATGATTCGGTCAGATCTCTATATAGATGGTCAATGGGTAGCAACCCCCAATCGTCATCCTGTCTATGATCCAAGTGATGGCTCTGTCATTACTGAAATCGCAATTGCAGGTGATAAAGAGATCGATGCGGCGGTAGATGCTGCTGATCGCGCCTTCCCTGCATTCGCTAAGACTCCTGCACGCGTTCGTGGTGAGATCCTTCGTCGCGCATTTGAAATTATGATCGCTGAAGCTGATGATTTGGCGCGCCTAGTTTCACGCGAAAATGGAAAAGTATTTGCCGATGCTAAAGGTGAAGTTCTCTACGCCGCTGAATTCTTTAGATGGTTCTCTGAAGAAGCAGTGCGTGTCAATGGTGAGTTCCGGCATTCCCCAAGTGGAGATAAGAGAATTCTTGTTACTCACCAACCGGTCGGAGTCTCACTCTTGATTACTCCGTGGAATTTTCCTGCTGCCATGGCAACACGAAAAATTGGTCCTGCCGTTGCAGCTGGTTGCACCGTGATTGTTAAGCCAGCGATGGAGACACCGCTGACAACGTTGGCTATCGCCGATATTTTGCATCGTGCAGGACTTCCTGCAGGTGTTGTTAACGTTATTACTCCTACTCCATCCGCACCAGCCGTCACACGATTACTAGCCGATCCTCGAATCAAAAATCTCTCCTTCACCGGCTCTACTCCTGTTGGAAAGTTATTGTTAAAGCAGGCAGCTGATCGCGTTATACGTACATCTATGGAGCTTGGTGGCAATGCGCCATTTATCGTTCTCGATGATGCCAATGTTACTGAAGCAGTGGCCGGAGCGATGCTTGCCAAGTTAAGAAATGGTGGCGCTGCGTGTACAGCGGCTAATCGCTTCTATGCCGCCCGTTCTGTGGCAAAGGAATTTACTGAGCAACTTACCGATGCGATGTCCAAGATTAAAATGGCATCTGGTTTAACTGAAGGTGCACAACTTGGCGCTAGCGTCTCGGTAAAAGAGCGCGACAAGATTGCAGATCTTGTAGATAGCTCAGTCAAGCAAGGAGGAAAGGTAACTCTCGGTGGTACAAAGCCACAGGGTGATGGTGCCTTCTATCCACCAACTGTGATAACAGTCGCTTCAGATAATCCAATTCTGAAGGAAGAAATTTTTGGGCCCGTTGCAGTAGTTGTCATAGTAGATAGCGATGAAGAAGCTATTCATCTTGCCAATGACACTGAGTACGGGCTCATCAGCTATATCTATTCGGGCTCCCTTGATCGAGCAATCAGAGTCGCAGAGGCGATGGAATCTGGAATGGTTGCTATCAACCGAGGTGTTATCTCTGACCCTGCCGCTCCCTTTGGTGGTTATAAAGAGAGTGGCTTGGGTCGTGAAGGTGGCTTTGATGGCATTCACGAATTCCTTGAGAAAAAATATATTGGGGTGACAATTTAATTTACCCTCATGAATATAGACAAAACAAGAGAACATAATCATCGACTAATACGTCTCCAGGCATTCTGGGGAGGCGCAGCAAATGGCGCATGGGTTATCTTTGCAATTCCCTTTCTTATCCGTCTTGATGCATCCATTCTGCTGATTAGTGTCTATGTGGCACTTACTTCCTTAGGGCCGCTGCTTATGGGGCCAATCGCAGTGGCTAATCTGCGAAGTATTGTGCAACAGCGGCGCTGGATGATTATCTGTGGCGTCTTATCGCGAGTTTTCTTCTTTATGCCAGCTACTGCGCTCCTCTTTGATAACAATCGGGCCGAGATAGCCGTTACTATGTTCTGTATCTGCGCCATACCGACCGTTGTCTTCGGTGCCTTCTGGTCACCTACCGTTGGAATCGTTGTCGATGCCAAAGATCAACCACAGATCGTAAATGCACGAACAAGAATTGCGAATATTGGCGCTCTGTCAGCAAATGGGATCATCGGATTAGGGATGATCTTTCTACCATTTCCATTTAACTATGTAGCAGTATTCTTCTTCTCTAGTGCTCTCGGTCTGACAGAGATCTACGTGATCTCGCGCATTATCTACCCAGATTCACCGCATACCTACCTCGAAACATTTAGAGAAAATTTCGATAGTAAGAAGATATTGGCAGAGAAACAATTTATGTACTTTCTCTTTGGAATCGTTCTCGTTGTCAGCGCATCATCAATTGCCGCCCCACTTCAAGCTGTCTACTTCATCACTGAGCGCGGAGTCTCTGACCGATGGATGGGCTTCTGGGCGATGGCGCTCTCGGCTGGAGCAGTGATTGGCACCTATCTCTGGCGCAGGTTGCAAGAGAGGACGGGTAGCTATGCCATCTTCGCGTGGACCGTTCCAGTCTCAGCATTCTATTTTATTCTGATTGTGATCTCACCAAATATTGAGCTGATATTAATTGCAACACTTTTCGTTGGCTTGCTTAATGCCGGAACAGATGTGGGAATTTGGCTTGGTCTCTTTCGCTATGGCGATGCGGCGCGCAGAACGATGCTGATTAATATTTATATTGGCTTTGCTCTCGGAATTCCTTTCGTTGCGGCACTTTTTATTCCCTTTTTCACCAACCAGTTCACACTGACGGAAATTCTCATCGGATCATTTGTTATTCGTTTTGTCGTTGGTCTATATTTTAAGATTCCTAGGGTCTATGATTTTCTTAAGGATAATATTCCTGATAAACCATCAGACAAGTAAGAAAAGTGGGTAGAGAAGTGACACATGTATTTGCTCCTGATGCGCTGAAAGATCGAGTAGTAGTTGTTACCGGCGGGGGCCGAGGAATCGGCAGCGGAATTTCGCGCATGGTTGCTGCAGCCGGTGGTGATGTTGCGATCATCTATCCAGTCGATAGTGAAAAAGTTCATGCAGATAAGATGATTGCTGAAATCGTAGCTGCGGGCGGGAAAGCTTCTGCTTATCTCTGTGACGTTGGGATTCAAAGTGAATGTGTACGGGTAATTGCTGAGATTGTTAAAGATAAAGGTCGCGTTGATGCCCTCGTAAATAACGCTGGTATCTGCCATTTCACCGCATTTGATGACATTACGCCAGCGATATGGGATCGACACCTAGCGGTCAACCTTTCAGGTCCCTTCTACCTTTCTCAGGCTGTCGTAAAAGATATGAAGCCTCGCAAGAAGGGGGCGATAGTAAATATCAGCACAGTCTCTGCCTATCGCGGTGGAAACCAACAAGTACATTACATCTCATCTAAAGGTGGCTTAAGTTCACTTACTACAGCGATGGCGCATGAAATTGCTGAGACAGGAATTCGTGTCAACGCGATTCTCTGTGGTGGTGTCGCCACAGATATCAATGTGAAACAACGTGCAGATCGAGAGAAGCAGATGGGTAAGCCTTGGGTTGATCGCCCAGGTGTGCGCCAAATGGGCGTTCCAGAGGATTTGGGTAAGGCAGTGGTATTTCTTATTTCAGATGCAAGTGAATGGGTGACAGGTTCTTTAGTAGCCGTAGATGGCGGCGCTTTAATTAGTTAATCAGGAGATGTTATGAAGATTGCAGATATCAAGGTCTTTCTTACTGGTCCATATAAGA
>JAFMBT010000001.1 GCA_017858325.1 Candidatus Planktophila sp. | reverse complement strand
TTTGATGACACCATCAATGATTGGCACACAACTCCAGAGACAGGTCGCATCAATGCGTCAAACCCTTGCTCTGAGTACATGTCACTCGATAACTCATCATGTAACTTGGCCTCTCTTAACTTGATGAAGTTCCTCAAGGCAGATGGTTCATTTGATGCAAAGACATTTGCAAAGGCATCAGAGATGATCATCACCGCGATGGATATCTCAATCTGTTTCGCAGATTTCCCAACCGAGGCTATTGGTGAGACAACAAAGGCTTACCGTCAGCTCGGAATCGGATACGCAAACCTTGGCGCACTCCTTATGGCATCAGGCCTTGCCTACGATTCAGATGGTGGCCGCGCGCTAGCTGGTGCAATCACCTCGCTTCTTACCGGAACAACATATAAGCGCTCAGCTGAACTAGCGGGAATTGTTGGACCATATGCAGGTTTTGCACAAAACGCTAAGCCTCACGCACGCGTGATGCGCAAGCATGCAGCAGCTTCATCTGCAGCCAAGCAAGAGACCACTCTTGATATCGATGTCTGGGCAGAAGCAAATAAGGCATGGGATGCATGTCTTTCAACAGGTGATACCAACGGATGGCGCAATGCGCAGATCTCAGTTCTTGCACCAACAGGAACAATTGGTCTCATGATGGATTGCGATACAACAGGTATCGAGCCTGACTTCTCGCTCGTTAAGTTCAAGAAGCTCGTCGGTGGCGGATCTATGCAGATCGTTAATCAGACAGTTCCACAAGCGCTTCGTAAACTTGGCTATACCGAAGAGACAATCGAAGCAATTGTTGAATTCATCGCAGCCAACGGACACGTTATCGATGCTCCAGGACTCAAGCTAGAGCACTATGAAGTATTTGACTGCGCTCTTGGTGCACGATCAATTGCTCCAATGGGCCACGTCCGCATGATGGCTGCATGTCAGCCATTCCTATCAGGTGCAATTTCAAAGACAGTAAACCTCCCAGAGGAAGCAACTGTTGAAGAAGTTGAGGAAGTTCACCTAGAGGCATGGCGCATGGGCATCAAGGCACTTGCTGTCTATCGCGACAATTGCAAGGTCGGTCAGCCACTTTCAGATGGCAAGGCGAAGAAGAAAGACGCACCTGAATCAGTAGAAGTTATAGCTGCACCAGTACGCAAGCGTCTTCCAAAGTCACGTCCTGCAACAACAACATCGTTCTCTGTCGGTGGCGCTGAAGGTTATATGACCGCAGGTGCATACGCTGACGGTGCACTTGGTGAGGTATTCCTTAAGCTCGGTAAGCAAGGTTCAACTTTGGCCGGTGTAATGGATGCATTCTCAATCGCAGTATCGATTGGTCTTCAATACGGAGTTCCACTACAGACATTCGTTGAGAAGTTCACCAACTTGCGCTTCGAGCCAGCAGGTATGACAGATGATAAAGATATTCGCATGGCACAGTCCATGATGGATTACATCTTCCGTCGTCTGGCACTTGATTACCTGCCATTTGAAGAGCGCGCAGCGCTCGGTCTCTACACATCGTCAGAGCGCGAAGCAGCGCTAAACAATGGCGGCGAGTACGCACCTGTGGAGGGCGATAGCCCAAAAGCAGTTGCGCCTGTGGCGGCTCCTGTAGCTGCAGTCGCTAAAGCACCCAGCACTAAGGCACCGAGCGCTGATGTAAAGATCGAAGCAGCACCAGTTGCACCAGCAATGACAATTGGTTCATCCTCTGATCTCCTTGAATCTATGGGAATCAAGTCAGATGCACCTCTCTGCATGACATGCGGAGTCAAGATGCGTATGTCAGGTGCATGTTTTGTCTGCGAAGGTTGCGGCAATACATCAGGTTGCTCATAAAAAATAAGTAAAAGGTAACCCCCGCGAGAATCTCGTGGGGGTTACCTTTTTTTCTTATATCTAAAGTTCAATGGCAAGAAGCAGGAGTAGGCTAGAGATGTGGCACGAATTCTTATTGCTCCTGACTCCTTTAAAGGCAGCGCCACAAGTCGCCAAGTGTGCGATGCCTTAACTCGTGGCTGGCTGGAAGTCCAAACTGTTGATGAGATTGAATCGGCACCCTTTGCAGATGGGGGCGAAGGAACTCTCGATTGTATTGAGAGCGTAAGCGCATCGGCAGTGCGAATACCTATTCACGTGCAAGGCGCGACAGGGATAGACCATAGTTCGTCCTGGTTGCTCGTCAACGGCGATACTGCGGTGATCGAAATGGCCACACTCTGTGGAATTACAACGGTAGAAAAACTAGATCCGCTTGGAGCACATTCATTTGGTCTAGGGCAAGCAATTAAAGCTGCACTCAATGATGATCGGGTGAGAGAAATTCTTGTAGCAGTGGGTGGCTCTGCATCCACCGATGGAGGAACCGGTGCACTGTCAGCCCTTGGTTTTACCTTTATGGATGCAGATGGTTTAGCTGTTGGTCTCGGGGGTACTCATCTACACGCAATTAAAACCATAACGCCACCAGATCAGATTGCATCGGTAGAACGCGGAATCAAAGTCTTGGTAGATGTGCAATCTCCACTTATCGGTATGACTGGGGCAGCACATATATTTGCACCACAGAAGGGCGCCGATACCGAACAGGTAGATTTCCTTGATATCGGTTTGGCTCATCTTCTTAGCCTTGTCGGTGTTGGCGACAAACCAGGATACGGAGCCGCCGGGGGAGTCTCATTTGGATTATCCACTCTTCTTGGCGCCAGCGTTGTCAGCGGAGTTCATACAATTGCTGCAGTAATTGACCTCGAAGAGAAGATAAAAAAGGCAGATTGCGTCATAACGGGAGAAGGTTCATTTGATAGTCAAAGTTTTAGTGGGAAAGTTGTTGGATATATCGCAGAGGTTGCGCAACGAAATAACGTTCCCATGATGATTGCCTGTGGCGTCAATAAGAATGGTGATGATCCTTCAATAATCTCTTTGGTCGATCTTGCCCCATCGGTGGAATCTGCCAAGAGTGAATCTGAGAAATGGCTGATTGAGGCTGGAAAGAAGTTGGCGGCGAGATTTCACCATTGATTGTAAGCAGTTGATCCTATACGATTTTGAAATGTCTTCTGAAAAACATCCACGCATATCAATCACAACACCATCAGCACCTAGTGAGTGGGCGCGACTTGAGCGAGAAATTATCGACAAGCTCAATGCAGCAGCCCCTGAATTTGTAGCACGCTATACAAGAAGTGATGGCTCACTGATTTGGCGTGAGGAATGGCCAAGCATGGATGGATCCGATGATCCATATGAGGCGTTTATGAATCTCGCACTTTTTTACAGCATCGGTGGAAGCGAAGAGGTTTATCAATTAGCGCGAAAGATGTGGGATTCGATCACACTGCAATGGAGTGAGTACGGTCAGATCTATCGTGAGTTTGATGGGTATTACGACTGGATGCACCATGGTGAGGGATACCTTTTCCATTACTTCTTTGGTCTGACTAAACCTGATTCACTGATTGATCGCCAACGCGCTGCGCGCTTCGCCGGGTTTTATACCGGTGAGGATAAAGAGGCGAAGAACTATGACCCGGTGAAGAAGCAGATGCTCTCACCGCTGACCGGAAGCAAAGGTCCGCGTCACGTTGTGACGCACGAAGACTGGGAGACTCATCGCACCGTTCTTGATGATTATTTAGCCCCATATGAAGATGTAGTTAAGAATGATTTCTCCACCATGCTCTGTCATTGGTCTGATCCAGAGATCTATGACGACCTCATAAGTAAGATGAATGAGCGCATGAATCGTGGCGATGTTCCACTCAACCTCAACGTTACGTCACTCCTGGCTCACTCCTATATGTATTCTCATGATGAGACGAGCAAACGAACTGCTCTTGAATATATCAAAGCATGGATGGATCGCAGAGATAAAAACGGTGGAATTGTTCCCGATAACATCGGATTATCTGGTGAGATCGGTGAGTTCAATGATGGCAAGTGGTGGGGTGGATATTACGGATGGCGTTGGCCACACGGATTTATGACCATCATGGAGCCAATCACAAATGCAGCTATGAACGCTGTCTTGATGACTGGTGATTACAGTTATCTCGATTTTCCTCGTTCGCAATTTGATCTGATCTGGTCGCTGCGTAAAGAGGAGAACGGTGTCGTGAAAGTGCCGCATCGCCACTTTGATGCAGGTTGGGGCGATTATCGCCTTCCATCTGCGCGCCACATGATCTATATCTGGACAACATCAATGGCAGATGAAGATCTCGATCGCATTATGGCGCTACCTCGAAATAATAATTGGAGCACAATCGCAATCCCAGGTGTATCTGGTAAAGACTCACTGACCGGACGTGATACGAAACATTACATTGCAAATACTTTGCCATGGTTTGAATTTATTCAGGGTCAATTACCGAATTACCCAATCGATATTCTCAAGGCGAATCTAGAACTCATTGCTATGCAGCTACACAAGATGCGATCAAATACTGGAAATCCTCGTAATTGGGATACCTACGATCCAACAACTGCAGATGTTGTTGTCAGCCTTGATCTTCGCGTACCTGGCTACAATATTCATGCATGGCAAGAGTTCAATCCTGTCTACTTTGAAGGCCTAGCTCAGCTTCTCTTTGGTGCACCGATGCATATTTCTCACGGTGGATTACAACATGGCAAGGTGCGTTACTTCGATAGCGAGAATTCTCGCCCCGGGTTACCTGAAGATGTTGCTGCGATGGTAGATCAGCTCAACGCAAGTAAAATGCGTGTTCTAGTTTCTAATCTGAACACAAGTAAGTCTCGTCTTCTTACCTTGCAGGCAGGGACCTTTGGAGAAAATCGCTTTGATACCGTAACAATTGTGGGCGAGGATGGAAGTTCAGTAACCCATGATGTGAAATCAAAATGGCTAACATTAGAATTAGCAGCAGGTTCGGGTGCAGCGCTACACTTCACATATTCGCGATACGTTAATCAACCAACGTATGAAACACCGTACTCATCGCGCAGTGACTGGGACCCAATCATTAAAGGACGTGATCTATGAGAAAAGTATGGACACAGTGGAATGACCTGAAGCTTCCAGAAGGCATCACTCATGCGCCCACAGATGGAATAGCTCCAGCTGCAGCCGACCTTGACTCAATTGAATTCTATGTTCCACGTTATATGGGTGGGCCGCAAGCAATTGCGACGGTCCCTCAGATGAAGAAGCTGAAGGTGATTCAATCCCCGAATGCTGGCGTTGATGATGTATTGAAAATTCGCCCAGAGGGCGTGACGCTATGTAATGCAGCAGGTGTGCATGACGCCTCCACTGCAGAGCTTGCGGTGGCCTTAGCGATTGCTTCACGACGAGGGTTTGCGCCATTTGCGATTCAGCAACAGGCAGGGCATTGGGAACATAGCCGGATGCCATCACTTGCAGATTCGAAAATTGCGATCGTCGGTTTTGGAAATATTGGAAAAACCATTGTAAAGATGCTTTCAGGTTTTGAAGTCACGATCACGCCGTTTTCAAAGTCTGGTCGCGATGGATCGCTCACCTTTGATCAATTTGATCGCTTACTTCCTACATTTGATGTCATTATTTTGATTGTTCCGCTTACCGATCAGACGCGTCACCTAATGAATGCAGAACGCTTAGCAGCAATGAAAGATGGTGCAGCCCTTATCAATGTCGCTCGTGGCGGAGTTGTAGACACAGATGCGCTGATTCGTGAACTTAACTCAGGTCGCATCACTGCTGGATTGGATGTCACAGATCCAGAACCACTTCCAGATGGACATCCATTGTGGAGTGCAGGTAATGTGATTATCACCCCTCATGTGGGTGGTAATACCGAGGCATTTACTCCTCGTGGGCGCAAGTTGGTGGAAGAGCAACTCGCTAGATTTGCAAAGGGCGAACCACTCCTTCACATCGTCGCGCAGTAAATGC
Source organism: Candidatus Planktophila sp. (assembly GCA_017858325.1). Lineage (GTDB taxonomy): Bacteria > Actinomycetota > Actinomycetes > Nanopelagicales > Nanopelagicaceae > Planktophila. The sequence continues at coordinate 175,240 of JAFMBT010000001.1, read as the reverse complement.
ACATTTTCTGCGCAATTACTGTGCAGTAATTGCGATACCACCCCTATGGTAGTCTCTGAATTTCTTTATTCGGAATGTACTGCTTGCACTATGAAGGGTTAGTAATGGAATTCGATCTCCAAGAATATAAATCTGCTTGGAATTTAGATCAGGACTTCCATCATTGTAACCACGGTTCTTTCGGCGCCGTACCTATCGTCGTACAAGAGGCACAAAAGAAGATTCAGGATCGAGTGCAATCTAATCCCGTGAAGTTCTACGCTCGCCAAGCGATGAGCGAAGTTCAGGATGCGCGAAGCAAAGTAGCAGCATTTCTCGGCCAAAAACCAGAGCAAATTGTCTTGGTTCGAAATACAACAGAGGCTGCAAGTACAACGATGCGAGGATTCCCATTTAAGGCAGGGGATGAGGCAATTGTTCTTGACCATGAATATGGCGCCGTTATCTATGCAGTTCAGCGTGCAGTCGAAGCTGCCGGTGGCACTCTTGTCGTAGTCCCCGTCCCGCGCCTTGCAACAGATGACGAAGTAGTTGAGTTAGTAAAGAAATCATTGACCCCGCGGACCCGCCTATTTGTGGTTGATCATGTGACTTCAGCGACGGCCCGTACTTTTCCGGTGGATGCACTCAGCGCACTCTGTCGTGAAAAAGGCGTAGCTATTGCAGTTGATGCATCGCACACACCTGGAAACTTTGATTTGGATTTAGATAAACTCGATGCAGATTTCTGGTTTGGTAATCTCCACAAATGGGCATCAGCACCTCTTGGTTGCGGGGTCTACCGAATCGCTCCACGCTGGCAAGAGATTATGCGCCCGCTTATCGTCTCCTGGCAGGACCACGATGCATATCCACTTCCTTGGGACATGCTCGGAACAGTTGATTTAAGTCCATGGTTAGCAGCACCAGTTGCAATTGAATTTTACGAGAAGATCGGTTGGCACCGAGTACGCGCTGCAAACACTGCTCGAATGAGATATGGGCGTGGTTTGGTAATGGCCGAACTCGGGGTGGGCGATGATGAATTGCGCGAGGAAGAGCTACCTCTTGGAGTCATTCGCCTTCACAAAATGGATGGCGGGCGTGATGGATGTATCGCACTGCAGCGTAAATTTGCTGAAATCCATAAAATTGAGGTGCCAATCACAACGGCATGCGATCAATATTTCATGCGAGTTTCTGGCCAGCTATACAATACTCCAGCTGATTATGAAACTTTGGCGATGGCAGTGCGTAAGGAGTTTAACTAGTTATGAGCATCTCTAAGGAAGAGCTTGAAATTCTGGAGGAAATTCAACTTCGTACCCTGTGGTTAGCCGTACGCATGGTCGACTTTGCTAACCATGATCGAGTCAATACCGATGGAATCAAAGTCGGAGGCCACCAAGCATCAAGTGCCTCGATGATTTCGCTTCTGACATCTCTCTATATGTATCACCTCGATCCAAATGATCGTGTAAGCGTTAAGCCTCACTCTTCACCAGTTTTTCACTCAATTCAGTATCTCTTAGGCAATCTAGAGAAGAAGTATTTAACAACGCTACGCAGCGCCGGTGGACTCCAGAGTTATCCATCACGTACCAAAGATCCAGATGTCGTTGATTTTTCTACCGGCTCCGTAGGTCTTGGCGCAGCGGCCCCACTTTTTGCCGGAGTGACACGACGTTATGTTGACTCTCACTTTGGTCCACGTCCACACTCTCGCTTCATCGCTCTCATCGGAGATGCCGAACTCGATGAAGGAAATATCTGGGAGGCAGTTGCAGATCCTGCAACCGATGGACTCGGCAATGTGATGTGGGTAGTTGACTTTAATCGCCAGTCACTCGATCGAGTGATTCCAGGAATCCGTATTGCCCAATGGCGTGCGCAATTTGAGGCAGCGGGATGGCACGTTGCTGAAGTCAAGTATGGAACAAAGTTAAAAGAGGCATTCGCTGAAGCAGGAAGTGAAGCATTCAAACAATGGTTTGATGATATTCCTAACGAGCAATATCAATCCCTCTTTGGACAGAAGCTCGAAGAGCTACGAGCGCGCTTCCTTGATGGCGCACCTGCAGGAGTCGCAGAGTATTTAACAAAGTTTTCAGATAGCCAATTGTTCGAGATTTTAAGTGACCTTGGCGGACATAACGTGGCATCACTTGTTGAGACCTTCCAAGCCTGTGATGCCGTAACAGATCGTCCAAGCGTCGTATTTGCCTACACCGTTAAAGGGTGGGGGCTTCCCATGGCGGGGGATCCTAGAAACCACTCTGCTCAGTTATCGACCGAACAGATAGATACCCTACGCACATCGATGGGATTGACGGTAGAAAATGAATGGGATTCATTTGATCCAGAATCTCGAGTAGGAAAATACTTAGCAAAACGTAAACTCGATCTCAAGCGTGGAGAGTCTGCTGCTGAAATCAAAGCAGTAATTCCAACTACCACCAACCCAAAGAGCACGGGCATGATTTCGACGCAAGAAGTCTTTGGGCGTGTGTTAACAGAGATCAGTCGCGATGAAGCAATTCGTCCATACCTTGTAACAACCGCACCTGATGTGGCGACCTCAACAAACCTAGGTGGCTTCATTAACCGTACCGGTGTCTATCATCCTCAAGTTTTAAGACGCTGGAACGAAGATCCAATGTTGAAGTGGGCTGAAGGCCCTACAGGTCAGCACATCGAACTTGGAATCAGTGAGATGAATCTTTTCATGCTCCTTGGAATGCTTGGGCTCTCACATGATCACTCTGATCAGCCACTCATTCCAATCGGTACTGTTTACGATCCATTCGTTCTGCGCGGGCTTGATGCCTTTATCTACAGTGTTTACTCAGGTGCAAAATTTATTATTGCGGGAACACCATCGGGTGTCACTCTTGCACCCGAAGGTGGCGCTCATCAATCGACGATCACACCATCGGTTGGAATGGAGTTGCCAGGGGTAGTTCTGATGGAGCCAGCCTATGCACAAGCTCTTGATTGGCTTCTCTGCGATGCGATCGCCCATGTTGCTGGAAATAAGAAAGATACAACTCCCGATCTTCGCCCGAACGAGCTGGCATTTTATTTCCGTCTTACTACTCGACCTATTGATCAGGCTCCATTTACACAAGCACGTGAACGCCTTGGTGATGCGCTGCTTCGTACACAAGTTTTAGCTGGTGCATATCGACTAGTTGATGGTCGCAGCACACCTGGCTACATTGTTGAAGATCCGCACGCACCAGTTGTCCATTTAGTTGCAACTGGAGCAGTGATGCCCGAAGTACTAGAGGCAGCGCGCGAATTATCAAGTGAAGGAGTCGTCGCCCATGTTATTGAGGTGACATCACCTGGTCGACTCTACGGAAGTTGGCAGAGAACTCTTAAGCAGGGAATTCGCACAGCAAGCACACCATCATTTCCTGGCGCACTGCGCACAATTTTCTCAGAGCGTGCTCCAATAGTTTCTGTACATGACGGTGCATCACATGCAATGTCATGGTTGGGCTCAGCCCTTGGAATGCCACAGGTAGCTATGGGAGTCGATACTTTTGGACAATCAGGGACGATCGCTGATCTCTATCGAATCCATGATCTCGATAGCGGCTCGATCGTCAATGGAGCACTCGCTGCACTTAGTCTGGATGTGTAAAGCAATTGATTTTCTTCACCGATTCCACTTCGAGAAGCAAAAGCGATAAACTATGTCCGTGAATAACTCTTCTCCTGGTGCAGCATTTCGTAAGGCTTTAGCCGAGGAGAACCCGCTTCAGATCGTAGGTACGATCAATGCCAATCACGCACTCCTTGCACAGCGCGCCGGATACCGAGCAATCTATCTTTCCGGCGGCGGCGTTGCTGCAGGCTCCATGGGTATCCCTGATCTAGGCATTACTACTCTTGAAGATGTCCTGACAGATGTTCGTCGTATTACCAATGTCTGCGATACCCCGCTATTAGTAGATGCAGATACCGGTTTCGGTGCCTCAGCATTTAACATCGCTCGTACAGTCAAGGATCTGATCAAGGCTGGGGCTGCAGCGATGCATATGGAAGATCAAGTGGGAGCAAAGCGTTGTGGGCACCGACCAAATAAAGAGGTCGTTTCTAAGGCCGAGATGGTGGACCGCATTAAAGCTGCTGTCGATGCTCGCACGGATGAAAATTTTTCAATCATGGCGCGAACGGATGCGATCGCTATCGAAGGAATCGATGCTGCAATCGAGCGAGTTCATGCCTATATCGAAGCGGGCGCGGATTTAGTCTTCCCTGAAGCGATTCGCACGCTTGAGGATTACAGCAAGTTTAGTGCAGCGGTTTCAAAGCCAATTCTTGCCAATATTACTGAATTTGGAATGACACCTCTCTTTACGCGAGATGAACTCGCCGCTCACGGAGTAAAAATGATCCTGTATCCACTATCTGCATTTAGAGCAATGAATAAAGCGGCAGAGAGTGTCTATGAGACGATCAGACGTGATGGAACACAGTCTGGCGTTCTAGACACTATGCAGACTCGTGAAGAGCTTTACGACAGAATTAATTACTACAGTTATGAGAACGCACTGGATCAATTGCTCAACGATAAATAGCAGCACGTTGAAAAGTGAGAGGAAAATACAATGGCCGATTTTAAACCTAAGAAATCTGTGGCGTTATCAGGAGTCACAGCTGGCAACACCGCCCTTTGTAGCGTAGGTAAGAGCGGAAACGACCTTCACTATCGTGGATATGATATTGCGGATTTAGCAGCACAATGCGAATTCGAAGAAGTTGCTTTTTTGTTGATTCACGGAAGCCTGCCTACAAGATCCGAACTCGCAAGTTACAAATCAAAGTTAAAGAGCCTTCGCGGGCTTTCTGATTCAGTCAAGACCGTACTTGAGGCAATCCCAGCAACAGCCCATCCAATGGATGTCATGCGTACAGGTGTTTCAGCACTTGGTTGTGTTACTCCTGAAGATAACGAGCACAACGAGTCAGCGGCAAAAGAGATCGCAGATAAACTCATTGCCTGTCTCGGCTCGATGCTCGTCTACTGGTATCACTTTGCCAATTCAGGGAAGAGAATTGAGATCGAAACCAACGATGACTCAATCGGCGGACACTTCCTTCACATGTTGCATGGTCAGGCCCCGAGCAAGCTCTGGGAGGACTCGATGCATGCATCACTTATCCTCTATGCAGAGCACGAATTTAATGCATCAACATTTACCGGCCGTGTGATTTCCGGAACTGGATCCGATATCTACTCTGCCATCACTGGGGCAATCGGGGCACTTCGCGGCCCTAAGCATGGTGGGGCAAATGAGGTCGCTCTTGAGATTCAGGAACGGTATTCGAGCCCTGATGAGGCTGAGGCAGATATTCGGGCACGCGTTGCCAACAAAGAGGTAATCATTGGCTTCGGGCATCCGGTGTACACAGTCTCAGATCCTCGTAACGAGATTATTAAAGCGATCTCACTCAAGCTTTCGGAAGATCAAGGCAATACCCAACTGTATGCAATTGCAGAGAGAATTGAATCAGTAATGTGGGAAATCAAGAATATGTTCCCCAACCTCGATTGGTTCTCTGCAGTTTCTTATAACCAAATGAAAATTCCAACGGCATTTTTTACGCCGATTTTCGTTATCGCGCGGACTACAGGTTGGGCAGCTCATGTCATCGAACAAAGAATTGATAATAAAATCATTAGACCAAGTGCGAATTACACAGGACCAGAAGATCTGCAATTCATTCCAATAGAGAAGAGATAACCTAAAATGTCATCGCACGTAGCAAAATCCAACCTGCCCTACGATAAAGAGATAGTTGACATTGTTGATTATGTGATTAATTATGAGGTCAAATCTCCAGTCGCATACGAGACTGCGTGGAATTGCTTACTCGATACACTCGGTTGTGGTTTAGAGGCCCTGGAATATCCTGCCTGCACAAAGCTCCTCGGACCAGTAGCTCCTGGTATAACTGTTAAAAATGGCGTGAAGGTCCCTGGAACAAATTTTGAATTAGATCCAGTGCAAGGAGCTTTCAATATTGGCGCCATGATCCGCTGGTTAGATTTTAATGACACATGGCTAGCAGCTGAATGGGGACATCCATCAGATAACCTCGGTGGGATCCTTGCTACAGCTGATTGGCTCTCTCGCACAACAGGTAAAAAACTTACGATCAAAGATGTGCTTACTGCGATGATTAAGGCCCATGAAATTCAAGGGTGTATCGCTCTTGAAAACTCATTTAATAAAGTTGGAATAGATCACGTAATTCTGGTCAAGGTCGCTTCAACTGCCGTTGTCGCAGGCATGCTTGGCCTGACTCGCGATCAGATTCTTGCAGCAGTGTCATTGGCGTGGGTTGATGGTCAATCACTTCGAACCTATCGCCATTTTCCTAACGCCGGCTCTCGTAAATCCTGGGCTGCGGGAGATGCAACTTCTCGTGCGGTTCGTCTAGCGCTCTTAGCCTCAACCGGTGAGATGGGCTATCCGACCGCCCTGACTGCAAAGATCTGGGGTTTCTACGATGCATCCTTCCGTGGAAATTCCTTCACCTTCCAACGTGAGTACGGCTCATATGTCATGGAGAACATCCTCTTTAAGATCTCCTTCCCAGCAGAATTTCATTCACAAACCGCAGTTGAGGCAGCGATGACTCTGCATTCTCAATTAACAGCTAAAGGTTTCTCTGCAAGTGATATCAAGAAGGTGACAATACGAACACACGAGGCGTGTATTCGTATCATCGATAAAAAAGGACCTCTCAATAACCCTGCTGATAGGGACCACTGCATTCAGTACATGGTTGCCGTGCCACTTATATTTGGACGCTTAACTGCGCGAGATTACGAAGATGATGTGGCATCAGATGCTCGCATCGATGCTCTCCGAGAGAAAATTACCTGCCTTGAAGATACGAGCTATAGCGCCGATTATCATGATCCAGCTAAGCGCTCGATCGCGAACGCCATCACCATCGAGCTCAACGATGGCACAATCCTTGACGAAGTAGCAGTGGAGTACCCAATCGGCCATGCTCGTCGACGCAGTGAGGGAATCCCACTTCTGATTGAGAAGTTTAAGATCAACCTCAATCGAATCTACGATAAAGCTCAGCAAGAGAAAATTCTTGCTCTCTCCCTTGATTATGACAAGCTCAGCACCACGCCCGTGAATAAATTCATGGACATGCTCGCTCGCCCCTAACGCTAAAGAAGAGCGACTATCTCTTCGGGTCGCTAAAGAACAGCGACTATCTCTTCGGGTCGCTAAAGAACAGCGACCGTATGCTTATCGATAAAGTCCCAATCATATTCAATTCCCAGCCCAGGACCTTTAGGTGCTTGTACAAGGCCATCTTTTATCTCTAATTTATTCTTAGTTCCAAAATTCCACGGTTCAGTTGGATAGAGAAGCTCAAAAAATTGGCAATTGGAAATTGCGAGAGCTACATGAAGTTGCACCATTTCAAGAGCATGATAAATCGTTGTGTGTAATTCACATCTGACACCAAAAGCCTCAGCCATGTGAGCAGTCTTCATAACTGCACTTATACCGCCGCGCCAAGAAACATCACTTCGGACAATATCTACCATATCTTTTTGAATGTACAAAGCGGTTGAATAATGGGCGCCCGCTAGAACTTCTGTCGCAATAATTGGTATATCTAATTTCTCGCGAAGTTTTCGTAAAGAATTAAAATCAATGTCAAGGACCGGCTCTTCTAGCCAAAGAAAATCCAATTTCTCAAGTTCTCGTCCAACTTTTAAAGCCTCTTCGTAATCATGACCAATAACGGGATCTGCCATGAGTGGAAAATCTGGCCCTACTGCTGCTCTTACTGCTTTGTAAGCAGCGATATCCATTTCTACTTTTCCACCTTCAACCATTCCTGGTGGATGTAATTTATAACCTCTATAGCCTTTCGCTTTTGCATCGAGTGACTCTGCGACGTAAGCCTCTACCGAAGGCAAAACTCCAGAACTTACGTACACCGGAATCTCCTCACGCGCAGCACCTAGCATTTTGTAGACCGGCATGTTAGCGATCTTTCCTTTTAGATCCCAACAAGCATTATCAAAAGGTGCGTATGCGTAAATAGGAACGTGGTTCCACTTACGGTCAAAATTTTCAAACTCCTTTAGCGCTTTTTCAGTGTCACAAGGATTTCGTCCAAGAAAAAAGGGCTTAATAGCAGACATAGTTTTTCCAGCAATAGTTGCATCAAGCGCACCAAATCCAAAAGAGGTTCCCTTGATTCCTTGCGAATCGGTCAAAGTTATGACGGTGAAATTCATACCATCCGCAACACTCCAATGAGTGTCAGAGGCTTGTTTTACAGTTCTGCAGGCACGAATCTCTACATCAGTAATTACCGAATCAAACTTTGTCATTTGTTAGTAAACCTCAACAGTGTGCTTATCGATGAAATCCCAGTCATATTCAATTCCAAATCCAACTCCAGTCGGAGCTTGAACAAAGCCATCTTTGATTACTAATCCATTTTTCAATCCGAAATCAAAGTCATCAAATGGATACAACGTTTCAAAGAATTGGCAATTAGATATTGCAAGGGAAGCATGAAGCTGAACCATCTCAAGTCCGTGATAAATAGTTGTGTGTAATTCACATCGAACACCAAAAGCCTCAGCAAGGTGAGCAGTTTTCATAACAGCGGTTAATCCACCACGCCATGAGACATCGGTTCTCACAATGTCAACGATACCTTCTTTAATGTAGAGCGCTGTTGAGTATTGAGCACCTGCAATGACCTCAGTTCCACAAATTGGAATATCTAATTTCTCGCGTAATTTCTTCAGCGAATTAAAATTCACATCTAGTACTGGCTCTTCCATCCAGAGGAAATTTAAGCGCTCTAATTCGCGACCTACCTTTAGAGCTTCTTCGTAGTTGTAAGCAATAACGGAATCTGCCATTAGATTGAAATCATCTCCGACTGCTTTACGGACTGCGCGGTAGCAAGCGATATCTTGTTCAACAGTTCCGGGTGGGTGAAGTTTGTAGCCTTTATAACCTTTTGCCTTTACGGATAATGCTTGGGCAACATATTCATCAGGTCCTGGTAAAAACATTGAACTCACATAAAGAGGAACTTCCTCGCGCGCAGCGCCAAGCATTTTATACACCGGCATTCCAGCGATCTTTCCTTTTATATCCCAGCAGGCATTGTCAAAAGGACCATATGCATAAATTGGGACGTGATTCCATTTACGATCAAAATTTTCAAATTCTTTTAAAGATTTCTCGGTATCAAAGGGGTCCCTTCCAATAAAGAAAGGCTTAACCGCTGACATTGCTTTGCCAGCGATGGTTGCATCAAGTGCGCCAAATCCAAATGACGTTCCTTGAACGCCATCTTCAGTGGTGATTGTGATAACTGTAAAGTCAGGGCGTGATCCGCCAGGAAGCTTGACCGCTGCAACTGTGTCGAGCTCTTCAAGTTGGTCGCCACCGCGACAAGCACGAATTTCAATACTTTTAATTTTTGAGAGCATCAACCATTCCTTTTCTAAAAAATCATATAGGATAAAGTAGAGGCAGAGCGGTAAAATTGCAAGGTAATCAGCTTATTTATTGGCAGCAACTGCTGACGGAGAAAATCTCTTCAGGGATGATTCGATGTGAGCATGCATAGCTGCTTTAGCTGCCTTGGAGTTTTGATCTAAAATCGCCTTAGCAATCGCATCATGTTCCTTGATTGCCACCTGACCAGATCCAGTCTGGTAGTACTGCTCAAAGAGATCTTGCACATAATCAGCGCGTGATTCACCATCAATAAGGTGCAGTTTATTTGCCATGTAGAGGCGGAATAGATGGAGGTGACAATGTGTACGCTCATAAAAGTCGGCTATCGTCTGGTTCCCTGAAATACTTGAAATCAAGGTATGAAAACGGGAATCGTGTTCTGAAAGTGCCTGATACTGATTTTCATCCGCGAATTTAATGGCGGTCTTGGCACTCTGCATCTCAGCTTTAAGGGCCGTTTTACCTGTGTTATCAATCAATTTCGCCGCTTGCTCTGCCGCCCATGGTTCAATCAATAATCTAAATTGAAATAGATCATTGAGTTCCTTGATAGTCAGCAACTGTGTCGCCCTATATCCCTTAAGAGGCTCTTTCTCGATAAGGCCGTCAGATTCAAGGCGGGCGAGAGCTTCTCGTACCGGAGTCTGAGAGACTTCTAACTTTACTGAGAGAGCATCAATGTTCACACGCGAACCAGGTGCTATCTCGTAATCAAAGATTTTCGCCTTGATCATCTCGTAGATTTCATCAGAGAGCACCGATCGGCGTGGAATCCGCTTGACGGGAGGAGTTGTAACTTTCTTTTTCACCGTCTCCACCAATTCTTTATCGTAGGTTTTGAGAAACCGCTTACTTAGGAAGACGTAGCCCTTGCATTCCGCCGTCAACGGCGAGAATTGTGCCAGTTGTCGAGGATTGACGTGGGCTTGCTAGATAGGCAATTGCGCTAGCAACTTCCTCAGGGCTTACCAAGCGGCCCATTGGTTGGCGTGCTTGCAAAGCAGCGCGTTCGGCAACAGGATCTGTCGCCTTTGATAAAAGACGAGCTACCCAAGGAGTATCTGCAGTCCCAGGGTTAACGCAGTTCACGCGGATTCCTTCCTTCACGTGATCTGCTGCCATGGCAAGGGTAAGAGTCATCACTGCACCCTTGCTTGCACTGTAGACCGCACGCTTTGGAATACCGGCAGTTGCTGCGATTGAACTCGAGTTAACAATTGATGGGCACTTACTCTTACGAAGAAACGGCATAGCAGCGGCGCTAACGCGAGAGGTACCAGCAACGTTGACATTTAACACGTGATGCCATTCTTCATCCGTTGCATCTTCCACAGATCCGATCGAACCAATTCCTGCATTGTTTGCCAGAATATCAATTACCTGAGTTTGCTTACCAAGCTCGGCGAATGCGGCTGCGACGCTGGCGGTATTCCCAACATCGCACTGAATAAAGTGCGCATACGGCTTCATTTCACCTTCCTGCAGATCTAGGCCGTAGACCGTTACGCCATCTTCATGAAAGAGCTTGGAGAGAGCTAATCCAATTCCAGATCCTGCACCAGTGATTACAGCAACTAGCCCCTTGAATTCGCTACTCATGATTGTGCCTCGTTTTTCCAGTATGTGCCGTTAGGGAAAGAATACTCATTAATGCTCGATTGATGCATCTGCGCACCCGCGCCAGGAAGTTGTGGCGCGATGTAATAACCGCCAGAAATCTGAACTGGGTCCAAAAAGTGCTGATGGAGATGATCAACAAACTCAACGACGCGCAAAGGGTGATGTCCTGTGACGGCCACCGCATCCCACATCGCTAGGTGCTGAACCATTTCGCAGAGGCCAACGCCACCTGCATGAGGACAGACAGGAATCCCAAATTTAGCGGCCATCAAGATATTTGCAAGATTTTCGTTGACGCCTGCCACGCGTGTGGCATCAATTTGCATCACCGAGAATCCCTTTGCCTGAAGCAACTGCTTAAAGATGATTCGAGAGCTTGCCATCTCACCCGTTGCTATCTGTGTGGGTGCGACTGCGGCTGCGATCTTGGCATGACCTAAGACATCATTAGGACTTGTAGGTTCTTCAACCCAGCGCAATTTAAATTCTCTCAGGGCGTTAATCCATGTGATGGCGACATCGACATCCCATACCTGATTGGCATCAATTGCTATTGGAAAATCTGGACCTACGAGTGCGCGAACTTTTCCAAGGCGACGTTGGTCATCGGCAATGGATTTTCCACACTTATATTTAATCAGGGAAAATCCTTCGTTGAGCGCCTTCTGCGTGAGATCAAGCATCTTCTCATCGCTATATCCAAGCCATCCTGGTGAAGTTGTGTAAGCGGGTAGACCTTTACTGCGAAGAATTGCCTCATTGCTCTTCTTTGCATCATTGCCGCGATAGAGAATTTCAAGAGCTTCTTCACGAGTAAGCGCATCGGTGATATATCTGAAGTCGATGGCATCCACGATTTGTTCTGGCGTCATATCGCTCAGTAATTTCCAGAGCGGAACACCCTGTGCCTTAGCAAAGAGATCCCATAGGGCGTTGAGTACCGCACCCGCCGCCATGTGAAAGATGCCGTAATCTGGACCAAGCCAACGTATCTGGCTATCGCCACTTAATTCGCGAGTGATCTCACCAATGCGAGCAAATGCATCATCAACGTTCAGGCCAGCAATCTTTGGCGTGAGCATATCTATCGCCGCTATCTGCACATCATTTCCGCGACCGATAGTAAAGACAAGAGAATCACCATGGAGTCCTGGTTGATCTGTTCTGATGCGAAGGTAGGCAGCGGAGTAATCTGGATCTTGATTCATCGCATCTGATCCGTCGAGCATCTTCGATGTTGGGAAACGAACATCGAAGGTTTCGATGGCGGTGATTTTTGGCATTACTTCAAAAACTTCTCTAGCCCTGCAGGGACTCCAGATTCTGCCCACAGCGTTTCGTATCCAACGCCTGGGCCCTTAGGTCCGTGGACGTTTCCGTTACTGTCAAGAAGTGATTCGAGCTTAATTGGATTTCCCCAGACTAAGGATTCGTAATATGTGGTGTTCTTAATAGCCATGCAGAGATGAGCACTTTCAAGGCCCATTCCATGTACCTCAGCGCGAAGATGATACGCATCTGCCAGGTGTGCGATGCGCATTGCGCCAGTGAAACCACCGCGCAATCCGGTGCTGGTGCGAAGTGCAGTGGCAACGCCGCTTGCGGCAAAGTCTCCAGCGCTCATGTGCGCACCATCTGTGACCTCACCCAAGAGTAACGGGATCCTCACTCTCTCGCCCAGCCACTTGTAGGCGGTAACGCTAAATTCACGCATTGGCTCTTCATACCAAGCAAAGCCAGAATCATAGAGCGCGTTTCCAAGATAGACCGCATCCATCAAATCAAAGCCGGCAGATCCGTCATACATTAATGGGACATCATCGCCGACGTGAGCACGAAGCTTTTCACCAAGTAAGGCATCTTTCTTCGCATCACCGAATGCGTGCAATTTAATTGCTGGATATCCAAGTGCTAGGGCTTGATCTGCTATATCGAGAAATTCTTCAATGGATGAATATGTAACAGTTGATGCATACGATGGGAGAGATTCGCGAAACCCACCCATTAATTTATAGATAGGTAGTCCCGCTTGCTTGCCTCCGATATCCCATAACGCGACATCGATAATGCCAATAACGCCGGCAGGGAATCGCTCTATGCGATCAAGCTCCCACAGACGCTCCCACAGGTATTCACGCTGTAAAGGATCTTGCCCTATGAGTTCGTCTCGAAATCTGCGGTCAACGTAATCGTTGAAAATCACGCCTCGTCCAGCTGGTGCAAATCCTGTAATACCTGCATCAGTTTCAATTACCAGCCATGCGCCAGTGGTTCGGCCATCTGAACCTGGCAGGTTTTTACGCCATACAAATGCAGGTGAGAATCCAGGGCGTTCGACTAAAACGACTGTGACGCTGGTAATCTTCATGGGTTCTTCCGTCCTTACTCTTGATTTCCACACTATGAGACTAGAGTTCGCAAACAGGAAATCGAAATAGGCTGAAGCGAATTGCTTCGGATACTATATGAAATAGTATTTCCCTGCAATAAGGTTCGTGGTGTCTAGTTCAAGGATGAGGTGGCGATGATGGACCAAAGGGTCTATCCCTTTAGTGCGGGCAATCGCACGATGTCAGACCTCTTAGGAGGCAAAGGTGCGAATTTGGCCGAGATGGCCACACTTGGAATTCCAGTTCCTGATGGATTCACAATCACCACTCGCGTCTGCCAAGAGTACCTGCGCACCGGTGGCCTGACAGAAGACCTTCTGCATGAGATTGATGCGGCAATTATTGAGCTAGAAAAAAAAATTGGAAAATCTTTCGGGGATCCAAAAAATCCGCTACTTGTTTCTGTCCGCTCGGGTGCAAAGTTTTCGATGCCAGGCATGATGGAGACAGTCCTCAATGTTGGAATGTCTCCTGAAGTTGCAGCAACGCTAGAGAAAATCACAGGCGATAGTCGCTTTGCGTGGGATTCATATCGCAGATTTATTGAAATGTTTGGAAAGACCGTCTGTGAAATTCCTTCAGAGAGTTTTGCAAAGGTTGTAGATCCACTGATTAAAGCAGCGGGTGGAAAGACGGTTGCAGATTTAGATGGAGCTGGCTTGAAGGCGGCAGGAGATGCATTTATAAAGGTGGTTGAAGCACATACTGGTACCGCTTTCCCATTCGATGCTCGCACACAGCTAATCCGGGCAATTGAAGCAGTTTTCCATTCCTGGAATTCAGAGCGAGCTCAGCTATACCGCCGCCGCGAACGCATCAGCGCAGACCTTGGAACTGCAGTGAACGTACAGGCCATGGTATTTGGAAATATTGGCGATACTTCAGGAACAGGTGTCTGCTTTACTCGTGATCCGGGAAGTGGAGCCCCTGGTGCATACGGGGATTACCTTCCACGCGCTCAAGGTGAAGATGTCGTTGCAGGAATAAGAAATGCCTTCCCATTAACTCATCTAGGTGTTGTTAATCCGGAAGCCTTTGCTGAACTCAATCGAATTATGGCTCTGCTGGAAGATCACTATCGAGATATGTGCGATATCGAATTCACCGTTGAGCAAGGAAAACTCTGGATCCTACAGACGCGTGTAGGAAAGCGCACCGCCGAGGCGGCATTTAAAATTGCGACCCAGCTCGTTGATGAAGGCTCGATCACAATGGATCAAGCGCTGACGCGCGTTAATGGTGAACAACTTGTTCAATTGATGTTTCCACAATTTGATAAGGCAACTGCGCCGAAAGAACTCACTCGAGGGATCGCCGCTTCACCTGGAGCAGCGGTGGGATCAGTGGTCTTTGATCCGCGAGATGCAGCTGATCAAGCACTTGCCGGTAAAAAGGTAATTCTTGTTCGTCGTGAAACTAATCCAGACGATCTAGTCGGAATGGTTGCAGCCCAAGGAATTTTGACTGCTCGCGGCGGAAAGACATCACATGCAGCCGTTGTAGCGCGCGGAATGGGACGCCCAGCAGTCTGTGGAACGGAAAGTATTGAGGTCAATGTCGATGAGAAATTCTTTACCTGTGGAGATGTGACTGTTCACGAAGGTGATCTCATTTCAATCGATGGCACAACCGGGGCAGTCTTCCTGGGCGAAGTAGCTGTGGTCCCTAGCGTTGTAACCGAATATGTGCAGGGAATTGTTGATCCTGGTGCGGATACCTCTACCGCTCTTATCAAGAGTATCCATCGCATTATTACTCACGCCGATAATGTCCGGCGTATGTCGGTGCGCGCTAATGCCGATACTCCAGAGGATGCAGAGATTGCACGCCGCATGGGCGCCCAAGGAATTGGCCTCACCCGCACAGAGCATATGTTTCTTGGTGACCGACGCGTCCTCGTCGAAACGCTAGTACTTGCAACAACCGATGAAGAGCGGGCAGAAGTTTTGGCCGAGATGGAGAAACTTCAATTTAGTGATTTTGTTGGAATCCTTCGGGCGATGACGGGATTGCCTGTGACTATTCGTCTCCTCGATCCACCGCTTCACGAATTCCTTACCGATCAAGCAAGTCTTGCTGTTGATATTGCCTTGACGCAAGAGCGTGGAGATGTCGTAGATGAGCGAAAGCTTGCGCTCAATCGCGCTGTAAATCGCTTACACGAATCAAATCCAATGATGGGTCTGCGCGGTGTTCGCCTCGGTGTATTGATTCCAGATTTGTTCTCAATGCAGGTGCGCGCACTTACCCGAGCAGCCCTGCATGTACGTGCTCAGGGGTATGACCCACAGCCAGAAATTATGATTCCACTGGTTGCATCCCAGCGCGAACTTCTCTACTTCAGATCATCACTGGAAACAGAAGTCGCGCGCGTTCTGGCACTTGCCGGCGAAGAGATGCACATCAGTATTGGCAGCATGATTGAAACTCCGCGCGCAGCAATTACTGCTGCAAAGTTGGCTGACTACTCTGACTTCTTCTCATTCGGTACCAATGACTTGACGCAGTTAACATGGGCATTTAGTCGTGATGATGTTGAGTCATCCTTCTTGCCGCGATATCTCGATCTTGAGCTTCTGCCATTTAGTCCTTTTGAATCACTGGATCAAGATGGTGTGGGACTTCTGGTCAAGATTGCCTGTGATGAAGTGCGCTCTGTTACCCCAGAGATCAAGTTAGGAATCTGCGGTGAGCACGGGGGAGACCCACGCAGTATTGATTTCTTCCATCACGTTGGTTTGGATTATGTTTCATGTTCGCCATTTCGCGTCCCAGTCGCACGACTAGAAGCAGGGCGGGCGGCGGTCGGCGACCAAGCAACGACAAGTAGCGCATAGTGAAACATGACGACAAGGTTGCACTGCGCACCGGTCTGCATATTTCCCGTCTCTCACTTGGCACAGCAGCCTTTGGCGGTCTCTACACCTCGGTCAGTGATCAGGATTGTACCGATACTCTCATCACCGCCCTGGATGCTGGAATCAATTTTGTTGATACCGCACCGCACTACGGTAAAGGAAGAGCCGAACGTCGAATAGGAAGGGCACTGGCCGATCGCGCACGATCTTCCTTCATACTTTCGACAAAGGTAGGCCGCGTACTAGTTCCATCAACAACAGATATCGATGAGTATTTCATCGATGCCGACAATACTGTTGAGAGAAAATTCGACTTTAGCGCGAAGGGTGTGCGTCAATCACTCGAGGATTCACTCACTCGACTGCGGATGGATAGCGTAGAGATTCTTTTCATTCATGATCCTGATGCGCACGAAGAGCAGGCCATTATTGAGGCATTTCCTGAGCTCGAGCGCATGCGCTCTGAAGGAATCATCAAGGCAATTGGTATCGGTATGAATCAATGTGAAGTTCCAACACGGGTCATGAAAGCTACTGATCTTGATATGGTTTTAATTGCTGGGCGCTACTCACTTCTTGATCAAAGCGCCCTCAAAGAATTGCTACCAACAGCCCTTGATCGAAATGTTGATGTGATTGCAGCAGGAGTTTTCAATTCAGGTATCCTGGCAAATCCGGTCAAAGGTGCAACTTTTGATTACATGCCCGCCAGCGATCTTTTAATTGCAAAAGCGGAGAAGATTCGCGAAGTACTTGCAGGACATCAGGTCTCTCTCACAAGTGCGGCGTTGCAATTCCCACTCCGTCACCCAGCTGTGAAGTCAGTCCTTGTTGGCTGTCGCACGCGGGCAGAAGTGTCGGTCAATATCAAAGAGTTTAACCATGTCATAGAGAACAAGGTCTGGGATGACCTTGTAAGCGTTCTCTGATTCACCTATAGTTTTTTCATGACACTTCATCCGCAAGCAGCAGCCTTTCTTGACTTGATGGCAGCTGCAAATCTCCCTGACATGATCACTGCAGGTCCAACTGTTGCGCGTAAATACTCGCATGATCTATCTAATGTAAGTAATGATAGTGATCCAAGTGTTGATATCAGAATCGAGTTCTTCACAAGTTCAACTGCTGATGTTGCGGTTGCAATTTACACGCCATCGGCGGCGTCCCAAGAAAAACGTGCAGGGTTGGTTTACTTTCACGGCGGTGGCTGGGTTTTAAATTACATCACTAAATATCATGCTCAATTGGCTGCGATGGCAAAGAAGACAAACTCGATCATCGTCTCAGTTAATTATCAGAAAGCACCAGAGCACAAATTCCCTATTCCATTTAATGATTGCTATGAAGGGCTTGAGTGGACGGTTGCAAATGCAGATCGTTTAGGAATTGATCTTGCTCGACTGGGTGTAGGTGGAGATAGCGCCGGTGGAAATTTGGCGTGCGCTGTCGCCTTAGCTGCGCGCGATCGCGGTGTTATCAAGCTTGCCTATCAATGGCTGGTCTATCCATGTAATGGTCCTGAATTTGTAGATAACCCAGATGTGCCAAATGCCGAGGGGTATGGCCTCACGCAACCTCGCATGAAATGGTTATGGGAGATGTATCTCAATGGCGATGCGGATAGAGCTAATCCCTATGCCGCTCCTCACTCTGCCCCATCCCTTGCAGGATTACCACCGACCATCATGATCACCGCCGAATACGATGTCTTGCGACCAGATGGAATTGCATACTATGAAAAACTTAAAGCTGCTGGAAATAAAGTTCTCTATAAAGATTGCCCGGGAATGATTCATGGCTTCTTTAGCCTGGGACGAGTAATTGACGATGGAATTGCGATTCAAGATTGGTTTGCAGAGAATATTCTCAAAATTGTAGGAAAGTAATGTCCTCAACCCTAGATGTCTACGAAAGGATCGATTATGAAACGGTATGCAGCAGTTATTGGAATGCCTTATGAAAATCGTGAAGAGTACGAGCGGTTACATGCTGCCGTCTGGCCTGATGTACTGGCCAAGATTGCTGAAGTAAATATCCGCAACTACTCAATCTACCGTTATGGCGAGCTGCTTTTTTCTTACTTTGAATATGTAGGAGATGACTATGAAAGTGATATGGCTAAGATGGCGGCAGACCCAAAGACACAAGAATGGTGGGATGTCTGTGGGCCACTACAACGTCCAGTCAATGATCGCGCCGATGGAGAGTGGTGGGCGTCAATTCCTGAAGTCTTTCACGTCGACTAATTATTTATAAGCGACGCAATTACTTGTAATCTCGCCGATTCCTTCAATACCAGTCTTCACGGTATCGCCGATCGCTAGATACACAGGTGGCTTAAACCCTAGCCCGACACCAAATGGTGTTCCAGAGTTAATGATGTCCCCTGGAAAGAGCTCCATAAATTGGCTGATGTACCAGACAATGTGATGGAGTCCGAAGAGTAGGTCATCTGTATTTGAATCTTGCTTCATAACTCCATTGACACTGCACCAGAGGCGCAAGTTGTTGGGATCAATCGCATCTGGAGTCACGATTTCTGGCCCAAGCGGATTAAAGGTAGGGAAAGATTTTCCCTTTACCCATTGTCCGGATCGCTCCAACTGCCAGTAACGCTCTGATACATCTTGCGAAATTGTGTAGCCAAGGATGTGCTTTGCTGAATCTTCTGGTGAGTTCAGATAGAGGGCACGTTTTCCAATAACGATAGCGAGTTCAACTTCATAATCTGTCGCTGTGCTGTTGGGAGGAATCACAATGTCATCATTTGGCCCAACAACTGTGTCAGGAGCCTTCATGAAGATCACTGGCTCTTTTGGAGTCTCAGAATTTGTCTCTTTAATGTGAGCTAAATAGTTAAGACCGACGCAGATCACCTTTGATGGGCGATTAATCGGGGAGCCAATGCGGGTTGAACCCTTAGCAACTCGTGGAAGTGATGCGAGATCTGCCGCCGCTACCTTCTCCATAGCCCCTGCCTCAAGGGTTGCGCGTGACCAATCAGAGACCAAAGAGTCAACAAGGATGTACTCATCACCCAACACAACTGCAGGTTTTTCTTTACCGACCTCACCAATTCGAGCGATGCGCATCTTCTTATTTCCCTTCGGGTAGGCGGCCTAAGCCGGCATGAGTCTGGAGGAGTTGTACGTGCTTTGGTTCAAGTTCTTTCAGAGAATTAACGCCAAGTAACTTCATCGTGCGAATCATTTCACTCTGCATAATCTGTAATGTCCGCTCAACGCCTTCCTGTCCACCTGCCATGAGTCCATACAGGTAGGCACGACCAATATAGGCAAAATCAGCACCGAGGGCTAAGGCTGCCAAGACATCAGCGCCGTGCATGATTCCGGTATCAATATGAATCTCAAGATCGTCCTTAAGCTCTTTCTTCACTTCGGCGAGCATATGAAGAGGAACCGGTGCACGATCGAGTTGGCGTCCACCATGATTAGAAAGAATGATGGCGTTAGCGCCGTATTCGGCAGCAATCTTGGCATCTTCTACCGTCTGGATTCCTTTTATCGAAAGCTTTCCATCCCATTGCGCGCGAATCCACTCAAGGTCATCAAAAGTCATTGTTGGATCAAACATGAAGTCCAACAGTTCACCAACAGTTCCTTCCCAGTTAGACATAGATGCAAATGTGATTGCTGGCGTGGTTAAGAAATTAATCCACCATTCAGGTCTTGGAGCAGCATCGAGTAAAGTCTTAATGGTTAAACGTGGTGGAACTGTGAGGCCGTTGCGAGTATCACGAAGACGAGCACCTGCTGCTGGAACATCGACGGTGAGCATAAGGTGCTTTACGCCGGAATCTTGGGCGCGCTTGACCAGTGCCATGCTCGCTTCTCGATCTTTCCACATGTACAGCTGGAACCAATTAACGCCGTTGGGTGCTGCCTTAACAACGCTTTCAACAGTTGTGGTGCCTAAGGTTGAGAGAGTAAATGGGATTCCAAACTTCTCCGCGGCACGCGCTCCAGCTATTTCACCCTCTGTATGCATCATGCGGGTAAAACCTGTTGGTGCGATTCCAAATGGCATCGCAAACTTCTCACCCAAAATCTCGCATGAGGTGTCAACGTTTTTTACATCATGCAAAATATTTGGTCTAAATTCAAGATCGAGATATGAGCGCCGCGCACGTTCTAGCGTTACCTCAGATTCAGCGCTGCCATCTGTGTAATCAAAAGGGCCTTTCGGAGTGCGTCGCTTTGCAATAAGGCGCAGATCCCACACTGTGAGCGCCTTTGCCAAGCGATTCTTGCGAGTAGGTAGGCCCGGCAATGTGAAGCGGAGCAGAGGAGCAAGTTCACCAATCTTGGGAAATTGGCGCTTCACATTCTTCATTAATTGCGCTCCACTCGATGCGATAATTTGCAGATCCTATAGGACTTTTTACCCACATTCCACACTTGAGCGCGTCAACCTTCGCTAAGGTGCGAACATGAGTGACCTCACGGCGAAAACGCGATCAGCACTCGATGCAGCCGTTGCAGCCATTGGGGGAGCACCGCGGAAAGGCCAGATTGAAATGGCAGAAGCCGTTTCAAGTGCGCTGACAGATCGCCACCATCTCATGGTGCAGGCCGGGACCGGGACCGGTAAATCTCTTGCATACCTAATCCCCGCCCTTGTCCATGGCCGCAAAGTCTTAATTGCTACTGCAACTCTTGCTCTACAACGTCAACTTGTCGAACGCGATCTACCTGCTGTTGTACCGGCGCTCGAGAAAGAACTTGGCCGTGAAGTGACCTTTGCAATATATAAAGGTGTCGGTAATTACATCTGCCTGCAGAAGATGAATAGCGAAGAAGTCGACCCCGATACCGAACTTGTCCTGGAAGCTTCATACCTTGAAAAAGATGCGCAGCGCCTGATTGCTTGGGCAAAATCCAAAGGAGCATCGGGTGATCGAGATGACGCACCTGATGTCGACCGGCGGGTCTGGCTCGCTAACTCAACATCTGGTCGCGAATGTGTCGGAGCAGATGCCTGCGCCTACGGTTCACAATGTTTTGCGGTGAATGCAAAAGCGAAGGCCCAGCTGGCAGATGTTGTTGTTACAAACCACACTTTGCTCGCTATTGAAATTGTTGATTCACATCCAATATTGCCTGAACGCGATGCGGTTATCTTAGATGAAGCGCATGAGTTCATGGATCGAACAACGCAGGCAGTAACCGAAGAGCTGACATCAGGGCGAGTACAACGCGCAGCAGCAATGGCGCGTAAACATATGCCAGGCAAACTCAGTGAGGCATTTTCTAAGGCTGCCGATGATTTTCACGATGCCATGGCTGATTACGGCGATAGCGTCAAGGGAAATTTTGCATCCCTTGGTCGACTGGAAGAAATCCCGAGCATTCTTGAATCTCCCGTACGAAAGGTGCGAGAAGCAGGTGCTGCGATTATTGAAGCACTTCGCGCCGATGAAGAGATTATCGATCCAGATTCAAATGCAGAACGAGCTCGAGTCAAAGGCGCAGTTAATGAAATTACAACAACAGTGGGTAAATTATTGAAGATGGGTACCTCTCATGTGCTCTGGTATGAACCAACTTTCTCATCGTTATATCTAGCACCGCTATCAGTCTCACAAGTATTGCGTGAGAATTTACTGACTAAGACCCCAGTTATTGCCACATCTGCAACTCTGACAGTGGGCAGTGGCTTTGATGCGATGGCACGCTCCCTTGGTTTTCTCACACAAGGTGCCACCAGTGAAGATGAGGTTGATAAATCTGAAGGCGAAATCGCTCCCTCAAACTATCAAACCCTTGATGTTGGTTCACCCTTTGATTTTGCCGCCCAAGGCGTTCTCTATCTTCCCAAACATCTTCCTGAACCAGGGCGTGATGGTCCAAGCAAAGAGGTACTTACAGAACTCGGTGAACTTATCGACGCAGCAGGTGGTCGCACATTAGCTCTCTTTAGCTCGTGGCGCGGAGTCGAGGCTGCGGATGCGCACCTGCGCGATGTATTGAAAGAGCTACCGATTACGATCATTACCCAAAAACGCGGTGATGCTGTGGGACCGCTCGTTGAACGATTTGCAAAAGATGAGACATCTATTTTGCTCGGAACAATGTCGCTCTGGCAGGGCGTTGATGTGCCAGGTAACTCATGCATTCTTGTTGCTATCGATCGAATTCCATTTCCACGCCCTGACGAACCGGTGATGGCTGCTAGATCATCACAAGCAGATGCAGCAGGTGGCAGCGGCTTTATGCAGGTCTCTATGCCACGGGCTGCCTTGTTATTGGCGCAAGGTACGGGACGTCTGATTCGTAGCGTTGATGATCGCGGGATTGTTGCAATCCTGGACTCTCGAATTGTTACCAAGCGATATGGCAGTGTGCTCTTGAATTCCATGCCGCCTCTATGGCGCACCTCGGATAAATCTGTGGTCTGTGACTCACTTAACCGCCTACGCGATACTTTTTGCTGATTCAGATTTAGGTTGGTGTGATCACATCATCGAGAAGTTGGCGTAGCTCAAACCATGTCTGTAAAAAGCTCGGATGCAGATCCAGCATAGTTACTTCACTGAGTGCAACCCAGCGCATCTCTTGACTTTCATCATTGGGTGAATCTGCAGAAATCTCTGAATGAGCCGAAGCGATTACGGTGTCGTATCTCCAATCACCGTGATCATCAGTAAAAAGTGATAGCGGCGTCAAATGTGCGCAATTAATACCAGTCTCTTCATGAGCTTCACGCATCGCCGCTTCAGTGATGCTTTCATGTGAATCACGTGCGCCACCAGGGATACCCCATGTATCTCCGTTATGTACCCATGGCGCGCGATGCTGCAGAAAGATTTCACGTTCGCCCTTGTTACCTTCTCGAAATATCAGTATTCCCGCCGCGCCAAATTTGCCCCAATGCTTGCCGCCACATCGACATTGAATCCATCCATCTCCATCGCGGGCGACCATAGCCCTAGATTGCCATATCCATCCACAGATCGCTCAAGAGGAGCCATTATTGGCAGTCCGCGCTTCTAGCGTGCCCACATGAAAAAGTTCTCATCAATTGCTATCGGCTTCATCGTCACCATCGCGCTCTTATCTCCTACTGCAGTTCATGCAGAGGAATGCCAATCAACCGTCTGTGTTGATGTATATACCCAAGATGGAAAGATCATCATTGAAGGTCGCAAAGGTGGCAGCAGTACAACTGCTCCCAAATCGACACCTCAAGTAACAAAGAAGCCGACACCTAGTAAAGCGGCGCCGGTGAAACCAAAGCCAACCAAACCAAAGCCAACCAAACCAAAGCCAACCAAACCAAAGGTGGTAGCTAAGCCTCCCGTCGTCAAAAAGGCGATACCAAAGAAGAGCAGACCAACACCACAGCCTCTTGTGACACAAACAGCATCTCTTACTGATCGATTAATCAAATCACTTCCCACCGCGGGGATTGCTTATCAACCCGAATATGAGCCACTCGTTGGAGTTCCAGTCTATATGTGGACTGATTTACCCACCTCTTTTATGACTCAGGTCAAAATAGTGGGAGAGATAGTTGATGTCGCACTTAGACCAAGTTTTACATGGTCATTTGGTGATGGAACATTTCTATCTACCACCGATCTTGGCGCGCCATTTCCTAACGGAAAGATTCAACATACGTACAGCCAGGCAGGAACATATGTAATCACCCTAGTCAGTACATGGAATGGTACCTACACACATAATGCGCAGACCCGTGCCATTACAGGAACAGTCAAGACGACATCAATTGTCATGATCACAGTCGTTAACTCCCCAACCCGATTTAAGAATTGAGCTCGCATGACAACTCTTACTAGCCCGCACGACTTATTTGCCGCAATTCCATTTCTGATTGGATATCATCCAACAGATTCACTCGTATTAGTCTCAATCAAAGATGATGGAGTCGGAATGGCAATGCGAGTGGATTACCCGATACTTCAGGATGAAACCTTCTACGATGCGATGGCAGCACATTGCTCAACCGATGGAGCAGAAGGTGCGCTAATAGTTCTCTATCAGCGTCAAAACCAATCAGATGGTGATCGTGTTCTTGCGCAAACCACTGCAGCGCTGTCAAGGGCTGGGATTGCAATCTATGAATCTATACTTATTGCAGATGGATACTTTAGATCTCTTCTCTGTCATGACATTACGTGTTGTCCTATCGAAGGGCGGCCGGTTCCGCCTCTTGATTCATCAAGAATCGCAGCCGAAAGCGTTGTTGCCGGACATCCGATGCCTTTTGCAAGCTATGAAGATCTCGGGGGTTCAGTGCGATCGAATCTTCTGTCCTATGAAAGATCATGGCTTGATCGCGTGAGCAAATCTTTCGTTGATCCAGCATCACCTGAACTCAATGAAAGTCAACGAGATGGTGCAACGGCGGTGATTGACTTAGCCAATGATTTCATCGCCCATGGAATTTCATCGGACCAAGATTTAATTGCACACGTTCTCGGGCGCTTAAGTGATATTCAAGTGCGCGATTTTGCCTTGGGTAGCCATGACGAGGAGAGCATGATCGCGTATCGCACGATGTGGCTTCACCTACTGCGATCTGCCCCAACAGGATATGTGGCACCTGTAGCCACACTGGCTGCAGCTATCGCCTACGAGTCAGGAGATGGAGCACTGGCCAAGGCCGCCCTGGTACGAGCCTTTGATGATGCCCCCACATACTCACTTGCCACCTTGCTACAGCGAGTCTTTAGCGCCGGATGGCCCCCACACTCCTTTGCCGGAATGCGCAGCGAGTTACATCCCAAGGTCACAGCCGGGATTTTTGGAAACTAGATCAGAGTGCAACTCGTGCGTTAGGATATGGGTCGGTCACGAGTTCTAGAACGAATACCTTGATCGGTATTTAAAAGCCCCGGCTTTCTAGACGGCAACCCTCCACCGCGGTGGGGTGCTTCTGGGTGACGACCAGGCACATTACCTAACTGTGCAAGTGCGTGAAGGATTCCTATGAGTACCCCATCTAGTAAGAAGACTCTCTCACCAGAGGTCACCGGCGCTTGGCTGGAAAGTTATGATCCAGGCGAACGTAAATTCATCTCAATCGGCTCCCTTGAATTAGAGAACGGCGAGACCCTTACCGATATCACTATTGCATATCAGACATGGGGAAAGCTCAACTCTGCTGGTGATAACGCGATTCTGATTCAGCATGCAATGACCGGTTGGTCAGATGTTCCAGGATGGTGGCCAGCAATGGTCGGCCCTGGACTGGCATTTGATAGCGATAAATACTTCATCATCTGCCCAAATGTCATCGGCGGATGTCAGGGGAGCACTGGTCCATCTAGCATCGCACCCGATGGAAAACGATATGGATCTCGTTTCCCAGCACTGACTATTCGCGACATGGTTGCCGCAGAGATTGCCTTTAGCGATGCGATAGGAATTAAGAAATATGTCTTAGCAGTCGGACCATCGCTGGGTGGAATGCGATCGCTGGAATGGGCGATCGATCACCCAGATCGCGTTGAGTCGATCTGCACAATTGGATCATCGGCCGTCGCCACAGGAGATCAAATTGGTACGGCATCAATTCAGATTCGAGCAATTAAAAATGATCCATATTTTTCCGGCGGAGATTATTACGAACAAGGGCGTGGCCCTATCGATGGAATGGGAATCGCGCGTCGGATTGCTCACCTGACTTATCGCACCGAGTCAGAGATGGATGTGCGCTTTGGTCGCGAGCTACAGGGAGATGACACGGGGCGCTATGCTGTTGAGTCCTATCTCGACCACCAAGCTCGCAAATTAGCCCAGCGCTTTGATGCCAACACCTATATCGTCCTGACCGAGGCGATGAACTCCCACGATGTGGGACGAAACCGTGGAGGAGTGGTTGAGGCTTTACGTGCCATCACTATTCCCGTCCTAGTGGTCTCCATCGATACCGATCGGTTGTTTCCACCCCGCCTTCAGGTTGAGATTGCAGATCTGGTACCACAGGCGAAAAAGTTGGTCACAATCTCCTCAGATTTTGGCCATGACGGCTTTTTAGTCGAATCTGAGGCGATGACAGCGGCAATTCGCGGTATAATATAGGTATCACTTCGCGCGGTTTTCAAAAAGAAAATTTTAGAAGTCGCGACAAAAACAAAGGACAATTGTGGCTGTAATTAGTGCGCTCAAAAACAAGGCGAAGAAGTCTGCGGTGAAGAAAGCTGCAGCGAAGAAGGCCCCTGCCAAGAAAGCGGTAGCTAAAAAAGCGCCTGCCAAGAAAGCTGCAGCGAAGAAGGCCCCTGCCAAAATTGAGTTGAAGAAAGTTCTCGACGCTAAAGATGTTCAATTGCTCTCTGATGCCAAAAATGCTGTCTCGCGCCAGAAGGAAGTCCTCACCGAACTTGAGTCACGCGGTGTTACTTCTCTCGGCCGAATTCCAAAGAAGGTAGATAGAGATTTAGTAGACGAAGCGCGCGCACTGGCGATCACAGTTCCACAATTGATTGAAACACTTCGCAAGAAGGGGCTAGGAACACCCAATCGCGTCTTGAAGAAAGTTGAGTGGGATCTGATTAAGCCGAAGGAAGTGGCTGCGCCAGTGGCAGCCGTTGCTGCTGGAAAGACAGTTGTTACCAATATTGATGGTGAAGAAGTTGAGCTGGAAGAGGTCGAACTCGAAGATGTCAACAAGCTTGTAGCAGATGTATTAGAAATTGTTGAAGCAGAAGAAGGCGCTAAGCCATCTGAGGCACGCGTGGTCAACCTGGTAGACGATATAAAGGTCGAAGATGGCTCCTTTATTCTTCAGGATTCTGATGCAGAAGAGGATGAGAGCGAAAAGACTGAACGAGCAAAGCATAAGAAAGACCTTGCAAATGTAAATATCGTGCTCGAGGCAATTAGTGCCAAGAAGTCAAACCATCCATATATCGGTAAGGGCAACGTTGATCCCGCCGATGCTAAGGCGTTGACATTCCGCCAAGTTCAACAGCAGTTATCGATGAATAACTTCACTGAAAAGGGTGCTCGGGTTATCGCAGAGGCGATCACACAGGGCTATCTCAGCAACGTTGAAGAGCTATACGACATCTTTAATGCAGAGGCCCGTCGCATTCAGACCGAAATTAAGCACTTGCCACCAGAGCAGATGGTGATGACTGCCGGTGCAACTGCAGATCCAGTAAAGGATTACCTCAAGCAGATTGGTCGCGTCGCACTCCTTAATGCAGAGCTTGAAGTTGAGCTCGCAACACGTATGGAAGCTGGACTCTTTGCCGAGGAGAAGTTAGCAACAGAGAAGAAAATTGAAAAGAAACTCAAGCGCGAACTTGAGTGGATCGTTGAAGATGGAAAGCGTGCCAAGAACCACCTGCTTGAGGCCAACCTTCGCCTTGTCGTATCTCTTGCCAAGCGCTACACCGGACGCGGAATGCTCTTCTTGGATCTAATCCAAGAAGGAAACCTAGGTTTGATTCGCGCAGTGGAAAAGTTTGATTACACCAAGGGATTTAAATTCTCGACATATGCAACATGGTGGATTCGCCAGGCGATTACCCGAGCGATGGCAGACCAAGCTCGCACTATACGTATTCCAGTACACATGGTTGAAGTCATTAATAAACTTGCACGTGTGCAGCGCCAGATGCTGCAAGATCTTGGTCGTGAACCAACGCCAGAAGAGTTGGCGAAAGAGCTCGATATGACTCCTGAAAAGGTTGTCGAGGTTCAAAAGTATGGACGTGAACCAATTTCACTTCACACACCGTTGGGTGAGGAAGGTGATTCTGAGTTCGGAGATCTGATTGAAGATTCTGAGGCGGTTAAGCCAGAAGAGTCAGTAACTTTCACCATCTTGCAGGAACAGTTGATGCAGGTTCTTGGAGGCCTGACACAGCGTGAGGCAGATGTGATCAAGGCTAGATACGGACTTACTGATGGACAGCCAAAGACTCTTGATGAGATTGGAAAGGTTCACGGAGTTACTCGTGAGCGTATTCGTCAGATCGAATCAAAGACGATGTCTAAACTGCGCCATCCATCTCGTTCGCAATCACTGCGCGACTATCTGGATTAAAAGCAGCAGCGTTTACTTACTTTCGACCAGCTTCTGCGATTCATCTTGAATCTTTGCTGCGACAGTCTTGAGCTTCTCTGCATATTCCTTACCGTGGTGTGCACAGAACAAGAGCTCACCACCCGTAAGTAAGATAGCGCGCACATAGGCCTGCGCTCCACATCGATCACATCGATCGAGGGCACTTAGAGGTGTGGTTTCGAGGAAAACTTGCTCGGTCATCGCTCTCTCCTTACATCGCCTATAGATCACCACGGTGGTGAGCTAGCGTTTGTTCGCTACTTGTATGGAACATCATGCCACTAAGAAATATTCCCCGCCTGTTGATTTGGTAGAAATTTCTTCAATTTCGATAGATATCTCACACCCTGAGGGTAGATTTCCCACTAGATGAGATCTCCTCGGCGCGCTTGCGCACCACCGCACTATTGGCTGGCTAACCTTTGCCCCCATGGTTGCAAAAAAAGATCCGAGTGACAAGCTCGATCTCAACGCCCCAGGTGAAGTGATCGATTCATATACTGCCAAAGATCTCGCAGTCCTAGAGGGCCTTGATGCAGTTCGTAAGCGTCCTGGAATGTATGTTGGCTCCACCGATTCGCGTGGACTGATGCACTGCCTCTGGGAAATTATTGATAATGCAGTAGATGAGGCGCTCGCTGGACATTGCAAGAAAATCGATATCAATTTAGAGGCAGATGGGTCGGTAGAAGTTCACGATGATGGTCGTGGAATTCCAGTCGATAAAGAACCAAAGACTGGACTTACAGGTGTTGAGGTTGTGCTGACCAAGTTGCATGCTGGTGGAAAATTTGGTGGGGGATCTTATGCAGCATCTGGTGGACTCCATGGTGTAGGTGCATCGGTTGTTAATGCACTCGCCGAACGCCTTGATGCCGAGGTTGACCGCAACGGCAAGATTTACTGGATGTCATTTCGTCGTGGCGAAGCAGGAATATTTGATGGAGAAGGTCCGAAGGCAGATTTCACTCCACAATCGGGACTTCGCACCATCGGAAAAGTCTCAGCAAAAGTCACAGGCACACGCATTAAGTGGTGGAGTGACAAGCAGATCTTCCTCAAAGAGGCAACGCTCGATATTGAAGATATCTACGCTCGCGCACGTCAGACCTCATTTTTAGTTCCAGGCCTCACAATCATCGTTAACGATAATCGCAGCAAAGTTCCAACGACGCAGAGTTTTTTCCATAAAGGTGGGATTTCTGAGTACTGCGACTTCTTACAGCCAGATGAACCAGTTGGTAGCGTTATTCGCATCTATGGCACAGGGCATTACCAAGAGACTGTTCCAGTTCTCGATGACAAGGGACATATGGTCTCCACTGAAGTTGAGCGCGATATGGAAGTTGATATCGCCATGAAGTGGGGGATGGGCTTTGATACAACCCTACGTTCATTCGTAAATATCATCGCAACCCCTAAGGGTGGAACACACGTTCTTGGTTTTGAACGAGCGATCACGAAGGCATTTAATGAAGCGATGCGCTCTGCTGGATTCTTAAAGAAGAATGAAGCAGATGTCATCAAAGACGATGTCATGGAAGGTATGACAGCCGTTGTCACCGTACGAATGTCAGAGCCACAATTTGAAGGCCAGACTAAGGAAGTCCTCGGAACAGCGGCGGCAACACGAATCGTCTCAGCGGTAGTGGCAGAGAAGCTGAAAGAGTTCTTTGCAACGTCCAAGCGTATTGAGAAAGCAAACGGCAAGCTGATCATGGAGAAAGTCGTTGGCGCATCACGTACGCGAATCTCGGCGCGTGCCCATAAGGATTTACAGCGTCGCAAGAACGCTCTCGAATCCTCATCTCTTCCAACCAAGTTAGCTGATTGTCGCTCAGAGGATGTCACTCGCACAGAACTCTTTATCGTCGAGGGCGATTCAGCGCTAGGTACAACTAAGGCTGCCCGTAACTCTGAATTCCAGGCAATCTTGCCGATCCGCGGAAAGATTCTCAATGTACAAAAGGCCTCGCTCTCACAGATGCTTGATAACTCTGAGTGCGCATCGATTATCCAGGTGCTTGGCGCTGGTTCAGGCAAATCATTTGAGCTAGATGATGCACGCTATGGTCGCGTGATCTTGATGTCAGATGCTGATGTCGATGGTGCACATATCCGCTGTCTTTTGCTGACCTTGCTCTATCGCTATATGCGACCAATGATTGATGCTGGTCGCGTCTTTGCTGCAATTCCACCGCTTCACCGCATTGAGACGATGGGTGGTGGAGGCAAAAAAGGCGAGTACATCTATACCTATTCTGATGAGGAGATGAAGAAGGTCACTGCTGAGCTGACAAGAGCTGGCAAGAAGTGGAAAGAGCCAATTCAGCGCTATAAAGGTCTTGGTGAAATGGATGCTGACCAGCTACGTGAGACAACAATGGAGCCAGATGCCAGAACGCTCCGTCGAATCACCGTAAGTGACGCATCAGCTGCTGAGAAGATGTTTGAACTCTTAATGGGCAATGATGTGGCACCACGTAAAGAGTTTATTTCAACAGCCGAGATTGACCGCGACCGAATTGATGCCTAGCTAGTCGATAGCGACGAGGTCGAAGTACTCTTCTTTCCAAATATCTTCATCGCCATCAGGCAACAAGATCACACGTTCTGGCTTGAGCGCTTGTACAGCTCCTTCATCGTGAGAAACCATGATTACCGCGCCTTGATATTCACCCAGTGCGCCCAAGATTTCTTCACGAGATGCCGGATCTAAGTTATTTGTTGGCTCATCGAGTAAGAGCACATTTGCAGCCGAAACAACGAGAGTGGCAAGAGCAAGACGTGTTCGCTCGCCACCTGAAAGAACCTTGACTGGCTTATGTACATCATCACCAATAAACAAGAAAGAACCAAGGACGTTACGGGCCTCTGGCTCGCGCAGGTCATCTTTAGAAGACATCATGTTTTCTAGAATCGTCCGATCGAAATCGAGCATTTCATGCTCCTGGGCGTAATAACCAAGTTTTAATCCGTGGCCATGTTCGACTTTGCCGGTATCTGATTCAAGTTGGTTCGCGAGAATTTTAAGAAGAGTGGTCTTACCGGCACCGTTGAGCCCCAAGATCACAACGCGAGAACCTTTATCAATCACGCAGGAAACATCGGTAAAGATTTCCAAAGAGCCGTAGTTCTTGGAGAGCTCTTCACCCGATAGCGGAGTCTTTCCACATGGTGCTGGGGTCGGAAAGCGTAATTTGGCGACTTTATCTTTGATGCGAACATCTTCCAGACTGCTACGTAACTTTTCAGCACGGCGAAGCATTCCTTGAGCAGCCGTTGCCTTAGTAGCCTTAGCGCGCATCTTCTCGCCCTGCTTTTGCAATATCTCAGCCTTCTTTTCGGCGTTGGCTCGCTCTTTCTTACGGCGATGTTCATCTTGTTCGCGCTGTAGAAGATATTGTCTCCAGCCTAGGTTGTAGACATCGATCACATTTCGATTACCATCGATATAGAAGACCTTATTGACAACTGTTTCGATGAGATTGACATCGTGGGAGATGATGACAAGGCCACCTGAATAGTTTGAGAGGTAATTTCTGAGCCAGATAATCGAATCAGCATCAAGGTGGTTCGTTGGCTCATCAAGCAAGAGTGTTTCGGCTCCCGAGAAAAGGATGCGCGCTAACTCGATGCGACGGCGTTGACCACCTGAAAGTGTGTCCAATTGATTACCAAAGACAGCCTCTGAGACGCCAAGGGAGGTTGCAATTGCTTCGGCTTCAGCAGTTGCTGCATAACCTCCAGCTGCTGTGAATTCTGCATCAACGCGCGTGTAACGATCGAGCGCCTTTTCAAGGGCCTCACCTTCAGCCGTTGCCATCTCTTCTTCTACCATCTTCATACGGTGAGCGATTTGATCTAAATCTCGCGCAGATAAAATTCGTTCAATAACAGTGCCTTGATCTTCACCAGTGCGGGGATCCTGAGGGAGATATCCGATCTTGCCGGTGCGTTGGACAGCACCACCTGCAGGAAGAGTTTCACCCGCTAGAACTTTTGCAAGGGTTGATTTACCAGCACCATTGCGGCCAACAAAGCCGATGCGATCTCCGTGATTGATTCGAACATTGACTCCAGAAACAAGGAGTCGGGCCCCAGCGCGAAGCTCAAGGGCGGTAGTTGCGATCATTTGACGAAGTCTCCCACACAGTACGAGTAGGTAGGAAATTGACTCTCTATGCGCCGATTCGCGTACGACGTGGGGTGGCATATGACTTTGCCACGGCGGTGAGTTCTGTTGAGATGAGCGCTCTGATGTTCTCTTCTGATTTTAACAAGGCGGTCAATTCAGCAATTATCGTCTTTAGTTCTTTCTGTTCGCTCTCGAGCTCTAGTTTGCTCATCTTTGTGAGGCGACGTAAAGGCATATCGAGAATATAGGTCGCTTGCTCGTCATTGAGTTTGAAATCTTTTATTAAAGATGCCTTTGCCGCGGTTGCATCATCACTTCCGCGAATGATCTTGATGACTTTATCGATATCAATAATTGCCTTCAATAGACCGTCCACCATAAGAAGACGGGCAGTTGCCTTGGCTTTTCTAAATTGTGAGCGACGCGTAACAACATCGATTCGGTGATCAATAAAGACTTGTAGCAGCTCTTTCAGCCCTAGCGTTTGTGGGCGTCCCTTGACCAGGGCGACAGCGTTGATGGAGAAGGCATCTTCCATAGGAGTGAGTTTGTAGAGCTTTTCCAGGACATCTTCTGGCTCAAAGCCATTCTTAAGTTCGATCACAACGTTGGTGCCAGTCTGTCCATCGGTGAGATCGATAATGTCTGAAATCCCCTGGATCTTCTTTGCCTTGGCTAGGTCTGCAATGCGCTCGACCACTTTTTCTGGGCCGATATTGAAGGGAAGCTCCTTGATGACAATCCCCATTTTACGCGAAGAGACTTTAACAATCTCAACAGTTGCACGAACTTTAAACGATCCCTTACCCGTGGCATAAGCCTCTCGCACACCCTCAAGGCCAACAATCTCTCCACCTGTGGGAAAATCAGGTGCCTGTACATGCTTCATCAATTGATTAAGGGTTGCCTTTGGATTATCTATCAAATGTTTCGTCGCGGCGATTACTTCACCAAGATTGTGTGGCGCCATATTTGTCGCCATACCAACAGCAATTCCCGAGCCTCCATTAACCAGAAGATTTGGATAAGCGGCAGGAAGTACAAGTGGTTCAGAAAGTTGTCCATCGTAATTTGGACCGAAGTCAACGGTGTCCTCATCAGATTCTGAAACCATCGCAAGAGCGGCAGATGCCAAGCGGGCTTCTGTGTAACGCATCGCTGCCGGCCCTGAATCAAGAGAGCCAAAGTTTCCGTGTCCATCAATGAGTGGTAGCTGCATAGAAAAAGATTGCGCCATGCGCACTAGTGCGTCATAAATAGCGCCATCACCGTGAGGGTGCAATTTACCCATTACTTCACCAACTACGCGCGCGCTCTTTACATGTCCGCGGTCAGGGCGTAGCCCCATATCTGCCATCTGATGCAGGATGCGACGATGAACTGGCTTAAGTCCATCGCGCGCATCAGGGAGAGCACGTGAATAGATAACGGAGTATGCATATTCAAGGAAAGACTCAGACATCTCTGATGAGACATCAATATCAACTATCTTGCCGGCATACTCTCCAGGCTTTGGACCATCTGCAACCTTCTTGCTTTTGGTCGCTGTCGTCTTCTTCGCTGTAGCCATGGCGTGAATTGTGCCAAGAGGTTGGGCTAAATCTGTGCACCTACACGCCCTCTTGCACCGACGATTGCAACACAGTGGGCTGCAACCGTACTTGCTCGCTCGATTGCTGGAGCAAAATTACTCCTAGATCTGAATGCATCGATAAATCCAGCAGCAAATGAATCCCCGGCGCCTGTCGTGTCCACCACCTGTGTTGCTTGTGCGATCACAGTGACAAGCTCTCCTCTGCGCTCTCGACCGATGGCACCTTGTGATCCACGCTTAATAATTGCTCGTGGAGCATGCTCCAAGAAGAAATCTAAAGCGGCTTCGATATCGCTCGATCCACTCAAATAAATTGCCTCTTCTTCATTCATAATCACAGTATCCATCAGGGTGC
The DNA here is from genome assembly GCA_017858325.1 of Candidatus Planktophila sp. Taxonomy (GTDB): domain Bacteria; phylum Actinomycetota; class Actinomycetes; order Nanopelagicales; family Nanopelagicaceae; genus Planktophila. Next base: position 140,701 of record JAFMBT010000001.1, on the reverse strand, counting down.
ACCACGAGAGAATCTCTTCGATAGGCACATCTTTCATACCACCCACTGTTGCTGGATCAAAAATAATTGGAATATCGCGAAGATTAATTGCGTGAATCATCGCAAGAACACCAGGACGTGAAGCTGGTGCAAGAAGTGCATAACCAGTGACATATATTGCATCGACGCCATCGAGTGAGGGAAGGTCACTTATTACAAGTCCTGCATTAGCGCCATTATCTGCCAGCATGGTGCGCTCTCCGGATGGATCTACCAGGCAGATCACAACACCAGTGTGAAGACCTACTTTTACAATATCGCCATATGAAATTCCTAAAGCATCGAATTCAGAGGTAATGGCAGATCCTGCAGCATCATCACCGATTCGACCCACCATCGTGACATCGTTTCCGAGCACGGCTAACCAAGATGCGACATTTCCGCCAGCACCACCACCATGAGTTGAAATCACAGTACGCGTGTCGTTACCTAAGTGAAGCTGGTGCGGTGACGTTGGAATCTGTGCCACGATATCAAGCATCAGATCACCGATACAGAAGACCTTGATGCCCATGGCGTGACTACTTTGTTAGCGCAACTGCAATGTCGGCAGCCAAGGCACTATTGGATTTAATGATCTCGATATTCACTTTGAGTGATTCTCCTTGGCTGGCTCTGTGAAAATGCTCAAGCAAGAATGGTGTGACAGCCTTTCCTGTGATTCCTTGTGCACGAGCGCCAGCTAATCCGCTAGCTAAAATCGCATCATGTCGAGTGCGATCCATCTCTTCTTTGACTGGATTGGCAACGATGAGAGAGGTTGAATCTGTTTTCAGTTCACGACGGGCTTTGATGATGGCTGCTATCTCTGACGCACTTTCAACCCGATACTCGAGTGTGAATCCTGAATCGGTGAGATAGAAACCAGGAAATGCGTGTGTCTGATAGCCAACGAGTCCAATGGAGAGAGATTCAAGACGCTCAAGGGTTGCTCCGACATCAAGAATAGATTTTATACCAGCACAGACAATTGCAATGTCGAGCTTTCCGAGAGCGCCAAGATCTGCCGATTCATCAAATGAATCTTGCGCCCCACGATGGACTCCACCAAGTCCACCAGTTGCAAAAACTGTTATTCCGGCAAGACTGGCAATATGTGAGGTTGCAGCAACTGTTGTTGCAGCACTTAATCCAAGAGCGCTTACTACTGCAAGATCGCGAATAGAGGCTTTGGAAATATCGTCGCGATTGGCAATCTCTGATAATTGATCAGACTCAAGACCAATATGAATCACACCATTGAGAATTGCGATCGTTGCAGGAGTTGCCCCGCGTCTGCGGACAGTTTCTTCGACCTCTTGCGCGACGAGTAAGTTAGAGGGGCGAGGCAATCCATGGCTAATAATTGTTGATTCAAGTGCGACGACTGGCGAGCCTGATGAGAGAGCCGCTGAGACTTCTGTTGAATATTGGATACTCACAGTGGCAACAATACCCATGAGAACATATACCCGTGCATCTGGCAGATATTACTCCTTCGATTTTTGCTTCCCTCGGACTCAGGGGTACAAACGATCGTCTTGAAATAGAGCAGAGCCCATCGGGGCGAGAATTACTCTTTCTCATCGACGGCCTTGGTGCAGATGTCATCGACACCTATCGCGAACTCATTCCAACAATCTCATCACTTTCACTGCATACAAAGGTACGCACTCCTTTTCCTTCAACGACGGCAACAAGTCTTGCAACGCTCATGACTGGCGAATTACCGGGTTCCCATGGAATGTTGGGATATACCGTGCGAGTACCGCGTAGTGGTGGCCGAATCCTTAATGCCCTGAAATGGGATGAGCGAGTGGATCCCATGACCTGGCAGCCACTTCCAACTTTATTTGAAAAAGCAGTGCGGGAGAAGATTGCCGTTACACATGTAGCTGCTAAACGTTATGAGTTAACTGGATTTACACAAGCAGTATTTCGTGGAGCTACATATAGCGGAGCAAACATTGCATCAGATCTCATTGAGAAAACTATTGCTGGACTTCAAGCGACTCCATCATTTGTCTATCTATACGTTAACGATCTTGATTCAGCTGGCCATAGTGATGGCGTTGGTTCAGATAAGTGGATCGCAGCCCTGGTAGGGATAGATTCCTTTCTCGCCGATCTTCTTCTTCGATTGCCGCAGGGAACAAGGCTCTGGCTGACAGCCGATCACGGCATGATCAATGTGCAAGAGAAGATCACTATTGGCGTGGATAACGAACTTCTCCATGGTGTTCAAATTATTGCCGGTGAACCCCGTGCGCGACATATCTATTTAGAAGACTTATTTGATTCACGATCTGCGCGAGAAGATGTCGCGGGATACTGGCGTAATTTCCTTGGTGCTAGCGCCTTGATTCACACTCGTGAAGAAGCGATTGCAGCTAACTTATTCGGTGATGTGATCAGCGCTGATGCCTCAGATCGTATGGGGGATCTCATCGCAATTCCTCATGGAGGACTTGTTCTTCTAGATAAAGAACGCGTGGATAAGGAGGGTTCGATGGTTGGCCATCATGGGGGGCTGAGCGAAATCGAATCAACAGTTGCACTTTTAACGCGCACTGTTTAGCTCACTTACTTGAAGAGATCATCCCCTGTATCGTCACCATCAGTATCGTCACCATCAGTATCGTCACCATCAGTCGGTGTCGCAGTTGCTCGACCAAACATAATTTCATCCCATGAAGGCACTTTTGCACGACCGGTTATTCCTTCGGCCTGGTCCTCTGCACGTGGTGTGTCACGAATTGCAACAAGTCGTGGAGTTTCACGCGGCTGCTCGGGCTCAGGAATCGAGTCGACAATACGAGAAGGATGGCTTGGTTCTGCGTGAACAAGTCCTGGATTCGTTGTGCGCACAGCTGGTTCTTGCCCGAGCATCCAGCGACCGTTTTCATCTATTGCAACAATTAATCTACGATTAGGATCAAAATTCCAAGTGGCATTTCCCTGACCATCACGATTTGGATACGTAAGTTCGATTGTCCATGTTCCGTCATCGAGTCGCCATGAGTTCCATGATAATGAATCGCTATCGACTCCTCGTGGGGCTAGACGAGAGGTGACAACTTCTAAAAATGTCTCCTGATCACGCGCGCTATCTTTACGTAGGAGAACGAGAAATGCTTGATTCAAGATATACACGCGCTCTTGTAAGATTGGCCCAGCAAATCGCTCAACTTTCTCGACGCTGATTCCTCCGTCACGTGCGATGGTATCCATTGACTGACCTGCCCGAAGGCGGCGTTGAATCTCTTTCACACTCATAATTTCTAACTCTTGCGATGTATCAACAGCGGTCAAACGTGGTTGATTGACAGTGGCTCGCAAAGTATCGCTAATGCGCACCGTGAATTCAGTCCCCTGCGCATCGGTGAGTATGAGGTGGGTGCCTTCAGGGTTCTTGCCCGTTAAACGCAGATCACTCATGTGCGGCAGAATATCCGATAAAGTAAGGATATGACCCCAGAGACTTCTAGGCTCGCCTCAGAATTACATCAATTGGCAGAATCCGTGGCGATTGCAGCAGGGGAGCTTCTCATGCGGCGCCCATCTCACTTTAATCTGACAGAAAAGTCCACCGCGATCGACTTTGCTACACAGATGGATGAGAAGGCAGAGGCGCTCATTGTCGAGACGATTCTGCGGGCCCGTCCTGATGATGGAATCATCGGTGAAGAAGGTGCGGCCCGTCCTAGCAATTCTGGAATCACATGGGTTATCGATCCACTCGATGGAACAGTTAACTATTTTTATGGCCTACCGGGATGGAATGTCAGCATCGCCGCGCGCGATGACAAGGGATCACTTGTTGGAGTTGTTGCAGCACCGACGATTAATTCGCTCTGGTATGCAATTCGTGGCGGTGGCGCATTTCATAACGGTCAGAAGATTGGCTGCACATCTCATGTCGCACTCGATCGCGCACTTCTTGGAACCGGATTTGCCTATGACGTGGCAGATCGCGCTATACAGATTGCAATGGTGGCATCACTTCTCCCGCGCACGCGTGATATTAGACGGATGGGTTCAGCAGGAGTTGATCTTTGCCATGTAGGGATGGGCGCACTTGATGGATATTTTGAACATGGCCTCAAAGAATGGGATTGGGCAGCAGGTGCCCTTGTTGCTACAGAGGCGGGAGCCCATCTTGCTCACGTCGGGGATGGCGCACGCAAGCTCACGGTAGCGGCTGGTCCTGGCCTCTTTCCGGTGCTGCAGGAAGCGCTCGCACGCGTAGAGATCTAGCCGCCCTCTCCCGATTTACGCTCAAGGCCCCTTATGTGGCAAGATTGGCGGTCTGCGCTGCTACACAGTAAGCGCCGAATTGATAGAAAAGAAATCTGAGGACGAAAATGAACATTCTTGATGCCGTTGATGCCAAGTCATTGCGTAAGGACATCCCACAGTTCCGCGCTGGCGATGAGCTCAAGATCCACGTTCGCGTGATCGAAGGCTCCAAGAGCCGTGTTCAGGTCTTCCAAGGAATTGTTATCCGTCGTCAAGGAGATGGTGTCCGCGAGACATTTACTATTCGTAAAGTTTCATACGGTGTCGGAGTAGAACGTACCTTCCCAGTACACACCCCAGTGATTGAAAAGATTGAACTAGTGAAGAAGGGCGATGTGCGTCGCGCCAAGCTTTATTACCTTCGCGATCTCCGCGGTAAGGCTGCCAAGATTCGCGAAAAGCGTGATGGCGTTGAAGGTTACGGTGATGGAATTCTTTCGACCCCAGAACCAATCGTTGAAGCGGTTGTTGAGGCTCCAGTTGTTGAAGCGGTAGTTGAGGCTCCAGTAGACGTCGTTGCAGAAGCACCTGCCGACGTTGTCGCAGAAGATGCGGCTCCAGCCGATGATGCCTCAACCGATAAAAAGCCTGAATAGCTCGCTTCGCCTTTACACTCATGATGCGTAAGGGTTCGCTCCTTCGCGAACTTCCAATTCTGGTCGCGCTCGCACTTATAGTCTCATTGCTCATTAAATCCTTCCTTGTTCAGTTTTTCTTTATTCCATCAGGATCGATGGAGAACACACTTCAAATTAATGATCGAGTCGCCGTCAATCGTGTGCCATTTTTAAATGACAATATTATGCGTGGTGATGTCGTGGTTTTTCGAGATCCAGCAGGTTGGCTTCCTGATGCAAGTCAACCATCGGGCAATAGAGTGATCACTGCAATAAGAGATGGACTTGTTCTTGTGGGTATCGTGCCTAACCCGGCAAAGCAATATTTGGTCAAACGTGTGATTGGTGTGGCCGGAGATCAGGTAATTGCAAAGGATTCAGTCTTAACTATCAACGGGAAAGAAACCTTTGAGCCATACATTTTTGCTGGAAACTCACCAAGTGATACAGATTTCAATGTGACGGTACCAGCGGGAAAAGTCTGGGTGATGGGAGACCATCGCGGTGCAAGTGGCGATTCACGGGTACATCAAGATGACATTAACAATGGAATGGTTCCCCTCGATAAAATCACCGGACAAGCTTTCGGGATTATCTGGCCACTCAATCGGCTAGGTGTGATTTCATCCCATGACCCACTTGCGAAAAAGTGAGCGACGACAAGGTAATCGAAGATCGACTGCTTGCTGCTGGTATCTCACCGTTTGCGGGAGTCGATGAAGCAGGGCGAGGTGCTTGTGCTGGACCTCTCGTTATTGCGTCAGTAATCCTTAAAGATCATCGCAGTCCTGAACTGCAACAAGTACGCGATTCCAAAGAACTGTCTGAAAATATGCGCGAAGAGTTATTCGACATCGTCAGTGATGCAGCAACATCGATGAGCGTCATTATCGTGCCTCATGATGAGATTGATACGCGCGGAGTTCATGCCGCCAATCTCGATGGGATGAGGCGAGCGGTACAAGGTCTTGATATTGCACCTGCTTATGTTCTTACTGATGGATATCCGATTGCAGGTTTGGCAACTCCAAATCTTGCGGTGTGGAAAGGTGATCAGGTGGTGACGAGCATTAGCGCTGCATCAATTATCGCCAAGGTGACTAGAGATCGAATCATGCGAGAGCTAGATAGCATCTACCCTGCCTATGGATTTAAATCTCACAAGGGGTATATCACCAAGGCGCACACAGTCGCTCTTGAAAAACATGGAGTATCGCCAGTTCATCGCAGGTCTTTTGCAAATATTGCAGCACTTCTCTAATTTACCCACAGCGAGAGTAGCTCTGATGATGCGCCGCTTGCTTCCATATCTACTCTGCCCTCATGACTGGTGCACACGTAAAGAAAAGTAGAAATCGACAGATAGGCGCATTTGGCGAGGCAACTATCGCCGCGTACCTACAGTCGAGAAACTTTGAGATTATCGATCGAAATTGGCGAATCAAGGAAGGCGAAATTGATCTCATCGCCTCTGATCAGAGCGGAGTTATCCACTTTGTTGAAGTAAAAACACGATCATCTCTTGCCTTTGGTGATCCGCTAGAAGCGATAGATAGAAGTAAGGCGCGAAGGTTGCAACGATTAGCTCTTGCGTGGCTAGTAACCAACCACCATTTTGGACATGAATTTTCCATTGATGTTGCCGCAGTGTTACTGACTGCAGATGGATCTCACTCAATTGATTATCGCGAAAACATTCTATGAGCCTGGGGCGTTCGATTTCGATGGGGCTAGTCGGATTAGCTGGTAATACTGTGATCGTCGAAGTTGATATCAGTGATGGTCTGCCACATTACAATCTTTTAGGACTTCCTGATGCAGCCCTGACTGAATCCCGTGATCGTGTGCGTGCAGCGCTGACAAATAGCGGTGAAAGCTGGCCGAATCGCAAGGTGACAGTCTCACTCTCGCCCGCTTGGTTACCTAAGAGCGGATCTAGTTTTGACTTAGCGATTGCACTTGCAATCTTAGTTGCTCACGGGCAATTACCACAAGACTCGATTGATTCAACTCTCATACTTGGTGAACTAGCGCTCGACGGAACGATCCGAGGAGTCAATGGTGTATTGCCCGCCCTTATCGCCGGACAACGTGATGGAATCAAGCAATCAATTATTCCTGTGGCAAATATTGGTGAGGGTGCCTTACTTGAGTCGATGAAAGTTCTTGCCTTTACAACACTGAGCCAACTTCTTGTATTTCTGCGCACTGGCTCTGGAGAAAGTGTTCTGCCTCCAATAAATTCCGAGCACGCTGAAACCTTTCTCGATTTTGAAGATGTGGCAGGCCAATCATTGGCGCGCTTTGGAGCAGAAGTTGCTGCAACTGGTGGACATCATCTCTTGCTGATTGGACCCCCAGGTGCCGGAAAGACGATGATCGCATCTCGTATTCCAACTATCTTGCCGCTTTTAACAAGTGATCAAACGCTTGAAGTAACAGCGTTACATTCAGTAGCAGGGACGCTCTCTCAACGCTCACCCATGTCACGTATGCCACCAATAGTTGCGCCACATCACAGTGCTACTCGAGTATCTATGGTTGGTGGTGGCTCACATGTGATTAGGCCCGGCGCTTGTTCACTTGCTCACCACGGAGTCCTCTTTATTGATGAAGCACCCGAATGCGCTACTGGAATTCTAGATTCTCTTCGCCAACCGCTTGAATCAGGCACGATTACGATCGCACGGAGCGTTGGAAACATTACCTTCCCCTCACATTTTTTATTAGTTCTTGCCGCCAACCCATGTCCATGCGGAAAATTCACTGGTCGTGGATTGGGATGTAGTTGCTCATCTTTACAAGTACGTAGATACCTCGGAAAACTCTCTGGGCCGCTTATGGATCGCATAGATATGCGTATCACTGTTGAGCCTGTTGGGCGCACAGACATCGCATCTGTTGAACTTGGAGAGTCAAGTGCTGTGATCGCAGAACGAGTACTTATTGCTCGCTCTGTAGCGCGTGAACGTTTTGCAGGAAGAGGCTTCGAACTCAATAGCGCAATTCCTGCTCGCTCATTACGCACTGAATTTAAACCAGATCGAAGCGCCATGAACTTTCTGCATGATCATCTTGATCGTCAACTCTTAACGGCTCGCGGTCTCCACAAAGTAATTCGCTTAAGTTGGACGCTAGCTGACTTAACGGGGCGCAATCAACCGACTCTGGCCGATGTGATGAAGGCATACACCTTGCGTGAAGGAGGAATTTCATGAATCCAGAGAAGGCTGCCCGACTAGAACTCTTTGCCTCGATTGAAGGAGGAAGTACTTTTTGGACGAGTGAGATTGCTTCTCAGGGTGTAATTCACACTCTGAACTCGATCAAAGATGGTTTTTATCGTTCCAGTAAAGGTGAGAAGACCCTCTCACAGATGCATCCAGGCGGTGCCGACCAACTTTTAGCCATCATCGACAAAGCGGGAGGCACTTTTCTTTCACCTGAAGATTTAGAGTGGCCTACTCAACTCAACGATCTAGCAGCAATGCCAATCGGACTCATTGTTAAGGGAAGAGTTGAATGCTTGAGCCAACGATCGATTGCAATTGTCGGAACGCGTAATCCAACGCCGTATGGAGCACGTATTGCCAGTGATTTTGCGGCAGGTTTTGTTGATCGCGAATGGCTCATTGTCAGTGGTGGTGCATACGGAATAGATACGCATGCTCATAAAGGGGCGCTGATTGCCGAAGGTGTAACAATTGCTGTAATCGCAAGTGGGATCGACATTAACTATCCGGCCGGAAACGAGAGGCTCTTTACAGAAATTGCCGAACTAGGTGCGATTGTGAGCGAGGTAATGCCAGGCACCCCTGCATTTCCATCTCGATTTCTTACACGTAATCGAATTATCGCCGCACTCTCAAAGAGCACGTTGGTGGTTGAAGCAGCCTTTCGCAGTGGCTCACTTCGCACTGCACGAGATGCGGCAGAGTTGCTGCGTCTTGTTATGGCGATTCCTGGTCCAATCAATTCACCAACATCTGAAGGCACTCATCGCTTAATTGGTGAGCGAGCCGCAGAGATTGTTACTTCTGTGGCTGATGCGATAGAGCTTATTTCGTCACTAGAGGACTCGTTTAGGTAAATGCCTCACGCTGATGGGAGAATATTCCTATGAGTGAATTTCGTTCGGGCTTCGTAGCCATTGTTGGCCGCCCGAATACTGGTAAATCAACTCTCATTAATGCCCTCGTCGGTTCAAAGATTGCGATTACATCTCCGCATCCCAACACGACCCGACACGCTATTCGCGGACTCATCAATGGTGATGATTTCCAGGCTGTTCTAGTTGACACCCCGGGAATACATAAGCCAAAGACACTTCTTGGTCATCGCCTCAACGCTGTTGTCAGCGAAAGCCTAGACTCTGTCGACATTATTCTTATGTGCTTGCCGGCAGATGAGACCTCTGGGGCTGGAGATGTTTTCCTCGCACAAGAGATAGCTAAATATCCGCGCGCCAAGAAGTTTGCACTGGTGACAAAGACGGACCTGGTTTCGAAGAAGAACATCGCGGCACGCCTGCTCGGAATTAATGAACTTGCTCTGGGATTTACGTGGAATGAAATCGTTCCGATCTCAGCTGCTATTCACGATCAGATCGATCTACTTGCGACACTGATCTCAAGAAATTTACCAACAGGGCCAGCTTTTTACCCCACTGATATGAAGAGCGACCAGAACATTGAACAGTTGATCTGTGAGCTAGTTCGCGAGGCCGCGCTACGAGATGCTCGAGAAGAACTTCCTCACTCCATTATGGTCACCATAGATGAGATGTCTGAGCGAGAAGAGAAGGGATCCCGTCCCTTTTTTGATATCCATGCAACGATCCATGTTGAGCGAGATTCACAGACAGGAATTTTGCTAGGGCATCAAGGTCAGCAGCTAAAAGATATTGGTATGCGTGCACGGGCAGATATCGAACGTGAGCTTGGGGCACGAATTTTCCTTGGCCTGCATGTCAAAGTATCAAAGGAATGGCAACGTGACCCGAAGTTACTAGAACGTCTGGGTTTCTCCGAGAAGTAAGTTTTATACCTTTTCGCGACGATTGACCAGATATGAGCCGATCATCACAAGTGGTAGTCCTACCCGAATTCCAATGGTTAGTTCTTCATTAAGAATAATGACGCCAAGAATTACAGCTATTGCAGTATTCCAATATGTCACCACTGATGCGCGGGTTGGTCCGATCTCCTCAATAAGGGTAAAGAAGATCGCAAATGCAATACCGGTAGAGAAGACTCCGAGTGCGATTACTGAAAGCGTTGCCTCAGTGGCAATCGCGTAATCAGGCCATAGCGCAATCGTGAACGGAAGATAGAAAATTGTCGTTATTCCCATTGCAACAGCGTTGATGGCAATTCCTGAGACATCTGGAAGTTTTTCACGAATCATAATAATTGCGTAGGCGTAGGCAAAAGCTGCCACAAGAACCATCATAATTGAGAGTGAATCTGAGGATCCAGTAATGCTCTCGATTCCAACAATCAAAACAACGCCAACGAAACCAATCCCAATCCCGAGTAGACGATTAAACTTTAGCGCCTCTTTATCGCCTTGAAAGTACGTAATGAGCGTTGACCAAATAGGAACAGATGCAATCAGGAGTCCTGCTAAGCCTGAAGAAATTTTCTGCTCAGCTGTACCAATAAGAAGCCAGGGAATGATCATCTCGAGGAGTGCGTAGAAGGCTACATATTTAATTCCCTTGAGTGCAGCAAAAATAGATTTATCACGAATTGCTAAAGGAATAAGGATGAGTGCGCCGATAAATACACGACCGAATACGACTATTGCAGGGGGATATCCATTTGTTTCATCAACGGCTACCTTGATAAAGAGATATGGGACCCCCCATAAAATGCCAACGAGGATAAAGATCAGAGCGCTCTTGCGTGACATTGTGGGTGGGATCCTTTTATTTGGGCAACTGCATAAAGAGCTCGCTGCGGTAGAGGCTGATACTAGCGCCTACCAATACTTCAGAAGATGGGGTGAGAATTACCAATGCAGTGTTGCATCGCGCAGAATTCGATACTGTTCAAGAACATGCGGTGTTGGCTCAGCGTGAATAAGTGTGGCTTTACCTAGATTCCAGAGTGGCGCAGAAGGTGTTGCAAGAAGTGCCCACGCTGCCTGACGTGCTGTGCCATCAGCGACATATTCTCCGGCAGGCGGAATGAGAACAGGTCGACCAAAGAGAGCGGATGCAATATGTCCCACTGCTGGATTTTTTGCCGCCCCACCAATGATAAGAATTCTCTTCACATCAACGCCAAGGTCAATCAGTGATTGCACAGCATCGGCTAATCCCGCCAACATTCCTTCGATCATGGCACGTGCAATATCAGCTGGATTCGAATTAGTGAGAGTCATTCCAGAAAAGACACCTGTGGCATCAGGGCGATTCGGTGTGCGCTCACCTTCGAAGTAAGGAAGGAGTGAAAGTCCATGTGCACCGGGCGTCGTCGAAAGCGCTAGTGCTCCAACTTCATCGTGAGTTTTACCAAGAATAGAAGTTGCTGCATCAAAAATTCTCGCCGCATTAAGTGTGCATACAAGAGGTAAGAATCGACCGGTTGCATCTGCAAACCCGGCAACTGCTCCACTGGCATCGTGTGTTGGAGTTGTGGAGACAGCGAAGGCAGTCCCGCTAGTGCCGAGTGAAATCACGACATCACCAGGTTCAGCCTGAACACCAAGGGCTGCTGCCGCATTATCTCCGGCACCTGCAGCTAATGGAATTCCTTGACTGGTTGTGCCTGCAAATACTGACGGCTCTGCGATTTTTGGCAAGAGGATTTCTCGATTAGATAAAAGTGCGCGGGCGAGAATATCTCGACGGTATGTAGAAGTAGTTGGATCAAAATATCCAGTGCCAGAAGCATCGCTACGATCTGTAAATAGCTGAGAAAAATCTCTTCCACCCTGTAGCTGCCACGATAACCAATCGTGGGGGAGCGCGATTGCTTGAACTCGATCAGCATTCAACTTTTCATGCTCAGCCATCCAGCGAATCTTTGAGGCGGTAAATGAGGCAACAAGGACAGAACCAACTGCTTGTGCCATCGACTCCTGTCCACCCACTTCTGAATTGAGTGAATCTGCTTGTGTTGCCGATCGCGTATCGTTCCAAAGAAGTGCGGGGCGGATCACCTGGCCTGATTCATCTAGCGCGACCATTCCATGTTGTTGTCCGCCGATTGATATAGCAGCGACATCGTCAATTCCACCCGCATCTTTTACCGCAATATCAATTGCATTCTTCCAATGGAGTGGATCAACTTCGGTTCCATCAGGATGGGCTGCTCGCCCCTGACGCACTAACTCACCAGTGTCTGCCTTACGAATGACGACTTTTACAGACTGGGTCGAGGAATCTACGCCTGCGACGATTTGATTGGCCATGAGGCAAGGCTAGACTGTGCACGTCAACGTTGACCACTCTTTGGCTTAGCAATAAGCCGGTTTTTAACTCTTGGAGTAAATGCAAATGCGTATTGGTGTGCTTACAGGCGGTGGCGATTGCCCAGGACTTAACGCGGTTATTCGCGCCGTGGTCAGAAAAGGCGTCAAGGAATATGGCCACGAATTTGTTGGCTTTAGAGATGGCTGGAAAGGCCCATTGGAAAATTACACAATGGAGCTTACGCTGGAAACAACGCGTGGCATTTTGCCTCGAGGCGGCACGATCCTTGGCACATCACGTACAAATCCATTTAGGATTGATAACGGCATTGAGCGAATTAAGGCAAACCTGGCAGATCAAGGAATAGATGCACTGATAGCAATTGGTGGAGAAGACACCCTTGGCGTTGCGACAAAACTTCATGCACTTGGAGTCAAAGTAATCGGTGTACCAAAGACAATCGATAACGATCTCAATAACACTGACTACACATTTGGATTTGATACCGCAGTCAATGTTGCTGTTGAAGCAATTGACCGACTTCATACCACCGCTGAGTCACATCACCGTGCACTCATTGTTGAAGTGATGGGACGTCATGCTGGTTGGATCGCACTTCACGCCGGAATTGCAGGAGGGGCATCATGCATTCTGATTCCAGAGCTGAAATTCTCAGTCGATAAGGTCTGTGAATGGGTTGAGTCTCGTTTTAAATCCTCGTATGCACCAATTATTGTTATTGCTGAAGGTGCGATTCCTCAAGATGGCGACATGATGATTAAAGACGGTGAACTCGATGCCTTTGGCCATGTAAAGTTAGCGGGAATCGGTGAATGGCTGGCCGGACAGATCGAAGGCAAGACTGGCAAAGAGGCGCGAACATCTGTTCTTGGTCACATTCAACGGGGTGGCACTCCGACTGCATTCGACCGCGTGCTTGCCACCCGTTTCGGATTACAGGCGATCACCGCTGCATCCGAAGGGGATTGGGGCGTTATGGTGGCGCTGCATGGCACCGATATAGTCCGAGTACCCCTTGCAACAGCGACTGAAAAACTCAAGACAGTTCCTATTGAGCGATATGCAGAGTCTGAAATCTTCTTCGGCTAATTCTTATACGAGAACTCCACCCTACCTTCTATCCTTAGGACCATGATGACCTCACTTGATTCACTTTTCGATGAAAGCCTTGTGGCTGCCCAACAACCGCAATGGCCAGGAGGAAGAGACGGTGCACCGGTTCAGGCAGCTGTCACAAAGTTAAAAGCTCTTCCACCGCTCGTCTTTGCTGGTGAGTGCGATGATCTCAAGGCGAAAATTGCACAAGCTGCTAGCGGAAATGCTTTCTGGCTTCAGGGTGGAGATTGCGCTGAAACATTTGCTGCCGCAACTGCTGACTCAATTCGCAATCGAATCAAGACTATTCTTCAGATGGCTGCTGTTTTGCAGTACTACTCAAGCATTCCTGTCGTAAAGGTTGGCCGAATGGCTGGGCAGTTTGCCAAGCCACGATCGAATGATTTCGAAACACGTGGGGAAATCACACTTCCCGCCTACCGCGGCGACGCGGTTAACGATCTTGAGTTTACCGAAAGTGCGCGTACCCCTAATCCGCAACGACTTGTAGATGTCTACAACACATCGGCGGCAACCTTGAACCTAGTTCGTGCATTTACTCAAGGCGGGTTCGCCGATCTTCGACGCGTACACGAGTGGAATAAAGGATTTATCCGTGATTCCAGTGTGGGCGATCGCTATGACGCAATGGCAAAAGAGATCGACCGCGCTCTGAGCTTTATGAAATCTGCAGGAGTAGATCCTGAATCATTTAAGAGCGTAGATTTTTACTCAAGTCACGAAGCGCTCATTCTTGAGTACGAGAAGTCACTGACCCGCATTGATTCTCGTACTGGAAATCCTTATGACGTTTCAGCGCACTTCCTCTGGATTGGTGAGCGAACTCGCCAATTAGATGGGGCTCATGTGGATTTTGCATCGAAGATTACAAATCCAATCGGTGTCAAACTTGGTCCAAAATCAACCGTTGATGATGCACTTCGACTTATTGATCGCCTTGATCCCAATCGCGAACCAGGTCGCTTAACATTTATCACGCGCATGGGTGCTGGAAAGATTCGTGAGTCACTTCCAGCTCTGGTGGATGGTGTCACCAAATCAGGTGCTCAAGTCCTCTGGGTCTGCGATCCCATGCACGGAAATACTTTTGAGACTGCAACAGGATATAAAACTCGCCAATTCGATGATGTGATGGATGAAGTCAAGGGATTCTTCGAGGTTCATAAATCGCTAGGAACCCACCCAGGTGGCATCCATATCGAACTTACCGGTGATGACGTCACAGAATGCCTTGGCGGTGGAGAAAAGATTTCCGAGTCAGATCTTGCCTCTCGTTATGAAAGTGCATGTGATCCTCGGTTGAATCATTCTCAATCACTCGAACTAGCATTCCTTGTCGCTGAAATGCTGCGTGATCGCTAAAGATCAAATCATGGCACTACAGATTGCATCACTGAAGACCCCCATCGGTATGCTTAATCTCATCGCCGACGGTGACATTCTTCTAGGTGCGAATTTCTCCTCGGTCAGAGCGCTCAAAGATGCTTTAGATCACATATATGTGGGATCAGAAAGTAAGCTCGTGAAAAAGATTCCAGGTATCTCACCACTTATCGCTGATTATTTCGCAGGGGATCTCACTGCATTTAGTGCAATCAAGGTAAGCCAACCTGGGGGAGTGTTCTCACAGGCTGCTTGGAAATCTATGAGAAAAGTGCAAGCAGGAAAAGTCATCTCGTATTCACAATTGGCCGAAAAGGCAGGAAGTCCAAAGGCGGTACGTGCAGCTGGCAGCGCATGTGCTAAGAATGCAATTGTCCTCGTTGTGCCATGTCACCGAATCATTAAAACTGGCGGAGATCTAGGTAACTATGCCTACGGAGTAAATAAGAAACTCTGGCTCTTACGCCACGAGGGAGTTCAATAAGATATCTATCGCCTCATCACATTGCGTGTCATCAAAATCTCGATGAGTGACAAGACGTGCAAAGTGTGTGCCAAGTGCGCCTATAAGCAACCCTTTACCTTTGGTGCGATCGGCAAGTTCGGTGGCGGTTATGCCCAATACCTTGAGGTTTAACCCAACAATATTTGTGTGGACTGTTAGAGGATCGATAATAGAAGAATTGATAGAAGCGATAGCAGTGGCTAGTGATTTTGCGCGACGATGATCATGGGCAAGATCCTGCAGATGATGGGTTACCGCATAATCTGCAGCCGCTGCGAGAATTCCAACCTGTCGCATCCCTGCGCCATAACGCTTACGCCACACACGCGCCGAGTCGATTCGTTCTTTACTTGATAGCGCCATCGAACCGATCGGAGCGCCCAACCCTTTAGAGAAGCAGACACTTATCGTGTCGGCATACTTGCCATATTCAGTAAGTCCTACACCGCTTGCAATATGGGCATTCCAAATTCGTGCACCATCAAGATGGATTGCTATCCCGCGGCTCTGCGCACCTTCATAGAGCTCTTTTATGTGATCGATTGGCTGAACAGTGCCGCCACCAAAGTTATGTGTATTTTCAATTGCAATAGCAGCCGTTGATACAAGATAGGGACCCGCGTTGGGTGTTGCAATTTCAAGTGGTTGGTCTGGGTTCAGTAGACCAAAAGATGCTTGCCATGTTCGTGTTGTGATTCCAGAAAATGTCGCAGCCGCCCCCAGCTCTGCCCGGACAACATGAGAATTAACCTCTGCCAGAATTTCTTGGCCAGGCTGCACAAGGCTGCGCATCATTAATTGATTTGCTAGAGACCCAGTAGGTGTAAAGAGCCCTGCCTCCTTTCCAAAGAGCGCTGCGATACGTTCTTCGAGTGCATTAACTGTAGGGTCATCACCGTAAACATCATCGCCTACTCCAGCACCTGCTATGACATCACGCATCGGTTTCGATGGTGTAGTGACGGTATCTGAACGTAGATCAATCATTGGGATGGCTCTTTAATGACGATGAGGTACATAGAGATCAATAATATAACTCCACCAAGAAGTACTTGCGGTGTCATGCTTTCACGGCCAATTGTGATTGCAAAGAAAGCGGCAAATACAACTTCCAGCGTCAAAATCACGGCAACTTTTGTTGGTTCGATATGTGCCTGGGCCCAGGTCTGAATAATGAAACCTAGCGCTGTCGCAACTATCGCAGTGAAAAAGACAACTGCCCACACATTATTATCAGGAGGAGCCTGATACCCCTCAACAAATGCGAAGCTTCCGGTCAGCACCGTTACCGCAAAAAGTTGAACGATTGTCATCGCATAGACATCTCTTCCAGCGCTCCATTGGCCAAGAGCCACAATATGAGATGCAAAGGCAATGGCGCAGAGGAGCACCAGAAATTCCCCAAAGCCCATAGCCCATCCACGTAGGGATAGAAGTGCCAGACCAACAGTTGCCAGACCCACGCATCCCCAGGTGAAGAGTGTGATCTTCTTTTTGAGAAAAAGAGCGGAAATCAGTGGGGTAGCAACAACGTAAAGTCCGGTGATAAATCCTGTGATTCCCGCATCGGTTCGGGCTAGTCCTTCAGTTTGCAGAATAAAACCAGCGCCAAGTAATAGTCCTGCTAGAAAACCTTTTGTGAAGAGCTCTTTTGTTATCAGGCGAAAAATCATGGGACGTAAAGCCAATAAAACAAGTGTGGCAATTCCAAAGCGTGTGAATAAAAAACTATTGACGCTCTGTCGTTCGATCGAATCTTTCATAATAACAAAGGCAAGACCCCAAGCAGCTGCCAGAGAAATCAAAGCAACCGGTGCCAGGCGCAGGCGATTAGCGCTACTTGTCAACATAGCAAAACCTACCCTTTGCGCAACTTCTTCAGTAGAGCGATCTCTTTTCCATGTTCAGGCTCCATGCCTGGAGTCTCTAAAATGAGAGGTGCGTTAAGAACTGCAGGGTGAGCCAGCAATTCCTTAAATGGATCGATGCCAATAAATCCTTCACCAATATTCTGGTGGCGATCCTTGAGAGCCCCACATACATCCATGGAATCATTTGCATGAATCAGTTGAATACGCTCGGCCCCTGCGACTTCAACTAAGAGATCAAGGGTCTCTTTCATTCCACCTTTAGCTGCTATGTCATGGCCCGCTGCAAAGACATGGCAGGTATCAAGACATATTCCAACTTTAGGATGGTATTCCAACGCCTTTAAGTAGTGTTCAAGATCTTCCAAGCGCTTCACAAGAGATTGGCCTTGACCTGCTGTTGGCTCGAGCAATAGATATGGGGCATCCGCGGTGAGCTCATTCAGAATTGGCATCATTCCTTCATGAATTTGCTTCCATGCGCTCTCAATAAAATCTTCATTCACAGCAGAGCCAGTGTGGACTACGACTCCGAGCGCCCCAATTTCTTTTCCCCGCTTAAGTGAATACTGCGTCGAGGTTAATGAATTTTTATAGGTTCCCTCGGTAGGTGAACCTAAATTAATCAAGAAAGGAGCGTGCACATAGACTTCAAGATCTAGTTCTTCTGCACGTTCCCGAAAGAGCACATCTGCTTCATGGTTTGTCTCAGGCATTGCCCAACCACGCGGATTGGATGTAAATACTTGAATAGCTTCAGCTTCTGTAATACGTGCATATTCAATGGAACGCTTTGCCATTCCACCACTAGTTGGGGTGTGGGCGCCGATACGTGGGCGAGATTGAGAAGGCACTGGCTCACCCTACTGTGAGAGTCACCATTGTTCCACGTTTGACCTTGGTATCTACCTTGGGATTGATACCGATAACCACCTTTGAGGTTTTTGTCACCTTCTTTATAGGTTTGGCAACGACTAGTCCTAAATCTTCTAGAACCGCTACAGCTCTCTTTTGGGTATATCGCAAAACATTTGGGATAAAGACAAAGGCTGAACCTTGGGAAATAAATATTTCGACGCCAGCACCTGCGGGCAGTGCCACACCAGCCACCGGCTTCTGGGAAATCACTTCACCAGGCATCACTACTTCGTCATAGATATAAGTCGGCGTTACATCAAAACCTGCGCTAGTTAACTCGTTCAGCGCCTGCTCACCGTTTTTGCCAACGTAAGAGACTAGGTTAAATGTTTCAACACCCTTACTTACAACAAGATCTACGAGGGTATCTCGCTTTACTTGAATTCCCGCCTTTGGTGTTGAAGAGATAATCAATCCTTTCGCCACCTTGGAGTTAAAGACTTCTGTGATATCACCTATTCGCAACGGCGTTTTGGCGAGCAAGTTCGTAGCAGCTTCAGTTGTGATCTTTCGGAGCGAGGGCACGGTATACCGCTCTGCACCTTTGGAAACTGTCAGTGAGACGAGGCCACCCGGAGCTATCGAATCTCCAGCTGTGGGTTGCGTTGAGATAACTCGACCCTTCGGAATCTCCTCATCAAAACGCTCTTCGACGATTGTGGTTTGCAAACCAAGTGCAACGAGTGTCGTTTTGGCTTGTTCGACGTTGGCACCTACAACAGAGGGGAATTTTACTGAAGCTCCAGGTCCGGCCAGAACCCACCAGCCGGTAAGTGCAAGGATAAGAGTTAAGCCAGCTGCAATCAAACGATTACGTTTAACTCGATTGCTGACTTTTCTTCGAGCATTCACCTGATCCGTGGTCTCTTGACTCGTTGAGATCGGCACAGGTGGAGGAAGTTTTTCAGAACGCTTCTTACTTTTCTCTCGCATTGGTGCAATGGGAATGTCTAGTTCCAGGCTTAGCTGAGGGCCTGCAGGATTAAGGGAGTGTGAAATAGCTAGTAGCTCAGAGTGAAACTCCTGAGCATCGCGTGGACGCTGATCAGGATCTACACGTGTTGCGCGATAGATAAGGTCATCGAGTGCTTGAGGAACATTTTCGACGAGTGAACTGATTCGAGGAACTTGGGAGTTCACATGCATAAAGGCAATCTGAATTGGTTCATCACCTTCAAATGGTTTAGTGCCGGTGAATATTTCAAAAGCAGTGATCGCTGCCGAATACACATCACTTCGAGAATCTGCAATTCCCCGTGATACTTGTTCTGGAGAAAGATAAGAGACGCTGCCCAAAATCACACTTGACTCAGCAGTCATGGTGCTTCCAATGAGAGCACCCTTTGCTAATCCAAAGTCGGCAATCTTTATTCGGCCTTCTTTAGAGACGAGAATATTTTCAGGTTTCACATCACGATGAACGATACCTAATTTATGTGCAGCTCCGAGTGCGCTAAGGACTGGAAGCAGGAACTTAATTCCATCTGCAATTGGAATACTTCCGCGCTCCGTCAAATACTCTCGCAGCGTATGTCCAGCGACCATCTCCATCACAATAAAGACAGCAGGTACTCCGCTCTGATTCCACCCTTGATCTTGAACGGAAACAATATTGGGATGGCTCAGCGCAGCAGCAGCCTTAGCCTCACGAATAAAACGTTCGACAAATTGCTCATCTTGAGCCAGGTGTGAGTGCATGATTTTGACCGCAACTCGACGATCAAGTCGAGTGTCGAGAGCTTCATAGATCGTAGCCATTCCTCCTGAGCCCATCTGGCTGAGGAGTTGATAACGCCCATCAATGAGATGGCCAGTGAGATCAGACATGAGTGAATTTTATGTTGAAAGGATGAATTCAGAGCGCTCTTTCGTTCGATCATTAGCGAAGTGTTGCCCTTGACGATCAAGCCAGCCCTTCATCGACTCTGAAATCTGCTCGCCATCGCGCTCTATCACGCGCTGGAATCCAATAATTGGATCAAGATCGATCCAGATCGATGTTGAGAGGAACTCTTCAACTGCCACTTGTGAGCTACCCACACCTTCTAGGATCAATAGCGATGTGCTCGCACAACGGCGCGGTGGATCAAAGTTGTTCTGAACCCAATTAAATGGCGCGAAGATCAGATCCTTCTTTACTTTGTGGCAACTTGTGATCCAGGTTAAAGAATCAGTAAGTGATTTACCAAGCGCACCATCCCACCCGGCATACAGATCATCCATATGTATGACCGTAATCGTGAATTCCTTAGCTAGGGCAAGGGAAAGTGTTGTAGCAAGAGTTGTTTTCCCCGCTCCAGCCGGCCCATCAATTGCGATGATGGGCTGATCGGATGACTTACAAATATCAGCGAGTGCTGCGATAAGTTCCATACCACTGCCTCCACCCGACCGCCGCAACAACTGTGAAAACCAAGTAAAGAGCAGCGGTAAGAAAGAGCTCTTGCGAATAGAAAAGCGTTGTATATCCAACATTGATAACAAGCCACATTGGCCATGCCTCATACTTTTGGTAGACCATTAACATCTGTGCGGTGATAGATGCGAAGAGAAGCACAGCATCGGCATATGTGGCGGCCGCACCGACACGTTCAAGTACTGGTCCAAGAAGAAGAGTGAGTACAGCGATACCTAGTAGTGAATAAAGGCGATAAGAGTTCTTGAGGCGTCCAGGTACCGCACCTTTCTTACCCCAGCCAAACCAACCCGCAATCGCCGCTGCGATAAAGACAATCTGTAGCACTGCGCTAGCAAAGTACTCAGATTGGAAGAAGAAGATTCCATAGAGCGCGCTTCCCATTACCCAGAACGGCCAGGTAATACGTTTTCCGGTAACTCCGAGAGAGACTGCGATGAATGAGACAGTTGCTGCAATGATTTCTAGGGTAGACATAAGTGATTCCTTTCCGCATCCGCATTACCGGACGGGTCCAGCGGTCGATCTCACGTTGAGATCCTCTCAGCAGCGCCTGTAACAAGCGCATGTGCTCCCGCGTTTTTAGTCTAGCGCACGCCGAGCAGAAAGTGCATGTCGATATGCTCTTCCTGCAACACGAATTCGGCGCGCCTTAGAAGTTTGTGCCCGCTTATTGAAGATGTCATAGCCGATAGCTTCCACTTCATCAACGATTCCGCAGTAAAGCTCACTCGCGGCTCGAATACAGGGTCTGCTTGTGGGGTGCAGTAAATCAATCCCGGGAGCAGCTTCTCTCTGCAGTTCCCGCACTCTGGCAATTTGAAACTTGAGGGCACGAACTATTTCGGGGGTTAATCTGCGTGCATTGAGCATCTCTTGATCAACACCATCGGCAGCGAGTTCTTCAAGAGGTAAATAGATACGCCCTCGATCAAGATCTTCGGCAACATCTCTAATGAAATTGGCCAATTGGAAGGCGATACCAAGCTTTTCCGCAGGTGGGTAAGCCTCTTCGGAGAGAGGTCCAAGAATTGGAACCATTTGCAGGCCAATTACTGCAGCTGAGCCATAAACATATTCGCTCAAATCTTTATATGAGGCATATGTGCTCACCGTTAAATCCATCTCCATTGAGTGAAGGAAATCAACAAAGTGCTGATGGGGGATATCAAAGCGCTTAACGGTATCAACCAGGGCAGCCCCTACAGCATCGTGGCTTTTACCAATTGCTAGGTCATTGAGGACGCCAGAGCTCCATGTATTGAGTGCCTCTGCTTTCTCCTCAGGGGTAAGTGTTGATGCTAAATCGTCAACGATTTCATCGGCATACCGAGCAAAACCATAGAGCGCATGAACAAATGGCCGTTTTCCCTTTGGCAACAATAAAGTCGCAAGGTAATACGTTTTTCCATGTAACGAGTTCAGCCTCTTGCATTCACTATACGATGCCCGCAAGGCAGAATCAAAGATCCCTGCAGCATCTAACTCGTTCATTACCTAACAGGTCCGACGATTCGCTCGGCGGCAAGGCGTCCTGAGATCAAAACCATGGGAACTCCCACTCCTGGCTGAGTTCCAGATCCAGCAAAGACAATATTTTCAAATCCGGCAGCGATGTTACGTGGTCGAAACGGTCCGGTTTGGAAAAATGTGTGTGCACTTGCAAAAGGTGCTCCGCGCTCCATTCCTTGATCTTGCCAATCAAGTGGTGTTGTCATTACTTCAGTCTCAATGCCAGCGCTGAAATCGGTATAGCCACGATCTTCTAGAGTTTTTACCATGTGATCACGGTATGGACCAGCCTGTTTTTTCCAATCAATGTCGGCATCAAGGTTAGGGGTGGGATAGAGAATGTAATACGACTCTTTTCCGGCAGGAGCTAGGGATGGGTCGTCCTTGCTTTGAATCGTGACAAGTACTGACGGGTCTGTCATTAAGACTTTCTTTTTTATTAATTCATCAAATACGCCATCCCAGGATTGCCCAAAGTGAATATTGTGATGAGCGGTGTGCTCATATTTCTTTGAGGACCCAACGAGTAAAGTCACACAGGAAGGCGAATACTTAAGACGCTTGATATTCAGCGGAGTTTTACCTAGAAGATCGCGCCAGACAACAGGTAAATCTGGGTTCATCACTAGGGCATCACATTCATAACGTTCACCCGTTGCAGTTGTAACGGCGCGAGCACGTGAATTTACAACATCTACGCCGGTGACCTCTGTGTCGTACTTAAAGGTCACTCCATGCTTTTCGGCCGCTGCCGCCAGTGCACGGGGGACTGCGTGCATTCCACCTTTAGGAAAGAAGACACCGTTAACGGAATCCATGTAGGCAATAACTGCATAGATAGCAAGTGCTTGTTGGGGGCTCACTCCGGCATACATGGCTTGGAATGAGTACACCTTTTGTAGGCGAGGGTCTTTAAGAAATTGATTAACCTTTGGTGAAAGCTTCCTAAATCCACCGAGTGCAATAAGTCGAGCAAGATTTGGTGTAAGCAAGTTAAAGGGGGAATCAATATTTCGATCAATAAAATCATTCATCTCATACTTATATAGCTTCGTGACAAAATCTACATAGCGACGATACCCAAGTGCTTCTTCAGCACTTACTGTTCGCCTAATCTCCTCTTCCATCTCTGCCGTATTTGCATGTACATCAATCACGCTTCCATCATGATAAAAGGCGCGATAGAGAGGCTTGACCGGTGTTAATTCCAGCCAATCTTTCATATCTTCACCGACACATGAAAATGCATCTTGAATGAGAGAGGGCATAGTCAGAACTGAAGGACCAGTGTCGAAGGCATACCCATCTTTTTTAAGGAGCCCATTGCGACCACCGGGAACGCTTTCGCGTTCTAGGACTGTCACCTTGCGTCCCGCACCGGCAAGGCGTAGCGCAGCACTTAAGCCAGCAAGACCAGCGCCAACAACAACGACATGATCTGTCGGTCCCTTAATGCGTGCAACCATGGCGGTTCCTAACTCTTTCGCGCAGTTGCACTAGCTGCAAGTGCTGATAACAATTCTTGGGAATCAGGTGCAATCTCATGAGATTTCGCTGCCTGCAAAGCGTCATACGTTAATTTCTCAATTAAACCTTCAACACTTTCTACAGCGCCACTTTCTATGATGATGCCCCGAAGTACCTCAATGATCTCATGAGACAGATCAGGCCGCCCGAGATAGGATTTGAGCTTATCCCGCCCAGCATCGGTGGTTCGCTCCATCGCCATCGCCATGAGGACTGTACGTTTTCCTTCACGCAGGTCATCTCCGGCAGGTTTTCCCGTGATAGCTGGATCACCAAATATCCCCAAGAGATCATCACGTAACTGAAATGCCTCACCGAGAGGGAGCCCGTACTCTGATAACTTCCAATTGAGCGGGTTATCTTTGCTCGAGTTACTCAGAGCAATCGCGGCACCCAGGTGGAGCGGGCGCTCAATACTGTATTTTCCAGATTTAAATCGTGCGATGCGTAGAGATCGCTCTACGCTAAAACTTTTCTCACCCGCCTCACGAACGTCAAGATACTGCCCGGCCATAAGTTCGATTCTCATCTCATCATGTATTTCTAGCGCACTTAATAATTGTGGTGATGAGATGCCGGATGTATGGAGCATATGATCGGATTGCACCAGCGCAAGATCACCTAAGAGAATGGCAGCGGCAGCGCCAAATTCCTCCGATAGTCCAGCCAGTGCGTGTTCCTGATGGAGGTTTTCAAAACGTCGATGAATTGCGGGTTTTCCGCGGCGAGTATCGGAGGCGTCCATAAGATCATCGTGTATCAGAGCACAGGCTTGTAAGAATTCAAGGCTTGCAAATGCCTTAATCTCGTGTGTCCCTACAACTTTGCCCGCTGCTCTGTGGCCTGCATATGCAAAGAGTGGGCGCAATCGTTTTCCGCCATCAAGAATGAACTCTTCTAACCCATCGCAGACAGGTGCTAGCTGCGAACCAATAGTTGTTAGATGTACCCGCGCATCGGCAAGGTATGACGCCAAGGCTGCCTGCACTTGTTCACGTACCGATACAAGTTCATCCATAACCTGACTATTCACGGGGGCAACGGTACCCTGATGACGTGAGGATCCGACCTGAAAAGACTATGTACTCATTTGAGTTTTTTCCACCTAAAGATCGCGCTGGGGAGGATCGACTGTGGCAGGCTTTAGAAACTCTGGCACATCACACCCCTGATTTCGTCGCCGTAACCTACGGTGCAGGGGGTGGAACTCGAGACCGAACGATACGTATCACTTCAGAGATCACAGCTCGCACCAAGATTCCAACTCTTGCGCATCTGACCTGCGTTGGTTCAACGCGGACAGAGCTTATTGAAATCTTAGATCGCTACACCGATGCCGGAATAAAAAGTATTTTGGCACTTCGTGGAGATCCAGTAGGTGGACCCCGCGCTCCATGGACGCCGGTGGATGGTGGACTCACGCATGCTGATGAATTAATCACACTTGCTCAAGAGAATGGAGATTTTACAATTGGTGTTGCAGCATTTCCTGACGGACATCCAAACTCTGGCGGAGATTTCAATAAGGATATTGATGTATTGCTTCGAAAAGAATCTCTGGGTGCATCATTTGCAACCACTCAATTTTTTTTCGATATCGATAAATGGAAACGCTTAGTTGACACCCTAGAATCTCGCGGTTCGGCGCTGCCAATTATTGCTGGAGTATTACCTGTCACCAATGTAAAACTGCTCACGAAGATGGCAGAACTTGGCGGAACTCCGATTCCAGAATCGATAGCCGCGCGGTTTGCAGCGGTTGAGGATAATCCAGATGATGTCCGTAAGCTTGGAGTCGAGATTGCACTAGATCTTTGCAACGATCTTATTGATGCAGGCGCACCTGGAATTCATTTTTATACAATGAATAGCTCGACTGCCACAAGTGAGATCTTTACATCTCTACAAGATCGGCGCTAGAAAATGAAACGTGAGGAATTTTTCAGAGTATGGTCGAAGCTTCATCTAGAAGCCGACGTCTCAGGCATTGTTAAAGGTTGGCTGACTATTTCTTACGGAATTGCTCGAGTACTTAATTTTCTACGCGTTTCTCCCAACATGCTTACCCTGGGAGGGATTCTCTTCGCAGCAGCAGCGCTATTTTATCCAACAACAATCATCGCCCTCATCTTTTTAATCCTCTCACTTATCTGTGACGGGGTCGATGGAAGCGTTGCCATCGTTGGTGGGCGCAATAGTAAAATGGGCGCAATCGCAGATTCAATAGCAGATCGGATCACTGAAGCGCTCTGGTTTATCGCTCTTTATCAGTGGGGGATTCCGGCAGAGATTTGCTTAGCCCTCTTTACTCTTGCTCTTACCCAAGAGTATGCGCGCGCACGTATGGCTTCACTTGGCTACGAACAGATTGGTGTTGTCACTATTGCAGAAAGACCCGTACGAGCCAGTGCCATTGCAATCTTTATGGTTCTTAATTTACTTGAGTTCTCCTCCGCCCCAATTGCTATCTATATCTTTACAGTGATGGCTCTCTTTAGTGTCTATCAAGTGATGAGGGCTGCCCGAGGGTATCTCGTTCAATAATTGCCTGCGCCACAATCTCAGCGCTGAGTCCTACGAGTGGAAGTCCACCGCCAGGATGGGCCGATCCACCTACGCAGAAGAGACCCTTGAGAGGGCTTCGGTTCTTTGCACGATTGAATGCGCTACGAGCACCATTGCTAGAAGTTCCGTAAATTGAACCACCGGGCGCCATCACACTTTTCTCTAAATCAGCAGGGGTTCGGATCTCCAATAATTCAAGGCGTTCACGAACTGCAATTCCTCGAGATTCAATGAGGTCGATGATTTTCTGAGCATACTTTTGCGCAAAAGTGCGATCACTCCAGTCAAAAGAGTCTGCGCCATGTCTGGGTGCATTAACTAAAACAAACCATGCTTCATGTCCAGCCTTACTCACCATAGTCGGATCATGTGGAGCGCAGATATAGATCGTTGGCTCTTCGACAGGAACCTTCTTATTGAAAATCGCGTCAAATTCGTCATCGTAATTTTCCGGGAAAAGTATGGTGTGATGTTCAAGCGGAGTATCGATAGATGGCTTAAGTCCGAGAAGAAGTGAGAATCCAGCAAGAGAAGGTTCCATTCTTTGGATCTTCCGTTTAGCTCGACGAACGGCACGGGGTGGGCTCTTAATCAACTTCGAGTAGATAAGTCCAGTATCACTATTTGCAACGATAGTTGTTGCGTTGATTGTCCTGCCATCGCCCAGCAAGACTCCACTTACAGCACCTTTTTTGTGATTAATCTGCGTGACTGGTGTATTGAACTCGAAGGTAACACCACGATCGAGACATCTTTGGTAAAGAGCATCTGCCAGTTTTCCGATACCGCCAGTGATGTGCCATGCGCCAAAGGCTTCTTCAACGAAGGCAATGGATGAAAGAACAGCCGGCGCGGTTCGTGGATCTGATCCGCTATATGTGGCATATCGATCTAAAATCTTTTGCAAATGCGGGCTTTTGATCTTTAACCCACGGATAGATCTCCAAGGAGCGATAATTCTCATGTCACGAATCAGGGAACGACGCTTAAGTAATGATCGCATCGATGTGAGCTCCGATTCGATAAATGGCCCACGTGAAACATCCCACATGGACTCTGCTCGCTGCATTATCGAGTCCCACTCTGTGGCGGCCTCGGCCCCGAGAGACGATGTAATCGAATCGAGCGTCTTCTTCCGTGAGAGATTGGCAAACGTCACCTTTTTCCCATCATGAAATCGGTAATCAAATGATGGATCAACTGATTTCAACTCAACTACTCTTCCGAGGACATCACCGGTGCGTTGAAATAAATCGCGATAGACAGCAGGAAGAGTGAGCAGAGATGGTCCAGAATCAAATGCGTACCCGTTAATCCACTCGGTTCGACACTTACCTCCATGGCGATCGCCTGCTTCAAAGACTCGAACCCTGTAGCCTTTCTTGGCAAGACGCGCTGCAGTTGCCATGCCACCCATGCCTGCACCAATAACAATTACATCTTTGGCGATCACATCTTTACCGATCACATCTTTGGTGATTGCGTTCATAGTGCACGCCCCTTCCATGTGATCTGCTTACGAAAGAGATTGGAATAGAGAAGGAGATAGATAAAAATGATCGTTGAGATGGGATGCAAGAGCGCGTCGATCAGTAGTGATCGAGAAGAGAAGGCTGAGACCATTCGTGAGGCAATAACAAGTAGAAGGGCAATGGTTGCAACAGTCGATCCTGACACCGCATAGATAAAGGGAAGCACTCCAGAGATGGCCATGACGGTTGCGATTGCAAGTGAACCAACTATTCCACCAAAACCTTGCGATAGTGATTTTCCATACCCGGCACGAATTTCGGTGAAGTTTGAGTACATACGGGTGGAAGCAACTGTTGATCCATCACAGACACCTCCATGAAAACCATTGCGCACAAGTAAGCGAGCGAGATCAATATCATCAAGAACACTCGATTTAATCGCTTCAAATCCACCTGTCTGAGCCAGCGAACTTCTCCTGATAAAGAAAAATTGACCATTAGCTACCGCAAGGGATGGGCGCGAACTCTTGATAGCAAGTCGCAACGGAACAGTTGTCATCCAGCTCCATTGTAAGAGTGGTTGGATTAAGCGCTCTGACAGTGTGAGCGCTATCTGCGCTGGATACGGTGATAAAAAATCAACACCGGTGCGCTTCAGAATTACATCGATTGTGGAGATTGCATCAGGGGTTAATCTCACATCAGCATCGACGGTGACAAGAAATTCCTTCTTTGCTTGCTTAACACCCTGCGATAAGGCCCATGGTTTACCCAGCCAATCCTGTGGCAAGGGTTCCGCGTTGATAACTGACATAGCAGGATGATCGGCTGTGGCATTTAGCAAGAGCTCATACGTACGATCGGTTGAATTGTCATTGATGAAAATTACTTCACATCGAGGGTGTTCTATAAGAGCCAGATTTTCTACCAACCCCAATACATTCTCTTCTTCATTTCGACAGGGAATAAGCAGCGAAAAACTTAGATGATCAGAGACCACCTGTGGCGGCCTCACCATCGATAATGAATTAGCAACTGCCATGAGAAAGAGAAAGAGGTTGATTCCAAGAGCGATGGTAAGGAGAAGAGACATAATCAACTACGCGCGATTGAGCCAGCGGTTGAAGAAATATGGCGCCAGGATTGCGCCATAGATTGCCCCAGCAAAGAGTGCCAACCCTGGGCGATCAAAGAAGAAGAATTGAGAGATAAATCCACCGACAAGACTCCACCCTAAGAAGATGTCGGCGGCCAACGTGCTGGGAGCTTCTTTACGACGCTCTGTTGGAAGAATGAAGTGAAGGAGTGCTATCAGTGTTAGCCCAGACAGTAACCACCCAAAGGGGTTTGATAATGGTATTTCAGGAGCGAATGGAAATGCAGCACCTGTAACTTCCCATGTCCAGCGTCCTGCAGTAACCATCTGGGGATCGAGAAAGAGATCCCAACCCATCAAGATTGCCCCACCGTATAAAAATACCCAGGCACCGGCAACGCGACGGGCAGCAATCAATGCGGGGTAGGCCATCATCGCCCACGCAAATGGAACAACTAGTGGCACATCTACAATAAAGAGTCCAAGAGTGCTGCTGTATTCGTAGACTCCAAATGGCCAGCCAGTATTCACACCGATTGTTTCAATCACGAGCGCAAAGACTGTTGTGATTGCAATGTAAGTCAAAGCGAATTTACTCCCAAAACTCATCCAAGCGTGCACGAGCATCGCGGCTGCTCCGCAATAAACCGTGACCAGAGTAAGAATTTCTAACGGTCTGCCAGCAAGAAGTGGATATGGAATTTGCAATAAAATTGCAGCAGCCAGAACCACAATCAGAAAAATTCTTGAACGCTGAGATTGACCTCGACGATGATTTGCCCGCGGGGTGAAATCTCGAATAGACATGGGCTAAGTCTGCCTTACTAGAGTTGGCCACGCATATCGCGCAGGGCAAATCGTGAAAAGAGCTCTTCGGCGTACCAGTTAAAGCGATGAGTCGCCTCAATTGCACCCTGGTGAGCACTTCCCTTGTAGGCAAAATCTCTTAAGGCTTTTCCGTTCTCCCATAATGAGAATGTCCCTTGCAATCCAATAGGGGCTTCACCTATACCGATAGCTGTAAGAAGACCAGGGGATTGATGTAGTTCGGTTGAAACCGGTGGGACCGCTGCCCAGAATCTAAAGTTCTGAAGCCATTTAATGCGCGCTCGAGTAATGGCTACAACTTTTGCATCAACTGCAGGAGTTTTGCTCCAGTCAAAAGGGTTAGATCCAGACCAGAGACCGTGAGCTGCGATTGGATCAAGGGTCATCCTGACTTCATTGGATGCTCGAGCCTTCCATCCTTTAATCACAGGATTGCCATCAAAGAATTCAAGGCGAGCTTCATCAATAACAATGAGCGCACCCCATCGCGAAAGATCAGCATCACTAGGTGTGAAACTCTCTCCAGTACCCGTACCTAGCATTTTTGCAAAGTGAACTCCAGGAGATTTTCTCAAACGCCTACGATCACGCGCCATCGAGACAAGGGCATAGGGGAGTGTTTTCTTTTCGATCTTCCAAAAGTATGCAACGACAACTTTAGACATACTCAACTACCAGTAACCATAGGCTCTTCCTAGTTCTCTTCACTTGAGGATTTAAAACCAACGAACCATTCCAATGATTCCGGCTGCTCCGTAAAAAAACTGTAGGAAGAGAATACCTCTATGTTTACCGATATATGCCCAAATACCGATGAGTGCTGAAGATGTAAGCAGTAAAGAAAAGCCAATAAATTCAGCTCCAATATTTGCTGCAACTAAGAGTGAGTAAAAAATAGCCGTGATGACGCCAAGCCATTCAAACACCCTAGATTTCATTGCTTTATTCTCCTACAACCATTGGCTGCGCACCGGTACATTCAAGTAATTCGGTAAATGAGGTTGGGTAAACTGCATGCGGATGGCCGGCAGCAGCCCACACCACGTCGTAGTCGCTGAGCGCTTCATCAATAAGGGTTATCTCTGGCTTTGAAATCCACCCTAATGGACTCACCCCACCGATGGAATATCCAGAAATCTCTTTGACGAAATCTGCGTTGACGCGTCCGAGTGAATCCATCTTTAAGTTTTGGGCAACGAGATTGGTATCAACGCGATGGCGTCCACTAGTGATGATTAAGAGCGCACCTCCAGTAGGTAATGTAAAGATCAGCGAAGAGGCTATCTGTCCCACTTCTACACCGAGAGCATCTGCTGCCTCTTGCGCTGTTCGCGCACTCTGACTTAGCGCCACAATTGATCCTTGCACACCGAGGGATTTCATCGCTTCTGCAGCTCGCATCACTGATGCGCGCTCGAGAATATGTTCCACTTATAGATAGTACGATATCTTCGGCCACGCCCAATTATCACGCTCCGATGGTTTAGCGTTAGCGACTATGAGCCCGCAGAGATTACGAGCAACTGCCCCCGTGGCGATTGCAGAGCAGGCCCGTAAATCGCTTTTAACGATGTTTTTACTCATGGGTATGGTCTCGATGGGGTGGATTCCTAGAATTCCGGAGATCAAAGACGCGATCGGATTAAGTAATGGCGAATTCGGATTTGTCTTACTAGCCAGCACCTTCGGCTCTGTTGCTGGCGCGCAAATAGGTGGAAGAGCCATACATACTTTTGGTTCGCGTCGAGTGACACAAGTTGCAATTTTAATCATGCCTTTAGGTCTGGCGGGTATGGGGTTGGCAAACTCAGGACTCGCTTTAGTTATCTCACTCTTTACTATGGGATTTGGTTATTCATTGATGGATATCTGCCTAAACTCACAGGGATTTACCGTTGAACGGATAATTAAAGAACGCTGTATGTCAACCCTGCATGCCATGTGGAGTGTCGGTGCATTCTTGACAACGGTGATTGGTGGATCAATCGCCCGATTTGTTTCCTATGAAATGAACCTTATTGCAATCGCGATATTTGCAGCGGTCTCATTTATTCCTGCAGCTTTTTTCCTCCTTCCAGGAGATCTAGATGAGCATGATGGGGGAGAAGAAGAAACCAGTGTGAAAATACCTCTCTTCGGAAAGAGTGTTATTCCACTCTGGGGGTTGGGTATTGGATTACTTGGTTGCCTAATTGCAGAAGGAGCTGCCAGCGATTGGGCTGGAATTTTACTTCGCGACGATATGGGCTATGGCAAGGGAGTTAATGCTTCAGGTTATGCCAGCTTTGCACTTGCCATGATTGTTAGCCGATTGCTAGGTGATTGGACGCTCGATCGCTTTGGCCCGGCAAACACTGTGAAGTACGGCGCTTACCTTGGAGGTTTTGGTTGGGGTGCCGCAATTTTAATTGCAGTTCCTCTCTCTGACTCACACCCACTCATTGCCCTAATCATTATTAACTTTGGATTTGCGTGTGCCGGATATGGAATAGGTCCTATGTTCCCAGCCTTCATTTTAGCAGCGGGCGCAACACCAGGCGTAGCTCCTGCTGTTGCCATAGCCCGAGTAGGTGTTATTGGAATTGCAGGTTTTTTCTTTGGGCCAACAATCACTGGCCTGATTTCAGAGGTGACAAGTTTGCCAATTGCGCTCTTTTTCCCAATTGTCGTGCTATTTCTCTCTGGCTACTTATCCCGAACAATTAAAACTGAGGAAAAACGACTACACAATAAAGATTCGCTCAATAAGAGTAAAGGCAGCTACAGTGAATAAGAGGTAGGCAAAGATCTTTCTTAGCAAGCTATCTTTGATAGGCAACTTAATCCGCGATGCAATTTGAGCGATGATAATGGCGCTTGCTCCCATAATGAGTGGAATTTCCCAGGAAATTTTACTCCAAAGAGCGTAGTGACCCAGTAGGGCCGTTGCTGAATTCATAGCAATAACTAATAAAGCAGTCCCTGCAGCGATGGATTGCGAAGTACCAAATCCAAGCACAAGAACAGGGATGACTAGAAAACCTCCACCGATACCAAAGAGACCTGTGATCGAGCCAATCAGAAGTGAGATTCCGATGAGCACTGGCCAACTCATTCGTTTATGAATTGTAGTCAGTGGCGAACCTAGCATGCTTAATCCAGCAAAAATGATTACAAAAGAGAATCCGATGGCAATGAAATCTTCTGGAAGCCTATGAACGATCGTTGAAAATCCGATATTTGTGGCTAATCCAATCGCCCAGATAGCAACTGCATCTCGGTAGTAAATTTCCTTATTTTTAATCTTTGCGCTAGCCCCAGATAGCGCAGCTGCGCCAACAACTGCTAGCGCTGACGTTGACGCAACCGATGGCGCTAGCCCAAATCCATAAATCAAAATAGGAACGGCCAACATGGCTCCGCCAGCTCCAACAAATCCTAGAACGCCTCCAATAAATGCTCCAGCTACGATTGCTGCCAATATTTCCATTGGGTAATACTCTCAGATATCTCCTTAATACTCCTCCGATTGAAGTTAATGACAGATTAATAAAGGAGAGAGCCCCGGGTTCCTCGGGGCTCTCTCATGAACGTTCAAGTTAGTTCAATCTAGTTAAAGAGTGAGATGCTTCCGATATTAACGAAAAGATCGCTTCCTGAGATAACACCTGAATTAACAAGTGCGAAGAGCATCAGTGCAGCACCTGCAAGAGAGATGTCCTTATTGAAAGCAATTTGTTCCTGCATCTTTGTATTTGCATCACTTTCTCTCCAGAAGTTATGGAAGATAAATGCCGCAAGTACAAGGGTGATTGCAATAAGAAGCGCGCCGAGATCAACATAGGTACCAATAACGATCAAAATTCCACCGACGAGGAAGAAGAGTCCGCTCACCATTACCCCAAGCTTTGCTGCTGGGAGTTTCTTGTACTGTGCATAGCCGGTCATCGCCTCAAGCTTTGCAAAGTGAGCCATGCCTGATGTGATGAAGAGGGCTGCAAAGAGCAGTTGGCCGATAAATAGGACGACGTTCACATTTCTCCTTAGGTCTAAACAATGGTTTCTCTTACCTGCTTAGGGTACGGGAGATAGTTGAAATTTCAACTATCTCCGCCCCATCTGAGCGTGAGTGTCGCAGCCACTTGCCCTTGTCAGCCCTCTCGGTTACTTTTCGAACATCTGTTCGAAAGATTCCTTTGATAGCTCGTCCACACGGCAAGAAAGAAGGCGGTACCGATGTCAGTCCCAGAGATAGCCCTATCCAACAGCGTTCTATCCAACGATGTTCTTGCAGATGGCATGGATGCGATGGCTACACCCATTGAGTTCACCTTTAAGGGGAAGCGTTTTCGTATCCACGCTGTTCTCTCACGCTGGTGCGAGGCCGGTGGATGGTGGAATCGAGTCAGTGATGGCAGATATCGCCCCGATGATGGAGCTCGTGCATTGTGGACTGTAGAGGCGGCGCCAATTGGCGCTCTTGCAACATTTGAGATCGAACGCGATGAAGCCACAGGGCGATGGCTGATTCGATCGATCTAGTACAGCAATGAGTTTTATACATCTGCGCGTTGCTAGCGCCTTTTCAATGAAATATGGAACAACTCAACCAGATGATCTTGTTGAGCGCGCTCGTCAACACGGAGCACCAGCTCTTGCTCTCACCGATCGAGCGAGCCTCTCGGGTGCTATTCGCTTTACCAAAGCATGTGTTGCTCATGGGGTTGCACCAATTATTGGAATCAATCTTCCGATAGAGGTTACTCCTAAGGATAAGAACTATCCGCGAGTAACCGTTCTAGCTCATGGTGATGGTGGCTGGCCTCACCTTGTACGTTTTCTTACAGGCTTGCATATGAATAAGGGCGATGGCGAGCTACGAATTACTACCGACCTCTTAGAAAAGTTCAGCGTTCATAGCACTCAGTTGCATCTTCTCCATGGGCCACAATCACCGCTGAGTTATGAACTGGCTGCCCATCGAGCCGATAAAGCCCTCGATCTCTTTAATCTCACACGCGAGTTCTTCGCCGATCACGCCATTGAATGTGTTTCACATCTGATTGCAGGTAACGGCCCTGGCTCTACCGCACATGCTGCTCGATCACTAATCTTTGCGCGCGATCACGATATTGATGCAGTCATCACCAATGCAGTACGAATGCGTGATCCTAGCGATGGGCCGATTGCAGATCTCTTAGATTGCGCTCGCCAACTTGTGCCACTGGACTATAGACATATTGAACGGCGCAACAATCAAGCCTATTTAAAAAATAGTGACGAGATGACACAAGTAGCTACAGAGATAGCAAGGGCAGCAGGTGAGGGAACACCGCGCGCGCTTCTTAAGACCACACGAGAGTGGGCAGAGCGCGCACTTCTATCACCACAGCGCGATATAGGTCTTGGAGGAATTCATCTTCCAGAGCCACATATTGTTGGTGCAACATCACAGAGCTCGATGCGCACTCTCTTACGATCACGAGTAGAGGCAGGAATCCATCAGCGATATAGCGCAAATAAAGATGTGAAAGCTGCGCGAATACGTTTAGATGATGAGCTCGCAATAGTTGCATCCTTAGGGTACGAGTCCTACTTTCTTACCGTTGCAGATATTGCACAGATGGCTCGCGATAAGGGAATTCGTGTTGCAGCGCGAGGAAGCGGTGCTGGCTCTTTGATCTGTCACTTGCTTGGCATCTCAGGCGTTGATCCAATGCGCCACGGACTTTTGATGGAACGCTTCTGTTCACCGCTGCGGGCTGCCTTGCCTGATATTGATATTGATGTGGAATCAGATCGTCGACTTGAGATATACGAGATGGTCTTTAGCCGTTATGGATCGCCATCGTTGCATCTGCCGGGAGCTATCTCACGCGCTGCAACGGTAGCAATGTTTGATACCTATCGAGCTCGCCATGCAATTAGAGATACAGGTGCTGCCCTCGGTCTACCGGCGGCTGAGATTGATCTTCTTGCAAAAGCTATGCCACATGTGAGAGCCCGCAATATTCAAGCGGTACTGCAATCTCTTCCTGAGCTAAAAACCTTAAATACATCGGCACCCCTTATGGCGATGACGGTATCTCTTGCTCAAGAACTCGATGGCCTTCCACGCCATCTAGCTATGCATCCATGTGCAGTTGTGCTCTCTGATGGTGGTCTTTTAGATCGCATTCCATTACATATCAACGCTGGTGGATATCCAATGGTTGAATTTGATAAAGATGATGTAGAAGATATCGGTCTTCTTAAACTCGATATCTTGGGTGTTCGGATGCAATCCACTCTTGCATATGCAGTTTCTGAGATTGAAAAGATAGAGGAGAAGAAGATTGATCTCGATGCAATATCACTCGATGATGAAAAAACATATCAACTGATTCAATCCACTCGGACCTTAGGAATATTTCAAATAGAGAGCCCGGGTCAGCGTGAATTAGTAGGCAAACTTAATCCACGTACCTTTAACGATCTCATTATCGATATCTCTCTCTTTCGCCCAGGGCCGGTAAAGAGCGACATGATCTCTCCTTTTCTTCATTCACGTCACGGCTTCACCGCAGCTGATGTGATCCACCCTGATTTAGCTCCCATCCTTGCTGAAACTGAAGGGGTTGTTGTCTTCCATGAGCAAGTAATCTCGATCATCGCGACCATGACGGGAATTTCGCTAGCTAGCGCTGATGAAAAACGTCGTGGATTAGGAGATAAGCAGAGCCAACAAGAGATCTGTGACTGGTTCTTTCCTGCAGCGACGCAGAAGGGCTACCCACTTGATGCCATCACCAAGGTGTGGGAAATATTGCGCGCCTTTGCCTCCTTTGGTTTCTGTAAAGCCCATGCTGCCGCCTTTGCTCTTCCTACCTATCAATCAGCATGGCTTAAGACTCACTATCCAGCTGAATTTATTGCAGGAGTACTTACTCACGATCCGGGGATGTATCCACGGCGACTTATCCTTGATGAAGCAAGGCAGATGGGAATTACTTTGGCCCCTCTTGATGTCAATAAGTCAGATGCTTCATATCGTGTTGAGCGTGGCGACGGTAAGAAATCTATTCGTATCGCACTTTCTTCTATTACAGGAATTAGCGATCATGAAATTACATCGATTATGCAGGCAAGGCCCTATGTAGATATGGCCGATTTTGTTGCACGCAGTGGCGCATCAACTCCGATAACAAAATCATTGATCCTGACTGGAGGATTTGACGAGTTACATTCACTTCGTACAGGGGATATTAATCATCGCGATCTTCTTCTCCACCTAAGCGATATTGAAAAGTCGCACTCTGTAAAGAGTATTAAGAAAGGTACAAGCGGTGCGCAGATGACATTTGGCTTTACTCCACCAGCTCTTATCTCAAGCGGATTACCCAATATCACTACCAATGAACGTGTGCGCCATGAAGTTCAGCGGTTAGGTATGGATATCACGCACCACATGCTCGAGTTTTATGCGCCTTTTCTTAACGCTATCGGAGCAGTGCGCTCGTGTGATCTTCTTGCCCAGCGATCGGGTAGCGATCTTTTAGTTGCTGGCGTCAAAGTTGCCTTACAGACACCACCCATACGTTCAGGGCGGCGCGTAATCTTTCTGACCCTCGATGATGGCTACGGTTGTAGCGACTCCACCTTCTTTAGCGATGTACAGAGCAGCAGCGCTGGCCTTCTTTACTCAACATCACTCATTCTTGTCCGCGGAGTTACTCGCCGTACAGGCGATCGCGGTATCTCAATACGCGCCACGGGGGCGTGGGATTTATCTGAGGCCTATGGGAAATGGCAGAGCAGTAAGGTGGCCATATGAGCAGGGCGCACGAGGCGACAATTCTGCATGTTGATATGGATGCATTCTTTGCATCTGTCACAGAGCGCGATCACCCTGAACTAAAAGGCAAAGCCGTAGTTATAGGTGCAGGCATTCGTGGTGTGGTGACATCTGCAAATTATGAAGCGCGCAAATTTGGAATTAAAGCTGCGATGCCAGTGGGGCGCGCACAGCGACTTGCTCCACACGCAATCTTTATTCCACCAGATCACAAGCGCTACAGCGAAGTTTCAGAGCACATCATGGAGATTTTCCATTCATTTACCCCGCTTGTTGAACCGATATCACTCGACGAAGCTTTTCTCGATGTGACAAAGGCAAAGCGATTACTTGGTGATGGCAGAGCAATTGCAACGGCAATTCGAGCAAAAGTTGAAGAGCAAGAGGGGATCACATGCTCAGTAGGTATCGCATCCTCCAAGTTCATTGCAAAACTTGCATCGCAACGGTGTAAACCAAATGGAATGTTAGAAATTCCCACTGATCGAGTCCTTACCTTTCTTCACCCCTTACCAGTTTCTGCGCTCTGGGGAGTCGGACCAAAGACCAATGAAGTACTCGAACAGTTAGGACTTCACACAGTCGGTAATATTGCACAGACTCCGCCACAGACTCTGATTCGTGCACTCGGGCAGGCGGCAGGTGAGTCACTCTATGAGCTTGCGTGGGGTCGAGATGATCGTGATGTAATTGCGGAAGAGCCCGATAAAAGTATTAGCGCAGCGGAGACATTTGATCGCGATATTGATGACCCTGAGATTATTTCAAAGGAGATATTACGAATGTGCGAAAAGGCATCATCGAGAATGCGCGAGCGATCACTCTTCTCTAAAACAATTTCGTTAAAAGTACGGTTTGCAGATTTTACAACCGTTAATCGTTCTAAGACTCTGGCGCTGCCAATAGATACAACGCATGAGATTTATGAAGTCGCTAAATCTTTATATGACGGTTTGAAGTTGGGGCGTTCGAGAATTCGACTTGTTGGAGTTTCGCTTGAGAATTTACATAGCCATACCCATGAGCAACTCGAACTCGGGGGCCGGGAATCAAGCTGGCGTGAAGTTCAAGGCGGGATTGATGCTGCCAAAGCCCGTTTTGGCGGCGATAGCGTGCGGCCAGGGCGCTTAATTGACCAAGAGTGATCAGGCCAACCCTCCTGAGCCCTTGTCCGAGTAGTCAGAGCGAAAAAGTTGATCTAGAGTATGCCTATGCCACTTTCAGAGCATGAGAAACGTCTTCTGGCGCAGATGGAAGAAGCCCTCGCCGTTGATGACCCACGCCTTGTGAGCGCTCTGACGGGGCCATCGAAGTTCTCACGTAACCGCCTCTTTCTGGCAATCGCCCTGGTACTGACTGGTATCGCCACGCTCTTTGCTGGCTTGGTTGCACAACTGACTATCATTGGAGTTGTCGGCTTTCTTATCGCCCTGACAGGCTCGGTGCTCTTCTTCCGTGCTATCTCAACCCCTGGGGCCCTCATCTCGACCCCATCCGGCGGAAATCCTAAGGCTCCTCGCTCGACTAAGGGCTTTGGGGATCGACTTCAAGAGCGTTGGGATCAGCGGAACTTCGAAGAGTAAAACCCTTTCCGTAATCAGTAAACCCGCCCACACGGCGGGTTTTTTTATGCCAATTTCATCTGCAGAGGTGGGGTGCAGGTGGGGGGAAAGGGGTGGATCGTGGTGAAGGGTGGTTGAAAAAGGAGGAAAATGGAGTAAAGTGGGGGATTAAGCGGGTTTTAATTGATCCGCCTCCACCTTGGGGAAGGGGCCAATCCAGATGTTTCTTGGAACTCATGAACCCCGCCTTGATGAAAAAGGTCGCCTCATTCTTCCCGCTCGATTTAGAGATGAACTCTCATCGGGTCTTGTGATTACTAAAGGGCAAGAACGCTGTCTCTATGTTTTTCCAGCCACTGAATTTGAAACTCTGACACAGACATTACGACAAGCACCAGTTACTGCAAAGGCAGCTCGTGATTATCAGCGCGTGATGTTCGCAGGAGCGCACGATGAAATTCCTGACCGCCAAGGTCGCGTAACGATTCCACAAGGGCTGCGTACTTATGCGGGTCTTGAAAGAGAGTGCGTTGTCATCGGTGCAAATACACGCGTTGAAATTTGGGATGCGCAGGCATGGAGTAAATATCTGGCAGATCGTGAAGAAGGTTTTGCCGATGTATCAGAGGAAGTGTTCCCAGGACTCTTTTAAAAACTAAATAGCAATACAACTGAATAAAACAACTACATAGCGTTCTCTCGATTGTGGCCACCGCCGACCCCATGCCTAGGTTTTATGGCCGACAGCAGACGCCCCTTCCCCGGCGCCTGCTTTCGTGAGATCCGTCGGCCGGCGGTGACCAGAGTTGAGAGAACGAATGAAGTAGGTACACGAGTAAGGAAAGTAGGAGAGAAATGGGGGAGAAGATGCAACACGTTTCAGTAATGCGCAATCGCTGTATTGATCTTTTAACTCCCTCCATTGAAATGAGTGAGCATCCTGTAGTCGTAGATGCCACCTTAGGCTTAGGCGGACATAGCGAAGCGCTACTTGATCGCTTTCCTCTATTAACAGTGATCGGAATAGATCGCGACCCACGTGCCCTAGCACAGGCAACAGAGAGACTTTCACACTTTAGCGAAAGAATTAAAACTTCACACGCAATATTTGATGAAGTGAGCGATGTTGTTGCATCCCACGGATACTCACATGTCTCTGGAATCCTCTTTGACCTTGGCGTATCTTCAATGCAACTGGATGATACAGAGCGAGGATTCTCCTATTCACAAGATGCTCCGCTGGATATGCGCATGGATTCATCTCGAGGAATCACTGCATTTGAAATCATTAATCACTACGAACCGGGCGCGCTGGTTAAGATCCTGCGCACATTTGGAGAAGAGAAGTTTGCTACTCGCATCGTCGAAAAGATAGTCAAAGCTCGGGCACAAGCACCACTGAACTCAACCCTAGAGCTGGCAACGCTAGTCAAGGAGAGTATTCCCGCCGCCACTCGTCGCACTGGTGGTAATCCTGCAAAGCGGACCTTTCAGGCACTTCGCATCGCAGTCAACGACGAACTTGGTGCGATCACTCGTGCCATACCTCAAGCGCTCAATCTTGTTGATGTGGGTGGGCGAGTAGTTGTGATGTCCTTTCAATCGCTGGAAGACAAGATCGTGAAAGAGATCTTTG
Organism: Candidatus Planktophila sp.; assembly: GCA_017858325.1. Classification (GTDB taxonomy): domain Bacteria; phylum Actinomycetota; class Actinomycetes; order Nanopelagicales; family Nanopelagicaceae; genus Planktophila. The sequence goes on along the minus strand of JAFMBT010000001.1, from coordinate 100,109 downwards.
CTGAGGCGACAACATCAAAGACCCCACGAAACCTTCCGGTAGATCTACCTGAATTCGCTGCGAAATTTGCGCTAGTACTCAAGTCGAGTGAAAAAGCGAGTGAAGATGAAAAGCTAGAAAATCCTAGATCGTCATCTGTACGCCTTCGCGCGATCGAGAGAGTGGCAGCCTGATGTCGATTCTTGCTATTGCACACAACGCTCGCGAACGTGTTGTAACTCAATCATCACGCGCTTTCTTAAAAATAGTGCCAGAGACTCCACAAGCCGTACAAGAAACTAGACGGTTATTTGCAACCTTTCTCACCGTCATCGCGGCAATTGGATTTCTCGCGTTGCTCGCCATCAATACTTTATTAGCTCAGGATGCGTTCATACTCTCTGAGCTCAAGTCAGAGGCAAAGATGATTGCAGATCAACGGGAAGCTATTTCTAGAAAAATGGAGATCTACTCATCTCCGCAGGCTCTTGCTAATCAAGCAGGGCTACTCGGAATGAGTCCTTCAGAGAATCCAACATTTCTAGATGTATCCCCAAAGATGCTACCTCTGACTAATGGAGAAGGGGTGACGCGTGGGTAACTTTGAGCTTTCAACAAAACGAATTCGTACCTTATTTATCATTTTGCTCGCCATATTTTTAGTTTTTGGTGCACGCTTGATACACATTCAGGGGATTCAATCTGCTGAGTACACATTGAAGGCTGCCAATGAGATGGAAACAACAAGAATGATTCCAGCTCCGCGGGGTGAGATCACTGACATCAATGGAGTTGCATTTGCACGAAGTGTTTCTGCAATCAACATTGTTGTCGACCAACAGATGATCAAGGATCCCGAACGCGTAGCTGCCCTTGTTGCCCCAATTTTGGGTTTAACCATCGAGGAAGTGCAACTATCGATTACTGGTGATCGTCGATATTCAATGGTCCTAGAGAGTGCTCAACCAAGTATTTGGAATCACTTGACAGCAGCGATCGACCAATACAATTCAACTCTTGCCCCAAAAGATTTTGAAAAGCGTATCGCAGGCTTTTTTTCTGAGCGCGGTTATGTAAGGGAATATCCATCCGGAAACCTTGTCTCATCTCTCGTGGGATTTGTCCGCAAAGATGGTTTGGGCGCTTCCGGAGTCGAGCTCAGTATGAATTCGATGATTACCGGGACTCCAGGCTTGTACTCATTTGCGCAAGGCCGTGGTGCCGAGATACCAGGGTCTCAATTAGAAATTATTCCTGCCCAAGTGGGAACGACAGTGCGCCTAACGATCGATCGAGATATTCAATGGGTAGCACAGAAAGCTATTGCTGATGCGGTGCGAAAAGCTAGGGCTGCTAACGGAACTGTGATTGTTATGGACCCTAAGACAGGGGCAATTCTGGCTCATGCTACCGCTCCAACATTTGATCCAAATAATACAAAGAATGTCACTCTGGATTTAATGCGCAATCCCTCAGTGCAAGATGCTTACGAGCCAGGATCTACTGCAAAAATCATCACTTTAGCGGCTGCATTAGAAGAAGGCGCGGTTACCCCAGAGTCCGTCTTTAATGTTCCATACAAGATCAAGCGAGGGGGAGAAGAATTTAAAGATCACGGTCGGCACCCTCTTCAAAAACTCACAACTGCTGGAATTCTTGCAGTATCAAGTAACACGGGAACAATAAAGATTGCAGAGACGATGAGTAATGACACTCTGTACTCATATCTGAAAAAATTTGGAATTGGAACAAAAACTGGTGCCGGCTTACCAGGTGAAAACGTTGGAAAGCTACTCGAAGTGAAAAACTGGTCTGGTACAACTGCACCTACTGTTGCCTTTGGTCAAGGCTACTCACTCAATGCAATGCAGGCTACGAGCATTTTTGCGACAATAGCCAATAATGGAGTTCGAGTGTCCCCTACAGTGATCGCAGGAACAAGTGATTCTTCGGGCAATTTCACACCCTTTAAATCTGAAAAAGGAACAACTGTCGTAAGCCCAGCAACTGCATTTAAAATGCGCCTCATGATGGAGAGCGTTGTTTCAGACCACGGTACAGCGCCGAGTGCCTCAATTCCTGGCTATCGAGTTGCTGGTAAAACCGGAACAGCGATTCGCTATGACGATCTCTGCGGTTGCTACAGCGGCTATACGGCTTCATTTATCGGCTTCGCACCTGCTGATTCTCCAGCGTATGTAATCAACGTGACGATTCAAAATCCAAAGGGTTCCTACTATGGCGGTTCACTTGGGGGACCAGTATTTAAGAAGGTTATGACTTTTGTATTACAAAGTAAGCATATCTCTCCGTCAGGAACTGTCGTTGAGCCGATCGCTCTTGATCTCAAGGAGTTGAATAAGAAACGCCTAGCAGAGAAGAAGGCGTCAAAGATTGAAATCTCTCAAGCGAGTGCCAAGGAATAATCCATGCGCCCACTTCTCGATTATTCAATCTCTGTCGAAAAGATTTGTCACCTACTTAGTGCTGAGTCAGAAATAAATGGAGAAGTTATCGTTACAGGAGTAACTTCTGATGACAGGTATGTTCAACCCGGAGACTTATTTCTTGCCTATCCAGGTAAATCAATACATGGTGCAGAGTTTGCTAAGAGCGCTATAGCCAAAGGAGCTCGAGCAATTCTGACTGACGCCCAAGGTGCGCAGATTGCTCAGGGTTTACCAATGATTGTTGTTGAGAATATTCGCACTGCTGGAGCTTTGGTCAGTGCGCATCTTTACCGAAAGCCTGTGCAAGAGATGGTCAGCATTGCAATAACTGGGACAAATGGAAAAACCACAGTTTCGACGCTTCTACACCAACTCTTACAGTCAGCCGGACGCGAGAGTGGCCTTATTGGAACAGTTGAAACTCGCATCGGTCGCGAAAGATTTGAAAGTATGAGAACTACTCCTGAAGCAGATAATTTACAATCTATCGCTGCCGCAATGGCCGAGCAACACGTGCGCCACTTAGTAATGGAAGTATCAAGCCATGCATTGGTAATGAATCGAATTGAAGGTTCACATTTTGCGATTGCTGGGTTCACTAATCTCACCCAGGATCATTTAGATTTTCATGGTGATATGGAGAGCTACTTCTTGGCAAAGGCCAAGCTCTTTTCTCTGGAATTCGCCGATCAAGCATTTATCAATATTGATGACCCTTACGGGCTACGCATCTTTAATACCTGCGGGATCCCAGCGACATCTGTATCTCGCAGAAATGTCCAGGCTACGTGGCATTACACCTCGATAGTTCCGACAGGAAATGGAACCGATATATCCATTCGAGGTGCTGGAGGAGTACTCATTGAAACATCAACACCTCTTCATGGAAACTTCAACCTAGACAATCTTCTCCTAGTCATAGCTATTGCAAGTGAATGCGGTATTGACCCGTTGGATTGCGCTGCTCTTATCCCAAAACTCTACGGCGCACCCGGGCGAATGGAACTCGTCGATAGAGGTCAGAGTTTTACTGCATTTGTTGATTATGCGCATACACCCGATGCCGTTAGTAGCGTGCTCGCAACTGCCCGTGCTTTCACGCAAGGAAAGGTGATAGCTCTACTGGGGTGCGGGGGAGATAGAGATGCCAGCAAGCGCCCACTTATGGGAAGAGCGCTCAGTGAAGGTTCCAGTATTGCTATTTTTACCAGTGATAATCCACGGAGCGAGAATCCAAGTCAGATCCTCAAGCAGATGACATCAGAGTTAGCAGTCAATCAACCGTCAGCGATCATCGAAGATCGAGCAGAAGCAATCGCATATGCAGTTTCTCTCTGCAGCCCTGGCGATACATTGCTCATTCTTGGCAAGGGTCACGAGTTAGGTCAGGAGATTGCAAACGAGAAGATTGATTTTGATGATCGGATAGTTTTAGCAACGGCAATCGAGGCTTTGCGATGATCACGTTACGCGCATCTCAACTGGCTGAAATTATCGGCGGATCTCTTGTAGGTACTGATGTCGAAATCACTTCTGCTCCTGTACTCAATTCATCGGCAGCAACGCAAGGCTGCATCTTTCTCGCCTTTGTCGGAGATAAGGTAGATGGCCACGATTTCGTAGATGATGCCTTTGCTCGAGGATCAGTTCTCGCAATTACATCAAAGCCGGTCAAGCAGAGACATATTGTTGTTGCTGACGTATCTGCTGCTCTCACTGCGCTAGCTCGATTTGTTCGAAGTGAACTTACATCCCTTACCGTTATTGGAATCACTGGCTCACAAGGAAAGACAACTACCAAAGATCTTCTGCGTCACATGTTGTCACAGCATGGATCAACAGTTGCACCTCAAGGAAATTACAATAATGAGCTGGGAGTCCCTCTCACTATTCTTGCCTGCAAGCCTGAAACTAAATTTGCGATTATCGAAATGGGCGCACGACATATGGGCGATATTGCATATTTGTCATCGATTGCTCAGCCAGATATCGCTGTGGTTCTCCGCGTGGGTATGGCTCACCTTGGTGAGTTCGGATCAATGGATCTCATCGCTCAGACCAAGTCAGAGCTGGTAAGTGCTCTCAAAGAAGATGGAATTGCAATCCTGGGTCAGTACGATCCATATACCAAGGCAATGAGTGCTCTGCACAAGGGTCAAATAATTACATTTGGAACTGCTCATTCAGATTCTGTTCGCGCCACTGAGATTGAGATACGCGAAGGTCGTCCACATTTTGACCTGGTAACCCCAGAGGGTAGAGCAGCCGTTGGTCTCAGGATTGTTGGTGAACATCAAGTCGCTAATGCCCTCGCATGTGCAGCGGTTGGTACCGCACTTGACTTCTCACTCGACTCAATCGCGGGGGCTCTCTCCATTGCAACTGTTGAGAGTAAATGGCGTATGCAAATTTCAGAGTTCTGCGAAGTAGTTTTGATCAACGATTCCTATAACGCTAGCCCGGATGCGATGGAGGCAGCCCTTAAGACGCTGCTCCTTTTTGCCCAAGAGCGAGGAGGCCAGTCCTGGGCCTTTTTAGGAAAGATGGCAGAACTCGGCGAGTCCTCGGAGATTGCCCATCAACAGATTGGCACCCTTACCTATGAGTTGGGGATCGATCACCTAGTTGCTATAGATGCCCCGGAATACATTTCCGGGTTTTCAGATAGCACTGGCACGACGACTCACTCATGTACGCGAGAGCAAGCCATTGCACTTGCTGAGCAGATTGAACCAGGTGATGTGATTCTTGTGAAAGCATCACGATCAGAGGCTTTTGAATTTCTGGCGGAGAAGATCGAACAGGTAGTTACCGCCCGTCACTACGATGGCGAAGGGTTAGGAGGTAAGTGAGTTGAGAACTATTTTAATGGCTGGGGGATTTGCTCTTCTTCTTTCACTCTTCGGAACCCCAGTACTCATTCGCTCACTCGCACGTCGTGGATATGGGCAGTTCATTAGAGATGATGGTCCTACTTCACATCACACCAAACGAGGCACACCCACTATGGGTGGAATCATCATTATTGTTGCCGCTGTTGCAGCTTATCTATTGGCGCATCTAATCAGCGGAAATGCAGTAACCGTATCTGCATTACTGGTTATCGGCCTTGTCATCGCTTTGGGATTTGTCGGATTCATCGATGACTGGCTTAAGGTGTCACGTCAACAATCATTGGGTTTGAGTTCACGGCAGAAACTCTCTGGACAAATTGTCATCGCATCGATCTTTGCTTATATCGGTACTTTGTTTCCAGATAGAGATGGTTTGACTCCCATCTCTTCCCAGCTCTCAACAGTTCGGGATACCTCTATTACCCTCGGAGCATTTTTTGTTATTGTCTGGGTAGCGCTCATGGTGACGGCAACTAGCAATGGAGTAAATCTTACAGATGGGCTAGACGGTCTAGCTTCCGGTGCATCTGTAATTACATTTATTGCATTTATCCTCATAGGTGTATGGGAGTTCGGAGAGAGTTGCGCAGTTTCCCCTGGCTTGAATTGCTATGAAGTTAGAGACCCATTGGATATTGCCGTTCTCGCAGCTTCTTTTGCTGGTGCGTGTACTGGTTTCTTATGGTGGAATGCATCACCAGCCAAGATTTTTATGGGAGATACAGGATCGCTCGCACTCGGTGGAGCACTTGCCGGTATTGCAACAACGCTAAGAATTGAACTTCTGCTTATTCCTTTGGGTGGATTATTCGTGATCATCACTATGTCTGTGATTATCCAAACTCTCTACTTCAAAATATCTGGAGGTAAGAGAGTTTTTCGAATGGCTCCGCTACAGCACCACTTTGAATTGCTAGGCTGGGGAGAGGTAACGATTGTAATTCGCTTCTGGATTATTGCTGGACTCTGTGTAGCAGCTGGCTTGGGGCTCTTCTATGCCGATTGGATTGCAGGCTAATGTCCCTGTTAGTGGGTTGTCTGTGAGTACATCATCCCGCTATTTCCAGAAGAAAATCTTGATTCTCGGAGCAGGTGTTACTGGACTTGCATGTGCTCGCTCCTTAAAGTCCCGCGACGCGCTAGTCACTCTCATCGATGATTCCATCACTCATGCAGAAGATTTTAAAGTAGTTCCAACCTCTTCGGTTACAGATTTCGATTGCGACTATCTGTTAATTTCTCCTGGCTGGAAAGAATCCCACCCCTTGATTGTTAAGGCAATCAAGAGCGATGTGCCGCTACTCAACGAGATTGATCTTGCCTGGGAGATTCGACAAGAGCGTTGCCCTGGACAGAAATGGATCGCTCTTACTGGTACTAACGGTAAGACAACAACGGTTGAGATGACTGCTGCCGCCCTTCGCGCAGGAGGATTACATGCCGTTGCATGTGGAAACGTTGGAAAGACTGTTATTGAGTGTGTGGATAGTAATGAGAATTTTGATGCGCTAGTTCTCGAGCTGTCTAGCTTTCAACTCCACTGGCTGAAGCAAGCCGAGTTTCTCTCCTGTGCAATTCTCAATATTGCCGATGATCACACTGATTGGCATGGAACTTTTGATTTGTACGCTAGCGCCAAGATTTCTATTCTCGATCGATCACTGACTGCAATTCTTAATGGAGACGATAAAGAGGTCGTAGGCCGCAGTTCTCATTGGAATGGAAGAAAGGTTTTCTATTCTCTTAACACACCTAAGCCAGGAGAGATTGGATTAGTTGAGGAACTACTTGTTGATCGGGCATTTGTGCCAGATCCACAAGAGGCTTCCATGATTGCAGAAGTAATTGAGATCAAACCAACAGTTCCTCACAATATTTCTAATGCTCTGGCAGCTGCTGGATTGGCAAGAACCCTTGGGGTCGCCCATGAGAATATTCGTGAGGCCCTCACCCAGTTCTCTCCTGGACGGCACCGCATAGAAGTGATTGCAGAGAAGGATGGGATTACCTGGATCGATGATTCAAAAGCGACTAATCCGCACGCAGCAGAGGCCTCTATTCTCTCGGCTTTTTCAGTGATTTGGCTGGCAGGAGGTCTGGCAAAAGGAGCTGATGTTTCGAGTTTGATTGCCAAAGTACATTCAAGAATTAAAAAGGTGATCACCTTTGGCACCGATAGAAAGCTCTTTACCGCAGCATTTGCTGAGTACGCTCCTCATATCGAAGTTCTCGAGATAAATCCGCCAGCCGACTATGTACGTGGAGGTGTTTCAAATTCCTTTATGGAAGAAATCATCCATCAAGCCCAATTATTTGCCACGGATGGAGATACTGTCTTACTAGCTCCAGCGTGTGCATCCATGGATCAATTTACTTCCTACGCCGATCGTGGCGATCGCTTTGTAGCGGCCCTCCAAAAGGCGTTGAAATGACACGATTGGCACCTATTAAGAGGATTAAAAACCCTGCAGCTCCCCTTTACGCTCTTATCATCAGCGTTGCGCTTCTCTCTATCATTGGTGTGATTATGGTTTTCTCTGCCTCATCTATTTATTCGCTAGACACAAAAGGTTCTGTAGGCGCTGTTTTTATTCGTCAATTAATATTTCTTCTTATCTCGATTCCTATGGCTATATTCATGGCGAGTATGTCCCTAAAGAGTTGGAAAAACCTTGCACGATTTGGTCTGATCTTGTCAGTGATCATTCTTTTAGTAGTAAGAATCCCAGGTATTGGAAAAACGGTAAACGGAAATACGAACTGGATTTCCCTCGGAGTTGTTGATGTACAGCCGAGCGAGTTAGCAAAATTTTTAGTGATTCTTTGGGCTGCCCAACTACTTGCAACACGCCTCAATGCCGGGTTTATCCGCATTAATGTCTTAGCTCTCATCGCTCCAGGATTTATATTGGTGAGCGGGCTTATTATGTGGGGGAGAGATTTAGGCACCGCTTCGGTGACAATGGCAATTTTAGGCGGAATCCTATTTATTTCGGGGATTCATCTCAGGCTCATTGGAACTCTCGTTGCTGCAGCCGCTTTAGCATTAGCTTTCTTTATCGCCACTGCTCCTTATCGAGCAGCCCGGTGGAGTGTATTCCTCGATCCATTTGATCCAGCACAATACAAAAATGAAGGTTGGCAACCAGCTCACAGCTTGTTGGGATTAGCTAGTGGTGGAATTTTCGGTGTTGGACTTGGAGGCAGCCGTCAGAAGTGGGGAAACCTCCCTGAGGCACATACAGACTTTATCTTTGCAATCATTGGAGAAGAGCTGGGCCTCATTGGAACCCTATTCATTCTTGCACTATTGGGAATGCTCATTTATTCAATCTTACGTATCTCTATCACTTCGGAAGATTCATTCACTCGATTTGCATGTGCGGGTATTGCATCCTGGATTGCAATTCAGTCAGTATTAAACATTGGTTCAGCGCTGAGCTTGCTTCCAGTTGTCGGAGTAACGCTACCCCTCGTCTCTTACGGTGGCTCTGCCCTTATTGCAACGTATATGGGAATTGGATTTGTCGCATCAAGTGCATTGCGCAACCCGGCAACGTTGAATGAGATTAGAAGAGCAGTGGCAAAGAGAAGGGGCAGATAAATGGAATCGCGCACTGTCGTCTTTGCAGGAGGGGGAACTGCCGGCCATATTCAGCCTGCGCTGGCGGTAGCTCTTCACTGGCAGAAAGCGCACCCGAGTGATCGCATAATCTTCCTCGGAACGGCAACCGGTTTAGAAACATCCCTTGTTCCAGCAGCGGGTTTTGATCTCCAACTCATTACGCGTGTGCGAGTTCCCCGTTCGCCCTCTCTCGGCGCACTCAAAAGCCCGACACAGCTCCTTCGATCAATCGCTGATTGTAGGAGAATTCTAAGTGGTGCAGATTTATTGATTGGTTTTGGAGGATATGTCTGCGCTCCTGCCTACATCGCGGCGGCGACCCGAAAAATTCCCATAGTTATTCACGAAGCAAATGCAAAACCCGGGTGGGCAAATCGCCTCGGCACACTTTTTACCCACTCCCTTGCCGCAGGAATCCCCGTTGCAGCAGGTAAGTTTTCAGAGGCCCTCATCACCGGGATCCCATTAAGAGAAGACATTGCAGAGCTACTTAATGAGAATAAAGGTATTGATGAACAAGGCTGGGCTGAGATGCAAGCTCATGAAAAAAAGAAATTTGGTTTTGATCCGAAGAACCCGCTTCTTCTCGTAGTTGGAGGCTCACAGGGCTCTCAGGCAATTAACTCAGTTATTGAGAAAACCCGTATGGAGATAAATTCGCACTCTATCTCGATTCTTCACTCTGTGGGCGGGTCAAATGCAGTGGTGGTAGCGGACGAGAATTATAAGTCAGTGCAATACATTCGAGAGATGGCTCGAGCCTACGTAGCCGCTGATCTCATTATTGCTCGGAGTGGTGCAATCACATGTTCTGAAATCCGCACGATTGGAAAATTTGCGATCTTTATTCCGCTTGCTATTGGAAATGGAGAACAGGGCATAAATGCTCTCGAGTTAGTTTCTCGGGGAAATGCAGTGCTGATCGATCAGAAATCCTTCACTCCTCAATGGCTGGTAGATAACATTGTGGCTATTATGGAAAAGGCTCTAAATAGTGCTCCTAGCGTAGACTTGAGTGATCTTGATGCGACGGCAAAAATCACGGCACTGATGGAACATGCTTTGAGAAATCCAAAGGCTTGAGACGATGCAACGACCAGAGCTCAGTGAATGGATCGGCCAGCAGGTTCACTTTGTTGGAATAGCTGGTGCAGGTATGAGCGGGTTGGCTCGTATCGCGTTATCTCATGGTGTGCATGTATCAGGAAGTGATAGCAAAGATTCAACAGTCGTGCTGGCCTTGAGAACCCTAGGAGCAGATGTATATGTTGGTCACGACAAATCGCATGTCGACGGTAAAAATTTTGTTGTTTATTCAAATGCTATCCCCGCGAGTAATCCAGAAATTCTACGTGCTAAAGAACGTGGTATTTCGCTTCTAACGCGCGCACAAGCGTTAGCAATTCTGATGACAGGAACTCAGAGCGTGGCAGTTGCTGGAACACATGGGAAAACCACGACGTCTTCAATGCTCACTGTCGCACTTCAAAGCTGCGGAGTTGATCCTTCATTTGCTATTGGCGGAACTCTTACTGCATCGGGTTCGAATGCTCATCGCGGTACGGGAAAGATCTTTGTAGCTGAGGCAGATGAATCAGATGGTTCTTTTTTGGAATATCGTCCATTTGGCGCGATTGTGACCAATATTGAGCACGACCATGTTGATTATTTCACCACCCCACAGTCAGTGATGGAGATTTTCACTCAATTTGTGCAATCGATCGATCCCAACGGTTTCTTGATTTATTGTCGTGACGATCAAGGAGCCTCTGAGATCGCACAGAAGGGAGCGCCATCGAAGAAAATTTCCTACGGCACCGATTCACAATCAGATTTAGTTCTTGATCAGATCAATCTGCTTCCAATGGGCTCTCGGTCACGACTTTTGTGGCACGGTCGCAACATCGGAACGCTCAACCTAGAAGTACCGGGACATCACAATCTGCTCAACGCTGCCGCTGTCGTTGCAACGGGATTATCACTTGATCAGCCAATCGCAGAACTTCTTCAAGGACTTCAATCATTTAGAGGTGCAGGTCGACGTTTTGAGCTCAAGGCAAGTATTGCTGGAATAAGAGTAGTCGATGATTATGGGCATCATCCGACAGAGATAGATGTCACTCTTACTGCAGCTCGCCGTTATGCAGGCGATGGGCGAGTTCTTGTCATATTTCAACCGCATCGATATACCCGCACTCAAGCATTCCTTGATTCTTTTGCGCGAACGCTAGATTTGGCAGATCATGCCATTCTTCTTGAAATCTACCCCGCAAGCGAATCTGTAATTCCAGGAGTGAGCTCTTCTCTCATTACAGAGAAGATGCAGCACGGAGTATTTCTTCCCAATTTTCTTGAGGCAGCAGAGGCGATGATCTCTATGGCAAAACCGGGGGATGTAATTCTCACACTCGGTGCTGGTGATGTGAATTCATTAGCACCGATAATCATCGCTGGTCTTGAGCAACGATTTGAAATCAATATATAGCAGTGAAGAGAATTATCTTTAAACCAGTTGTTCTTATGGCGATCGCTCTCATAGCCACCTTTGCCTATCTGCTCGGCTGGTCTCAGATTTTTACGGTAAAGACCATCGAGGTGCTCGGATCTCCGAACGCTCTCTCAGAGGTCGACATACTTAAGATGAGTCAGGTAAAAATTGGCGGGCAACTGGCTCGGGTCAACACTCAAGCAACGAAGGAGAATATTCAAGAGATTAGGTGGGTTCGTGACGTCGACATATCTCGCAATTGGATAGATGGGAAGGTCCAGCTTTCTGTCCTCGCGCGCGATCCCATCGCGTATTTCAATATCGACCAAGTAGAGGGTCAGACGATAGATAACCAAGGGGAGCTCTTTGTCTTACCCGGGTTCTCTAATCCCGAGTTGCCAGTCATCTCAGCGGCAACATCGGCCGGGGCCCTTGAAGCTAACGATCTCTTCACCGCATTCCCGGCCGACTTTAGACGTTCAATTACATCGATGGTGGCTACAGCGTCTTCCTCCTTTCTTCTCAATGCCAAACTCAAGGGCCGTAATATAAAAATTCGATGGGGCGATAGTGCAGAAATGAATCTGAAAATCTCTGTCATTGATCGCCTTTTAGCGCTACCTGAAAATAAAAAAATTACCCTGATCGATCTTCTTGCGCCCCATGCACCAATCGTGCGATAAAAAACTCTCAAGGTGAAGATGAGGAATTGGTCCGAGTCGGTATTTGATTCACCCTCTGTATCAGCCTACTTTTACCGCTATCAAAGTGAATGAATCGTAACTCTCAAGGCGAGATTTATAGTTCATAAGGGGGACTGTCGTGGCTGCACCACAAAATTACTTGGCTGTTATCAAAGTTGTTGGCATTGGCGGCGGCGGAGTGAATGCAATCAATCGAATGATTGATGTTGGACTCAAAGGAGTTGAGTTCATCGCAATTAATACTGACGCACAACATCTGCTCATGAGTGATGCTGATGTGAAACTCGATATTGGTCGTGCCTCAACTAAAGGTCTTGGCGCAGGTGCAGCTCCTGAAAAAGGAAGACAAGCGGCTATTGATCACACAGAAGAGATAGAAGAAATTTTACGCGGAGCCGATATGGTCTTTGTTACCGCAGGAGAAGGCGGCGGCACCGGTACCGGAGGCGCACCTATTGTTGCAAAAATTGCACGTGATTTGGGAGCACTCACCATAGGAGTGGTGACACGACCATTCTCCTTCGAAGGAAAGATTCGGACAAACCAAGCTGAAGAAGGAATCGCTCTACTCCGCGACGAGGTTGATACTCTCATTGTTATTCCGAATGATCGCTTACTTGCGATTTCAGATCGTAATATCACCGCAGTTGATGCATTTAAGAGCGCCGATCAAGTGTTGCTCTCAGGTGTTCAGGGAATTACCGAAATTATCACTCAACCAGGTCTGATCAATCTTGATTTCGCAGATGTAAAAACTGTTATGACAGATGCTGGTTCGGCTCTCATGGGAATTGGTTCAGCACGTGGGGAAAATCGTGCGACGAGAGCTGCTGAGTTAGCAATATCTAGCCCGTTGCTTGAAACCTCTATTGATGGCGCAATGGGTGTGCTGCTCTCAGTCGCAGGTGGATCAGATTTAGGCCTCTTTGAGATCAATGAAGCCTGTGAACTTGTACAGGCAGCGGCCCATCCAGATGCTCGAATTATCTTTGGCACGACTATCGATGATGCGTTAGGTGATGAAGTGCGAATTACAGTGATCGCAGCTGGATTTGATGGTGGTGAGCCAAAGAAAGTTGCAGTGCCAGTTCTTAGTGCAGCCATTCTAGGTGGGGTTGCTGACCCACTTCCTGGGAATGATCCATTAGTTGTTGCGATGGATCTCGATGAGAAGAAGCCTGCAAAGCGTGTAACTTTTGAAGATCTTGTAGCAGAGGATGAAATCGACGTGCCTGATTTTATGAAGTAAAAAGAGTGAATTTCAGATTTACAGATAGCACCGGTGGGAAATCTTCCGGTGCTTTTCACTCGCGAAATCTAGCCTCTCACGTGGGAGACGATCCAGCTTCAGTAGAACTAAATCGTCGGTTGCTCAGTGAAGAAATCGGAAGACCGATTCAATTTATGAATCAAGTTCATGGCAACATTGTTGAAGTCATTGATGAGTACGCCCAAATACCACTAACTGCGGATGCACTCGTGACCACAAACCCAAATATTGCCCTTGCAGTGATGGTTGCAGATTGCATTCCACTGCTTCTTACAAATCAAGGCAGCATCGCTGCCGTGCATGTAGGCAGAAAAGGTTTACTTAATGGTGTTACTAAAAGTGCTCTCTCGGTGATGAGTGATATCGCCCCATCAACAATCACAGCAATTATCGGTCCGTCAATATGTGGCACCTGCTATGAAGTTTCCGATGATGTCTATGAAGAAGTCACGTCGACTTTTCCACGATCAAAATCTCAGACAAAGCATGGAGGGCTTGCGCTCGATCTTGCCGCAGCGCTTTCATACGAGTTGGAGAGTAATGGAGTGAGAGTTCTAGATCGTACTGGTTGCACAGTTGAAGATAGATCCCTCTTCTCATATCGTCGAGATGGAGTAACGGGGCGACAGGTAGGGTTGATCTGGCTATGACAGACCATAAGAGAATTCACGATATCTCGGAAGCGTTATCCCGGGTAGAAGAGCGCATCGCTCGCGCCTGCCTGTTGGCAGGGCGAATTCGAGATGAAGTCACCTTGATCGCAGTAACAAAAACATATCCAGTCAGTGATGTTCAGATCCTGCAGGGGCTTGGTATCAATAATTTTGGCGAGAACCGTGATGCCGAAGGAGTCGAAAAATCTTCTCACATCAAGGCACATTGGCATTATCAAGGAGAAGTGCAGAGTAAAAAAATCGGATCTATCTCCCGCTGGGCAGATACCGTGCATTCACTTGATGATCTCTCCCATTTGGAAAAATTTGATAGAGCACTGGAGGCCATTGGGGATAAATCCCTGCAAGTTTTCATTCAAGTATCACTCGATGGCAATCCGGCTCGATCGGGCCTTCAATCTAGTGATCTGATGCAGGCATGCCAGGCCGTCACCAATTCATCGCACCTTCATTTGATGGGTGTTATGGCCGTCCCTCCTGTGGAGTCAGATCCAGAGAAGTCCTTTGCTCAGGTAGCGGGCATTGCAGAGGGCGTAAAACGTGGCTTTCCAGAGGCTAAATACCTCTCGGCAGGTATGAGTGGTGATTTCGAAGTCGCAATCGCCTATGGCGCGACACACATCCGAATCGGAAGCCAAATACTCGGCTCGCGCAGCGCAGCACCATAAAATAGAACCATGTCAGCACTGAATAAAGTTATGGAATACCTTGGCCTCGTAGATGGCCCAGAAGGTGCTACGCAAGAACCGAAAACAGCGAAGAAAGATATGAGAGTAGTACCAGTGGCGGCCACGCAGTCAACTCAATCAGTTGGTGTAACAGTATTAGGCGGGCATCGCAACGTTGAAGCTGAAGTAAGTATTGATCTTGAACCATCCTATAACATCATCACTTTGCACCCTCGCTCTTACTCAGAGGCGAGGCAAATGGGAGAGCACTATCGCCAAGGTAATCCTGTGATCATCAACCTTGATGATATGGATGAGTCCGAGAGAAAGCGTCTCGTTGATTTTGCAAGTGGTTTAGCATTTGGATTGCAGGGTGGTATCGAGCGAATTGCAAGCCGGGTATTTTTAATTTCACCTGCTAATGTCAGCGTACGTACTGAAGATAAAGCAGCATACGCTCATGCCAGTTTTTTCAATCAGAGCTAGTAAATAACAGTAGAAAAAATGCTGCAGTCACTGCTACTTAATCTGCTTACATTTTTTAAATGGGTTCTCTTTGCTCGCCTGATTATTGATTACGTGAGAATGTTTGCACGTAGTTGGCGGCCCAATAGCTTCTTGCTTGCTATTTTTGAGGTTATCTATGCAATTACAGATCCAGCGATGAAATTCGTCGGACGTTTTGTGCCGCCATTGCGACTCGGGGGAGTCTCACTGGATCTCTCTTTCATTGTCATACTTCTTGCCCTCAATGTTGCTTCAACAATCGTGAGACTCGTTCTTTAAGTCTTACTCAAGAGAGTATTGATTCCAAGGTCATTTTCACCGATTTCTAGCGTTGCATCATGGATAAATGTTGTTGCCAAAACTTCAGAACAGATGAATGAAAGCTCGGAAGTAATCGCTACGTGAGTATTTTCATTAGCGTTATATTTAACGTTGATACGATCAGATATCTCAAAGCCATCTGACTTGCGTTTCTCTTGGATAAATCTAATGACTTCACGCACTAAGCCCGACTGAATAAGCTCTGGCGTTAGCGTCAAATCCAGAGCTACTGATTCACCATCATGACTTGCAACCATCCATCCACTCTTTGGAACTTCTGTAATCACAAGATCATGCACATTAATTTCATATGTTGCTAGAAGTGTGGTTTTATCTTTGCGGAGTGTTCGGACAAGAGAGGTTGCATCAGCTGAGGTAATCAGTTTGGCAATTTTTTGCACATCTGGACCATATTTTGCACCCAAAGATTTAAAGTTTGCCTTGACTGAAACGTTGACAAGATCTCCATCTGCATCTGCAATATCTGCCAGCTCGAGAACATTAAGCTCATCAGCGATCTGATCTTTCATCTCTCGTGGGAGTTCGTGCCAACCTGGAGCTGATATCAGGGCACGGCCTAGAGGTTGTCGAATTTTCACTCCAGATTCAGCACGAGCTGCGCGTCCTTGTTCAACAACCCTACGAGTCATTGCGACTTGAGCACTTAATCTTCGATTAACGAGAGTTGATTGAGAGATTGGAAAGTCACTCAAATGTACAGATTCCACAAGTGAAGGATCTGCAGGAAGAATGAGCTCTTGCCAGGCATGCTCTGTAATAAATGGCACCATCGGTGCAAGTAACTGAGTAAGAGTGAGAACACATTCATGCAATGTAGCCATAGCAGCCAGATCGCCATCCCAGAAACGGCGTCGTGAACGTCTGACATACCAGTTCGAAAGATCATCAATGAAAGTGGCAAGGACTCGCCCTGCTGTCTGTGAATCAAAACCTGTATATGCCTTATCAACTTCTTCAATCAGAATGTTTAATTCAGAGAGAATCCAATGGTCCATTAGAGAGCGTTCGGAAACAGCTGGTGCACTCGCTAGATCGAACTCAGAAGCATTGGCGTAGAGAGCGTGGAATGAGAGCGTATTCCAGTAGGTCAGAAGAGTTTTTCGTACAACGTCACTGATGGCATCGTGTCCTACGCGACGCGCCGACCATGGTGATCCCGCAGCGAGCATGTACCAACGCACCGCATCGGCGCCATGTTGATCCATCAGAGCAATCGGTTCAAGCACATTTCCCAGATGCTTACTCATTTTGCGACCATCTTTATCGAGAATGTGACCAAGGCAGAGAACGCTCTTATATGAGGATTGATCAAAGACCAGCGTTCCAATAGTCATGAGCGTGTAGAACCAACCGCGTGTCTGATCTATCGCCTCGCAGATAAAATCTGCTGGATATGCTGATTCAAACTTCTCCTTGGAACCTTCCTTATGTGGGTATCCCCACTGAGCAAATGGCATTGCACCAGAATCAAACCAGCAATCAATAACTTCGGGAACGCGAGTCATGACGCAGGCGCATTGAGGACATGCAAAGGTGATGTCATCAACAAATGGACGATGAGGATCGAGTTCAAGCAGATTCTGACCGGCGAGCTCGCCTAGTTCTTTGAGTGAGGCGACACACTCTTCATGCTTGTTCTCACAGCGCCAGATAGGTAGGGGTGTTCCCCAGAAACGATTGCGAGAAAGAGCCCAATCAATATTGTTCTCAAGCCAGTCACCATATCGACCGGTCTTAATTGTCTCAGGATGCCAATTCGTCTTCTCATTCTCACGGATGAGGGCATCTTTTATCGCAGTGGTTCGAATGTACCACGATGGTTGTGCGTAATAAATAAGGGCTGTATGGCATCGCCAACAATGAGGATACTGGTGCTCGTACTGCAGATGTCTATATAACACTCCACGAGATTTGAGTTCCTTCACTAATGGTTTGTCAGCATCCTTAAAGAAGAGGCCACCAACAACTGGGACATCAGCTAAAAATGTGCCATCTGGTGCGATTGGATTAATAACGGGCAGTCCATATGCGCGGCAAACTTGCAAGTCATCCGCGCCGAAGGCAGGGGACTGGTGAACTAATCCTGTTCCATCTTCGGTTGTCACATAGGTTGCAAGTACGACAAAGTGCGAATTTGGAATGTCGACATAATCTAGTGGTCGTTTATAGTGAACTCTTTCGAGAGTAGTTCCCTTAAAGCGTTTCAGAATTTCTACATCACCTGTAAGGCTACTAATCAGTGCCTCGGCAACCACCAAAACTTCACTCACATTCTCATGAGTTACTCGAGCAGCTACGTAATCAACGTCAGGATGAACCGCAATCGCTGTATTAGAAACTAGTGTCCACGGTGTTGTTGTCCAGACAAGTAGCACTGCATCGAGTGCTACCAAGTCACCAGAAGTAACTGGGAATCGAACAAAAACTGATGGATCGGTAACGGTTTCATAGCCTTGCGCTAGCTCGTGATCACTTAAACCCGTTCCGCAACGTGGGCAATAGGGCGCAACGCGATGATCTTGTACCAGCAGTCCTTTCTTCCAGATCTCTTTCAGAGACCACCACTCACTTTCGACATATTCGGGTGACATCGTCCAATACGCTTGATCGAAATCAACCCAGAAACCCATGCGCTCTGTCATTGTTGTGAAGGCGCTCACATGTCTGGTTACCGACTCACGACATTTATCATTAAATGCTGCAATCCCGTATTTTTCGATATCTCCTTTACCGGAGAAGCCAAGTTCTTTCTCAACGGCAATTTCAACCGGCAGACCATGGCAATCCCATCCCGCTTTACGAGAAACGAATTTGCCTTTCATCGTGTGAAAGCGAGGGAAAACATCTTTGAAGACTCGGGCCTCAATATGGTGAGTTCCAGGCATCCCATTGGCTGTAGGAGGACCTTCATAAAATGTCCACGGCTCGTTACCTACTCGCGCAGATAGTGAGCGCTCGAAGATTTCGCTGCGCCGCCATAGATCGAGGATGGAACGCTCCATCGCTGGCAGATCAATCTGCGTAGGAAGCGGACGAAATTGTGAACTCATGAGGGAGCCGAGTCTAATGCAGGGGAGTTCAGCGTTGGCGACGAGGAGGCCATAGGGCCAGCGCGTTCTCAACTAATATCCTGTGAAATCGAGTGGCAGATTTGGTAGAAGTGGAAAAAGCGCATAGGGTGCGCGCCGTGTCAGCAAAAAAGGTAGTGAAGAAGGCGGCGGCCCGATCTTTGAAAGCGAAGAAGAAGGCTCCGGTCAAGAAAGCTGCCGTAAAGAAGGCAGCGGTAAAGAAGGCGGCCACTAAAAAAGTTGTGAAGAAGGCGCCAGCAAAGAAGCTGCCAGCCAAGAAAGCGCCGGTAAAGAAAGCTCCCGTAAAAAAGAGCGCACCAGGTCGACCATTTCCTTCAAAGAGCGGGAAGCCAACTCTGACAGTTGATGAGAAGTCTCAGACAGTATCTGTGGCAACAGTGGTAGCACCTATTGCAGCGCCTGTAGTTGAAGAACGACGTCTTGTTATGCCACCACCTGCTCGTCCGGTCAAGAGTGGAAAGAAAGTTGCACGACTTAAGCCGATCAAATCTGCACCGACACCAGTGACCGCTGCGGCCGGTGAAGCTCCGTGGAGTGCAACTGAGCTCAAAGCTATTCGGGTTGAATTGGCAAAAGAACTCACAAGACTCAAGCATGAGCTGGAAGTTATTGAAGCCGAGATGGAAGATCTGATTGCAGATTCTGGAGAAGGTGCTGGCGATGACCAAGCTGACTCAGGAACAAAAACTTTTGAACGCGAACATGAAATGTCTCTTGTCACTAATGCACGTGACATGGTCTTACAGACAGAGCGTGCTCTTGTTCGAATTGACAATAAGAGCTATGGAAGTTGTGAAGATTGTTCTAATCCCATTGGAAAAGAACGACTCCATGTATTTCCTCGGGCAACGTTATGCATGATCTGTAAGCAGAAAGAAGAGCGGCGCTAACAGTGCCCTTGCCCAAATTCGCTTTTCATTGGCAACGCCTCTATTTCGTAGCAGCGCTGATTTGGGCCTTAGATTTCTCGACAAAAGTGTGGGCGCTAAATTCGATTAGTCAGGTAAAGCCCACGCCCATTCTCGGATCTTTTCTCCAACTTCGCCTGGTCTTTAATCCAGGGGCAGCCTTTAGCGTCGGTACAAGTTTGACATTTGTCTTTACAATTCTTTCAGGGTTTGCCGTTGCAGGCATTGCTTACTTTGCAATCAAAATTATTAATCGTTGGTGGTCGATCGTCTTAGGACTGGCCCTCGGAGGAATTCTAGGAAATCTTACAGATCGAATCTTTCGGGAACCCTCAGTATTTAATGGCCATGTTATTGATTGGATCGAACTACCACGCTGGCCAGTCTTTAATATTGCAGATATTGCAATAGTGTGTGCAGCCGTTCTATCAGTACTGTTGATCACTAAGGAGATCCCTCCCTTTGCCCCCACGGGCGATCAGAAAAAGTAGGTGGCGCAGGTGGCAAGAGAGTTGCGAATACTCAGCGTCCCAGAAGGCGTCGCGGGAGAACGTATAGATAGCGCATTAGTTCGTGTATTGGGATTATCTCGATCTGCCATTGTGCGATTAATCGAAGATGGCGACATTACCTGCGCAGGTATACCGCTCGGAAAATCCGAGAGAGTAAGTACTGCTCAGGTAATTGAAGTTCTACTCCCTGAAACCATTGAGCGTGAAGCGATTCCATTGACACCTTTAGACGGTTTAGATGTTGTTTATAACGATGACCATATTGTTGTTATTAACAAACCTGTGGGGTGTGCCGCTCACCCAAGTCCAGGTTGGCACGGACCAACTGTTGTGGGGGCTCTCGCCGCAGCTGGCTACACAATATCTACATCTGGAGCCGCTGAGCGCGCGGGGATTGTCCATCGATTGGATGTAGGAACAAGTGGCCTCATGGTTGTTGCAAAAACTGATCGGGCATTTACAGTATTGAAAGAAGCATTTAGAACACGTAGCGTTAAAAAAACATACCATGCAATTATTCAAGGGCATATTGATCCGCCCACTGGAACAATAGATGCGCCCATTGATCGTCACCCAAAAATTGATCACCGATTTGCTGTTGTTGCAGACGGTAAGGAGAGCATCACGCATTATGAACTGATTGAGTATTACCGCGGCGTGACGATGGTTCAGGTTGAACTTGAAACTGGAAGAACCCATCAGATCCGGGTGCATATGAGTGCGCTCAATCACCCACTCGTCGGAGACACCACATACGGCGCAGATCCAGTACTGGCGAAATCACTTCAGATGTCGCGTCCCTGGCTTCATGCCAAGGAGTTGGCCTTTGCCCACCCGATCACCGGCGAGTCGATGGAGTTTAAGGTTGAGTATCCAGTTGACCTTCAGGCTTGCCTGGCGTTGCTATCCGATGCCGTGATTCCGTAAGTGCTAATTTAGCCAGCCTATGACCGGAAAACCTTCAGATTCATTTGTTCATCTGCACGTCCATACAGAGTATTCGATGCTCGATGGCGCTGCTCGTGTTGGTGATTTAGTTGCAGAAGTTGCACGCCAGCAAATGCCAGCGATTGCAATGACAGATCATGGAAATGTTTTCGGTGCATTTGATTTTTACAAACAGGCAACCAGTGTTGGGGTAAAGCCAATTATCGGTATCGAAGCCTATGTGGCGCCAGAGTCTCGCCATGAAAAAAAGCGGGTGCAATGGGCAAGCGGTGGAGACGATGATGTCTCAGGCGGCGGCGCATATACTCATATGACAATCCTCGCAGAGAACAATCAGGGTCTTGCTAACTTGTTCAGACTCTCATCCTTGGCATCTCTTGAGGGGTATTACTACAAGCCCAGAATGGATCGAGAGCTCCTCTCTCGTTATGCCGATGGATTGATTGCAACAACTGGCTGCCCAGGTGGTGAGATTCAAACTCGCCTTCGTATGGGAAATTATCAAGAAGCGCTACGAGCTGCAAGTGATTACAGAGATATTTTCGGAGCATCTAACTTCTACTTAGAGCTGATGGATCATGGAATCGATATCGAGAGTCGAGTGAGAGAAGATCTTCTGAAGTTGGCTAAAGAGCTTAAGCTTCCCCTTCTTGCAACTAACGATCTGCATTACACCTTCGCAGAAGATGGCGCAGCACATGAAGCCCTGCTCTGTGTGCAGTCAGGATCAACTCTTGCCGACCCGAAGAGATTCAAATTTGATAACCATGAATTTTATGTAAAGACAGCTGCACAGATGCGCGAACTTTTTAAAGATATTCCTGAATCCTGTGACAACACCTTATTAATCGCAGAGCGTTGCAATGTCACATTGCGGGAAGGTGAGAATCTACTTCCTCGTTTTGAAGTTCCTCAGGGAGAGAGTGAAGATAGCTGGCTTCGTGCGCTCTCTCACGAAGGATTAAAGTCTCGACTCGGAGGTCGGGTCACACCAGTTCATCTGCAGCGCTTGGATTACGAGCTCGACGTCATGATCAAGATGGGCTTTCCTGGTTACTTTCTTGTGGTTGCAGACCTCTGCTCTCACGCGCGTGAAGTGGGAATTCGAGTGGGGCCGGGCCGAGGATCAGCAGCTGGTTCATTAGTTGCATATGCACTCGGTATCACTGGTCTTGATCCACTCGAACATGGACTTCTCTTCGAACGATTCCTTAATCCTGAACGTATCTCTATGCCAGATATAGATCTGGACTTTGACGAACGTCGCAGATCAGAGATGATTCGTTACGCCACTGAAAAATATGGTGATGATCGCGTGGCGCAGATAATCACATACGGAACTATTAAATCTAAACAAGCGCTAAAAGATGCCACACGCGTGCTTGGCTATCCCTATGTAATTGGTGAAAAACTCACTAAGGCTCTGCCTCCGTCAGTGATGGGTAAAGACATTACACTCGGTGGAATTTTTGATAAGGATGATCCTCGACATGGTGAGGCGGGTGAGTTTCGCACCCTTTATGAGACAGATGCAGATTCAAAGCGCGTAGTTGATCTAGCAAAAGGCTTAGAGGGTCTGAAACGTCAATGGGGAGTGCACGCTGCTGGCGTGATTCTTTCGCGAGAGCCGCTGCTCGATGTTATCCCAATTCATCGCCGCGAAGCAGATGGTGCGATCATCACGCAGTTCGATATGGGCGCATGCGAGGCTACGGGCTTGTTAAAGATGGATTTCTTGGGGCTGAGAAATCTTTCAGTCTTGGATGATGCGCTCCAAAATATCAAACTCAATTTGAATATAGATATTATTTTGGAGGATCTCCCTCTCGCTAACCAGAAAACTTTCGAGCTCTTAAGTCGTGGAGATACTCTTGGCGTTTTTCAGCTCGATGGTGGACCAATGCGCGCCCTTCTTCGCAGCATGGCTCCCGATTCTTTCGCCGACATCTCAGCCGTCATCGCTCTCTATCGACCTGGTCCTATGGGGGAAAATGCACACAATAACTATGCCGATCGAAAGAATGGCAGAAAACCAGTCGAGGCGATTCACCCAGAACTTCGCGAGCCGTTGGCTGAAATTCTCGGCGATACATATGGATTAATTGTTTATCAGGAACAGGTGATGGCGATTGCGCAGAAAGTTGCGGGTTTCTCTCTCGG
This sequence comes from Candidatus Planktophila sp., assembly GCA_017858325.1. Classification (GTDB taxonomy): domain Bacteria; phylum Actinomycetota; class Actinomycetes; order Nanopelagicales; family Nanopelagicaceae; genus Planktophila. The sequence continues at coordinate 76,891 of JAFMBT010000001.1, read as the reverse complement.
CCGCGCAGATCTGCTTCGAAAAGCAATGGGAAAGAAGAATAAAGAGATCCTTGATAAGGAGTACATCCCATTTGAAGCGGGCATGAAATCAAATGGCTTTGGTGATGCCGCTATTAAGCGATTATGGGAAGTTCTTATTCCATTCTCAGATTACGCCTTCAACCGTGCGCACTCTGCCGGCTATGGTGTCGTCTCCTTCTGGACTGCTTACCTCAAGGCTAACTACCCAACTGAGTATATGGCCGCACTTTTAACGAGTGTTCGAGATGACAAAGATAAGTCAGCGCTCTATCTCTCTGAATGTCGACGCATGGGAATCAGCGTTCTGCCTCCTGATGTCAATGAGTCCAATTCTGAATACACCCCTAGAGGCAAAGACATCAGATTTGGTCTGGCAGCAATTAGAAATGTTGGAGAGGGTGTTGTTGCATCAATCAAAAGTGCTCGTGAAGCAAAAGGTGCATTCACCTCATTCGGCGATTTCTTAGCCAAAGTAGATGCGCAAGTCTGTAATAAAAAAACTATTGAGTCTTTGATTAAGGCAGGTGCCTTTGATGAACTTGGACATCATCGCAAAGGACTCGTTGCAGTTCACCTCACAGCTATTGATGCTGTGATTGAGAGCAAGCGAGCAGAAGCTATTGGTCAATTTGATCTCTTCGGTGATATCGGTGGTTCTCAGATGAGCGGACTTGAAATCGATATTCCTACTGGCGAATGGGATAAAGCAACACTCCTTGCCTTTGAAAGAGAGATGCTTGGACTCTATGTTTCAGACCATCCACTTCTCGGAGTCGAGCACATCCTTCGCTCCAATACAGATATGTCTATTAGCGCCCTCCTTGATGACGGGGGAATCCAGGAAGGATCTGTCACCATCGGCGGATTGATCACAGGAATTTCTCGCAAAGTTTCTCGGCAAGGTTCATCCTGGGCAATTGTCACAATTGAAGATCTTGAAGGTGCGCTAGAAGTACTCTTCTTCTCCAATACATACAATCAATACGCCCTTAGCTTGATTGAAGATCGCGTTGTAACGATCAGAGGTCGAGTAGATCGCCGTGAAGATCAAGTGCGATTTAGCGCTTTTGAAATGTCGCCCCTCGACATCACTAGCGGTCCCGTGGGTCCGTTGCTGATCTCGCTCCCGATCTCTTCGTGCACTCCTCCCATTGTTGATCGAATCAAAGAGATTCTCCGCTCTCACCCAGGTAAACGAGAAGTCCATCTGCAAATTAATGATGAAGGCTCCAATACGATGATGAAGATCGATGCCCTTGTCACTTCTTCTCCGAGTTTAAGCGCGGACCTCAAGAGCATTCTTGGCCCAGATTGTTTAGTTCGGAGCTAAGTTCAGTAATTCATGACTCACCGTAGGGGCGGCTCAAAGTAGACTGAGCACATGATTCGCACTGTAGATCTCAGAAATCTTCGCCTGTCAAAGGCGGGGTATCAAGAGCGTCTGCCTCGAGCCACACTCGATATCAATCAGGCGATGGCTAGCGTTGAACCAATATTGGCTCGCGTTAAAAATGGAACTCTTTCAGACCTGCTCGATCTATCTTTGGAATTTGATGGCGTTCGCCCTGCCACCCTTCGGGTCTCACAGAAAGATCTCGATTCATCTCTGGCACAACTTGATCCTTCGGTTCGTGCAGCTCTTGAGCTTTCGGTCGAACGTATTCGCAGAGTTCATAATGATCAGCAACGCAATGAAGTCACCACAACGGTTGTTGATGGTGGAAGTGTTACCGAAAGATGGATACCTGTTGATCGGGTAGGCCTCTACGTCCCAGGAGGACGCGCGGTCTACCCATCAAGTGTGATGATGAATGTGATTCCAGCTCAAATTGCACAGGTTGCAAGCATTGCTGTGGCATCACCACCTCAAAAAGAGTTCGGTGGATTACCTCATCCAACTATTCTTGCAACGTGCGCACTCCTTGGTATTGAAGAGGTCTATGCGATAGGTGGTGCACAGGCGATTGCGCTCTTTGCCTACGGCATGGAGGATATCTGCGACAAATGTGATGTTGTTACAGGTCCGGGCAATATCTACGTTGCTGCAGCAAAGAGAGCGCTCCGTGGAATTATTGGGATTGATTCAGAGGCAGGGCCAACTGAGATTGCAATCTTGGCTGATGACTCGGCCGATCCAGTAAATGTCGCTGCAGATCTGATTAGCCAGGCCGAGCATGATGTAATCGCAGCAGCAGTCTTAGTCACAGATTCGCCTAAATTGGCGCAGGCAGTAGAAATCGAATTGAAGAGACAAGTTCCTCTAACTAAACACTCAGATCGAATTACTACCGCTCTATCTGGAATTCAAAGTGCTATTGCTTTAGTCGATGATATCGAGCAAGGTTTAGATGTTGTCAACGCATATGCTGCAGAGCACCTTGAAATTCAGACTCGTAATGCACACAGGGATAGCGCAAAGGTAAGAAACGCCGGCGCAGTATTTATCGGTCCGTTTACACCCGTCTCCCTCGGTGATTACTCTGCAGGTTCAAATCACGTGCTACCAACAGGGGGATGTGCTTGTCACAGCAGCGGTCTCTCTGTAGCGACATTCTTGCGCGGATTGCACTTTATTGAATATGACGAGAAAGCTTTTCGTGACATTGCCCAGACTGTCATTACCTTGGCTGAAGCAGAAGATCTCCCCGCACATGGTCAGGCGATGAGTGCCAGATTGGATAGACCATGACAGATTCACACTGGCCATCTTGGCTTCCCTTGCGACCAAGTCTTGCTCCCTTGTCGCCATATGGTGCACCTCAGATTGCCGCAGATGCAGCGCTGAACACGAATGAGAATCCATATTCATTATCAGCGGCTCTCACCGGTGCAATTGCCACAAAGATCTCTATGGTGGCTTCTACTCTTAATCGTTACCCTGATCGTGACGCTCTCTCATTGCGCTCTGCCCTTGCCGCATATATCAATGAGCAATCCTCAACGCAATTCACTGCTGCCCAGATTTGGGCGGCAAATGGCAGTAATGAAATTATTCAATCTTTATTCCTAGCTTGTGGCGGACAGGGTGCCATCGGATTTATTCCGTCATATTCTATGCATCCTCTCATCGCAAAAGTGACGTCTACGAATTGGATCGACGGAAAACGAGAGAACGATTTTTCACTTGATGTCGAGAGCGTGCTTAATCAGATTAAGAAGAATCCGCAAGGACTTACCTTTCTCACCACTCCAAATAATCCAACGGGTGAAGCCATTAAGTTAGGCGATATCGAGAGAATCGCGCAGCACGTTACAGGACTCCTTGTTGTAGATGAAGCCTATGCAGAGTTTTCTGATGAGGAATCTGCTGTCACACTCATTGCGCAATACCCTCATGTAGTTGTGATTCGAACAATGAGTAAAGCTTTTGCTTTTGCCGGAGCCAGAGTGGGGTATCTCGTTGCACATCCATCTGTGATTGAGGCCATGTTGTTGGTGCGCCTGCCGTATCACCTCAGTACCCTGACCCAAAGTGCCGCCCTTGTTGCGCTGGATTTCAAGGATGAACTTCTCTCTGGAGTGAGAGAACTCAAAGCTGCCCGAGAACGTGTTGCTGCATCCCTACAGGAGATGGGCTTATCAGTTCTACCTAGCCAGGCAAACTTTCTTCTCTTTACCGGTTTTGCACATACGTCAAACGAACTATGGAAATTGATGCTTGATCGCGGAATATTGATTCGAGATATGGGATTATCGGGTTATCTACGTACAACAATCGGCACCACCGATGAGAATAATAAATTTCTAAGCGCGCTACAGGAGTGCCTAGTGAAGGAGAGATCATGAGAAGAGCACGAGTAGAACGAAAAACAAAAGAATCACATGTTCTTGTAGAGATTAACCTCAATGGTGGCGGCGAGATCAGTGTCGATACAGGTGTCCCTTTCTTTGATCACATGCTTTCGCAATTGGGCAAACACTCGGGCTTTGACCTGAAGGTAAAGACAGAGGGCGATGTTGATGTTGATTCACACCACACAGTTGAAGATACATCGCTCGCCTTTGGCCAAGCACTCCGTGAAGCCCTAGGTGATAAGAGTGGAATTCGCCGCTTTGGTGATGCCATGGTCCCCCTTGACGAGGTGTTGGTGCAAGCTGCGGTAGATCTTTCCGGTCGCCCTTACCTTGTACATCGCCAGCCAGAAATTGTTGAATTAATTGGAACATTTGATACCACTCTGGGGAAGCACATTTGGGAATCAATTGTTGCAGAGGCGCGCATAGCACTACATATTCGCGTACTCGAAGGGCGTAACGCGCACCATGTCTTTGAAGCTCAGTTTAAGGCCGTTGCTCGCGCACTTCGTGATGCAGTTGCAATTGATGGTCGAGTATCTGGTATTCCTTCGACAAAAGGTTCACTCTAATTTCAACGATTGCAATTCTTGATTATGGCTCTGGAAATGTTAGATCGGCGGTGAGAGCCTTTGAAACATCAGGTCTCAATGTCGTTCTTACATCAGATCCGAAGGTTGCCCTAGAGGCAACAGGTTTGGTCGTTCCAGGTGTAGGAGCGTTTGCAGCGTGTATGCAGGGATTACGAAATGTGGGTGCACCCGAGATAATTTCAGCACGCTATGCGGATGGACGACCCACACTTGGGATCTGCATCGGAATGCAAATACTCTTCTCTGATAGCGACGAAAATGGCTTGCATGAAGGCGTTGGTATTTGGAAATCTTCAGTACGCAAACTTGAAGCGCCAATTCTCCCACACATGGGATGGAACTCAGTGGAGCCAGCAACTGGCTCAAGACTTTTTAACGGCGTGGAAGATGAATCATTTTATTTTGTTCATTCATATGCAGCTCGAGAGGTCACGTCCGGACTTGGGACATATGCAATTCAAGGTCAGAAATTCTTGGCTGCTGTTGAAGATGGCTCTCTAAGTGCTACACAATTTCACCCAGAAAAGTCAGGGCGAGCGGGCCTTGCGTTGATTAAGAATTGGAGTAAGTCCCTATGAGTTTTCTCGAACTTTTGCCAGCAGTTGATGTTAAAGATGGCCGTGCGGTTCGACTAGTGCAAGGCGAACTTTCCCAAGAGAGCGTGTACGGCTCTCCACTTGACGTTGCTTTGGATTTCCAAAAGGCAGGCGCACAGTGGATTCACTTAGTAGACCTTGATGCCGCTTTTGGACGTGGTGAAAATGCCGCCCTACTTGCAGAAGTAGTTGGCAGATTAGATATTGATGTAGAACTCTCAGGAGGAATTAGAGATGACGTCTCGCTTGCACGGGCCCTGGCAACGGGTTGTCGACGCGTAAACCTTGGGACTGCAGCGTTAGAAGATCCCGAGTGGACATCTAAAGTAATTGCAGAATTTGGCGATCAAATCGCAGTTGGCCTTGATGTCCGCGGACATATTCTCGCAGCGCGAGGATGGACGAAGGAAGGCGGCGACCTCTTTGAGACTATCTCTCGCCTTGAAGCAGATGGTTGTGCTCGATACATCGTCACAGATGTCACCAAGGATGGAACGCTGCAGGGACCTAACCTGAATTTATTGCGAGAGGTCTGCGCGGTAACTGATAAACCTGTAGTGGCGAGTGGTGGTATCTCAAGCCTTGCTGATATTGCGGCGCTATGCGAGTTACAAAAAATCGGAGTCGAAGGAGCAATCGTTGGCAAGGCGCTCTACGCCGGTGCGTTCACACTCGAGCAAGCACTTCACGTGAGCCGTTCATGACGCTTGCAACTCGAATTATCGCTTGTCTCGATGTAGATAATGGCCGCGTAGTCAAAGGCATAAACTTTACTGATCTTGTTGATGCAGGTGATCCGGTCGAGATGGCCGAACTCTACGGCTCTGAGGGTATTGATGAACTTACTTTTTTGGATATCTCAGCCAGTGCAACCAATCGCGCAACGACATACGATGTTGTTGCGCGAACTGCCGAGCAAGTTTTTATTCCACTGACTGTAGGTGGAGGTATTAGAACAGTTGATGATGTCGATAGATTGCTTCGCGCTGGAGCAGATAAAGTTTCAGTGAACACCGCTGCAATCGCCCGCCCTGATCTCATCACAGAGATATCACAACGTTTTGGCAATCAGGTTCTTGTACTTTCAGTTGATGCTCGCCGAGCTCGAACACCATCAGGCTTTGAGGTAACCACTCATGGCGGGCGGACAAGCACGGGCCTTGATGCGTTGTCATGGATTGAAGATGCAACTCAACGAGGTATCGGTGAAGTCTTACTAAATTCGATGGATGCAGATGGAACGCGGGCCGGGTATGACATTGGAATGATTAGCCGTATTCGAGAAATCTCTTCGCTGCCATTGATAGCAAGCGGTGGTGCCGGATCCTTGGAAGACTTTGCCGCAGCGATTGAGGCCGGGGCCGATGCACTGCTTGCGGCGAGTGTCTTTCACTTCGGAATTCATCGCATTACAGATGTGAAGAAGTATCTCTCTGAGCATGGATATCCCGTGCGCATGAGCTCCTCAGTGTGAGGCACAATTACCCTGTGAGCATCACTGTATCTCCAGCAATTATGGAGCTTCTCAAAGACCCCTCAGCGCTGATCCCTGCGATTGCCCAAGATAGTCTTTCGGGAGAAGTGTTGATGCTTGCCTACGTCAATCCAGAATCTCTTGCCCTCACAATTGACTCTGGATTTGCAACGTACTTCAGTCGCTCGCGAAATGAGTTATGGCGAAAAGGTGAAACATCTGGACACCTGCAGAAAGTTGTTTCAATATCACTCGATTGTGACGGAGACGCAATTCTTTTACAGGTCATTCAAGAGGGATCAGCGTGCCACACGGGCGAGTTCACCTGCTTCCATCGGGAAATTTTTCCCACTGAGAAGAGTCACGACGGCGAGATCACAGAATGAATCTAGAAGAATTTCGCGGATATGCCCAAGATTTTAATGTTATTCCTGTCTATCGAAAATTATTGGCCGATGGAGAGACACCTCTAGGCGTTTATAGAAAACTTGCTGGAACATCTGCCGCCTCATTTCTTCTAGAGTCTGCCGAGCACGGAGGTGTCTGGTCGCGCTACTCATTTATCGGAGCACATTCGCAGGCGACGTTGACTGAAGTTGATGACCTTGCTCAGTGGATTGGTGTTGCTCCAGCCGGTGCACCTAGTGGAATTGACCCACTTGAAGCACTTCGACTTTCTGCATCACACCTTCGCTCACCGAAGATTGCGGGTCTTCCACCGCTGACCGGAGGACTCGTTGGGTATATGGGCTATGACAGCGTCCGACATTTAGAGAAGATACCTAATATTTCAAAGAAAGATATCCCGCTACCTGAAATCGCATTTATGTTAACGAGTGATTTAGCGGTGATGGATCATGCAGAGGGAAGTATCACTCTGATTGCAAATGCTATTAATTGGGATGGTAGCAATGAACGCATTGATGAAGCATTTGCCGATGCCACAGCCAGACTTGATCGTATGCAGAGTCAGCTCACAGCTGCGATTCCTGGCGATATTGTGCACATTCCACAATCTTCCGAACCCATGTACGAAAGAAATATAAGTGAAGATGATTACATCGCAAAGGTAATCCGCGCTAAGGAAGAGATTATCTCAGGGGAGGCCTTTCAGATCGTTCTCTCACAACGTTTCTCAGTGGAATGTAGCGCTGATGCAATTGATGTCTACCGTATGTTGCGCCTACGTAATCCTTCTCCATATATGTATCTCTTTAGATTTGATTCTGGGGTCGATATCGTTGGCTCATCTCCTGAAGCGCTTGTGAAAGTCACTGATGGGGAAGTAATGGTGCATCCGATTGCAGGAACTCGGAAGCGTTCATCCTCACCTGAAGAAGATAAGAGACTCGGTGAAGAGCTCTTAGCAGACCCTAAAGAGCGAGCAGAACACTTAATGCTGGTAGATCTTGGGCGAAATGATTTAGGACGTATCTGTGCTCCCGGATCAGTGGAAGTGATCGATTTTATGAGCGTTGAGAGATATTCCCACGTGATGCATATCGTTTCGACAGTGACCGGAACGTTAGCGCCTGATAAGTCGGCAGTGGATGCACTCTTTGCAACTTTTCCCGCCGGAACTCTCTCGGGTGCGCCTAAGCCTCGTGCCATGGAGATTATCGAAGAGCTAGAGCCACACCGTCGTGGTCTTTATGGTGGCGCTATCGGGTATCTTGATTTCACAGGAAATGTAGATACATGCATTGCAATTCGTACCGCACTCCTCTTTCGAGGGCGTGCATATGTTCAAGCAGGTGCAGGTGTTGTTGCCGATTCAGTTCCTGAATCTGAGAATCAAGAATGTATCAATAAGGCTGCTGCAGTTTTAGGTGCAATTAGTGCTGCGCAAGCGATGGTGAGAAAGAAATGATCGACCTAGCGCCAGTTGCAATTAGTGCAATCATCATTTTTTTTATCGTCGTATTAATCAGTAAGAAATTCTCACTCTCATCACGTTATGAACGCAAGCCCAGAACTCGATCTCTATGGAGCGCACAAGATCATGGAATTGATCCCACAGATGAGGCACACAATGAGCATCCTTGACTCAATTATTGAGGGAGTGAGAGAGGATTTAGCAGCACGAAGATTGCCTCTTCATGATCTGCAAGAAAAACTAGAGCATGCACCCGTACCGATCGATCCTCATGAAATCTTGCGTGGTGATCTCGTATCTGTAATCGCAGAGGTGAAAAGATCCTCGCCCAGCAAGGGAGTTTTGGCGGATATTGCAGATCCAGCATCACTTGCCTCGACGTACGAAGAAGCTGGGGCAAGTGTCATCAGTGTTCTTACAGAGAAGCGCAGATTTGGTGGCTCACTTGAAGATTTAACTGCCGTGAGGTCTGTGGTGAAGATCCCAATCCTACGAAAAGATTTTATGGTTGATGAGTATCAATTTTATGAGGCGCGCGCCTATGGTGCAGATGTGGTGCTTCTCATTGTTGCTGCGTTATCAACGCATCAACTGAGAGATTATTTTGAGATGGCCACTGAGTTGGGTATGGCCAGCCTGATAGAAGTGCATACCCATGACGAACTTGAGCGAGCCATGGAGATCGAGCCGCGCATCATCGGAGTTAACTCTAGAAATCTTAAGACGCTCGAGGTTGATCAACGAGCATTCGCTGAGTTGCTACCCGAGATTCCAGAGACGATTATTAAGGTGGCAGAGTCAGGGATCTCCACGCGAGCCGAGGTAGAGAGCGCACAATCCCATGGTGCTGATGCAATATTGGTAGGAGAGGCCCTGGTCCGCGCTGGGGACCCACTTTCTGCACTGCGCACTTTGCGTGGTCTCTAGTACCCTCAGCCCCATGACAACTCAAGTAGAGAAAATCATCGGCCACTTCGGTCCATACGGTGGCAGATTTGTTCCAGAAGCTCTCATCGGAGCGCTCGAAGAGTTAGAGCAGGCTCATATTTCCGCCTCGACAGATCCAGCATTTATCGCAGAACTTGATCATCTACATCGCACATATACAGGACGTCCTAGCATTATTACTGAAGCTCCACGGTTTGCAGAGCATGCCGGTGGCGCACGCATCCTGCTTAAGCGCGAGGATCTCAATCACACGGGCTCGCATAAGATCAATAATGTATTGGGACAAGCACTGCTCACCAAGCGCATGGGTAAGAAACGAATCATCGCTGAGACCGGCGCTGGTCAACATGGAGTTGCATCTGCAACTGCTGCAGCTCTTATGGGTCTTGAATGTGTTGTTTACATGGGCGAAGAAGATACAAAGCGCCAAGCTCTTAATGTTGCCCGAATGAAACTTCTCGGAGCACAAGTTGTTCCTGTTACTAGCGGCTCTCGCACTTTGAAAGATGCAATTAATGAAGCTATGCGGGATTGGGTAACTAATGTTGAGTCAACTCATTATCTCCTTGGAACCGTTGCCGGCCCCCATCCCTTTCCAACGATGGTGCGAGATTTTCATCGCATCATTGGAGTTGAAGCTCGCGCGCAAGTTCTTGAACTGACAGGCAAATTGCCTGATGCAGTCCTGGCATGTGTAGGCGGCGGTTCTAATGCAATAGGAATTTTTCATCCTTTCATCGATGATGTCAGCGTTGCTTTGATTGGTCTTGAAGCAGGAGGCGATGGAGTAATGAGTGGGCGCCACGCAGCAACAATTTCAGGCGGAACGCCAGGCGTTCTACACGGAACTCGCTCATATGTTCTGCAAGATGAGAACGGACAGACAGTCGAATCTCATTCAATTTCAGCAGGACTTGATTATCCAGGTGTCGGACCTGAGCACGCCTTCCTTCACGATATTGGCCGAGCGCAGTATCGCGCGATTACCGATGCAGAGGCTATGCATGCATTTGCTCTTCTTTGCAAAACCGAGGGCATTATTCCTGCAATTGAAACTGCTCACGCGTTAGCCGGTGCGAAGCAAGTCGGACAGGAGATGGGCCCATCTGCAACTCTCCTGATTAATCTTTCCGGACGTGGTGATAAGGATGTTTCAACTGCAGCCGAATACTTTGGAATAAAGCTTTAAAGTGTTGTTGGAGACCGGGCTAGATCACGTTCTTGCACGAGCAGAGAGTGAAAATAGAGCAGCCCTGATTGCATATATTCCTGCCGGATTTCCAAGCCATGAAGGATGTAAGAAAGTAATTGCCGCATTTGCTGCCGGTGGAGTTGATGCGATAGAGATTGGATTCCCATATAGCGACCCCGTCATGGATGGTCCTACGATTCAAGCTGCTGCGGTGCAGTCTTTGAGTCAAGGAACGGGTGCCAAGGAAGTATTCGAATCACTCAAATGTGCGACAGATCTTGGAGTCCCAGCAGTTGTTATGACTTACTGGAATCCAATTGAACGTTACGGCGTTGAAAATTTTGCAGAGTCCATTGCAGCCAATGGGGGATCAGGTGTGATTACTCCAGATCTCACAGTTGAAGAGTCGAGTGCTTGGATTACAGCGACCGACCGTTGGAAGATCAATCGAATATATGTAGTCGCCCCAAGTACTTCAGATACGCGATTACCTTATGTGACTAAGTCCTGCGGTGGCTTTATCTATGCAGCAAGCCTGATGGGTGTGACCGGCACGCGTTCAAGTGTTTCTTCATCTGCCGCCGATCTCGTCGCCCGAATCAGAACAACTACCGATACTCCAGTAAGCGTCGGACTAGGCGTTTCAACGAGAGAGCAGGCCCGATCGGTTGCTGCGTATGCCGATGGCGTGATTGTTGGGTCAGCCTTCATCAACGTCCTATTAGAAGCATCCGATGAAGAATCTGGGCTCAAGGCAGTACGAGAGTTGGCCGAGCAGTTGGCGATAGGAGTACGTGAAGGTCGATGAAGGCTCTATCCATCTCCTCTAGGATTTTAAAGTATCCTTATGGAGAATTTTCTCTCGAAGAGCAATCCACAGTACATCTAACAAGCGAGGTTCAATGATGAGTAAAGTAAAGAAGAACTCTGTCAAGTCCCAGAGTGGCGATCCATTCACACGCTGGCTTGTGATTGGCATGGTCGCACTCGTTATCGCTGTCGGTGCCTTCTTTAGCATTACGAGTGAGAATAAAACCAACACCGCATCATTGGCAGCCCTTGATTCATTCTCTCCAATTGGGAAAGTTGAGGCAGTCGTAGACCCTGCCCAAGGAGATGGAATAGTCTTCAACGCCGGGCTGCCTCTCAAAATAGATATCTTTGAAGATTTCCAATGTCCGTCCTGCAAATTCTTTGAAGACCCAATTGGCGGGTATCTCACATCACTTATCACTGAAAAGAAGGCTGAGGTTATCTATCACCCGTTATCGTTTTTAGGAAATCAACGGGGGGATGATGAATCAATTGCGGCTTCCAATGCAGCGTACTGTGCTGTTGATGAAGGAAAATTCATCGACTTCCATGAGGCTCTCTACGTGGTTCAGCCGGCTGTCCAGAACTCAGGATTCTTCAATACCGATAATCTCATCAGCATTGGCAAGAAGGTAGGAATCTCATCTGACTCCTTCTCAGATTGCATTACCAATAAGTCAAAATTAATGAATGTTGTCGCTTCGACTGAATCAATGACTCGCTACGAGGTTCGTGGGACTCCCACAGTATTCATTAATGGTAAAGTTTGGAATCGTCAGAATCCTAACTTTGATCTGAATGAGTTTAGAGCCGCGGTTGAAGCAGCAATAGAGTAAATCGAGAGTGACATCTCGCATGTTTATTCGCGCAATACCCTCACCGAGTTCCTCCTATATAGAACTAGGGCCGCTAACGCTACATTTTTACGCTCTCTGCATCATTGCCGGAATCGCGGTGGCAGTCTCGCTGGGAGATAGGCGCCTTCGAGCGATCAATCCAGAGCTCAGATCTGTTGTTACAGATGTCGCTTTCTTCGCCGTACCTGCAGGAGTTATTGGCGGTCGCATTTACCACGTGATCTCAGCGCCTTCCGATTACTTTGGATCAATTAGCAATTTTCTCAGTGCCTTTGCCATCTGGAAAGGCGGTCTTGGGATTTGGGGAGCGATATCGCTAGGTGCGTTAGGAGCTTATATCGGCTACCGACGGACGGAGAGATCTCGTCCTGAGATCAATTTTCCATCCTTTCCACAATTACTCGATGCACTTGCTCCTGGAATTCTTATTGCTCAAGCTATGGGTCGAGTTGGTAATTGGTTTAATATCGAACTCTTCGGCGCACCAGTGCAAGGATGGTGGGCACTTGAAGTTCCCTTCACTTCGCGGCCTCGCGGTTATACCGAATTTGAAACTTTTCATGCGACTTTTGCATATGAGGCCATCTGGTGTCTTCTGGTCGCAATTCTTTTAATAATTTTTACATCACGACTACAAAAAGGTCAGATCTTTTCTCTCTATATCGCCCTGTACTGCCTTGGTCGTTTCTTTATCGAAGATCTGCGGATAGACACAGCCAATGAGTTCCTTGGGCTGCGCCAGAATCAATGGGTAAGTGCTGTAATCGGACTCGCCGCGCTTGCAATCTTCGTCAATTTGAAGAAAAAGAGTTCAAAGATTTAATCCCTCAGGTACCCTTACCGACATGGGCTTAGAGGATGTCTACCAAAGGAATCTCGAACATCGCACGCATCGTGCTGGGTGGTTACGTGCAGCCGTCCTTGGCGCAAATGATGGAATCGTTTCAACAGCAAGTTTAATGATCGGTGTTACAGCGGCAACCCCAGATGAAAGTGGTTTTATTCTTACCGCAGGCGTGGCAGGCATCGCTGCCGGCGCAATGTCGATGGCAGTGGGTGAGTATGTTTCAGTTCGTTCGCAAAATGATGTGGAAGACTCTGATCGTCATTTAGAGATTGAACACTTAGCGATAGATCCTGAAGGGGAGTTACTTGAGCTAACCCAGATCTATATGGAGCGGGGCCTCACACCAGAGTTGGCTTTGCAAGTTGCCCAACAGATGCACGATCGCGATCCGCTCGAGGCACATCTTCGAGATGAGTTAGGACAGACACCTCTGAGCAAGGCTCGCCCGATACAAGCTGCGGTGGCATCTGCTGCCAGTTTTACATTGGGAGGCTTACTTCCATTCGTTGGCGTTTTTGCACCAACACCCGGTGCGATTGCGCTGAGTATTGTGCTCTTTGCTCTCGTTGGCCTTCTCTTTACCGGCATTACCAGCGCAAAGATCGCTGGCAAACCAGCACTGGGCCCAACCGTCAGGGTGCTCATCGGAGGTTCGCTCGGTATGGCGGTTACGGCTGGAATAGGGCGACTCTTTCACATCACCCTTGGCTAGCGGCCAAAGGGCACTTCACCTACCATCCTCGCCTCTGAGTTGATACCCTTTTCGTCGGGTCAGCGTTGTCCCGTTGATGTAACGGAACACGACAACAGGAGATTTATCCCATGGCTCTTCCATCGACCTTTCCCGCAGCGCAGGGGTTATATAACCCCTCACACGAACATGATGCATGCGGTGTTGCGATGGTTGCAACTCTTAACAAAATTGCAACACACGAGATTGTTGCCCAAGCCCTGACCGCACTTCGCAACCTCGAACATCGCGGCGCAGCAGGTGCTGAACCCGATAGCGGAGATGGTGCGGGGATCCTTATTCGTATTCCAGATGCGTTTTATCGCGCCGTCACCGCATTCGATCTTCCTGCCGAAGGGAGTTATGCAACTGGAATCGCATTTATTCAAGAGGGTTTTGACCCCACTTCATTTATCCAGAGGCTAGCAAAAGCAGAAAATCTCATCGTCATTGGATGGCGTGACTTGCCCACAAATCCGATTTCAGTGGGATCAACAGCAAAATCGGTGATGCCAATCTTCAAGCAATTATTTGTTAAATCAGCTAACGGAGAAAGTGGAATCGCACTTGACCGCATGGCTTTTGCTCTTCGAAAGCAAGCAGAGCATCAAGGGGAAATCTATTTTCCATCATTATCGTCCCAGACAATTGTCTATAAAGGAATGCTTACAACTGGCCAGCTGGAAGAGTTCTTTCCGGACCTCAGCGATGAACGCGTGGTCTCACCCTTAGCACTTGTTCACTCGAGATTTTCCACCAATACCTTTCCATCCTGGCCACTTGCACACCCTTATCGCTTCATCGCGCATAACGGAGAAATCAATACCGTAAAAGGAAATCGTAACTGGATGCGTGCGCGTGAATCACTTCTGGCAAGTGATCTGATTCCTGGTGATCTATCTCGCCTTTATCCAATCGTGGAAATGTCGGGAAGTGATTCAGCTTCCTTTGATGAAGTACTGGAGTTGTTGTACCTCGGTGGCCGATCATTGCCTCACGCAGTACTGATGATGATCCCCGAGGCCTGGGAGAATCACGCAACGATGTCGAAGAAACGACGCGATTTCTACGCCTTTCACTCATCCTTGATGGAACCTTGGGATGGACCTGCATGTGTGACATTTACAGATGGCAATCAGGTGGGTGCAGTGCTTGATCGTAATGGACTACGCCCTTCCAGGTTCTGGGTAACACGTGATGGACTTGTGGTTCTCGCATCTGAATCTGGAGTACTCGATTTTCCCGCAGATTCTGTTGTTCGCAAAGGTCGCTTGCAGCCAGGCAAGATGTTTTTAGTTGATATCAACGCTGGTCGAATAATTGAAGATGATGAGATCAAGGATTCGTTGGCTGACGCTGCCCCATATGGGAAGTGGGTCGAAGATGGCACAGTCAAACTCTCTGATCTGCCAGCGCGTGAGCACATCATCTATCCACACTCATCAGTGCTTCGTCGCCAGCGAGCATTCGGTTACACCGAAGAGGAGCTGCGCATCATCATCACGCCGATGGCTAAGGGCGGGGGAGAGGCGTTAGGTTCTATGGGAACTGATACACCAATTGCTGCTCTCTCAAATAAGCCTCGTGTGCTCTTTGATTACTTTACGCAACTCTTTGCGCAAGTAACTAATCCACCTCTTGATGCAATTCGTGAAGAGCTTGTCACTAGCCTCGCTGGATCTATTGGCCCAGAGCACAATCTTCTAGATCCTGGTCCACAATCCTGTCGCCAGATCAGTCTTCCATTTCCTGTTATTAACAACGATGAGTTAGCCAAAATTATTAATGTCAATGCAGATGAAGATTATCCAAATCTACAGTCATATGTGGTCCGTGGACTCTTCCCTGTCTCAGGTGATGGAAACACACTACGCATGCGTCTTGAGGAAATTAAGTCTGAGGTAAGTGCTGCGATTGCAGACGGAGCACGCATTATCGTTCTCTCTGATCGCAATGGAGATGCCGAAGAGACACCAATCCCATCACTATTGCTGACGGCTGCAGTTCATCATCATCTTATTCGTGAGAAGACTCGAACCAAAGTTGGTCTCGTTGTAGAAGCTGGTGATGTCCGCGAGGTGCATCATGTTGCACTTCTCATTGGTTACGGAGCCGCTGCGGTAAATCCGTATCTTGCAATGGAGAGCGCGGAGGATCTTGTTATTCAAGGAGTGATTACTGGTATTACTCCTGAGAAAGCGGTGCATAACATTATTAAGGCCCTTGGAAAAGGTGTCCTCAAGGTAATGTCAAAGATGGGTATTTCAACAATCGCCTCATACACAGGTGCACAAGTTTTTGAAGCTATCGGAATCGCGCAGGATGTAGTCGATGAATTCTTCGTTGGTACAACCTCTCGATTAGGTGGCGTCGATCTTGATGTGATTGCTGAAGAAACTATTAAACGCCATCACATTGCATACCCACCAGGTGGAGAAGTTCCAGGAACTAAGCGACTTCCTATTGGAGGCGAGTATCAATGGCGCAGAGATGGTGAACCGCACCTTTTCAATCCAGAAACCGTCTTTACGCTGCAGCACGCAACACGTTCTAAGAGATATGACGTATTCAAGCGTTATACAAAGGCGGTAGATGAACAGAGCAAGGCGCTCATGACTCTTCGTGGTCTCTTCGCATTTAGTTCAACTGCCGGTAAGGCAATTTCTATCGACGAAGTTGAATCAGTTTCAGATATTGTTAAAAGATTTTCAACGGGTGCGATGTCATACGGGTCAATCTCCCAAGAGGCTCACGAGACGTTAGCAATTGCCATGAATCGATTGGGTGGTAAATCAAATACAGGTGAAGGTGGCGAAGATTCTGCTCGTCTGACCCCAGATGCCAATGGAGATTCAAGGCGTAGTGCGATCAAACAGGTTGCTTCTGGACGCTTTGGCGTCACTAGTGAATATCTTGTTAATGCCGACGATATTCAAATCAAGATTGCTCAGGGAGCTAAGCCAGGAGAGGGTGGTCAACTCCCTGGTAACAAGGTGTATCCGTGGATCGCTAAGGTTCGTTATTCAACTCCTGGCGTTGGCCTAATCTCACCACCTCCTCATCACGATATTTACTCCATTGAAGATCTCGCGCAACTTATTCACGATCTTAAGAATGCTAACAAATATGCGCGTATCCATGTAAAACTTGTTGCGGAGGTGGGCGTTGGCACAGTTGCCGCCGGAGTTTCAAAGGCACATGCTGACGTGGTCCTCATTTCTGGACACGATGGGGGTACAGGAGCATCACCTCTTACCTCACTCAAGCATGCTGGTGCACCGTGGGAACTTGGTCTAGCCGAAACACAGCAGACCCTTCTTCTTAATGGGCTGCGTGATCGAATCGTGGTGCAGACTGATGGGCAGATGAAGACGGGTCGCGACGTTGTCATTGCAGCCCTTCTTGGTGCCGAAGAGTATGGCTTTGCCACAGCGCCACTGGTTGTCTCTGGTTGCGTCATGATGCGTGTATGTCATTTAGATACATGTCCGGTGGGCGTAGCAACACAGAACCCAGAGTTGCGTAAACGCTTCACAGGAAAGCCAGAGTTCGTAGAAACCTTCTTTGAATATATAGCTGAAGAAGTTCGTGAGATTTTAGCCTCCCTTGGATTTAAGACTTTGCAAGAGGCTATCGGACATGTCGAATACCTTGACACAAAGAGTGCAATTGATCACTGGAAGGCAAGTGGTTTAGATCTATCGCCACTACTTGCTCGCCCTGACGTTGTGAGCGCGCTCTATCAAGTAACAACACAAGATCATGGCCTTGAAGATGCGCTAGATAATCTCTTGATAAGCCAGGCTGCGCCCGCACTTACATCTGGAGTGGCTGTATCTATTTCTTCGCCAGTACGAAATGTTAATCGCACCGTTGGAACCATGCTTGGCGCTGAAATCACTCGTAACTTTGGCGGTAAGGGACTTCCTCGAGATACTGTCCAAGTAACCCTTCGAGGATCAGCTGGCCAGTCACTAGGAGCATTTATCCCATCAGGACTGACGCTCAGATTATTTGGTGATTCAAACGACTATGTCGGTAAGGGAATCTCTGGCGGACGCGTCATTCTGCGTCCTGATGAGAGTGCGACATTTAATTCGCATGAGAATGTCATCGCCGGAAATGTCATTGGTTATGGAGCAACATCAGGTGAACTCTTTATCAGCGGCATCGTTGGAGAACGTTTCTGTGTTCGAAATTCTGGCGCCACTGCAGTTGTTGAAGGAATCGGAGATCATGGTTGTGAGTACATGACGGGCGGAACCGTAGTTATTCTCGGAGGCACTGGCCGTAACTTTGCGGCAGGTATGTCAGGCGGTCGAGCCTTTGTCCTAGATCTCAATCCGGATCTCGTAAATAAAGAGATGGTAGATATCTTGGCTGTACCAACAGATCAAAAGGAGTCGCTGCGCGCGATAATCACGAGTTTCTTTAACGAGACCGAGTCACAAGTAGCAGGAAATCTCTTACTCGATTGGGAAAACTCCCTCAGCCGAATTTCATTGGTAATGCCGCGTGATTACGCTCGAGTTCTCGCTGCGATGGAGAAAGCTACGCGAGAAGGTTTGCCCGTAGATCAATATGTAATGGAGGTAGTAGCAAATGGCTGATCCAAAGGGTTTTATGACAACACCGCGAGAGGTTCCTAAGCGACGACCAGTTGATGTGCGAATTAAAGATTGGCGAGAGGTATACGAGCCACAAAGTCTCGAACATCTGCAGAGGCAGGCAGGTCGATGCATGGATTGTGGAATTCCTTTCTGTCACTCAGGTTGCCCTCTAGGCAACCTCATCCCTGAGTGGAATGACCTGATGTGGCGTGGTGATATGACGGAGGCGGTCGCTCGCTTGCATGCAACAAATAACTTTCCTGAATTTACCGGCCGACTATGTCCAGCCCCATGCGAAACAGCATGTGTTGTTGCAATCAACGCTGATGCAGTCACTATTAAACAGGTAGAACTCCGCACGATCGAAGAGGCATTTGGTTCAGGTGATGTGAAGCCACTTCCGCCGGATCGAATCACAGGAAAGACCGTTGCAGTTATCGGATCCGGACCGGCGGGCCTTGCTGCCGCACAGCAACTTACTCGCGCTGGTCACACAGTTGTCGTGTACGAACGTGCTGACAAGATCGGTGGCCTTCTTCGATATGGAATTCCAGAGTTCAAAATGGAGAAGAATATTATTGACCGCCGCTTAACTCAGATGGAGAAAGAAGGTACGCGTTTTCGCACAGGCGTCAATGTTGGCGTTGACATTACTGGCTCTGAACTTCGTCAAAAATACGACGCTGTTGTTCTCGCTCTCGGTGCTACCCAGTGGCGCGATCTACCGATTAAAGGCCGTGAAAATAAAGGGATTTATCAGGCAATGGAGTTCTTGCCGTGGGGAAATAAGCAAGCCCTAGGTGAAGTACCAAACCCAGCTATCAATGTCGCTGGAAAGCATGTCGTTATTTTAGGTGGGGGAGATACAGGTGCAGATTGCCTTGGAACTTCAGTTCGTCAAGGCGCTGTTAGTGTTACTCAATTAGAAATTATGCCGCGGCCAACTGATGAACGCCCGGATGCGCAGCCATGGCCTATGTACCCAATGATTTATCGCGTCTCTAGCGCGCATGAAGAACTTGATCAGCGCGTCTTTGCTGTCAGTACTGAAGAGTTTATTGGTGACGGAAACGGAAATCTCAAAGCGCTAAAAGTCGTCGAAACCGAACTCGTCAATGGAAAGTTTCAACTAGTTCCTGGCTCAGAGCGTGAAATCCCCGCAGATTTCGCATTTCTAGCAATGGGATTTACAGGAACAGAGAGCACACCCTTGTTTGATCAATTGGAAGTGGAACTCGATGATCGAACGAATGTGAAACGCGATGATTCGTATCAGAGCACTTCAGAAGGAATATTTGTCGCTGGAGATGCTGGACGCGGACAGTCACTCATCGTCTGGGCAATCGCTGAAGGTCGTAGCGTCGCAGCATCTGTTGATCAATATCTCGAAGGAGAGACACAGTTACCATCTCCTATAGAGCCAACTGCGCGACCTTTAATGGTTTAGCGTAAATATGGCTAAAGTCCTACGAACGCGTTGCTTTTCAATAAATATAGGTAGGCTTTGAAAATGCGCCGCGCGAAGATAGTTTGCACACTAGGACCAGCTGTTGAATCTCCTGAAAAGATACGTGAGCTGATTGCAGCGGGTATGAATATGGCTCGCTTGAATCTCTCTCATGGAGGGTATGTAGAGCATCAGAAACGGCTCGATCAGGTTCGTGCGGCCGCTAAGCAAGCGGGTGCACCCATTGCAATTCTTGTTGACTTACAAGGTCCAAAGATTCGCCTTGGTCGATTTAAAGATGGTCCTCACGATCTAGAGCGCGGAGATGTCTTCACCATTACAACAGATGAGATTGAAGGTAGTAAAGGTCGAGTGGGAACTACCTACAAAGGGCTTCCTGGGGATTGCAAACCAGGAGATCGTATTTTGATTGATGATGGGAAAGTTACCGTTGAGGTGACCCGCGTAGTTGGTAACGATGTTATTACTCAGGTAATCGAACCAGGTGCGGTGAGCAACAATAAGGGTATTAATCTTCCTGGTGTTGCAGTATCTGTTCCAGCACTTTCTGAGAAAGATATTGATGATCTTCGTTGGGGACTTAAGGTAGGAGCCGATTTTATCGCCTTATCTTTCGTTCGTAGCGCCGAAGATATTAAAGATGTACATCGAATTATGGATGAAGAGGGAATTAGAGTTCCGGTGATAGCCAAGATTGAAAAACCACAAGCAGTGGAAAATCTTGTGAGTATCGTCGATGCCTTCGATGGGATTATGGTGGCTCGAGGTGATCTCGGAGTAGAACTACCTATAGAAGATGTCCCATTGGTTCAAAAGCGTTGTGTCGAACTCGCTCGCGATGCTGCAAAACCTGTCATCGTGGCTACCCAAATGCTTGATTCAATGATTACAAACTCTACGCCAACTCGAGCAGAAGCGACCGATTGCGCTAATGCTGTACTCGATGGTGCAGATGCGCTCATGCTTTCAGGTGAAACAAGTGTTGGAGATTTTGCGATTGAAGCAGTGCAGACGATGGCTCGGATTATCCAGCGGACTGAAGAAGGCGGGCTCGAGAGAATTCGCCCGTTAAAACACGAACCTCGTACTAAAGGTGGAGCGATCACAAAGGCAGCTGTAGAAGTAGGAACGATTGTCGGAGCTAAATTTCTTGTTGCCTTTACTCAAAGTGGAGATTCTGCTCGCCGCATGTCTCGCCTTCGCTCACCGATTCCTATTCTCGCTCTCACTCCAGACCATGGGACCTATAACCGCTTGGCGTTAACGTGGGGCGTTGAACCGATGATCACTCCAGTTGTCTCTCATACCGATGAGATGGTTAAGCAAGTTGATGGTCTCTTGCTAGAAAGTAAACGAACTACTATCGGTGACAGCGTCATCATCGTTGCGGGATCCCCTCCCGGAATTCCCGGCTCTACAAATGCTATGCGTGTACACCGTATGGGTGATGCTGTTGCAGGCGCAGCGCCCGCTTACCGATAAATCAAGGATTCGGTTCACACTCGAAAACGGGTTAGGATTGACTCACGCCTCGGTACTCCAACGGTAGAGAGGGCAGTCTCAAACACTGCATAGTGTCGGTTCGAATCCGACTCGGGGCACATGACCAACGTCGATCACCAATCTTCACAGAAACCTCGTGTGCGTATTGTTGTTGCCGAAGATGAAGCGTTGATCCGAATGGATCTTGTCGAGATGTTGAATGAAGCTGGTTATGAAGTTCTTGCCCAAGCAGCCGATGGTCTGCAAGCGATTGATCTTGTCAAAGAGTACAAACCAGATCTTGCAATTCTTGATGTCAAAATGCCAATCCTAGATGGCATCAGCGCGGCGGAAGAGATCATCTCTTACTGCCCAGTTCTGATGCTTACCGCCTTTAGTCAGCGAGAACTTGTCGATCGCGCGCGCGATGCTGGAGTAATGGCATATGTGCTCAAGCCATTTACGATTAATGACCTTATTCCAGCGATAGAGATTGCAATCAGCCGTCACTTGCAGATGAGATCACTGGCAGAGGAAGTTGCAGATCTTCACCAAAGACTTGAGACACGAAAGATTATCGATAGAGCTAAGGGGATATTGATGACCGCCCTCAATCTCACCGAGCCGGAGGCCTTTTCGTGGATTCAAAAGGCGGCCATGGATCGTCGTTTGACTATGAAGGATGTGGCGCTGGCTGTAGCCGATCCAGATCAGGCGAAGAAGATCTCTTTCTAGAGAGAGGCATTTGAGGACTCTTTCATGGGGCTCCATGTGAGTCTTCACCCCTAAAGCATTTACCTTTGCGCTCGATACAGTTATGCTTTGACCATCTGTCCTCATGTCGCGTCTTGAATTCCAGATAGTGACGTGGAGGATAGTACTTACCGAAAGGAAGAAAATGCAGAAATTTCACAGAGCGACCATCGTGGTCGCTGCGGCAATCGCCGCATTAGTACTGGCGGGTTGCTCAAGCGACAGTAGTTCAAGTTCGCTGAAGATCGGTTCGCTCCTTCCAGAGACAGGTAGCCTTGCATTCCTTGGGCCACCTGAGTTCGCAGGAGTTGACCTAGCTATCGCTGAAATCAACGAGGCAGGCGGAGTACTAGGTGCAGATGTCGAGCACATTCGTGGTGATTCTGGAGATACAAGCTCTGATATCGCGCAGCAGACAACTGATTCTCATATCTCTGCTGGTGTGAGCGCAATCGTTGGTGCTGCTTCTTCAGGAGTTTCCTTCACAGTAATCGATAAGATTTCAAGTGCTGGAATTGTTCACTTCTCTCCTGCAAATACATCACCTGACTTCACAAATTATGCTGATGATGGTTACTACTTCCGTACAGCACCATCAGATACTTTCCAGGGAGCAGTTCTCGGACAGTTGATGGCAAAAGAGGGTGCAAAGAACGTTGTAGTTCTTAACCTCGATGATGCTTATGGAAACGGACTTGCTAAGTACGCAATGGCCGCTTTCTCAGGCACTTCAACAAATATTGTCTATAACCCTACAGCTGCTGAATTCTCAGCAGATGTTGCAAAGGCAAAGGCTGCTAAGCCAGATGCTATTGCACTTATTGGTTTCGATGAGACTGCAAAGATCCTCACTGAGATGATCAAGCAGGGAGTCGGTCCAGATAAGGTAAAGACATATCTCGTTGATGGAAACCTTTCAAGCGGTGCTTATGCGGATCTTCCTGCAGGAATCATGACGGGCGTCAAGGCGACTCTTCCTGGTGTATTTGCAGATGACAGCCTACAAGAGCGTCTTCTTGGAGTAGATCCAGCTCTCACCGACTTCTCATACGCTGCTGAGTCATACGATGCAGTGATCTTGATAGCTCTCGCTGCAGAGCAGGGTGGAGCAACAGATGGAGAAACTATCCGCGATAACCTCGTCTCTGTTTCAAAGGGAGGCACTAAGTGCACAACCTTTGCTGAGTGCAAGGACTTGATCGCAGATGGTGTCAACATCGACTACGATGGCGTCTCTGGACCAGTCGAGTTCGCTAATAATGGAGACCCTTCAGTTGCAACCATGGGTATCTATGAGTACACAGCTAATAACAAGTACGTAGCGCTACCAGCTGAGTTCATCACTGGTGATGTGCCTGCGGGCGAGTAAGTAGCTCTATAAAGCTAGAGAAGGCCCCCCGGTTATCCGGGGGGCCTTCTTCTGTGTCAAATGTCTATATGAAAATTACTTGGCGAGGGTACCAAGGTAGAGCTCAATAACCTTTGGATCTGTAGATAGTGATTTTCCAGTGCCTTCATATGCATTTGTGCCCTGGTCGAGAACGTACCCACGATCAACAATTTGTAGGCAGCGGCGGGCATTCTGCTCGACCATAATTACCGTCACACCTATCTTGTTTATCTCACGCACACGCACAAATACCCCATCTTGTAGAGCAGGAGATAATCCAGCACTTGGTTCATCGAGAAGTAGTACTGAAGGATTCATCATTAAGGCACGACCCATAGCTACCATCTGGCGCTCACCGCCTGAGAGAGAGCCGGCACGTTGTTTACGCCGAGTACCAAGGGTTGGGAAGAGATCGGTCACGAAGTCAAATCGCTCAGCAAATAGTGAGGGTGATTGAAATGCACCCATCTGCAAATTCTCTTCAATGGTCAGAGATGGAAAGACATTATTGCTCTGCGGAACAAAACCTATGCCGCGTCCAACGAGTTCATCTGCACGCATATTTGTGATCTCTTCACCTTGAAGAGTGACTGAACCCTCTCTAATATTAACCAGTCCGAAGAGAGCTTTAAGCAAAGTGGATTTACCCGCTCCATTAGGGCCGATGATTCCTACAAGTTCGCCTTGATCGGCGTAGAGGTTACATCCATTAAGGATATTGATTCCAGGAAGATAGCCAGCTACGAGATTCTTAGCCTCCACCAGCCTTTTGCCCTTCTCAACTGCAGTACTTTCTACATTCATCATTACTTATCGCCTTCTGCTGAGAGATCAAGATCGTGGTGAGCACCTAAGTATGCTTCGATTACCTGCTCGTTCTTCATCACTGACGTTGGGGTTCCTTCTGCGATAATTTCACCCTGAGACATCACGATGACCCAATCACTGATCTCATGGACCATATCCATATCGTGTTCGACAAAGAGTACGGTCTTACCTTGGTTACGAAGTTCCTTAATATGCTCTAACAGTGACTGCTTGAGCGCTGGATTTACTCCAGCCATTGGCTCATCGAGCATCACCATTTCAGGTTCAACCATAAGCGCGCGAGCCATCTCAAGTAACTTTCTCTGACCACCGGAGAGAGCTGCAGCGAAATCATCTTTCTTATCGATTAATTTAAAGTTAGTCAGGATTGAAATTGCCTTCTGTTGAATCTCGCGTTCTTGTGCCTTCCATACCCAAGGGAAGAGCGAAGTCAATACTGATTCACCCTTCTGCCCACGTGCACCGAGCGCCATATTCTCAAGTACGGTTAAGCGGTAGAGCGCTTTCGTTAATTGAAAGGTACGTACCATGCCCAGTCGCGCAACTTTATGTGAGGCAATGCCGTTGAGAGCCTTCCCATTAAAACTCCAGGTACCAGAGTTTGGGGAGTCATAACCGGTGAGAAGATTGAAGAAAGTTGTTTTGCCAGCGCCATTAGGCCCTATCAAGGCGGTAATAGATCCTCGTTGAACTTCAAGGTGGGCAACATTGACTGCGGTGAGACCCCCAAAAGTGCGGGTAATGTGGTCTGCGATCAAAATCGGATCTGGTTTTGTCGAGCCCGGAGTCTGAGTCGTCACTGAAACGAAATCACTGCCACCACTACTATGCTTTTGCATCTAGGGCCAACTCTTTCTTATCGCCAAAAATCCCTTGCGGTCTGTAGATCATCAAAAGCATTAAACCAAGACCCATCAACATGAAGCGGATCTGACTCACCTGATTGGCACCGATTAACCAATCAGGGATGAGATTGTTGGTAACCCCTTGACGGAGAATCTGTTCGATGAAGACGATCAAAAACCAGAAGATCATGGCGCCAATTACTGGTGAGAAGACGCGTGCTGCCCCACCTAAGATCAAAACGGTATAGGCGAAGAAGGTGAGTGCTGTTCCATAGTTATCGGGCTGTACTGACTGACGTGAAAGAGCGTAGACAAAGCCACCACATGCACCAATCACGCCACCGATGATCAGTGATTGCATTTTGTAGAGATAAACATTCTTTCCTAGCGATCTGACTGCATCTTCATCTTCGCGGATTGCGCGCATGAGACGACCCCAAGGCGAGTTGACCATAATCCACATGATAAAGACGATGAAAGCAACAAGTGACCAGCCGGTGATGACGACCCAGAGATCATTTGCGCTAAAACGAAGGATCGGAGTGTCTAGCCCTGACTTAAATGGATTGAGCGCAAAGAAATCTGCTCCAAATTTTCCTGTGATTCCATCAGAGCCTCCCAACGTTGAGTTAAAGGTTGCCGAACGTGCGATCTGACGAACAATTTCAGCTGCTGCAATTGTCACGATGGCGAGATAGTCAGCGCGCAGGCGAAGAGTTGGTACACCAAGTAGCAACGCGAAAATAACGGAGTTAAAAATTCCGATCAGAAATGCTACCCAAAGGGGTAATCCGAAGGAGATTACCGGGACCGCAACGCTATAAGCCCCAATTGCTAGAAATCCTGCCTGACCAAAATTGAGTAGCCCTGTATAGCCAAAGTGCATATTTAAGCCAATCGCAGCTAGCGCAAAGATAATTGTATTAACGCCGATAGTTGCACTTAATGTTTGCTGGGTTATAAAGAGAAAGTCCATTTAACCAATCCTCTCTTTTTTGCCCAAAATTCCCTGCGGTCTAATGACGAGGATGAGTATGAGCACGATAAGAGCTCCAACGTATTTGAGTTCGGTGGGGATAAAGAGAGTCGAAAGTTGTATAAAAAGGCCGATGATGAGTGAACCTACAATTGCACCATTGGCAGTTCCTAAACCACCCAGAGTTACCGCAGCGAAGATAAGAAGCAACATATCTTGCCCCATTAAGAAGCTAACACCCTGATTAAGGGTCACGATAACTCCGGCATAACTTGCCAGGGCTGCACCAAGTATCCATACTGCGCGGATCACCCTCTGCACATCAATACCAGAGGCCGAAGCCAGAGCGGGGTTATCGGCTACGGCTCGACTCGCCTTACCCATGCGTGTACGAAGCAGCCAGAGAGTTGCTCCGATGAGAAAGAACACTCCGATTGTGCTGGTAAGAATAGATTTAGGAGTGATGTTGACCAAGCCGAACTCGAGTCCGGCTTGTCCAGCGTACTGCGGAAGCTGACGGGTATCTCCACCAAAGATAAAGAGGAAGAAGTAGCGAAGGAAGATTGCAAAACCAATTGAGACCACAAGCATGGCAATCAGGCCGGTTCCGCGTCGACGTAACGGTTTCCACAAATATCTGTCCTGCAAATAGCCAGAGATGAATGCGCCGAGAATTACTGCCAGAGGCGCTGCGATCAATACTGGCAGTCCAGCTATCGCGCTTAGGTAATAGGTCAACAGGCCAGCGAGGGTGAGAATTTCCCCGTGCGCGAAATTAGTAAGGCCGGTAGTTCCAAAGATCAGACTGAGCCCCAGCGCTGCCAATCCAATAACCAATCCAAGAAGAATTCCATCGAGAGTGAGTTGAGCAGAGCGTTCCAGGAGTGAGGCTTTGGCTACTCCGGGTCCAATAGGAAAGAGAAGCCGGAGATCGACCCCAAGCATAAAAACATTTGCCTTGACGGTGCTTTTCTGCGGATCGGTTAAGGCTTGACCTTCTGGCAAATCGTCAACGTTGATGGTTGCGCTAAAGCCTCCTTTGGAGAGAATCGGCACCTCCCACAGACCTTGCTCGTCGGTGGAGACATTTGCCGAAAAACCATCAGGACCGACAACTGAAATTCCAACGCCTGGTATCGCAGCACCTTCTGAATCAGTAACGACTCCATAGAGTTTTGTTGGAGTCTCTGCTTGTGCGGGAGTTGCGAGAAAGAAAGGAGAGGTTATTGCAATAATAAAGAGGAGTGCGGATCGATAAACAGCCGGGAGGCTTAGACCCAGGAGGTTAAGAGATCGAGTCATAGCACTCTCCAATTCCGTTCACGCTGTTGGGAGCGAGGACGCCTCCTTGGGACCCAACCTTAGCGAGGACCCCTATCTTTCGGCAAGAATCATGCATGTAATGCGCGCAGTACATGTTCGCTCGCCCTGATCGTTGGTGATGACAACTTCATATACACATAGAGTCTTACCAAGCGAGGCTGCTGTCGCAACGCCCGTTACGAAGCCAGATGTCGCTGATTTGTGGTGGGTAGCGTTGATATCAACACCGACAATGCGGCGCGATGGTCCGGCATGGAGCTGAGTTCCAACAGAGCCAAGTGATTCAGCTAAGACGACATTTGCTCCACCGTGTAAGAGTCCGATGGGTTGAGTGTTTCCTTCGACTGGCATCCTTCCCACAAGGCGCAGAGGGGATGCTTCGATTATTTCTATACCCATCTTCTTGTCGAGCGCGCCGCTGCCACGTTCACGGATTAACTGTAAAAAATCAGGTTGCGTCATAGCAGGCAACTTTATACCTAAGATTGGCCTCATGGCGAAGAAAGAGAAGCGGCTTCTTCTCATCGATGGTCATTCAATGGCCTATCGCGCCTTTTTTGCCCTACCAGCCGAAAATTTCACGACGGCAACAGGTCAACACACAAATGCGATTTATGGATTTGCCACGATGTTGATCTCACTGTTAAAAGAAGAGAAGCCAACCCATGTTGCGGTGGCATTTGATGTCTCACGGAAAACTTTCCGTACTGAGATATTTCCAGAGTACAAAGCCAATAGAGCTAAGACCCCTGATGAATTTCGATCACAGATGTCATACCTTTATGACTTAGTTTCGGGATTCGGCATCACACAATTTTCTGTCGAGGGTTTTGAGGCCGATGACATTATTGCAACGTTGGCAACTCGTGCAGCAGGCGATGGCTTCGAAGTCCTTATCTGTACTGGAGATAGAGATAGTTTCCAACTTGTGACCGATTCGATAACAGTGCTGTATCCAAAACGTGGCGTCAGTGAAATGGCGCGGATGACACCTGAAGCGGTGCTCGAGAAGTACTCAATGACTCCTGCTCAGTATCCAGATTTTGCAGCTCTGCGCGGTGATCCAAGTGATAACCTGCCCTCAGTTCCTGGTGTCGGTGAAAAAACAGCGGCTAAATGGATTGTTGAATACGGTTCATTGGAAAAGTTATTGGATAACGCAGATAAGGTTCCAGGTAAGGCCGGAGCCTCACTTCGAGAACATATTGAGAGTATTAGATGTAATCGCGAGTTGACCCAGCTCATTCATTCGGTCGATATCGAATCAGATCCGCAGGCTTTAGTGTGGGGTGGAGTTCGATTTTCTGACCTTGCACCACTCTTTGAAAAGTTGGAATTTCGTACGCTCAAGGATCGTGTTGCGGCTATTGGGATTGCAGAAGGTGATCATAAATCTGATTCAGATACCCCATCGCGCTTTACTCGTGAATGGGATCAGAGCATCGTTACGCCACAGGAGCTGAGCAAGAAGATTGATTCACACGGCGGGGATATTGCAATCGCCTACGAGATTCAAGATGGAGTCCTCCATCGTTATGCTGTCGCTTTTTCACCTGGGCAGGTATACATCGTTCACTCCGGAGAAATTGGCGCGTGGATAGGTAACGCGACAAAGAGAAAAATTCTTCATGATGGAAAGACTTTATCGAGACTCCATGAAATTGAAGGAATCACCTTTGATACTAGCCTGGCCGCCTACGCCCTCAATCCAGGCGTGCGCACAAACGAGATTGGCGATCTGCTTGAACGTTGGGGTGATGGTGCAACCCTAGATACCAGTTCACAGGAGAGCACTCTCGCTTCGACTGCAACGGCGCTCTTCATGCTCCAAAAATCCTTGCATAGCGAATTGGAATCCCGTGGCATTACAAGCCTTCTTTATGACGTCGAACTTCCTGTCGCACACCTTCTCGCACTTATGGAACGTAGGGGGATAGCAGTGGATGCGAAGAAGCTCTCCGCGCTTCTTGATTACTTTGAATCTGAAGTAGCCACTCAAACATCCATCGCACACGATTCCGTTGGCCACGAGTTCAACGTCGCATCCCCAAAGCAATTACAGGTAGTTCTCTTTGAAGAATTGGCCTTACCTAAGACTAAAAAAATCAAGACTGGTTACACAACTGATGCTGAAGCACTGGCCTGGCTCTTTGAGAAATCGGGGCATCCTGTATTAGGCGCACTCCTTCGTATTCGGGAAACTAAGAAATTGGCAACAACTATTGAGGGCTTGTTGGCCGAGATCGCCCCAGATGGTCGAATCCATACTCACTTTGCTCAAACCGTAACAGCAACAGGGCGATTGTCATCTGTTGGCCCAAATCTACAGAATATTCCTGTGCGCACTGAAGAGGGGCGCAAGATTAGGGATTGCTTTATCGCCGGTAAAGGTTTTGAGCTTTTGCTTACCGCTGATTACAGTCAAATCGAGATGCGCATTATGGCGCACCTGTCTCACGATGAGCACCTACTTGCTGCATTCTCCTCTGGCGAGGATCTGCATGCGACAGTCGCTGCAGAAGTTTTCGGAGTAAGCGCTTCAGAGGTGGATCCGGAGATGCGACGACAGATCAAGGCGATGTCTTACGGTCTTGCTTATGGACTTAGTTCATATGGTCTTGCGGCGCAGTTAGATTTAACCCCACCTGCGGCGCAAGATCTTATGGATAGATATTTTCTCCGTTTTGGTGGAATTCGCGATTACCTTAAGAGCGTTGTGGAACAGGCGAGAAAGGTCGGATATACAGAGACAATTCTTGGGCGCAGACGCTATCTTCCAGATCTTATGCAAGATAATCGCGTGCGGCGTGAAATTGCAGAGCGAATGGCACTCAATGCTCCGATACAAGGCTCTGCCGCGGATATTATTAAAATTGCAATGTTAAATGTCCAGAAAGAACTCGTGGTAAGGAATCTTCGTTCCCGACTTTTGCTTCAGGTGCATGATGAGTTAATCCTTGAAACTGTTTCTGAGGAAGTCGAAGTTGCCACTGAAATTCTTCGACGAGAGATGGGCTCTGCATATCCACTTAAAGCGCCACTAGATGTAAATGTGGGCGTCGGTGTGAGTTGGAATGAAGCCGCACATTAAGGCTATTTGTTAGGGTCGCTCAAATTCTCAATAGCTGCAAGGTCTTCTGCCTCCGTTGGTATGTTATTAGCCGTAGAGAGTCGCCCCTTACCGATCGTAAGAATGATGAGGCCAATGAAAATCATGAACGGTAATAATCCAAGGCCTATGCGGGGGGATAGATGCTCAGAGACTATTCCACCTACTGCTGCACCGAGCGCTATAAACATTCCTTCTACACTCCAGATCCATCCCAGTGAAGACACCTGCGAACCTTTTGGTCTCACCGCTTCTAGGACTTCAAAGTAAAAGACCTGAACTGCTCCACCAAGGAATCCAATCGATGCTCCCACGAGAGCCATAGTCCAATCCGGATAGGTAAATGAAATGGGAATACAGGCAATTGACCATAGGAAGTACGCTCGACGGAGCGCTGAAAGTGGAGCTAATTTCTTTGACACAAGCCCACCTAGTAATCCTCCAATCACATTGGCAAGACCAAAGGCAGCAAATATCCAAGCAACACGATGAGGAACATTCTCTTGTATTGCAAATGCTGGTATCGACACATCAAAGACGCCCCAACCGAATCCAATAAAACAACCTTCAAACATCAGTAGCTGAATTGCGCGATTCTTCAGAAGTACATCCTGCCCTTTATCTTTTTTCTCAGGGATCCAGTTGCGCGAGACAGGAGTAAGTGCAAGTGAGAGTCCGCCGATAAATAGGAGAGCAGCAACAGCATTTAGGGCTAAATATGGTCTAGTCGAAAGAGCCAACGCAGTGACAAGAACTGGGCCAATAACCTTTGTCGAACTCATCATTGCTGAATCGAAGGCGTAGGCAGTTCGTAAATATGTTGGTGGAACAATATCTTTCCACAATGGTCTCACCGAGAGATTAATCGGGGGAGCGGTTATTCCGAGAACAAAAGCAGAGATAAGAATTGCTCGGGTAGATTCCGTCTGATTGAGATTTAAGACGAGAATTGTGTATGACGGAACAAGAATCCTCAGAGGCCATTTCTGTCCCCAACGATCCATGATGGATCCTCGGATTCCAGCAGTTGAAGCGGTCGCAAGAGAGGCTAAGCCAATTGCAAATCCTGCAATTGCAAAAGAACCTGTGGCTTGCTCAGCCTTAAAGAAAATGCCAAGTCCGAGCATGCCATAGGCCAAACGTGCGGGGAAAGCGGCAATACCAAGTCGGATCACTTGGGGGAAAGCAAATAGCTCCCGATAGCGCTTCATAGAGTGATTATCTTACGCAAGGATTTGCTGGCAGATGGGAGACCCGCGTACCCTTCACCTGTTCCTCAGGCAGATCGCTTGGGTCCTATTACTTATCTATCCCTACGGAGCTCACTTGTCTACATCACCAGTAATTGCAGTAAATGACATCGGATCAGCAGCAGATTTTCTTGCAGCAATCGAAGGCACAATCAGAAATTTCAACGACGGAGACCTCGTCGAAGGTACGGTCGTTCAGATAGATCGCGAAGAGGTACTTCTTGATATTGGGTACAAGACCGAAGGTGTAATCCCTTCGCGCGAACTCTCGATTCGCCACGATGCAGATCCAAATGACATTGTGAAAGTTGGTGACAAGGTAGAAGCCCTCGTCCTACAGAAGGAAGATAAAGAAGGACGTCTGATCCTCTCGAAGAAGCGCGCACAGTACGAGCGTGCTTGGGGAGAGATCGAAGGAAAGAAAGAGCGCGACGAAGTTGTTATTGGAACAGTCATTGAAGTTGTTAAGGGTGGGCTTATCGTTGATATCGGGTTGCGCGGCTTCTTGCCAGCGTCACTGGTCGAGATGCGTCGTGTTCGTGACCTTACTCCTTACATCGGCAAGCAGGTTGAAGCCCGCATCATCGAACTTGATAAGAATCGCAATAACGTTGTTCTTTCACGTCGCGCATTCCTTGAGCAAACTCAATCAGAATCACGTACAACATTCCTTAACCAACTTCAAAAGGGCCAGGTGCGTTCAGGCGTTGTCTCATCTATCGTCAACTTCGGTGCATTCGTTGACCTTGGTGGCGTAGATGGCCTTGTTCACGTCTCAGAGCTTTCTTGGAAGCATATTGATCATCCAGGAGAAGTTGTTGAAGTGGGCGATGAAGTAACCGTCGAAGTTCTTGAAGTTGATTTCGAGCGCGAGCGTGTCTCACTCTCACTCAAGGCAACCCAAGAAGATCCGTGGCAAGCATTTGCTCGTACTCATACGATCAACCAAGTTGTTCCAGGTGTTGTTACCAAACTTGTTCCATTCGGTGCATTTATTCGTGTTCACGAGGGAATCGAAGGACTTGTACACATCTCTGAATTAGCTGAACGCCATGTTGAAATTCCTGAGCAGGTTGTTGCAGTCGATGACGAACTATTCGTGAAGATCATTGATATTGATTTAGAGCGTCGCCGTATCTCACTCTCACTTAAGCAGGCTAATGAAGGAACTGAAGTTGAGATTGAAGCATTTGATCCAACTCAATACGGAATGGCTGCTCGCTATGATGCAGATGGAAACTTTATCTATCCAGAAGGTTTTGATCCTGATACTCAGGATTGGAAGCCTGGATATGAAACACAACGTGAAGAATGGGAGCGTCAATACCAAGAAGCGCAGGTTCGCTTCCTCGCTCACAAGAAGCAGAAGGCCGAGGCAAAGGCAGCTGATGCAGCTGGAGCTACAAGTGAAACTCCAGAAGAAGTTGTTGCAGAGTAAGTAACTCTTAACGGAAAGCCCCGCTCGAGTAATTCGTGTGGGGCTTTCTCATTGCCCGTGTGGCAGAGGTAGGCTCTCTCCATGAGCGTTATCGCCCTTACGGGAGGAATCGGTGCGGGGAAATCAACCGTTGCACAGTTCTTCAGTGAGCTCGGTGCGATCGTCGTGGACGCAGATCAACTTGCTCGCATCGCGATAGAGCGCGGTAGTGAAGGCTTTGATGAAGTGGTTACAGCTTTTGGCCAATCGATCATCAGCAACGGTGATATCGATAGAAAAGCGCTTGCAGCAATAGTCTTTAAAGATCCACAAGCGAAAGCAGATCTTGAAGCGATAATTCACCCACGCGTACAGAGACTTTTCGCACAAGCGGTTTCCGAATCTGATTCATCTATTCCCATGATCTATGAAATCCCACTTCTAGTTGAAACTGATGCTGCACGTAAATTTGATTTCGTCATCACCGTTGAAGCCGATGAGGAACTTCGAATAAGTCGGCTTCTCTCAAGGGGAATGTTTATCTCAGATATCAAAGCGCGTCTAGCCAACCAGGCTCCATCGGAGAAGCGCATCGCGATAGCCAATGCAGTCATAAGAAACGACGGAGATGATGACCATTTACTGCGCCAAGTAGAGAACCTATGGGAGGGTGCGCTAGCTGATCTCACATCAAAGCGATCACGCTAGTAGGCTAGAGCGATGTCACGTGCTCCAGATATCGCATCGGGCGGAGGACCTTTTCAGGTCATTTCCGACTACATTCCTGCTGGAGACCAACCCCAAGCGATCGAAGAGATTGCGCGTCGAATCAACTCCGGTGAGAAAGATGTTGTCCTTCTTGGTGCTACAGGAACAGGAAAGTCGGCCACGACTGCTTGGTTGGTAGAACGCCTACAACGTCCGACTCTGGTATTAGCACCGAATAAAACTCTCGCCGCGCAATTGGCAAATGAATTTCGGGAACTACTTCCCAACAACGCAGTCGAATACTTCGTTTCATACTACGACTACTACCAACCTGAGGCATATGTACCCCAGACCGACACCTTTATTGAGAAGGATTCCAGTGTTAATGATGAGGTCGAAAGGTTGCGACATTCGGCTACCAATGCCCTTCTGACTCGTAGAGATGTGATCGTTGTGGCAACCGTTTCCTGTATTTATGGATTAGGCACACCTCAGGAGTACATCGATCGCATGATCCATCTCAAAGTGGGGGATGAGATTGAACGAAATGCACTTCTTCGCCGCTTTGTAGATGTCCAGTACAAGCGCAATGACATTGCATTCGAGCGTGGCACATTCCGAGTACGTGGAGATACGATCGAAATCATTCCGATGTACGAAGAGCTTGCCATTCGCATCGAAATGTTTGGCGATGAAATCGAGAAGATTATGACTCTCCACCCTCTGACGGGGGAGATACTTCGCGATGAAAGTGAGATTCACATCTTCCCTGCCACGCACTATGCGGCAAGCCCGGAAACCATGAAGCGCGCCATCGGCGACATTCAGGATGAACTCCAGATCCAGCTCAATCTCTTCGAGAAGCAGGGAAAACTTCTTGAAGCCCAGCGACTTCGCATGCGTACGACATTTGATATCGAGATGATGGAGCAACTCGGTTTCTGCTCTGGCATCGAAAACTATTCACGACATCTTGATGATCGCACACCAGGATCAGCACCACATTGCTTGCTCGACTATTTCCCAGATGACTTTCTTGTGGTGATCGATGAAAGCCACGTGACTGTTCCGCAGATCGGTGCCATGTACGAGGGGGATGCATCGCGAAAGCGCACATTGGTAGAACATGGGTTTCGTCTACCGAGCGCACTCGATAATCGACCACTGAAATGGCCAGAATTTCTGGAGCGAGTCGGACAGACTCTCTACCTCTCTGCAACACCCGGTAAGTACGAAATGGAGAAAGTTGGGGGAGATGTTGTGGAACAGGTGATTCGACCTACAGGGCTAGTTGACCCCGCAATTATTCTCAAGCCAATCAAAGGTCAAATTGATGACCTCCTAGAAGAGATCAATATTCGCGCTGTCAAAAACGAACGTGTCCTTGTGACAACACTGACAAAGAAGATGTCAGAAGATCTCACCGATTACCTGCAAGAACGAGGTGTGCGTGTCCGTTATCTCCATTCTGAGGTAGATACTCTGCGACGAGTTGAGCTTTTACGAGAGTTGCGAACAGGCGAATACGATGTTCTGATCGGTATCAACCTTCTTCGGGAAGGCCTTGATCTCCCCGAAGTCTCACTAGTTGCAATTCTTGATGCAGATAAAGAAGGATTCTTACGCTCTGCAACCTCGCTCATCCAGACTATTGGTCGTGCTGCACGAAATGTTTCAGGTGAAGTTCATATGTATGCAGATAACATCACACGATCAATGGCGCTGGCTATTGATGAAACTAATCGTCGTCGAGCAAAACAGGTTGCCTACAACCTAGAACGCGGTGTCGATCCGCAACCATTACGTAAAAAGATTGCCGATATCACCGATCTCATCTCTCGCGAGAGTGAAGATACTTCAGCGCTACTGGCGAGTGAGAAGAAATCTGGTAATCGCAGCAGCGAAGGGCTATCGGCTGGACTCAACGCGAAGGGCGTGGTCTCTCTACCTCGAAAAGACTTAGTCGCCTTGATAGGCTCGCTCACCGATCAGATGCGAAGTGCAGCTGCAGATCTGCAATTCGAAGTGGCGGCAAAACTTCGTGATGAGATTCGTATGTTGAAGAAAGAACTTCGATCAATGGAAGAGGCGGGTGTCTAAGTGGCGATTGAAAAACTCGTCATACGCGGAGCTCGAGAACATAATCTCAAGGACATCTCCCTCGATCTCCCGCGAGATGCTCTCATTGTCTTTACAGGGTTATCAGGCTCTGGAAAATCAAGCCTCGCCTTCGACACAATCTTTGCTGAGGGTCAGCGTCGTTATGTTGAATCTCTCTCGGCCTACGCTCGACAATTTCTAGGCCAGATGGATAAGCCAGATGTGGATTTTATTGAAGGACTTTCACCTGCAGTCTCCATTGATCAAAAATCTACCAATAGAAATCCGCGCTCAACTGTTGGAACAATCACCGAGGTATATGACTACTTGCGTCTGCTCTTCGCACGGGCTGGAAGGCCACATTGTCCGCAATGCACAAAACCGATCTCCCGTCAAAGCCCGCAACAAATTGTGGATCAGATTCTTGAACTACCCCCAACGACAAAGTTTCAAGTGCTCGCTCCCGTTGTTCGAGAACGTAAAGGTGAGTTTGTCGATCTCTTTACTGATCTTGTAAAGCAGGGTTACTCACGCGCTATCGTCGATGGTGAAGCAATTTCACTCTCTGAGCCGCCTAAGCTCAAGAAACAAGAGAAACATACGATTGAAGTTGTAATTGATCGTCTCACAGCTAAAGCGGAATCAAAGTCGCGCCTCACTGACTCTATAGAGACAGCCCTGCGACTGTCCAGCGGAATTGTTCTCCTTGACTTTGTTGATGCGAAGGCCGGGCAAGGGAAGATACACACGTATAGCGAGCACCTTGCTTGTCATGATTGCAATCTCTCATTTGAAGAGCTAGAACCACGCTCTTTCTCTTTCAATTCCCCCTTCGGTGCTTGCCCTGACTGCTCCGGTATCGGAACCAAGTTAGAGGTGGATGAAGAGCTGATCATCCCTGATGATTCATTGACGATCAATGATGGAGCAATCGCCCCATGGGCCGGTGGTCAGTCGGCAGATTATTTCCTGCGCTTGCTTGAAGCGCTAGGTAAAGATGTTAAATTCTCTTTAGATACACCGTGGAAGAAGATAAGCGCTAAGGCGCAAGATGCCATCCTTAATGGCTATGAGTATGAAATAAAGATGCGCTACAAGGGTCGCTATGGCGCTCGAAACTACACGACAGGATTTGAGGGTGTTATCCCATTTATTCATAGAAGACATAGTGAAACCGATAGTGATTACAGTCGTGATAAATACGAGGCATATATGCGTCAGATTCCTTGTGCGACTTGTAAAGGTGCTCGGCTCAAGCCTGAAGTACTCGCTGTAACTATTGGCGACAAGAGTATTGCTCAGGTCTGTGAACTTTCAATCGATGATTGTGCTGCCTTCTTAAAACAGATCACACTTTCAAAGCGAGAAGCACAGATTGCAGAGCGCGTGATGAAGGAAGTTCATGCTCGCCTTGGCTTCCTCCTCGATGTGGGACTTGATTATCTCTCTCTCGATCGCCCTGCTGGGACTCTCTCTGGTGGTGAAGCACAGAGAATTCGCTTAGCGACACAGATCGGCTCTGGACTTGTTGGAGTTCTCTATGTACTGGATGAACCGAGTATTGGATTGCATCAGCGCGATAACCGCCGACTGATCGAAACTCTTACTCGCCTTCGTGATCTCGGAAACACTCTCATCGTCGTCGAACATGATGAAGAGACAATCCGAACGGCTGATTGGGTTGTAGATATTGGCCCGGGTGCCGGTGAACATGGTGGCAAGGTGGTCGTATCTGGCTCCTATGAAGAGCTCATCGCCTCGAAAGAATCAATTACTGGTGCCTACCTCTCTGGTCGTCGCGCAATTGAAATTCCTAAGAATCGCAGATCATTTGATGCCAAGCGACAGTTAGTAATCAAGGGCGCGAAGGAAAATAACCTCAAGGATGTTGAAGTTTCAATTCCACTCGGAACATTTGTGGCGGTTACCGGCGTAAGTGGCTCTGGAAAATCTACTTTGGTCAACGACATCTTGTACTCGACTCTTGCAAATAAGCTCAACGGTGCCCGCATCGTTCCAGGTCGACATAAGACAATTACCGGAATTGATCAGCTCGATAAAGTGGTTCACGTCGA
This sequence comes from Candidatus Planktophila sp., assembly GCA_017858325.1. Classification (GTDB taxonomy): domain Bacteria; phylum Actinomycetota; class Actinomycetes; order Nanopelagicales; family Nanopelagicaceae; genus Planktophila. The sequence goes on along the minus strand of JAFMBT010000001.1, from coordinate 38,815 downwards.
TCAATCACCGATTGGCCGCACACCGCGATCCAACCCTGCGACATATACAGGTGTCTTTGACAAGATTCGAGCCCTCTTCTCTGAAACAACCGAGGCGAAGATTCGTGGATATCAGCAGGGTCGCTTTAGCTTTAACGTGAAGGGTGGACGTTGTGAGAATTGCACGGGCGATGGAACGATCACTATTGAGATGAACTTCTTGCCTGATGTCTACGTTCCTTGCGAGGTTTGCCACGGCGCACGCTATAACCGAGAGACGTTGGAAGTTCATTACAAAGGTAAAACGATCGCAGAAGTTCTCGATATGCCGATCGAGATCGCTCACGAGTTCTTTCAATCAGTGCCGACTATTGCACGATTCCTCAAGACACTCTGCGATGTTGGCTTGGGGTATGTACGCCTTGGACAATCTGCCCCAACGCTCTCAGGAGGAGAAGCCCAGCGCGTGAAGCTCGCAACTGAACTTCAGCGTCGCTCAACTGGGCGAACCATTTACGTTCTCGATGAGCCAACCACTGGACTTCATTTCGAAGATGTCAACAAACTCTTAGGTGTTTTAAGCCGCTTAGTTGATTCTGGAAATACTGTTATTGTCATTGAGCATAATTTAGATGTAATTAAATGCGCCGATTGGGTTATTGATATGGGACCAGAAGGTGGATTTAGAGGTGGAATGGTTGTCGCGGTAGGTACTCCTGAGGATGTTGCAAAGGTAAGTGCTAGCTATACCGGATCTTTCTTGGCAGAGGTTCTTGCTACAAATCGTGCTCCAAAGAAACTCGCAGCGAAGAAGAAGTAGCGATGGCAGATCCAGCCTCCTATCGCCCTCCGGAGATCCCCGAAGATCCTGGGGTTTATCGTTTCTACAATAATAGTGACAAGGTGATCTACGTAGGCAAAGCAAAGAACCTTAAGAATCGCCTGAGTTCATATTTCGGTTCAAACCTTGCACAGAAGACATATCGCATGGTTCATGAGGCGGTTCGGGTCGATTGGACGATTGTTAAGACAGAGCTAGAAGCGCTGGCACTCGAATTCTCATGGATTAAGCAGTATCACCCAACGTACAACGTTCAATTTAAAGATGATAAGTCTTATCCCTACCTAGCGATTTCGTTGGAAGATGAATACCCACGCATCTTCATTACGCGTAAAGAGAAGCGACCCGGCCTTAAGTATTTTGGTCCATATACAAATGCTTGGGCGCTTCGCAATACATACGAGGTCTTATTAAAGGTATTCCCAGTGCGATCCTGCAGCGTCGGAAATTTCCAAAGAGCTCAACGTTCAAAACGTCAATGCCTCTTGGGTGATATCGGAAAGTGTGCCGCACCTTGTGTGGGATGGGTGAGCCCACAAGAACATAAAGATATTGCAATCAAACTCAATGACTTTATGGAATCCGGGATGGAAGATCTTCTGCCAACAATGCGACATGAGATGGAGTTGGCGGCATCTCGCGAAGAGTTTGAACGTGCTGCACGGCTTCGCGATCAAATAGAATCTTTTGAAAAAGCTCAGAAATCTACGCAAGGAAATCTCTCGGATGATCTCAATGGAGATTTCATCGCCATCCATGAGGAAGGATTTCATGCAGCTGGTTCGATCTTTATGGTTCGCAGAGGATCAATTAAAGGCTCACGTTCATGGATTGTTGATCAAGAGAGAACCCTTGAGGGTGAAGATCCATGGGCTTCTCTGCTCTTTTCAATTTACGGTGATGGGGCGACCGAGATTCCATCGACAATTCACATGAACCACGAACCTATCGATGGAGCGGCTCTGACGCTGTGGTTGAGTTCGCTTGCCGGACATAAAGTCACAATCAAAGTTCCGCAGAGAGGAGAGAAGGTCGAACTCCTTGATACCGTCGACAGAAATGCTCACTACGCCCTTATCCAATTCTTAAGTAGACGCGCAAATGATGCTGCGGTCTCAGGAAAAGCGCTCATTGAACTGGAGGAGATACTGGAACTTCCTCGGACACCGTTACGTATTGAGTGTTTCGATATTTCAAATATCTCAGGGACCACAGTTGTTGCCTCGATGGTCGTTTTTGAAGATGGGGTTGCAAAAAAGACTGAATATCGTCGCTTCATCATCGATACCACTGAAGCAACTGATGACACCCGTGCCATGCATCAAGTAATTACTAGACGACTTAAGCGCTTATTGGCTGATCGAAACATTGACCAGAGTGAGGTAAACGAGTCGGGTGGTCGGCTTAGTAAATTCTCATACCCACCACAACTCATTGTCGTTGACGGGGGAGCGCCGCAAGTCTCGGCTGCGGCACGTGCTCTGCAAGAACTAGGGATAACAGATATTGCTCTCTGCGGATTGGCAAAAAGATTAGAAGAAATCTGGTTGCCACACTCTTCTGATCCTTTGATTATGGCGCGTACCAGCGAAGGAATGTACTTGCTCCAAAGAATCCGAGATGAAGCGCATCGATTCGCAATTACTTTTCACCGCTCACGCAGATCAAAAGTGATGCTCGAATCTGTCTTGGATGAGATAGAACAGCTAGGCCATGTTCGCCGAACGGCTCTACTTGATCGCTTCGGTTCTGTAGGTGCGCTGAAGAAGGCGACTATGCAAGATATCTCGGCTACTCCAGGAATCGGAGAAAAAATCGCCAGCATTATCTGGAACCATCTCAACCGCGTGGACGATTCGAAGGCGGTTGAAGGTGTGGATATGCAGACGGGTGAGATTCTAGAAAGGTAATTGGCAGATGACCGTAGGCGCGAGAAAAGGTGCTTGACGACGGTGGCAGACTGTAGCCATGGAAGAACGGGAACTCTTAATTCTCACCGGGATGTCCGGAGCTGGGCGCTCAACTGTTGCTCACGCGCTAGAGGATCACGGTTGGTATGTGGTTGATAACCTGCCGCCCGCACTTCTCCCAGATTTAGCTTCACACACAATAGGTTCTGAATTCGAATCAGTGGCCGTAGTAGTAGACGTGCGCGGCGGAAAATTCTTCGATGAGTTAAGTACATCGCTGGCGACGTTGAAGGAGAAGAAAGTACCCTTTAGATTGCTATTCCTTGATGCAAGCGATCAAGTGTTAGTGGCTCGTTTTGAATCCACTCGTCGTCCACATCCGCTGCAGGGAGCAGAGCGAATCGTCGATGGAATATCACGCGAAAGAGCTAAGCTCGATGAGCTTCGTGGTACCGCTGATATTGTGATTGATTCAAGTAATCTCAATGTTCATCAACTTGAAAAACGAGTTGCTGAAATATTCTCACCTGGTTCACTCAGCGCCATCCGTATCAATGTATTGTCATTTGGATTTAAGTACGGCATCCCGGTTGATTCGGATTTACTGCTGGATGCGCGCTTTATCCCTAACCCACACTGGGTACCAGGGCTCCGTCCTCTGACTGGCCTCAATGATCAGGTCTTTAATGCAGTAACCAAGAGTGAAGGCGTTGAAGAGTTCATCCGATCCTATGTGTCAGTTCTTCTCCAAATGATTCCAGGATATCTACGCGAAGGAAAACGTTTCGTCACTCTTGCCGTTGGATGCACCGGTGGCAAGCATCGCAGCGTCTCTGTCGCGCGAGAAATTGCTCGGCAGTTATCTGAACATTCATCTGATTTAGAAATTTCAGCCCATGCCACACATAGAGATGTGGGTCGCGAGTAGAAGATGTCTGCACCACACGTTGTCGCACTTGGTGGCGGTCATGGTTTGTTTGCCACCTTGACTGCACTGCGATCAATTACATTTGAAATTACAGCCATTGTTACAGTTGCCGATAATGGTGGCTCCAGCGGTCGGCTTCGTGAAGAGTTTCCAATATTCCCACCGGGTGATCTTCGTATGGCACTTGCTGCCCTGTGTGGAGACGATGAATGGGGCCGAAGCTGGGCGCAGATTATGCAATATCGCTTCACTAGCGATGGAGCGCTTAACGGTCACGCAGTTGGGAATCTACTCTTGGCTGCGCTGTGGGATCGTGATGATGATCCCGTTGATGGGTTAGATCGAGTGGCAGCGTTATTGAAAGTTAATGGTCGAGTCTTACCAATGGCAAGTGAGCCATTAGATATAGAGGCAGTCTTTATCAACGGTGAGAAGAGAGAGACTATTCGCGGCCAGAAAGAAGTGGCCGTAGCCGAGGGCAAGTTTGAATCGTTACGATTGATTCCTGAAAATCCACGTGCGCGAGAAGAAGCACTTGATGCCATTAATAATGCAGAGATTGTGTCGATGGGTCCAGGTTCATGGATCTCTAGCGTGCTTCCGCACGTTTTAGTTCCAGAACAGCGCGAAGCTTTAGTATCCACAAGAGCAAAGAAGGTCTTGATACTTAATCTAGATGAGCAGCATGCGGGAGAATTTTCAGGGCGAAGTGCTATTGATCACTTGAGTGCGATCCAAAGCTTGGCAGCCGATCTGCATTTTGACTATGTGATTGCGGATTCATCAACGATCGAGGTGGGCAATACAGCCGAGATCCTTCGAGAAAAAGTTTCAACCCAAGGTGGAGAGTTGTTGGCTGCAGATCTACGTAGCACCACTAACAGCACTCACCATGATCCGAAAAAATTAGCCCTTCTTTTCTCACACATTGTCGGGAAATCTTTGGTTGGATAGCCCAATGGCTATGACTGCAGCGGTAAAAGATGAGCTAAGTCGCCTCTCTGTCACCCGACCATGTTGCCGCAAGGCCGAAGTCTCATCTCTTCTCCGCTTTGCTGGTGGGTTACATATAGCAGCGGGCAAAGTTGTCATTGAAGTTGAATTGGATACATCCCAGAGTGCGCGCAGGTTAAAGAAAGATATCGCCGATATATACGGACATGACAGTGATTTGGCTGTTCTCTCATCAAGCGGTCTGCGCAAGGGTTCTAGGTATGTTGTTCGTGTCATCGAATCAGGTGATGCGCTAGCTAGGCAGACTGGGCTGATCGATGGAAATGGTCGTCCGATCCGAGGACTTCCACCACAAGTTGTATCGGCAAATATCTGCGACGCTGAGGCAGCATGGAGAGGGGCTTTTATTGCACATGGCTCACTGACAGAACCGGGACGCTCTTCTTCACTCGAGATCACATGCCCTGGCCCTGAAGCGGCCCTTGCTTTGGTCGGTGCTGCGCGACGTCTCGGGATTGCCGCTAAGGCGCGCGAGGTACGCGGAGTTGATCGAGTTGTTATTCGCGATGGTGATGCGATCGGAGTATTGCTTACTCGTTTAGGTGCACATGAAAGTGTGCTTGCTTGGGAAGAGCGACGCATGCGTCGTGAAGTACGGGCAACTGCAAATCGACTTGCCAATTTTGATGATGCAAACCTTCGCCGCTCAGCACGTGCCGCAGTCGCAGCTGCCGCGCGCGTACAACGTGCAATGGAAATTCTCGGTCCTGAAATTCCGGATCACTTAAAAGAAGCGGGTGAGTTACGAATCAGTCATGGGCAAGCCAGCCTTGAGGAGTTGGGTTCACTTGCAACCCCACCAATGACAAAAGATGCGATCGCAGGTCGGATTCGTAGATTGTTAGCGATGGCTGATAAGCGCGCTTCTGAATTAGGGATCCCTGATACCGAGGCGGGTTTGTCGCCTGACCTGCTTGGCGAGTAGTACTTCTTGGCTCTCATCGGCTGATAAGGTTGGTCCCGACCCCAGCGCTGTGGCAGATATCGTGCCGACTTCCTTGAGTGGGTCCCACTAGAAAAAGGTTTACTTATGATTAACGTAGGAATTAATGGTTTTGGACGCATTGGCCGCAACTTCTTTCGCGCCGCTTTGGCCAACCCTGAGATAAATATTGTTGCCATCAACGATCTCACAGATAACGCAACTCTTGCTCACCTACTCAAGTATGACTCAATTTTAGGTCGCCTCGGATTAGAGGTCTCACATACTGATGAGACCCTCACTGTTGGTGGAAAGACAATTAAGGTCTTTGCAGATCGCGACCCAGCAAATCTTCCATGGGGCGCAGTCGGTGCCGACATTGTCATTGAATCTACGGGACATTTCACCAAGGCAGCCGATGCAGGCAAACATATCGCCGCGGGTGCCAAGAAAGTGATTATCTCTGCACCAGCATCGGATGAAGATATTACGATCGTAATGGGTGTCAACCATGAAAAGTACGATCCAGCAAACCACCACATCATCTCAAACGCCTCGTGCACAACAAACTGTCTTGCACCTATGGCAAAAGTTCTTCAGGATAACTGGGGAATTGTGAAAGGTTTGATGACAACGATTCACGCTTACACCAATGACCAAGTAATTCTAGATTTCCCTCACAAAGATCTTCGTCGCGCACGGGCTGCAGCAACAAATATGATTCCAACCTCAACCGGGGCAGCTAAAGCGATTTCACTGGTATTGCCAGAACTCAAGGGCAAGCTTGATGGTTATGCGATGCGCGTTCCGGTTCCAACAGGATCGGCTACAGATCTCACTGTCGAACTAGCGAAGGAGGCAACTGTTGCCGAGATCAATGCAGCGATGAAGGCTGCCGCACAGGGCGCGCTCAAAGGATTTCTTTCCTACACCGAAGATCCAATCGTCTCTTCAGATATCGTCACTGATCCTTCTTCATGCATCTTCGACTCAGGTCTTACCAAGGTGATCGGAAACCAAGTAAAGATTGTTGGTTGGTATGACAACGAGTGGGGATACTCAAATCGTCTCGTCGATCTTGTTGGGCTTGTTGGTAAAAAACTCTAATGCAATTGCAGGGTAGCGATCTTGCTGGAAAACGTGTCTTTCTCCGCTGTGATCTCAATGTGCCGCTTAAAAATGGTGTCATAACAGATGACGGACGGATTAAGGCTTCGCTCCCAACAATTGAGTACTTACTCTCTGCCGGTGCGAGCGTTCTTATTGCCGCTCACTTAGGTCGCCCTAAGGGCGAATTCAAGGAAGAGCTATCTTTAGCCCCTGTTGCCACACGTCTCGGTGAATTACTGGGAAGAACAGTTGCTTTTCCTGGCGCAGTAGAAGGGAGCGCTGTCATCTCTGCGGCAGGTAATCTCAAGCCGGGAGATGTTCTCCTATTGGAAAATATTCGCTTTACTTCGGCGGAAACTTCTAAAGAAGAATCAGAGCGTCAAGTATTGGCAAAGCACTTAGCTTCTCTGGCTGACTTCTACGTGGGAGATGGCTTCGGCGCAGTTCATCGAAAGCATGCATCTGTCTATGATCTTCCGCAGCTTCTTCCTCATGCAGCTGGCCTCTTAGTTAGTGCAGAAGTTGAAGTACTTAAGAAATTGACCGTTCAACCAGCCCGTCCTTATGGAGTTGTACTTGGCGGGTCGAAGGTCTCAGACAAAATTGGAGTGATCTCTAATCTTCTCAATAAAGTTGATGTTATGGCCATAGGTGGTGGAATGGTCTTTACATTTTTGGCTGCACAGGGACATCAGATTGGTAAGTCACTTGTAGAAGTTGATCTGATTCCAACGGTGAAAGAGTTAATTGAAAAGGCACAGAAGGCGGGAGTCAGGTTGATTTTGCCCACCGATATCGTGGTAGCACCTGAATTTGCACTAGATTCACAACCCACACTCGTTTCAGCCAATGCAATTCCGGCTAATCAGATGGGTCTTGATATTGGCCCAGAATCCGCCCATGCATTCGCAGCAGCAATTGTTCAATGCCAGACGGTTTTCTGGAATGGACCCATGGGAGTCTTTGAATTCCCGAATTTTGCTCACGGCACCAAGGTTGTCGCGGAAGCACTTACTCACGTCTCTGGAATATCAGTTGTTGGTGGCGGTGATTCCGCTGCGGCAGTGAGAGCGCTCGGTTTTGCCGATAGCGACTTCGGATATATCTCAACTGGTGGGGGAGCATCTCTGGAATACCTCGAGGGCAAAGAACTCCCGGGTCTTAAGGCACTTGATCTCTAATCTTGCTGTAATTTACAACCACCTCAAAGGAGAAGAATATGCGCAAGCCACTGATGGCGGGCAATTGGAAGATGAACCTCAATCACCTTGAGGCGATTGCAGTTGCACAGAAGCTTGTCTATTCACTTTCGGATAAAGATTATGACGCGGTTGACATCGCGGTTCTTCCTCCATTTACTGATATTCGATCTATTCAAACGCTTATCGATGGAGATCGCCTTCGCTTGCTCTACGGCGCGCAAGATCTATCTCCAGAAAATGGCGGAGCCTTCACCGGCGATATTTCCGGATCTATGCTTTCAAAATTAGGGTGCACCTTTGTCGTAGTTGGTCACTCTGAGCGTCGGGCTATCCATAAGGAAGATGATGCCGTTATTAATAAGAAGATTCGGGCCGCTCTTGCCCACGATCTCATTCCAATTTTCTGCGTTGGTGAAGAGCTTCCAATTCGTGAATCTGGCGCCCATGTTTCTCATGTAATCCGCCAAGTGCGTGCCGGTTTGGAAGGTTTTACAAAGCCAGAGTTGAAGAAAATTGTGATTGCCTACGAACCTGTCTGGGCTATTGGAACCGGCAAGACTGCGACCCCAGAGGATGCTCAAGAAGTATGCGCCGCTATTCGGGAAGAGGTTGGAGTCTTTGGCTCGCCCGAAATTGCTGCAGGAATGCGCATTCTTTACGGTGGCTCAGTGAAGTCTTCCAATATTGTTGAGATTATGAAGCAGAGCGATGTTGATGGCGCACTCATCGGGGGAGCAAGCCTTGATCCTGAGGAACTCGCAAAAATTTCCAAGTTTTACGCACAAGAATCCCTGTAGTTCTACTGAGAGCAGGTGCTCGCTCGCCCTTGGAATCTAGTATCCTTCCCTTCTACGATGTAAGGAGCACGGCAAATGGCCCTCGGACTTTCTATCTTTCTGATCGTAATGAGCATCATCATGATCCTTCTCGTCCTTCTCCATAAGGGTAAGGGCGCAGGACTCTCCGACCTTTTCGGTGGTGGCGTCTCCTCAAACTATGGAGGTTCATCAGTGGTTGAGCGCAATCTCGATCGCCTCACAATTCTCGTGGGTGGCCTTTGGTTTGCCGGCGTTGTTGCTCTCTCATTAGTGTTGAAGGGATAAGACGATGGCAAGTGCTATTCGTGGAAGTCGAGTCGGCGCTGGCCCAATGGGCGAGGCCGAGCGTGGAGATCAAATTGAGCGCGCAACAGTTTCGTACTGGTGCGGTAACGGCCACGAAGTTCGCCCATCATTTGCAGTAGAAGAGACAGTAGTTATTCCTGCCGAATGGGATTGTCCTAAGTGTGGTCTTCCAGCTGGTCGCGACCGCAATAAGCCACCTACTGCAGTCGTCAATGTGCCCTACAAAACTCACCTTGCCTATGTCAAAGAACGACGCACAGATGCAGAAGGTGCCAAGATTCTTGAAGATGCGCTAAAGAAATTGCGCGGTGATGAGTAATTTAAAGTAAGCGTGCAGCTTCCAAAAGTTGAGTGATTCCCGCTGGGCGATCTTCTAGATGAAGACGCAGTAGTGGGAATTTTCTTTTCTGCAGTGCTTGAAAGTCACCGAGGGCTTGAGCCATAAGTAAAGTTTCAAAACTAAAGTCAGAACCTGGGATCTCGAAGTTAGTATGGCAGTCACCGGTGATCTGTAGAAAAGCTCCATTGGGTTGGCCACCTTTATGAAATTGGCCGGTCGAATGAAGAAAGCGCGGACCCCAACCGAAGGTAACTGGTAAGGCTGACTTCGCTGAAAGTATCCTGCGCAACTCTTGAATTCTTTTATCATCTTTACGATCAAGATATGCCTGAATAGAGATGTAACCACCTGCCGGAACATTGTGAATCAATGCACGCAGTGATTGACCAAGTGAATTCTCTCCGCCAAAAATGGCTACCTTTTTATCAGAGTGCGGCGCAATCAATGCAGGGAGAACTCCCTTCCATTGGCTCAATAACTCTGCTGTTGCACTCTTTGCCTCTGCGACATTAGGTTGATTAAATGGATCGATCTCCAACCCAGCGCCCACAAGTGCTGTTACCCACTCCCAGAAGATAAAGTGCTCACCAAGTTCGCCAGTAACTACAAGGTCTGCCTCGCTATCGGAGAAAGAGACGGTGAGCGCTCCGCCAACTGCAGCGGACTCTAAATCTTCAACGGCAACCGGCAGTCGTCCGACACCTGACTTTCCAGTTGATTCTGCGATTAATTGTTCTATCCAATCAGAGAGTCCGTGAAGTCCTGAGCCCCGCTCAACAAATGAGATGTACTGCTCTGTTTGAGTGAGAAAAATTGCAGCCACATCGATGATGAATTGAGAGTCAGACACAAACTCTTTCTTTGCATCTGCTGCTTGGTCAAGTATTACCGACACATCAACTCCGACGAGAGCACTTGGCACCAAACCAAAGGCGGTCAATGCGCTGAAGCGACCACCGACTTGTGGATCAGCATTAATGACAGTCAGGCCTACTTTTCTTGCCTGAAGATCTAGTGGTGAACCTGGATCAGTGATAACGAGAAGATGCGATGACAATGAGAGCCCAGCTTTTTCACATGCTTGGCTAAAGATCGCTCGTGCAGAAGTAGTCTCGATGGTAGATCCAGATTTTGATGAGACAACGAGAAGAGTAGAAGCTACATCACCAGCCAAGGCATGAGCCACATAATGAGGATCAGTTGAATCGAGTATGAATAATTTCTTCTGATAACTCTGAGCAATAACTTCAGGCGCTAGGGAAGAGCCACCCATTCCGGCAAGAACGATTCTCTTGATATGCGAGAAGCGCGCGATGACCGCATCTATTTCGGGTAAAAGTTCGCGAGATGTCTCTGGCAGATCAACCCAGTTGAGTCGAATTGCTGCCTCAACAGCAGCTTCTGGACCCCAGGTGTTCGGATCTTTCGCTGCAATGCTCAGATGAACTCGTTCTAACTTTCGGTAGAGATCACTTGAACGATCAACGCGAGAGATCGCCGATCCGTAGATCTTCATCTATTTCATTTCCTTCTTTACAGAATCGAGGAGATCGATCCACGACTGTGCAAACTTCTTGACACCATCTTCTTCAAGAAATGTTGTGATAGCGGCGAGAGAGATTCCCGTCTCTTCGAGATCACGGATATGTTTTTTGGAACCCGCGATTTGAGGTGAAATCGAATCACCGTTGATAGCGCTGTGGTCCAAAACTGCATCAAGTGTTGCTGGAGGCATGGTATTGACAGTGTGAGCTGCAAGCAATTGATCAACGTAGAGGGTGTCGGGATACGCTGGATCCTTCACACCGGTAGATGCCCATAGTGGTCGCTGGACGTGCGCGCCTGCCTTTTGTAGAGCCATCCACCTCTCTGACTGAAATATTTCTTGAAAAAGGGCATAGGCAACGTGCGCGTTTGCGAGGGCAATTTTTCCCATAAGGCTGGTGTTACCGATTGCTTTGAGTTCCTTATCGACTGCGCTATCTATACGCGATATAAAAAATGATGCAACGGAACGAATTGTAGAAAGATCTCGACCTTCAGATGCGGCAATTTCAATTCCCTTGATGAATGCTTCAATGACGTGGGCATATCTTTCAACTGAGAAAATTAGTGTGACGTTTACGCTAATACCCTGGCCGATCAGGGCGGTAATCGCAGGAAGACCTTCGATAGTTGCTGGGACTTTAATCATGACATTAGGACGATCAACGATTGAAAAAAGAGCTGCACCTTCGCTGATCGTTGCTTCGGTATTTCGAGCCAACCGTGGATCCACTTCGATACTTACTCGACCATCGATACCGTTACTTGAGCGATAGAGATCAAGGAAGAGGTCGCACGCAAGGCGAACGTCATCGGTCGTTAATTTCTGAACGAGAGCATCTACATTCTCACCGTGGAAAGCTGCGATATCGGAAGCGTAATCTGCCGATCCGGTGATCGCGGCAGCAAAGATACTCGGATTAGTTGTTACGCCTCGGACTCCGTTATGGGCAATTCGGTAGGCAAGACTCAGTCGATCATCACCTGAGAGCCTTGCCCGAGATAAATCATCGAGCCAGATGGATGTTCCCGCAGCGAGAATCTGTTGGTGTTTCATCCTCGTGCTGCCAGAACTTTTGCTACGACATTCTCTGCGCTGAATCCAAACTCCTTAAAGAGTTCTCCAGCAGAGGCAGATGCGCCGTAGTGATCAAGGCTAATGATGACTCCTGAATCGCCGACATAGTCTCGCCATCCCATAGATACCCCTGCTTCGATACTGACTCGAAGCGCTGTAGCTGGAATTACTTGATCTTTATACTGCTGACTCTGCTGAGTAAACCATTCCAGACATGGAGCGCTGACAACCGAAGTCGAGATACCTTGAGCGTTTAGGATCTCTGCACTTGCAACAGCGACGCTTACCTCTGAACCTGTGGCAATAAGAACGACCTCTGCTGGTTGAGGTGAGTTAACAAGTGTGTATGCACCCTTATCTACGAGCGCTGCTGAATTCTCTGAGGTACGTGCAAAAACTGGAAGATTTTGACGGGAGAGCAGCAAGCCAGTCGGTTCACTTCGTAGCAGTATTGATTTCCATGCTTGCGATACTTCGTTGGCATCGGCTGGTCTAATGACTGATAAACCTGGAATGGCGCGCAGTGAGGCAAGATGTTCGATCGGTTGATGAGTAGGTCCATCTTCGCCGAGGCCAATGGAATCGTGTGTCCAAATAAATATCGTTGGGATATTCATCAGTGCAGCTAGACGAACTGAAGGACGCATGTAATCACTAAAGACTGCAAAGGTTCCACCGAAGGCACGAGATAGCCCATGAAGAGTGATGCCATTGAGAATAGATCCCATGGCATGCTCACGAATTCCGAAGTGAATCACGCGACCATACGGGTCGGCATCAGGGAATGAAGTTGTTGTTGGCAAGAATGAACGCCCACCTTCGATAGTGGTGTTATTGCTCTCGGCCAGATCTGCCGAACCTCCCCAGAACTCAGGAAGTGAGGCAGCGATCGCATTAACCGCCTTGCCGGAAGCCGCGCGGGTTGAGACATCTTTCCCCGCTTCAAATGTTGGTAGTGAGGTGTCCCATCCAGCAGGGAGATCACGCGCGACTAATCGTGCAAGTAATTGAGCCTGGGCTGGATGAGCTTCCTTCCACGTAGCAAAGCAAGCATCCCACTCTTTCCTTCTGGCAGCGGCACGATCTTTCACCAAGCGAATATGTGCCAATACTTCATCAGGCATCGCAAACTTTTCCTGGGGATCAAGACCTAAGAGCGTCTTAGTTGCTTCAATCTCGGCATCACCGAGTGCTGAGCCGTGCGATTTAGCAGTGTTACGTAACTTTGGCGCAGGCCAAGCGATGACTGATTTCATGCGAATAAGAGTTGGCTTCTTACTTTGATTTTTTGCATCGGTCATTGCTTGATCGAGTGCGGGGAGGTCGACATTTCCATCAGCAAGAGTCGCAACTTCGATGACATCCCACCCATATGCACGGTATCGAGCTGACACATCTTCAGTGAAAGCCAGATGAGTGTCGCCTTCAATTGAAATTCGATTATCGTCATAGATAACGTTGAGATTGCCAAGCTCCTGAGTTCCTGCCAGCGATGAAGCTTCAGCGCTAACGCCTTCTTGTAAATCTCCATCAGAGCAAATCACCCAGATGGTGTGATCAAAAGGGGATTGACCAGCAGGTGCTGTGGGATCTAATAAGCCACGTTCAAAGCGCGCTGCCATCGCAAATCCAACGGCGGTAGCGACGCCTGCACCGAGCGGGCCGGTCGTCATCTCCACTCCATCGGTATGTCCGTACTCTGGATGACCGGGGGTGAGTGAACCGTGAGTGCGGAATTCCTGTAAATCTTTCATGGTCAGCCCATAGCCACTAAAAAAAAGCTGCGTGTAAAGAGTCATTGACGAATGGCCGCACGAAAGAATAAAGCGATCGCGTCCGAGCCATTTCGGATCGGAAGGATCATGAACGAGATGGCGCTGGAAGAGCGCGTAAGCGGCGGGAGCAAGCGACATTGCAGTCCCAGGATGGCCATTGCCTACTTTTTGAACTGCATCCATCGCAAGTGCGCGCGCGAGAGCGATCGCACGATCATCAAGCGGACTCCACTGTGACATCGTTTTCATTTACTCTCCCTTTCTATTCTTTGGAACTCGGACAACTGTGAGACGAATACGCCAGGCGGCTATCCAGAATAGAACTGCACCTAGAAGATGAAAACCCACCAAGATTTCTGGAACGCCAGTGGCGTATTGAATATATCCAATCGCACCTTGACCCAACGAAATACCAAGAAAAATAACGATTGCTCGTTTGGTCGCGCTATTTACCTGGGGAAGTACTAGATATGCAATAGTTAAACCCATAAGAAATATCACTGCATCAGTGTGAAGAACAGTTATATTTCGAATATCAAAGCCAAAGCGTTGCGCGGTTTCATCTCCGGCATGAGGACCACTTCCTGTCACTAGCGTTCCTAACACCAAGACTAGAAATGAAATAGCTAGATGTACGCCAGAGATGATACGAACTGATGTTGCTTTGATTTTTGACCTTGCGACTGGTCCAGAACGTCGTGAGTAAAGAGAAGCTGCCCCAGCGATAAGAATCATTGAAAGGAGCAAGTGGCCTGCGACCGGGATTGGATGTAAATCGGTGAGAACTGTAATGCCACCCAACCCACCTTGTGCCAGAATCCCCAACAACTGACCAGCTGCAAGAAGGCGAAGATCTTTCCTGCGCGATTTCAATACTTCGATGACCACAGCAAGTGCTGCGATAAGAAGTGCAAAGGTGAGTAAGCGATTTCCGAATTCAATCCACACCTGGTGCTCTGGTTCAATTTGCGTAGCAACCGGCGTAAAAGAACCTTCTGAACACTCGGGCCATGTCGGGCATCCGAGCCCTGAGCCTGTCAGGCGTACAGCTCCGCCTGTAATCACCAGTGCTCCTTGGAGAAAGAGAAGGGCTCCATACAAGGCGGTACGAATACGCATATCTCTAGCCTATTCCAGTAGGGGGAGTGTTCGAGTAGAAGGCGGGAGTTAATTACGATACATTCGTGTTGTGAAAATCGGCGACGCTCAGGGCGAAGATCTCCCGACAAGGGATGCGATTGCGCGCCTGATTCTTGAGCATGGGCCTGCCACGGCATCGACTTTGAGCCAATCCCTAGCCCTAACTCCTGCAGGAATTCGCAGACATCTGGAGCTCCTTGTCGCAGATGGAATTTTGGAAGCGCGAGAGCCGCGTACTTCTTCTGCCAGGGGGCGCGGGCGGCCGTCGAAGGTATTTCTCATGACCGATGCTGGGCGTGCGCAATTCGAGCATACCTACGATGACTTAGCTGTCTCAGCGTTGAGATTCATGGCATCACACTCCGGAGCACATCTTGTCGCATCATTTGCGCAGTCGAGAGCCGATGACATAGAAGTAAAGGCGAATGAGTACATTAATCAGAACAGAACAACGCGCAAGAACGACAAGGCTGCGCTGCTTGCAGAATTTCTCACCGATCAGGGTTATGCAGCCAGTGTTGAAGATCGCGGTTTGGGCGAAGAGATTTGCCAACATCACTGTCCGATTGCCCACGTTGCATCTGCTTACCCGCAACTCTGTGAGGCAGAAACGCAAGCATTCTCTCGTTTACTTGGAACTCATGTCCAACGTCTAGCAACGATCGCTCATGGTGATGGTGTCTGTACTACTTATATTCCTCAACTCACAACTACCGCTGGAAAGGCACAATAATGACAACAGCACATCCAGAACTCGACGGCCTTGGAAATTACGAATACGGTTGGGCCGATAAGACTGATGCTGGCGCAACCGCCAAGCGCGGAATTAACGAAGATGTAGTTCGTGATATTTCAGCGAAGAAGAATGAGCCACAGTGGATGCTAGACCTACGCCTTAAGGGACTTTCACTCTTCGAGAAGAAACCTATGCCATCATGGGGTAGCGATCTCTCTGGAATCTTCTTCGACACAATCAAGTACTTTGTGCGCTCAACTGAAAAGCAGGCAACAACTTGGGATGACCTGCCAGATGATATTAAAAATACTTATGACCGCCTCGGCATTCCAGAGGCAGAGAAGCAGAGATTAGTCTCTGGAGTAGCAGCACAGTACGAATCAGAGGTGGTCTATCACTCAATTCGAGAAGATCTAGAAAAGCTCGGAGTCCTCTTCCTTGATACTGATACAGCCCTACGCGAACACCCAGAGCTCTTCCGTGAATATTTCGGCACGGTTATCCCAGTGGGAGATAATAAGTTTGCAGCGCTCAATACCTCTGTCTGGTCAGGCGGATCATTTATCTACGTTCCTAAGGGCGTTCATGTTGATATCCCTCTTCAAGCATATTTCAGAATTAATACCGAAAATATGGGTCAGTTCGAGCGCACACTCATTATTGCCGATGAAGATTCATACATTCATTATGTTGAAGGCTGCACCGCGCCAATTTACAAGTCAGACTCACTGCACTCTGCCGTCGTTGAGATCATCGTCAAAAAGGGTGCACGCGTTCGTTACACAACAATTCAGAACTGGTCTAACAACGTGTACAACCTCGTGACCAAGCGTGCAACATGCGCAGAAGGTGCAACGATGGAATGGGTCGATGGAAATATTGGATCAAAGGTAACAATGAAGTATCCAGCAGTTCTCTTGATGGGTCCTCACGCTAAGGGAGAGACACTCTCACTTGCATTTGCTGGTCCTGGTCAACATCAAGATTCCGGTGCAAAGATGGTTCACGCTGCTCCTTACACGTCATCATCTGTTATCTCGAAATCAGTAGCGCGTGGTGGTGGAAGAACGTCTTACCGCGGACTTGTACAGGTTCAAGAGGGTGCTCATCACTCAGCTAGCACCGTTAAGTGTGATGCTCTTCTCGTTGACACGATTTCACGTTCAGATACATACCCATATGTAGATATTCGTGAAGATGATGTCTCCATGGGTCACGAAGCAACAGTCTCGAAAATTAGCGATGACCAACTCTTCTACTTAATGTCACGCGGACTTAATGAAGATGAAGCAATGGCGATGATTGTTCGTGGCTTTATCGAGCCAATTGCTCGTGAGCTACCGATGGAGTACGCCCTCGAACTCAACCGCCTTATCGAGCTTCAGATGGAAGGGGCCGTTGGGTAATGACTTCTCTGCAATCAAATGTGCTGGAGATTCATACCCCGCAAGGTCGTGAAGAGGCGTGGCGTTTTACTCCTCTCAAACGTTTAGCAGGTATGCACGATGGAAGTGCTGTTGCTTCGCTCCTCAATTCGCTGAAGCCAGTTCAAGCATTACCTTCAGGTGTCAGCTTTGACACTGTGGAAGCTGACGCATTTTCACCAACTGATGATGCGATCACTCAGCGGATACGAGCTTTTTCAAAGACGGTGCAGCGACTGACAATCTCCAAGGACACTGAGATTGCTCAACCGATTCATTTCTCACGATCTATGCGAGATCTTGATTCAGTTGAGTTCGCCCGAATTCAGATTGTTGTTGAACCTCATGCAAAAGCTACGGTGATCTTTGAGAACTCAGGTGATCTGCGAATTGGTGAGGATCTGGAAATTCAAGTAGGAGCTGGGGCACATCTGACCTTTATCTCGCTGCAAGAGTGGGGTGCTTCCTCCATTCACGCAGCCCGCCACAATGCTGTAGTTGAACGTGATGCCACCTTCAATTCCATCATTGTCACTGTCGGCGGATCTCTCGTTCGACTTCTACCTACAGTTGAGTTTGCCGGTCCTGGATCAAGCGCTGAGCTACTCGGTGTCTACTTCGCAACTGCTGGTCAATTCTTCGAGCACCGCATCTTTGTTGATCACCTTGTTCCTCAGGCCAAGTCACGTGTGAATTACAAAGGCGCGTTAGCTGGCCAAGATGCCCATACCGTATGGATCGGAGATGTATTTATCCGTGCGGCGGCAGAGGGAACAGATACCTATGAGCTCAATCGAAATCTACTTCTCTCAGATGGAGCACGTGCTGATTCAGTTCCTAATCTAGAGATCGAGACTGGTGAAATTGTTGGAGCCGGTCACGCAAGCACCACTGGTCGATTCGATGATGAGCAACTCTTCTACTTAATGTCTCGTGGAATCAATAGTGCAGATGCACGTAGGCTCGTTGTTCGTGGATTCTTTACTGAGATTGTTTCTCAGATCAAGGATCAAGTGATCGAAGATCGAATCATGGCTCGTATAGATGACGAACTTGCTAAGGCGGGGGCAATCAATGGCTGACCTATCTTTTGCATCGTTAGCTGAAGGAAAGCCAGTCAAGCTCGAGAAGAATGGCAAGACTATTTGTGTTGCACGTGTGGGCGATGAGGTTTTTGCCGTCGATGACACATGTTCGCATTCAGATGCTTCGCTATCTGAAGGAGATGTCTCGAACTTTAAAATCGAGTGTTGGCTTCATGGAGCTGAATTTGACCTGCGCACGGGTGAGGCGCTCACACCGCCAGCGGTAGCACCAATCAAAACTTATGAAATACATGTTGACGGAGACTCCGTCACAGTGGAAATCTAATCGGGGAATACATGAGCACACTTGAAATTCGTGGATTAAAGGTAAGCGTTACAACCGAAAACGGGGATGTTGAAATTCTCAAGGGAGTAGACCTCACCATCAAATCAGGCGAGACGCATGCAATCATGGGTCCTAACGGCTCAGGAAAATCCACTCTTGCCTATTCAATTGCTGGCCACCCTAAATACACAATCACTGGTGGCACAGTAACTCTTGACGGTGCAGATGTTCTAGAGATGTCTGTTGATGAGCGCGCAAAGGCAGGTCTATTCCTTGCGATGCAGTATCCGGTTGAAGTGCCAGGCGTCTCTGTCTCTAACTTCCTACGAACTGCAGCAACAGCCCTACGTGGTGAAGCTCCAAAACTTCGCGAGTGGGTTGGCGAAGTCAAGGGTGCAATGGAAGCGCTCAAGATGGATCCATCCTTTGCCTCACGTAATGTGAATGAAGGTTTCTCCGGCGGCGAGAAGAAGCGTCACGAAATCATGCAACTTGAATTGCTCAAGCCGAAGATTGCGATCCTGGATGAAACAGATTCAGGTCTCGATGTAGATGCGCTACGCGTAGTTTCTGAGGGCGTTAATCGTGCCAAGGAGAATAGCAATGTTGGCGTCCTTCTCATCACCCACTACACGCGCATCCTCAAGTACATCAAGCCTGACTTCGTTCACGTCTTTGCAAATGGAAAGATTGTGGAAGAGGGCGGCCCTGAGCTAGCGGACAAGCTGGAAGCTCAAGGTTACGAGGAGTACGTCAACGCGTAAGCGTTTTCGTTTCATCTATGACTTTCAACCCCCTCACCGTTCGCGATGACTTTCCGATATTTAAACGGACTATTCGCGACGGTAAGAGGTTGGTCTATTTAGATAGCGGGGCTACATCACAGAAGCCTCAGGTTGTTATCGATTCAGAACTCGATTTCTATCGCCTTAGTAATGCTGCCGTTCACCGTGGCGCTCATCAACTTGCAGAAGAAGCGACAGATCTCTTCGAGGGAGCCAGAGGTAAAGTCGCAGAGTTTCTCGGAGCAGAGACTGATGAAGTAATTTTCACTAAAGGTGCCACCGAGTCCTTGAATTTGATCGCTTATGCAATGGGAAATGCACCACGTGGGAATAGATTTCATCTCTCAGAAGGTGACCGCATTGTTCTAACTGAGATGGAACACCATGCCAATCTCATTCCTTGGCAACAGTTAGCAGCCCGGACAGGGGCTGAACTTGTTTGGTTTAACGTAACCCCCGATGGTCGACTAGATCTCTCACAGATCTCAGAACTAATCACTCCAAAGTCCAAAGTTGTTGCCCTCACCCATCAATCAAATGTTTTGGGAACCATCAATCCTTTAGACGAGATCGTTAAGGCAGCGCACGCCGTTGGCGCCGTTGTTGTACTTGATGCATGTCAGTCAGTTCCTCATATGAAGGTTGATGTGAAAGAGCTCGGAGTTGATTTCCTGGCATTCTCAGGCCATAAGGCTCTTGGTCCAACTGGCGTAGGAATCATGTGGGGTAAGCGTGAGCTCCTTGCTGAGCTTCCACCGTTTCTTACCGGCGGTTCGATGATTGCAGATGTCACTATGACAACAGCATCGTGGGCAAAAGCGCCAGCAAAATTCGAAGCTGGAGTCCCGAACATGGCGCAAGCTGTCGGCCTGGGAGTTGCCATCGACTATCTTTCTGTGATCGGAATGAATGAGATTGCAGCTCATGAACATGAACTTACCGCGGACTTACTTGGTAAATTGTTAGAGAATAAAGAGATACGCGTAGTTGGCCCTCATACGATGGATAATCGTGGGGGAGCACTCTCGTTCACTGTTGCAGATATACACCCACATGATTTGGGCCAATTTCTTGATAGTCAGGGTATTGCAGTGCGAACAGGTCATCACTGCGCCTGGCCATTAACTCGCTCGCTTGGCGTTCCCGCCACTACTCGCGCCTCGCTTTATCTCTATAACACAATAGAAGATAACGATGCGTTGATCTCTGGCATTCATTCGGCTATGAAATATTTCGGCAAATGAACTTAGATAATTTATATCAAGAGGTGATCCTGGATCACTACAAGAATCCTTTAAACAAAACTCTTTCAAAGCACTTTGATGTGCAGGTGCATCACATTAATCCAAGTTGCGGTGATGAAATAACTCTTAACCTGACCTTGGATGGTCAGACGATTAAAGAGATCACGTGGGATGGCGTGGGCTGTTCGATCTCCCAAGCAAGCGTCTCGATTGCAAGTGATCTTCTTATGGGCAAGTCACTGAGCGAAGTAGAATCAATCTCAGAGCAATTCGTTGAATTAATGCAGAGCAAGGGCAAGAAGACCGGTGATGAGGCGGTACTCGAGGATGCAGTCGCGCTGGCGGGTGTTTCCCAATATCCAGCCCGTATCAAATGTGCACTCTTGGGCTGGATGGCAATTAAAGATGCGACACTGCAAGCAGTCGAGAAGAGATAACCGATTACGCGATTGTTCCACTAGAGATAGTATGAACCCCAAAGGAAAGGCATGTGATGAGCGCAAAAGTTGAAGATGTTACCGAGGCGATGAAGGATGTCGTTGATCCTGAGTTAGGAATCAATGTCGTTGACTTAGGACTCATTTACGATGTAATGGTCGATGAGAGCAATATTGCCGTGTTGAACATGACTCTTACTTCGGCAGCATGCCCACTCCAAGATGTTATTGAAGATCAAACTCGACAAGCGCTAGCGCCTCTCACAAGTGATGTAAAAATTAATTGGGTATGGATGCCACCGTGGGGGCCAGACAAGATTTCCGACGATGGTCGCGAGCAGTTAAGAGCTCTTGGCTTCACCGTTTAATTTATGTCTCAACATGCAATGTGGATGACCTTTAGGTCAATCACAGCAGATCCTTCCGTAAAAGAGACCAAATTAAAGCCCGGCACAGTCAAGCGAATTCTGTCCTATGGCAGGGCCTATCGTCGATATCTCATTTTCTTTCTCGCAACAGTTGTTGTTGATGCCTTCTTGATCGTATCGACTCCGTTGCTACTGAGAAAACTTATAGATGATGGAGTGCTTCCCAAAGATTCTGGGCTCGTGACGCAATTGGCTTTGGCCGTTGGCGCTCTTGCGATCCTCGATGCCATCATGAATGTCATCGGGCGCTGGTTTTCAGCTCGTATCGGCGAAGGTCTCATTTACGATCTTCGATCTGAAGTCTTTGCTCATGTGCAGAAGCAATCCATTGCATTCTTCACTCGCACGCAAACAGGGGCGCTCATCTCGCGCATTAACTCGGATGTGATGGGAGCCCAGCAGGCATTCACTGCAACTCTTTCGGGCATTGTCAGTAATGTCATTAGCCTGACGCTAGTCACTATCGCCATGCTCTTTCTCTCGTGGCAGATCACTCTCTTTTCACTCGCCCTCCTCCCGCTTTTCTTGCTCCCCACCAAGTGGGTCGGTCGAAAGATTCAATCGTTGACGCGAGAATCTTTTGAGGTAAATGCCCAGATGTCGAGCACAATGACAGAGAGATTTAACGTATCTGGCGCCCTTCTTGTGGCTCTCTACGGCAAGAACACAACTGAGAGAGAGTTTTTCCGCTCACGTGCACGCAAAGTTGCAGATATTGGTATACAGCTAGCTCTGCTTAACAGACTCTTTTTTATAGCACTTACCAGCGTTGCGGCAATTGCAACAGCCTTCGCTTATGGAATTGGCGGGCATTTAGCAATTTCGGGATCAATCACCGTAGGCACAATGATTGCAATCACCGCCCTATTGGCGCGCCTCTACGGGCCGCTCACAGCGCTATCAAATATTCGAATTGATGTCATGACTTCACTTGTCTCATTTGAAAGAGTCTTTGAAGTTCTTGATCTCAAGCCTATGGTCGAGAGTATGACAGGTGCGATTGCTCTAGCGCCATCTAAGCCAAAGATAGAGTTCAAAGAGGTAGATTTTTCTTATCCGAAGGCAGATGAGATTTCGCTGGCATCACTTGAGGGAATCGCTACTCGCGAAGTGGTTGATTCTGGTGAAATTTTGAGAAAGCTCTCCTTTACCGTTGAGCCTGGAACAATGACAGCGCTTGTAGGTCCATCGGGTGCCGGTAAAACAACAATTAGCGCACTTATTCCGCGACTTTACGATGTGACAGATGGATCGATAGAAATAGATGGTGTCGATATTCGTGAATACGATCTGGAAAGCCTTCGAATGAATATCGGTGTAGTCATGCAAGATGCGCATCTATTCCATGAAACGATCGAAGAGAATTTGAAGTATGCAAAACCAGATGCAACTTTGGAGGAGATGGAAGAAGCATGCCGTTCGGCCCAGATCTGGACATTAATCACTTCCCTTCCGCAAGGTCTATCCACGATGGTAGGTGAGCGCGGACACAGATTAAGTGGGGGAGAGAAGCAACGATTAGCAATAGCTAGGCTTCTTCTTAAATCACCATCCTTAGTAATACTCGATGAAGCAACTGCTCACCTAGATTCCGAGAATGAAGACCTCGTTCAAATTGCATTGAAGAATGCACTTCAGGGTCGAACGAGTATCGTTATTGCGCATAGGCTTAGTACGGTGATGGATGCCGATCAGATACTTGTTATTCGAGATGGTGCGGTTGCTGAAAAGGGACGCCATGAAGAGTTAATTGGAGCGGGTGGAATTTACTCAGACCTCTTTAGTCGGCAGGACCTCACTGCTCGTTAAATCCATCTTTCTAATTAAGTAACGTCCGTAAACTATAAGTGCGGCGAAGAGCGCCCACTGCACCGCGTACGCTAAATGCGGACCATCACTGAGTGAGGGAACCTCGGCAGGGGCCTTAGGAACGAGTAATGGATCTGACCCAGATATCAGATCAAGATAATAATTCTCTGAATCTAATCCGGATTGTGCATTAAGGCGCGAAACAAGACCGCTTTCACCTGCGCCAGGGAGTGCAAAGAAAGAGCCGGAGGGCAGAGACGAGTCGAGCCTTAAGCGGGCACGAATAGAAACCATCCCGCCTGGTACTTCTGGTGTTGGTGGAACAACCGTGGCAGATGCGCCAGCTTGTACCCAACCGCGGTCAACCCACATCACCTTTCCCTGATCTGAGGTAAATCGCGTGAGAACTCCGTAACCATATTTACCTTCAAAGTAGCGATTGCGTAGCAAGATTTGGTTTGTTGGATCGAACTCTCCACTGGCTGTGACAGTCCGCCATTCATTAGCGTTTACATCTCCAGTAACTAATTCAAGTGCGCTCTCTGATTGCGAAATTCTTAACTCGATAAGGTCGTTTCGAGCCTTGCGATCTTCACCTCGATGAAACTGCCACTGCGAAGCCCACAGGCAACCTGCGATGAGTACAAGAGCGACAAATGATTTAAAGTAGGGGTGAGTCTCGACCGGCTTAGTCACAGAGGAAGTCTAGTTAGGAAAGTGAGCGCGGCTTTTCATTGAGCAGGGAATCACCCGGTGTAATCGTCTCGCGCCCTGCATTTGCGATAACGACGGCTATATATGGCAGCGTTACTGCCCCAGCCAATGCAAACCAACGATAGGGACTCGGCAAGACAACAGTAAGAATGAAACACCCCGTACGAATCATCATTGAAATGAGATATCGACGTTGTCGCCCCGCGAGATCGTTACTTAAAGATTTTGGGGCGCTAGTGACATCAAAGACTTCCTCGCCACCTGCACTGCCACGCTCCATATAGGAAGCCTAGGCCCGAGACGGCCTTCCAGCGACTTCAAATGCAGGTTACGCATAGGTAGCGAGGTAAGTTTGGCCCTATGAGTTCAATAGCTGTGGTGACAGGGGCAAACCGGGGAATTGGTTTAGCCATTGCTACGTCTTTGAAAGCCAGCGGTGTCGAGGTTATCGCCACGTATAGAAGTGGAATAGCGCCCGCTGGATTCAAATCCGTTGTGATGGATGTGACATCTGCAGAGTCTGTAGACGCCGCATTCTCACAGATAGAGGATCAGTGGGGAATTCCTGATGTCATTGTCATGAATGCTGGAATAACGAGAGACACCCTTGTTCTTCGCATGAGTGAAGAGGATTTCACTTCAGTTGTGGATGCAAATCTCAGTGGAGCATTTCGAGTGGCAAAGAGAGCGACAAAGGGACTTCTGAAAAACAAGCGAGGCAGGCTCATCTTTATCGGCTCGGTAGTTGGCTCAGTCGGAGCCGCGGGCCAAGTGAACTATTCTGCTAGCAAAGCTGGACTTGTAGGCATGGCGAGATCTTTCGCGCGCGAACTAGGGAGTCGTTCAATCACAGCAAATGTGGTTGCGCCAGGTTTTGTGGAAACCGATATGACGGCGGAGTTGGAAGAAAAACGCCGTGAAGAAATAGCTGCACAAGTTCCTTTGGGTCGCTTCTGCACCGCTGAAGAAATTGCCGATGTGGTTACTTTCTTGGCATCGGAAAAGGCAAGTTACATCACGGGGGCAGTTATCCCGGTTGATGGTGGATTAGGAATGGGGCACTAACCATGGGAATTCTCTCGGGAAAAAATGTATTGGTTACCGGAGTACTCACCGATGGCTCCATCGCCTTCCATGTTGCAAAGATTGCGCAGGAACAAGGTGCAACAGTTGTACTGACTGGCTTCGGTAGAGCTCTTAGCCTGACCACCCGTATCGCAGGTCGTCTTCCGCAGATGCCACCCATCATTGAATTAGATGTCACAGACCAATATCATCTGGATGGATTAGCAGAAGAAATTCGCAAGTATGTGCCTCATCTCGATGGTGTCGTTCACTCCATTGGATTCGCACCTGAAGGGGCTCTTGGTGGAAATTTTCTCAATACCGCCTGGGAAGATGTAGCAACAGCCGTTCATGTATCTGCTTACTCACTCAAATCTCTGACTCTTGCTTGCCGCCCTACATTTCTTGAGGGTGCTTCGGTTGTCGGACTCGATTTCGATGCTACGGTTGCTTGGCCGCAATACGACTGGATGGGAGTTGCAAAAGCGGCTCTAGAATCAACCTCGCGCTACCTCGCTCGTGATCTCGGGAGTGAAAACGTACGCGTCAATCTTGTTGCTGCTGGTCCTATTCGCACGATCGCCGCTAAATCAATTCCTGGCTTTGATGAATTTGAAAAAGTATGGAATGAACGCTCGCCTCTTAAGTGGGATGTAACTGACCCACAGCCTGCAGCGAAGGCGGTCATCGCACTACTCAGTGATTGGTTTCCCAAGACGACCGGGGAGATCATCCATGTAGATGGTGGGCTTCATGCGATGGGCGCATAGGGATAACTCTCTCTTCATCCTAGCTGTACTTCTTCCATTGATCGCAGGATCGATATTTGGTGTTGTCGATCAGCGATCACGTGCTTTGGCTCCGCCAGTCAAAGTTGTCAACTACGCAAAATTTCGACAATGCTTTGATGTTACGAATCTCCTCATTTATTCGACTAAGACTATTGAATGTCCGCAAGGTTATCTTTTCTTAGGAGATGGAGGGCTCAGTGAAAGTGCCACTGCCTCCGGTGTTGTTGAAGAACTTCATCCACAATTAGAAGAACGATTTAATACGGCTCGACTCTTTGCCGCAGAAGATGGAATATCTTTGGTGATCACTTCGGGATTTAGAACTCTGGAACGTCAGGCATTTTTATATCAACGTGAAGTTCGAATTCGGGGGAGTGAGAGCGAAGCATCGAAATGGGTCTTACCTGCAGAGTCATCCCACCATCCGATGGGTTTAGCAATCGATGTGAATTACCCGATGGATCGCCCCGGTGCACTCTGGCTTGAGCGGCATGGGTGGCGTTTTGGACTCTGTCGGGTATATGCCAATGAATGGTGGCACTTTGAAGCGGTGAGCGCGCCTGGAGTGAAATGTCCACCGCTAGCCCCCGATGCACGCGTGGATTTCGCGGAACGCCAACCGTAATTTTCACTTTCACCCACCCCTCAGGTACCCTTACGTAAGACCAGTGACGTCATGTCGCTGCAAGAGGAGCTCACCGCTCCCACCTCTCTCGTTCTGCGAGTGTTGGTTATGTCGGATGAAGAAGGCTCATTGAGCCGTGGGGCTTCCCACACTTCACTGTCTGCGGTGTCCTTGCGCGGCGGCTTCGTTACAAGAAAAGCAAAGCCAAACGAAGGAGCAGAAATCACCACTGAACCGCGCATCAATGATCGGATCCGAACACCTCAAATTCGTCTCATCAATTACACCGGTGAACAAGTTGGAGTAGTTGATATCGAAGTAGCGCTTGCAATGGCCGATGAGATCGGACTCGACTTAGTTGAGATCGCACCAGAGGCTAATCCACCTGTTTGTAAAATCATGGACTTTGGAAAGTTCAAGTATGAAGCAGCACAGAAGGCGCGAGAGGCTCGTCAGAACCAGACCCACATTGTGGTGAAGGAAGTGCGATTGACACCTAAGATCGAAACTCACGATTACGAAACGAAGAAAAACGCAATCGAGAAGTTCCTCAAAGGTGGTGACAAGGTGAAGATCACAATGAAATTTCGTGGTCGTGAGCAAACTCGTCCAGAGATGGGCTTTAAGTTACTACAGCGTCTGGCAGAAGATGTGACAGAACATGGTTTCGTTGAGTTCGCCCCAAAGCAAGAGGGACGAAACATGACGATGGTATTAGGTCCGACGAAAAAGAAGACCGAAGCAGTAGCAGAACAGAAGGCAGCTCGAGCAGCTGCTGAGAAGGCAAAGCAAGAAGTTGAGAAGTAGAGAAACCGAGTAGGCACAGGAGACAGCAATGCCAAAGATGAAAACCCATAGTGGTGCGAAGAAGACCTTCCGCGTCACAGGTTCAGGAAAGATCATGCATGAGCGTGCAGGAAAGCGCCACCTTTTGGAGCGCAAGTCTTCACGTGTCACTCGTCGTCTTAGCCAAGAGCAGTCAGCAAAGCCAACCGTCACAATGACAGCCAAGCGCATGCTTGGTTTGAAGTAAGGAGAGTGCGCTAAATGGCAAGAGTAAAACGTGGTGTCCACGCAGCGAAGAAGCGTCGTACAACTCTCGAGCGTGCCGCAGGTTATCGCGGCCAGCGCTCACGTCTTTTCACAAAGGCGAAGGAGCAAGTTACGCACTCAATGGTTTATGCGTTCAATGATCGCAAGGATAAGAAAGGTGATTTCCGTCAGCTCTGGATTCAGCGCATTAACGCAGCATCCCGCGAAAATGGAATGACCTACAACCGCTTTATTCAGGGACTTAAGGCAGCAGGAATAGAAGTTGATCGTCGAGTACTTTCAGATATCGCGATCAATGATCCAGCAACCTTCAAGACCCTCGTTGACCTTGCTCGCAAGAGCCTTGTCTCAGCGTAATCTGAACAAGTAAAAATCAATCCAATGATTGAGAGCCTTCAGTCGCCGCATGTCGGGCGAGTGAAGGCTCTTATTGGTTCACGGGGGAGTAAAGAGCGAAGCGATTCAGGTCTCTTTGTAGCTGAAGGTATTCAATCTCTACGTGAAGCGCTTGCTTCTCAAACTGGCCCGGCAATCGAGACTCTTTATCTCAGCCCGGCTGGTGCCACTCGTATTGGTAAACAAGATATTTCTGAGGTCAATGTTATTGAGGTAAGTGATCCCGTAATGCAAGAGATGGCATCGACGGTAACACCCCAAGGAATTCTGATGCTCTGTTCGATCCCTGCTTACTCACTGACTAAACTTAACGTTGCTCCAGAATCATTTGTAATCTATCTAGATCGAATACAAGATCCGGGTAATGCAGGAACGATACTCAGATCCGCAGATGCCTTTGGCGCGAGAGCGGTCATTACATCACCCGGCAGCGTCGATATGTATTCTCCTAAGGTTGTTCGATCAACGGCTGGCTCTCTCTGGCATATTCCCGTCTTTGAAGCGCTCGAATTAAAAGATCTCATAACCCACATAGATAAAGCAGAATGCATCGTCTTGTCATCTCATGCCAGTGAGTCAATTGTAAATTTTCGTTCTTCAGCGCCGTGTATCGCAATTTTTGGAAATGAAGGAGCAGGAACTAGTACCAATCAACTAGCAATCAACGCTCGCACTGTTGCGATCCCTATGTCAGGACAAGCCGAGAGCTTAAATCTTTCTGCCGCGGCTTCGATCGTAATGTTCACGCTTTCTCAGTCCTCTCGCGGTTAGAATAGGGCCCATGAATCAGGGCGAGGTTGCACAGTGGGTCGAGCGGGCGCGCAGCGCTTTCGCGGCAGCCCAGGATTTAGATTCGCTCAAAGATGCGCGGCTAGCCCACGCCGGAGATAAGTCACCCATAGCTCTGGCCAGTCGATCACTCGGATCACTTGCCGCCGATCAAAAGGCATCAGTAGGAAAAATCATCGGTGAAGCTAAAGCTGCAATTGCAGCTGCTCTGGACGAAGCGACAGCAAAGTTAGAGCGCGAACAAGATGAAAGAGTTCTTCGCGATGAGGTCGTCGATATCACCTTGCCTGCATCACGATCACATAAGGGTGGTTTACACCCCATCACAATTATCAAGAATGAGATTTCCGATTTCTTTATTGAGCAAGGATTCTCTGTCGCCGAAGGACCAGAACTGGAATCGGGTTGGCTCAACTTCGATGCTCTCAATATCCCAGCCGATCATCCAGCACGCACTATGCAGGACACTTTCTTTATCGAACCAGTGGAATCTGGAATCGTCTTGCGTACTCACACATCACCGGTTCAAATTCGGACTATGTTGGAAAATGAACCTCCCATCTACGTCATTTGTCCGGGGCGAACTTTTAGAGCAGATGAACTCGATGCGACGCATTCTCCGGTCTTTCACCAGGTAGAGGGATTGGTCATCGATAAGGGAATCACGATGGCTCACCTCAAAGGAACTCTCGATAACTTCGCACGTCATATGTTTGGTGCCGATGTAAAAACGCGGTTGCGTCCATCGTTCTTTCCCTTCACCGAACCCAGTGCAGAGGTAGATATCTTCTTTAACGGTCGTTGGATTGAGTGGGGTGGATGTGGAATGGTGAATCCGCGCGTTCTTGCAACCTGCGGTATTGATACAGATCTCTATTCAGGTTTTGCATTCGGAATGGGCCTTGAACGAACACTGATGGTCCGCCATGGAATAACCGACATGCATGACATTGTGGAAGGCGATCTTCGATTTACTCGTCAGTTCGGAGTAGGACTCTAAATGCGGGCACCTTTATCGTGGATCAAGGAATTTGTTGAGATTCCAGCAGCAATAACTCCAGAGCAGATTTCAGATGGCCTTATTCGAGTCGGATTTGAAGTTGAAGAGATTATCAAGCAGGGAGCTGATCTCACTGGGCCACTTGTCTTTGCAAAGGTCTTGAGCATTGAGGAACTCACTGACTTTAAGAAGCCAGTTCGATATGTCGGTCTTGATTGTGGCGAAGGATCAACGCGTTACGTCATATGTGGAGCAACCAATTTCGTTGTTGGAGATCTCATTGTTGCTGCCCTGCCTGGCGCTGTACTTCCAGGTGATTTCGCAATCGGAGCGCGTGAAACATATGGAAAAACTTCCAACGGCATGATCTGTTCTGCACGCGAACTAGGCCTCGGCGATGATCATTCGGGAATTATGACCTTTGCGCAAGGGTCGGTGACAATCGGAGAAGATGCAATTTCTGGATTGATGATTAACGATGTCATCTTTGATATCTCAGTGAATCCAGATCGTGGCTATGCCTTGAGTATCCGAGGATTAGCACGTGAGGTTGCGGGTTCGCTGAACTTGAAGTTTATCGATCCCGTGGATGCACTACGCGATCTCACCTTCACCGAAACCGGAAAAGGAGTGACAGCAAAGATTGCCGACCCAGCGACCGCATCAGTCTTTTACCTGCGCACGCTGACCAACTTTGACCCGCGAGCTACAACTCCACTGTGGATGCGTCGACGGATTGAAAAAATGGGAATGCGTTCCATCTCACTCGTTGTAGATGTTACTAATTATGTGATGCTCGAACTTGGACAACCACTTCATGCCTTCGATAAGTCAAAGATCAAGGGTGGATTAACAATCAAGCGCGCGGGTAAAGCGCAGCCATTTACCACTTTAGATGGACAGGTTCGCCAGCTTCATCCTGATGACTTAATGGTCTGTGATGACGAGCAACCTCTTGCACTGGCCGGAACTATGGGCGGAGCTTCCTCTGAGATTTCTGAGAGTACAACTGAAATTGCGCTCGAAGCTGTTCGCTTTGATCCCGTATGCATTGCAAAGAATTCCCGGCGCCACAAATTATCATCAGAGGCATCGCGCCGTCTTGAACGTAGCGTTGATCCATCACTGGCAGAATTTGCCTCTGCTCGTTTTGTTCAACTCCTCACTCAACACAGTTCCGCGCAACACGTTGCCACCGTCGTCGATGGAGAGCCGAAGTATGCGCCGCTTCTCACAGTAGATCCTGCCTATATTTCGCGCATATTGGGGCTAGAGATCACACCGACAAAGATTGCTGAACTCCTTCGAGTAATTGGCTGCGATGTCGATGAAAAGAACTTCGTGGTTGACCCACCATCCTGGCGTTGGGATCTTCTCACTCCTGCAGATCTCGCTGAAGAGGTAGCGCGAATGATTGGCTACGATGCAATTCCATCGGTTCTTCCGCCGCGTCCAGTTCATGCATCACTTACACCA
The DNA here is from genome assembly GCA_017858325.1 of Candidatus Planktophila sp. Classification (GTDB taxonomy): domain Bacteria; phylum Actinomycetota; class Actinomycetes; order Nanopelagicales; family Nanopelagicaceae; genus Planktophila. Next base: position 7,764 of record JAFMBT010000001.1, on the reverse strand, counting down.
ACACAGAAACGTCGTCGTGCGGTTGCAACAATGCTGGCTTCTCGTGGCTTGGCAGAGGTTCAAACTTTCCCATTTACCAATCAAGAGACTATTGATTTCATGGGATTTGTGGGGGAGCGCGCTTCAACCTACGCAATCGCCAATCCAATGTCAGAAGAATTTCCATTGATGCGCGTCCATCTTGTTCCAGGACTCATTGAAGTTGCAGCACGTAATATTTCTCGTGGTGCGAAGGACTTTGCGATATTTGAGATGGGTTCTATTTTCAGAAGTTCTCAGAAACTCATTGATGGAATCTTCCCAGAGATAGGCTCTCGACCTTCTACACAAACAATTAAAGAGATTTACGCTAGCGTTCCGCCGCAAGGTTTCCATGTGGCCGGAGTGCTAGTAGGAAAAGTGGAGAAGGAAGATTGGCAGGGCTCTGCACGTTCATACGGATGGCAAGATGCGATCGCGGCCGCCTCAGATATCCTCGACCTCTGTCACTTGCCATGGAGTATTTCCCGCAGCGAGTTTGCACCATGGCATCCTGGTCGTTGTGCCGAGTTGATTGTTGATGGCAAGGCAGTTGCGCACGCTGGAGAACTGCATCCACGAATTATTGCTAAGTACGGACTTCCCGCACGAAGTGCCGCATTCGCAGTTGCCCTGAGCGCTCTCCCGGAATCACTGCGAGTACGCCCAACAACAGTAGGAACAATGCCGGCTGCTCTGCAAGATGTCGCACTTATTGTTGACGAGAATGTAGCCGCTGGAGATGTTGAAGCAGCGCTGCGCGCCGGTGCTGGTCCACTCCTTGAATCAATCACCCTCTTTGATCGCTACGACAAGCTGGGAGATGGAAGAGTATCCCTCGCTTTCGCTCTGGTTTTCCGAGCCGAGGATCGAACGCTCACCGGGGCGGAAATCACAGCCCTGCGCGAATCGGCAGTGGCCGAGGCAGCTCGTTCAACAGGAGCGACACTGCGCACTGCATAATTATGCATAAGATTGCATAATTATAGATCAGGCTGTATCTTAGTTCAATGAAAATTGGAATCGTCGGCGGTAGCGGCTATGCAGGGGGCGAGCTGCTGCGCATCTTGGCTGATCACCCAGTCTTTTCTGTTGAAGCAATCAGCGCACACTCCAACGCAGGCGAACCCATCACATCAGTGCATCCACAATTGGCGTCCTATACAGGAAAGAGTTTTTCCGCTTTCTCTCCTGAACTTTTCACCTCATCTGAGCTCGTCTTCTTGGCTCTTCCGCATGGGGAGTCTGCCTCTGCCGTGGCAACGATTACCTCGCTGAAGCCTTCCATGAAATTTATCGATATCGGAGCAGACTTTCGTTTGGAAGATCCGATTGCCTGGGAGAAATATTATGGCGGCGCTCATGCAGGTCACTGGGTTTATGGATTACCAGAGATTGCAGGAAATAAAGAGAAGATTAAGGGCGCTCAGAAGATTGCCAATCCTGGATGCTATGCCACAGCCGTTGCATTGGCATTAACTCCCCTTGCTCCCTTTGCACACCTCAATGATGTTGTCGTTGTTGCGGCATCCGGAACTTCAGGTGCTGGTCGAAGCGCGAAAACACACCTTCTCGCAAGTGCGATTATGGGGTCGATGACATCCTATAAATTTGGGGGAGTGCATCAACACACACCAGAAATTGAGCAGTGTGTATCTGAGGCAAGCGGGAAAGAAGTGCGTATCTCCTTTACACCCATGCTTGCCCCGATGGTCAGAGGGATCTTAGCTACGATCACAGTTAAGTTGGACCAGTTTGTATCTACAGATGAATTGCGCAGTCACTTTCTTTCTTACTATAAGAATCAGAAATTTGTAGCTATTCTAGAAGAAGGCCAGATGCCCGCAACGTCGTCGGTTTTTGGTAGTAACTCTGCACACATCCAGGTTGCCGTTGACAGCCATACGAAGCGAGCAATCGTGAGTATTGCAATCGATAACTTAGGTAAAGGAGCTGCTGGTCAGGCGGTACAAAATGCAAACATCATGTGTGGCCTAGATGCTTCTTCCGGATTGAGCGTTCAAGGCCTTGGAATATGAGTAACACTCTCGTCGTTAAGTATGGCGGTCACGCTATGTCTGATGACTCGGGCCTATTCGCCCAAGCACTTGCCCAAGCACTCGCTAAAAATTTGAGAGTAGCAGTCGTTCATGGTGGAGCCCCTCAAGTAAATGCTGAACTAACAGCGCGTGGAATAACTCCACACTTTATTGGTGGATTTCGCTACACAGATTTAGCGACCCTTGAGGTAGTTACAGAAGTTCTTGAAAATCGTGTAGGTCCTGCGGTGACGGCCGCATTGATCGCGCATTCGATCCCTGCCGTATCTCTGTCGGGTCGTCGCATCGTTAAGGCTGAGAAACTCACTCGTTTAGTAGACGGTACTTCGGTCGATCTCGGATACGTCGGTCGGATAACTGCAGTTGATGTAGACCAGATTCAATCGCTGCTCGATCAAGGGAAGGTTCCTGTGATATCGCCGGTTGCTTCAAACGCTGATGAAACCGGGGCGCTTAACGCAAATGGAGATCTTGTGGCAGCTGCGATTGCAGGCGCACTTGATGCGGTTGCTCTTATTGTTATGACAGACGTGCCCGGCATTTATCGCAACTGGCCAGATCGTGGATCACTTATATCTTCAATTACTCGTGACGAACTCTTTGCGATCAAGGATTCATTTGAAGAAGGAATGGCGCCAAAGGTCGCAGCGTGCCTAGAAGCAATTGATAATGGCGCACGAGCTGTGCGCATTATTGACGGCAAAGATCCACTTGCATTTGCGATGGCTTTGGAAAATTCTGGCGGAACTTTGGTGAGTGCATGAGAAAGAAGTCGCTGAGTCTTTCATGGACCGATCTCATGATGGCAAACTACGGAACACCATCGCGCACCTTTGTCAGTGGCAAAGGATGTGTCATTAAAGATGATTATGGAAATTCATACCTTGATTTCCTCGCTGGAATAGCCACCAACGTCTTAGGTCATGCTCATCCAGCAATCGTTAAATCTGTCTCGACCCAAGTTGCCACCCTTGGCCATGTCAGTAATTTCTTCGCCCATCCTCAGGGGTTACTACTGGCTTCACGCTTGCAGGCAATGACTGGTGATAGCAATTCTCGCGTTTTTTTCTGTAATTCTGGCGCTGAAGCAAATGAAGCAGCACTCAAAATTTCTCGTCGCACAGGACGATCAAAGATCGTTGCAGCTCAAGGATCATTCCATGGTCGCACCATGGGAGCACTTTCTATAACTGGCCAACCTGCAAAGCGTGAGCCATTTACGCCCTTGCTTAAGGGTATTACACATGTTCCCTTTGGTGATCTGGCAGCAATGCGTCGAGCTGTTACAAAGCGAACTGCGATGGTGATCGTAGAACCCATAATGGGAGAGGCCGGCGTGATTACTCCTGAAGATGGATACCTCGCAGGATTGCGCCTCATTTGCGATCAGACTGGCGCACTTCTTGTCTTTGATTGCGTGCAGACCGGAATAGGTCGTACTGGTCAGTGGTTTGGTTTTGAACATGAAAAAGTTAAACCTGACATTGTTACCTTGGCCAAAGGCCTTGGTGGGGGACTACCGATTGGTGCAACGATTGCTTACGGCAGCGCTGCGCAACTTCTCCTACCCGGTGATCACGGCACAACATTTGGCGGAAGCCCAATCTCGTGTGCGGCAGGCAACGCAGTTCTCGATGTCATCTTAAAAAATAAGTTAATGCAGTCAGCACGCAGCCATGAGAAGAAAATCAAGACGAAGATATCTGCTCTTCCTGGCGTCAAAGAAGTACGGGGAAGAGGTCTGCTTTTAGGAATCGAATTAGAGAGTCCAATAGCCAAAAGCGTTGCTGCAGCACTGTTGGATTCTGGAGTCATCGTTAATGCAGCAAATGAGAGCACTATAAGAATCGCACCGCCGCTAATTGTCACCGCACTTCAAATCGAGAAGTTCATCTCTCTCTTCACGAAGGTATTGAAAGAGGTTCACCATGGCTAAAGTCCAACCGATTAATTCTGTCTCAGCCCGCAGAAACGCAGCTATCAATGCAATTTCTTCAGGGCGAGTTCACAGCCAAGAAGACCTTGTGCAGGCGCTCAAGAAGGAGGGTTATGTCGTAACCCAAGCAACGGCAAGTCGGGATATTGAAGAAATCGGCGCTGTTCGCATTCGTAATAGTCAAGGAGAGATGGTCTACGCGATAGTCGATGGGACAGATTCTTCAATTGCACGCTCGATGCCGTTATCTCATGAGTTAATTATTAGCGTTGAGTCGAGCGGAAATCTCGCAGTCGTGAGAACCCCACCTGGGGGAGCCCAACTGTTAGCAAGCTCCCTTGATCATTCTGGAATCAAAGAGATCATCGGAACAATTGCAGGTGATGACACAGTTTTAGTTGTTTCACGAAGCGCAACTGGTGGCAACGCCTTGGCGCGCGAGTTGCTGGTATTTGCTGGTAAACCAAAGGGTAAGAAGAGCCCTACGACAAAGAAGAGAAGGTAGAACGATGGCGCTCTGGGGTGGAAGATTTTCGGAAGAACCGGCTGATGCGGTATTTGCACTATCGCGTAGCGTGCATTTCGATTGGCGATTAGCCCCCTATGACTTGCGTTCGTCTTTGGCGCACTTAGGGGTTCTGGAGTCCTCACAATTGTTAACGGCAGATGTGGCGGCCAAGATCCGTACAGCGCTGCAAGAGTTGACGAGAGAAGTTGCTGACGGAACCTTTATTTATAAAGATTCGGATGAAGATGTACATTCTGCTCTCGAGCGAGGCCTGAGTGAAAAACTAGGCGACATTGGCGGATCCCTCCGCGCTGGCCGTTCACGCAATGATCAAGTAGCCGCCGATCTTCGTCTCTACGCCATCGATGCTATGTTGCAGACCAGCACAATGATTATTGCACTGCAAGGTGCACTTATGGCTAAAGCCGCTGAATATTCCAACGCACCATCAGTTGGCTTCACACATATGCAACATGCTCAACCTGTTCTTTTCGGACATGAAATCGCAAAGCATGTACACGCATTCAATCGTGATCTCGATCGGATCGACGATTGGTTAAACCGTGCATCAGTAAGCCCATTGGGCTCTGGTGCTTTATCAGGGTCATCTCTTCCGCTTTCACCGGAAGCTACGGCGACCGCTCTAGGTTTTAAACGTAGCGCAGGAAACAGTATCGACGGAGTATCTGATCGCGACTTTGTGGCAGAAGCTCTCTTCCTCATCTCGCTAGTCGGGGTCCATCTCTCACGCATCGGAGAAGAGTGGTGTATCTGGGCAACAACTGAATTCGGATGGGCTGATGTTGCAGAGGCATACTCGACCGGTTCATCGATTATGCCGCAGAAGAAAAATCCTGATGTTGCCGAACTGGCGCGTGGAAAAGCAGGACGTTTGATCGGAAATCTCACCGGAGTATTAGCAATGCTTAAGGGACTACCTTTTGCTTACAATCGTGATCTGCAAGAAGATAAAGAGCCGCTCTTTGATTCCTTTGATACGTTAGCTCTAGTTCTTCCTGCTGTGACAGGGATGGTGGCAACGACGGAATTTAATCGCGAGAAGATGGCTGCTGCAGCACCGGCGGGTTATTCTCTGGCGACAGAGATTGCTGACTTTCTCGTCCGTGCGCATATTCCATTTTCGACGGCGCATGAAGTTGCCGGAAAGTGCGTTGCGCGTGCAGAGGCACAGGGTAAAGAGTTGCATGAGCTTTCAGATTCTGAATTCTTTGCAATCCATCCGCAACTCACTCCTGAGATTAGAACTGTTCTCACCGTCGAGGGCGCACTCACCTCGCGCACCACTTTTGGCGGGACCGCACCATCGGCTCTGGCTCGACAACTTGTTATCCTGAAGAGCGAAGTCACCGCTTTTGAAGCGAATTTCTCCGCCAAGTTGGCCGCCTTTTCAGGCATGATGAGCGCATGAGCGCATTCCTTGACGATCTTCGCTGGCGTGGACTTATCGCACAGACCACTGATGAGAAGGCTCTTTCGACTGCTCTAGATAAGCCCATCACCTGTTACATCGGTTTCGATCCAACAGCGCCAAGCATTCACGTGGGAAATCTCGTAGTCCTACTTGTATTGCGTCGTTTTCAAATGGCGGGCCACCATCCAATCGCGCTCGTAGGCGGAGCGACTGGTTTAGTAGGGGACCCGAGCGGGCGCAATGAAGAGAGAACCCTGAATAGCAATGACATAGTCAAGCAATGGGTTGATCGCATTGCGGTGCAGGTTTCATCTGTCCTTGACTTTCACGCCGCGGCAAATCCAGCCCGCGTTGTGAATAATCTTGATTGGACACAACCATTATCAGCTATTGAATTCCTCAGAGATGTTGGAAAACACTTTAGCGTCAATCAAATGCTTTCAAAAGATTCGGTAGCCAATCGTCTTGAAGCAGGTATTTCATATACTGAATTTTCTTATCAAGTATTACAGGCCTTTGATTATCTTGAACTCTATAAGCGAAATAACTGCACGTTACAGCTCGGGGGATCTGACCAGTGGGGAAACATTGTTGCTGGTCTAGATCTCATCCGACGTGTTGAAGGCGGAAGCGCACACGCACTCACTATTCCGTTGCTCACCAAATCTGATGGAACTAAGTTTGGAAAGACTGCCGGTGGAAGCATCTGGCTAGATCCTGAGATGACATCTCCTTACGCCTTCTTCCAATATTGGCTCAACGCCGATGACAACGATGTAATCAATTTTTTAAAGGTTTTCTCATTTAAGTCTCGAGCAGAAATTGAAGAGATCGTAAAAGAACATAAGGAAAACCCCGGAGCACGCAACGCCCACCGTGCACTCGCACGAGAACTCACATCGATGATTCACGGAAGTGATACTGCAGTGCGTGTAGAAGACGCGGCACGTGCGCTCTTTGGACAAGGCGACTTGTCGGCCTTGGATGAGAAGACTCTGGCGAGCGCCCTGAGTGAATTACCTACCGTTGTTCTCTCGCCAGATCAGGAAATCCCGACATGGGTGGACCTCTTGGCCTCTGCCGGCGTAGTGGACTCGAAATCAGCGGCTCGTCGGATCGTTAAAGAGGGTGGCGCATATCTCAATAATGAGAAGATCGCCGGCGAGGATTTCAGACTCGAAAAAAGCCACTTTTTATGTGGTAAATATGCAGTTCTGCGAAAGGGTAAGCGAGATCTCGCAGCGGTAGTACTTCAGTAATCTCTATGCGTACCCGCAAAAGGGCCACTTTTACGCTCAAAAACGTAACTTTCTATGATTTATAGATTCCCACTCACCCCAATCAGAGAACCGGTGCCTAATTTGACCCTCAGGCCGGCTCACCCCTATAGTTAGGCTCCTTGCTGTGGAACGTACCCTTGGGAAGCTTGGGGGCCGTACAGCATTACTTCCTCACCTTATGCCTATCTAGCCGGTTTGACCGTGCCTAGCGCTATGCAGTAAGTTTGGCAGTCTGCCCTGAAAAATAGGAGAAATCCTAGGACGCAGTGCGCATCCGTACCTTGAGAACTCAACAGCGTGCCATAAGTCAATGCCAGAGAATGGTTTACCTAGTCATGCAAATTTCTAGAGCCATTCTCTAAATAAATACTTCAATGAAGTATGTGCCATGCACTGTTAATTCAGGACATGGACTACTCGTTGATTTCCTTTGGTAAAGACAAAATAAACGACAGTTTGTTTGTCACGTAAGCCAGAAAACTTTCTATGGAGAGTTTGATCCTGGCTCAGGACGAACGCTGGCGGCGTGC
>JAFMBT010000005.1 GCA_017858325.1 Candidatus Planktophila sp. | reverse complement strand
AAGAGCGCGGACGTACGTCCAAAGATCACCATGGCATGCGTTGATTGCAAAGAGCGTAACTACATCACTAAGAAGAACCGACGCAATGATCCAGATCGCATGGAGCTCAAGAAGTTCTGTCCACGTTGCAAGGCTTCAACACTTCACCGCGAAACCCGCTAATGCTCAATCCCGATTCAGTCGGGCGCACCTTTGAAGGTGCGGGTAGCGTGAGTGTCACCCAAGCAGAGATCGATGCATTTGCTACCGTTATTGGCGAAGTAGATACCAGCGTCGCACCGCCCACATTTTCAATTCGTATCAGCCTAGAACAATCTCAATTAATTTTATCTGACCCTACGATCGGTCTTGATTGGACCAGAGTTGTTCATGGTGATCAGAAGTTTGAAATCTTTGCACCGATTAAAGCCGGTGACACATTTACATGTTCATCAACAATCGAGAGTTATCGTGTAGCTGCCGGCAATGAAATCGTCACAGTCAGATCTGACCTTAAGGCTGGCTCAACCATCGCCTTATCGTCATGGTCAACCTTGGTGGTGCGCGCATGATTGAGATAGGTACAGCAATTCCTGAGCGCATCTTCACCATCAACCGCGCCACTCTCAAGGCATATGCCGATGCCAGCGGCGATCAGAATCCAATACATCAGAATGAAGAGTTCGCACTCTCTGTTGGATTACCTAACGTCATCGCACATGGAATGTTAACGATGGCTCTCGCTGGAAAGTATGTAACGGATTGGGCTGGGGGATCTGCCAAGATGAAGTATTTCGGTGCTCGCTTTATCAAGCCTGTCATCGTGCCCGCAGATACCGATGTTGATCTCACTGTGACTGCAACCGTGGCAGCACTTGATGAAAAATTGATTACGCTAGATCTCACTGCAACATCTGCTGGAATCAAGGTATTGGGAATGGCAAAGGCGGTCGTATCACGATGAGCGCTCCTGATCACATTGTTGCTTTAGCACAAGAGCGAATGGCAGCACGTGCTGCAAAAGATTGGGCACGATCTGATCTCTTGCGTGATGAAATTGCAGCCGCCGGATTTGAAGTTGTTGATATTGCTGCAGGCTTTGAACTTCGTGAGAAAGAGCGTTATCCGGTCTTTGCCTCACCACGAGATATTCGCCCAATAGCGCTAGGGAATGCGCCAATAGCTCTGACAATGATTATCGATGGATTTATAGATGATGCGGTCGCGACCGTTAAGAGTGTGAAAGCGCACTCTGATGTACCGATTGTGCTCTTGGTATTCGGCGAACCTGGAGCACTGATCAACCAACTGGATAACCAAGTAAAGATTATCTGCCTTAGCGAAAAATTTGGCTGGGGGGAATGTGCAAATGCGTTACTTAAGAATGTACAAACGCGATTTATCATCATCATGGATCCATCGACGCGCTTTACCGGTGATGCAATTACACCGACACTAGAACTTCTGACATCTGAGAGTTGCAGCGCTGCCGGATGGCGTGGGGGTCTAGTAAACCTAGATGATCAATGGCGCAGTGTTGATGATAAAGGTGCGGGTGAAGTTGACGTTCTCTTTAGTTACTTCTTCGCCATGGATCGCCAAGCAGCGATAGATGCGGAAGGTTTTAATAATCGTGCACTGTATTACCGTAATGCTGATATGGAGTTTTCGCTTCGTCTTCGACATGCAGGTGCGACTTTGATTCAACTCGATCTTCCTCTAGAGCAAGACCGCCATCACGGTTATCACGATGTTGATCCTGAGTACCGGGAATTACAGTCGAAGAAGAATTACGACCGAATTCTTGAGCGCTTCCGTGACAAAGAGGCAATTCTCTCGCCTCGCAGGTAGCCTTTACCTATGACCAATCTGCGCGATTTCACATCCTTGCGAGTGGGTGGTCCTGCTAAAAACTTTGTGGAAGCACATAATGAAGAAGAGATCATCGCAGCCCTTAACTCTGCTGGAGATTCACCCGTGCTCATTTTGGGTGGTGGAACCAACGTTCTGGTTTCTGATGCTGGCTTTGAAGGCACAGTTATTCACATTACAAATAATTCAATGGTTGCAGAAGTTGATGCCTGCAGTGGGGCCACTCTCACAATCGGTGCCGGTGAAAATTGGGATGATTTTGTAGCCCTAACTATTGCACGTGGTTTTGCTGGACTTGAAACCTTGAGCGGAATTCCGGGAACAATCGGGGCCGCCCCAATTCAAAATATTGGCGCATATGGCCATGAGGTCTCTGAATTCATTACCCGTGTACGAACCTATGATCGCAAGGCAAAGGTAGTTAAAACTTTTACAAATAGCGAATGTGAATTCGACTATCGCTCTTCAATATTTAAGAGAAACCCCGGCCAATTCATTATTCTCGACGTTCAATTCCAAATTCGAATCGGTAACTCTAGTGACCCAATTACATATTTAGAGCTTGCCAAAAAGTTAGATATTCAGATGGGTGACAAGGCTCCAGTTCATGCAGTTCGCCAAGCTGTCCTTGAACTTCGCTCCAGCAAAGGAATGTTGCTAGATCCAAACGATAGCGATTCATGGTCTGCCGGCTCATTCTTTACCAACCCGGTCGTTTCCCAGCAAGCAGCAGATGCTCTTCCAGATGCCGCACCAAAGTGGCCACTTATCGATGGTCGGGTAAAGATTTCTGCGGCATGGTTGATTGAAAATGCTGGAATGCATAAAGGTGATGAAGTCGGTGGTGCCAGAATCTCAACAAAGCATGTACTGGCGCTAACAAATGCCGGGGATGCGACAGCGACAGATTTAATTGAGTTGGCAAAGAGCGCGCAGGCAAAGGTATATGAGAAATTTGCAATCAAGCTAGAGCCAGAGGTAAATCTGGTGGGGCTTAGCCTTCTGTAAGAAGCTTTTTGATGCGCCCGATTCCTTCGACAATATCTTCATCACTTGTCGCATATGAGAAGCGAAGATAGCCAGATGGACCAAATGCTTCACCGGGAACTGCTGCAACTTCTACTTCTTCCAGGATAAGTGTTGCAAGTTCGGCAGATGTCTGTGGAGTCTTACCGCGAATTGTCTTTCCAAGTACACCCTTAACGGATGGGTAGACATAGAAGGCACCCTGTGGAGTGGGGCATTCAAAACCAGGAATCTCGTTGATTAAATCCACAATAAGTTTACGACGACGGTTAAATGCAACGCCCATTTCATGGACGGCGGCGAGATCACCGGTCACTGCAGCAATTGCTGCGCGTTGTGAAACATTTGAAACATTTGAGGTCAGATGTGATTGCAGATTTGTCGCAGCCTTGATGACATCCTTAGGTCCAATCATCCAACCGACGCGCCATCCCGTCATCGCATATGTCTTTGCAATACCGTTGATAATGATGCAGGTATCAGCCAATCCCGGGACAAGCACAGGCAATGATGGTGCGGTGGCACCGTCATATAACAAATGCTCGTAAATTTCGTCGGTAATTACCCAGATACCGTGAGCGAGCGCCCATTCACCGATCGCTTTGGTTTGCTCGGGCGTATAAACAGAACCCGTTGGATTCGATGGTGAACAGAAGAGAAGTGCTTTTGTTTTTGGCGTACGTGCGGCTTCTAGTTGCTCAACGGTAACTAAATAATTTTGTGTTTCGTCTGCAAAAATCTCAACTGAAACTCCACCAGCTAATTTGATGCATTCGGGATATGTTGTCCAATACGGTGATGGCAATAAGACTTCATCGCCCGGATCAATAATTGTGGCAAATGCTTGGTAGACCGCTTGCTTTCCACCGTTAGTCACAAGTACTTGATCGACGGCGATTTCATAATTCGAATCGCGTTTTGTCTTATCGACAATGGCTGTACGAAGTTCGGGTAATCCTGCTGCCGGTGTGTAGCGATGATTTGCAACAACCTTAGTTGCAGCTGCTGCAGCGTCGACAACATAAGCCGGCGTTGGAAAATCAGGTTCACCTGCACCGAAACCAATGACGGGACGACCAGCTGCCTTAAGGGCTTTGGCTTTGGCATCAACTGCCAAGGTGGCTGATTCGGCGATCGCTGAGATTCGTGCGGAGATTCGGCTCATGGGCTAAGTCTGCCGTATTGCAGCCTCGGCGCACGCTCAGTTTTACCTAAGCCCACCTCTAGGCATAGACTCTGACGCTCAAGATGTTTGTAGCTCTGCCTTGGCATGCCTACACATTGCGAAGGGCAGTAGCTCAATTGGCTAGAGTTGCCGTCTCCAAAGCGGCCGGTTGGGGGTTCGAGTCCCTCCTGCCCTGCAAGATGTTTAGATCCAAACGCACGAAGTGGTACCGAGTGAAAAGGAAGAACGATGACAGAGTCACCTGAAACGACCGAAGAGAAGCTTGGCCTCTTCGCGCGCGTTGGACTTTTCTATCGCCAGATTCTTTCAGAGCTCAAGAAAGTTGTTTGGCCCACGCGCAAGCAACTCAGCACATATACAGCAGTTGTCCTTGTATTCGTTATGTTCGTTATCGCAGTCGTCTCCCTCATCGACTTGGTTCTCACCAAGCTCGTCTTTTGGGTATTCGGGTAACGGTAACTAGGTAGAGGTTGGAAGAGATCACAATGAGTGAAGATGTAAAGCCTGATGCATTTGAGGCAGCTCTTGCTGCTAATGCAGATGAGCTTGCCCAGCCTGCCGTTGAAATGCCTGTTGAAATTATCGAGCCAGTTGCCACAGTTGAATCTGCATTTGATGATCTCGCGCTCGCAAGTGATGAAGATGGCGATATCGAATCAGATGAGAATGATCCTAACGCTGAATTCCGTCGCACACTTCGCGCTGCCATCGGTGACTGGTATGTCATCCACTCTTATGCAGGATACGAAAAGAAGGTAAAGGGTAACCTCGCCAACCGCATCATCTCTCTCAATATGGAAGATTACATTTTTCAGATTGAAGTTCCAGAAGAAGAAGTAATGGAGATCAAGAACGGCCAGCGCAAGCAGGTCAAGCGCAATATCTACCCAGGTTATGTTCTTGTTCGTATGGACCTCACAGATGAGTCATGGACTGCAGTTCGTAACACCCCTGGCGTTACAGGATTCGTTGGAAATGCTCACCACCCAAGCCCATTGAGTATGGCTGAAGTTGAGAAGATTCTTGCACCACGCCCAATTAAGAAGTCAGATAAGCCAGAGATCAGAGTTGTTGATTTCGAAGTGGGCGAATCAGTGACGGTAATGGATGGCCCATTTGCAACTCTGCCAGCATCGATCTCAGAGATCATGCCAGAGCAGGCAAAGCTCAAGGTTCTCGTATCTATCTTTGGGCGTGAAACACCTGTAGAGCTTTCATTTAACCAAGTACAGAAGATATAAGTAGAGATTTAACGAGAAAAAAGGAAAAGGTAGAGAAAATGGCACCAAAGAAAAAGGCAACTGGATTCATCAAGCTGCAGATCCAAGCAGGAGCGGCAACACCTGCTCCTCCGGTCGGTCCAGCACTTGGTCAGCATGGTGTCAACATCATGGAGTTCGTCAAGGCATATAACGCTGCGACTGAAAGCCAGAAGGGTCAGATCATTCCTGTAGAAATTACTGTCTATGAGGATCGTTCATTTACCTTCATCACAAAGACACCTCCTGCATCACGTTTGATCTTGAAGGCTGCTGGAGTCGAAAAGGGCTCTGCTATTCCTCACAAGACCAAGGTTGCAAATATCACCATGGCTCAGGTCAAGGAGATTGCAACAACAAAGATGGAAGATCTCAACGCAAACGATATCGAGGCAGCTGCCAAGATCATCGCGGGAACAGCGCGTTCAATGGGAATCACTGTCTCGGCGTAAAGAGTTATAACAACTAAAGGATTCTCGAAGCCAGATCGGTTTTGAGATGTGGGAGAACCTCGCTGGTTCGCTGACCACAACCACTACATCAACTCGCAAGAGTTGGCGAAAGAGGGAGAAATGAAGCGCTCAAAGAAATATTCAGCAGCAGCTGAAAAGGTAAAGCAGGATCACCTCTACACACCTCTTGAGGCAGTCACACTTGCCAAAGAGACATCAACAACGAAGTACGACTCAACTATTGAAGTTGCACTCGTTCTCGGTGTTGACCCAAAGAAGGCAGATCAAGCAATCCGTTCAACAGTTAACCTTCCACACGGTACCGGTAAGACTGCTCGCGTACTTGTATTTGCAAATGGTGAGCGTGCTGAAGAAGCTCGTGTAGCTGGTGCAGATATCGTCGGTGGAGATGAGTTAATCGATGAAGTATCAAAGGGTCGCTTGGACTTTGATGCAGTAGTCGCAACGCCAGATTTGATGGCCAAGGTTGGTCGTCTCGGTAAAGTTCTTGGAACTCGTGGCTTGATGCCAAACCCAAAGACAGGCACGGTGACAACAGATGTCACAAAGGCTGTGAAGGACATCAAGGGTGGAAAGATTGAATTCCGCATCGATAAGAACTCAAACCTTCACTACATCATCGGCAAAGTTTCATTTACTGCCGAGCAGCTAGCCGAGAATTACGCGGCCGCAATGGATGAAGTTCTTCGTGCAAAGCCAAACTCTTCAAAGGGTCGCTATGTTCAGAAGGCAGTAGTTTCAACAACGATGGGGCCTGGAATCGCAGTAGATCCAAACCTCGTTCGTGAGCCTTCAGCTAACTAATCTCTTCCAGCAATACCCGGCTATCTTGAGACTTGCTCGTTAAAGACTCTGCGATTAGCCGGGTATTGCTTTGTAACCACTGAGAGCCAGTTTTTTATACCCGAGAGCCAGAATATTTCTATCTTCGCGAATATTCTCTAAGCCCTATTCTTCTCCAATGGCATCAATCGTTGAAACGGCACCGCTGGTACTTAACATCGGCGTTGTTTTGGGCGCGGCCGCAACGATGGGTTTTGCTGCCCGCAAAGTGGGACTGCCATCTGTTATCGGTTATTTAGCTACCGGATTGCTTGTCTCTCCATTTACTCCAGGATTTGTCGCTGATAATAATCAGCTTGCACTGCTTGCAGATATTGGAATTGTCTTACTGCTCTTTGAGGTAGGAATCGAGTTGGATCTGCGAAAGATAGGGCGTGAGCAGAGGGCGCTCTTATGGAATGTACCGGCACAAATGGGTTTTGGCGTATTAGTTGGAACTCCGATTTTTCTCTGGCTTGGCGTCTCATTATTTGGTTCGTTACTTTTATCTCTTTCGGTGGCGATGTCATCCAGCGTGGTGATTGTAAATATCACTCGAAGTCCGCGTCGCAGAACTGATACATCAACTGAAGAAGCACTTCTTGGATGGTCACTGATTCAGGATCTAGTCGGCGTGGCAGCTGCAGCTGTCATTCTCACTCTCTTTGGAAATGCCGAAAAGCCGCTCGTGGTAGCAATCGGTGGACTCTTTGCATTTAGTGGAATTGCAATTGTTGCCTCAAAAATTCTTCCCAAAGTGTTACAGGCAGTACGTTGGGATGGTGACTTATTCCTCATTTACTCAGTCTCATTCGGTTTAGTTCTGGCAGCACTTGGAACAGTTGTATTTGATATTCCGATGGCGTTGGCAGGCTTTGTTGCCGGACTTGCAATTAACCAGAGCCGGGATACCGAAGATGTCAGGAAAGCAATTCTTCCATTTAGAGATCTCTTTGCAGTGCTCTTCTTTGTTGTCGTCGGAACTTTGATTCAGCCAGCTACAGTTATCGAGGCTGCTCCTTTTGCAGCCCTGGTTCTTCTCTTGATGGTTCTACTTAAAACTTTTCCGACAATGCTCTTGGCTCGAGTAGGGAAGATGAAGGTCAAGCATTCACTTCTGGGAATTGGTGTGAGTCAGATAGGTGAGTTCTCCTTCGTTCTCTCCAGCTTAGCTTTTGCCCAAGGTGAGATTTCATCCTCGCAATACACAGGAGTCCTCTTGTCTGTAGTTCTCTCGATTTCCGGCTCGACAATTCTCGTTCGGCTTGCGCCTAAAAAGGGCTGATTTGACCCTGCGGGCAGCCTGCCCTTAGCCTTTGCCCATAACCAAAGACCGCAGGTCTGGCTCGTAAGAACCAGATAATTGAGGAATCTCAGCCCGCGTAGGTGTTCACGATAATCCGTGCGCTCTTACGCGTCACGGATTTTTTATTTAACTCCTGTGGTCACAACATAAGTAACAGGAAAGGTGAACCGAATGGCTCGCCCAGATAAAGAAGCAGCAGTTGCAGAACTGACGGAAGATTTCCGCACAGCTACTGCAACCTACCTCACCGAATATCGCGGACTTTCCGTAACTTCGATGAAGCAGTTGCGACGTTCACTTGGTGCAGATACCAAGTACTCAGTTGTTAAGAACACTCTGACAAAGATTGCGGCTAAGGGTGCTGGCGTTGAGATCTCTGATGATCTTCTTGCCGGTCCGTCAGCGATTGCTTTCGTCAAGGGTGATGCAATTGATGCAGCGCGCAACCTCAAGAACTTCCAGAAAGAGAATCCATTTCTTGTAATTAAGGGTGGAATTTACGAAGGAAAGTTTGTAACCACAGCAGAAGTAATGAAACTTGCAGATCTTGAATCTCGCGAAGTACTTCTATCAAAGCTTGCTGGTGCAATGAAGGGCTCGCTTGCTAAGGCAGCGCGCGTATTCGATGCACTACGCATCAAGATGGAGGCGGTGTCGGGACCAGTAGCTAACAGTGCTGTGTCCGAGGTTCCAGCTCAAGCTGTGTCCGAACCATCAACTGATAATTCTGTGTCCGAGGTTCCAGCCCAAGCTGAGAATACAGACGCTGTTCTTGAAACCTCAGAAACTCCAGCGGAATAAGAAAAGGAAAATAAAAAATGGCAAAGCTCTCACAAGCAGATTTGATGTCACAGTTCAAGGAAATGTCACTTGTTGAACTCTCAGAGTTCGTCAAGGCATTTGAAACAGAATTCGATGTCACAGCAGCAGCTCCAGTAGCAGTTGCAGCAGCAGGCGGCGCAGCAGCAGGCGGCGCAGCAGATGCAGGACAAGATGAGTTCACACTTATCCTTGAAGATGCAGGCTCACAGAAGATTGCTGTTATCAAGGAAGTTCGCAATATCAATTCAAGCCTCGGCTTGAAGGAAGCGAAGGATCTTGTTGACGGAACTCCTGCAACCTTGATCGAAAAGGGCAAGAAGGAAGATGTAGACAAGGCAAAGGCAGCTCTCGAAGCAGCTGGCGCAAAGGTCACAATCAAGTAATTTCTTCAGGGCAAACCCCAGAGGGTCCGGCTGCGAAATCCCCAAGAAGGATTTCTCCGCTCGAACCCACTGGGGTTTTCTCATTTCAAGGGTAACTCGAGTCTGAAACCTTCACACATGGGGGGAGGAATCCCATGACAAGTCAGAGATTTAGGGGTATAAGCCCCCGGTTGGACAGGGCAAGGGGGAGCGCTATATCCTGACCCTTCGCAGAAATCTTCTATGGTCAGGGCATATAGCGGCTGAGACCTAATAGTTGTGCGTACTACGGGTTTGTTATCAATGGTGACAAACTAAAAAACTTTGTCTGAAAGGACATCTCTTGGCCGCGAAGAAAAACTCAGTAGCTCCACGCCGTATCTCATTTGCCAAGATTCGTGAACCGCTAGAAGTACCTAACTTACTCGCACTCCAAGTTGAGAGCGTTGATTGGTTGTTGGGTAACGAAGCCTGGCGCGCGCGTCTTGCCGAAACCACAAATACAAATCGTGGTGAACTCCCATCAAAATCGGGTCTCGAAGAAATCTTTGAAGAGATTTCTCCTATCGAAGACTTTCAAGGTTCAATGTCGCTCTCATTCCGCGACCACCGCTTTGAGCCACCTAAATATTCAATAGCAGATTGCAAAGAGCGCGATATGACATACGCGCAACCACTCTTTGTCACTGCAGAGTTTACAAATAATGAGACCGGCGAAATCAAGTCACAGACAGTCTTCATGGGAGATTTCCCAGTGATGACCCCTCGTGGCACATTTGTTATCAACGGTACTGAGCGCGTTGTTGTTTCACAGCTTGTTCGCTCACCTGGTGTCTACTTCGAACGTACAATCGAGAAGACTTCAGATAAAGATATTTTCTCTTCCAAGATCATCCCAAGCCGCGGCGCTTGGTTGGAATTTGAAGTTGATAAAAAAGACTTCGTTGGCGTTCGTATCGATCGCAAGCGTAAGCAATCTGTCACAGTGTTTTTGAAGGCACTTGGTTGGACAGAAGAACAAATTCTTGAAGAGTTTGGTGATTTCGAATCAATGCGTCAAACCCTTGAGAAGGATTCAGTTAAAACTCAAGATGATGCTCTTCTCGATATCTATCGCAAGCTTCGTCCTGGTGAGCCACCAACAAAGGAAGCTGCACAGAACCTTATTGAGAACCTCTACTTCAACGGTAAGCGTTATGACTTGGCCAAGGTCGGACGCTTTAAGGTGAACAAGAAGCTCGGTCTCGAACTAGAACTTTCACAGAGCATGCTCACCATCTCAGATATCGTCGCCACACTTCGCTACCTCGTAGCGTTGCACCGCGGTGATCTCACAATGGATTACGGCCGTGAAGTTCGTGTTGAAAAGGACGATATCGATCACTTTGGTAACCGTCGCCTACGTACAGTTGGTGAATTGATTCAGAACCAGGTTCGAATCGGTCTCTCACGTATGGAGCGCGTTGTTCGTGAACGTATGACAACTCAAGATGTTGAGGCAATTACACCTCAGACGCTGATCAACATCCGCCCGGTTGTTGCATCGATCAAGGAGTTCTTCGGAACTTCTCAGTTATCCCAGTTCATGGATCAGACAAACCCATTGTCAGGACTTACACATAAGCGTCGTCTATCAGCGCTTGGACCTGGTGGTCTTTCACGAGATCGCGCAGGCTTTGAAGTGCGTGACGTTCACCCATCTCACTACGGACGTATGTGTCCAATCGAAACTCCTGAAGGACCAAATATTGGCCTTATCGGTTCGCTTGCAACATATGGTCGCGTTACTGCATTTGGATTTATCGAGACTCCTTACCGCAAAGTAGTTAAGGGTCGCGTAACCGATCAGGTTGATTACCTCACCGCTGATGAAGAAGATGAGCACATCATCGCTCAGGCAAATGCACCTTTAACTGATGACAACCACTTCGCAGAAGCACGTGTACTTGTCCGTCGTCGTGGTGGAGAAGTTGAATACATCATCGCTGACGAAGTTGATTACATGGACGTCTCACCTCGTCAGATGGTTTCTGTTGCAACCGCAATGATTCCGTTCCTCGAGCATGATGATGCTAACCGTGCGCTCATGGGTTCTAACATGATGCGTCAGTCAGTTCCATTGATGCGTGCAGAGGCTCCACTTATCGGTACCGGCATGGAGTTCCGTGCAGCAGTTGATGCTGGCGATGTCGTAACGGCAACTAAGCCAGGTGTTGTTACAGAAGTAGATGCTGACTCGGTCACAGTGATGGCAGATGACGGCACTTACCAGACATACTCTCTTGCAAAGTTCACACGTTCTAACCAAGGAACGTCATATAACCAGAAGGTTGTTGTAAGCACCGGTCAGAAAGTGGAATTAGGTTCAGTAATTGCCGATGGCCCATGTACCGAAAACGGTGAAATGGCTCTTGGAAAGAACCTCCTCATTGCATTTATGTCATGGGAGGGTCACAACTACGAGGATGCGATTATTCTTTCGCAGCGCCTCGTACAAGATGATGTACTGACATCAATTCATATTGAAGAGTACGAAGTTGATGCTCGCGACACCAAGCTAGGTGCCGAAGAGATCACTCGCGATATTCCTAACGTTTCAGAGGAAGTTCTTGCAGATCTAGATGAGCGCGGAATTATTCGCGTTGGCGCCGATGTAGTTCCTGGCGACATCTTGGTCGGAAAGGTAACTCCTAAGGGAGAGACCGAATTAACTCCCGAAGAGCGCTTGCTCCGTGCAATCTTTGGTGAGAAGGCTCGCGAAGTTCGCGATACCTCACTCAAGGTTCCACACGGTGAATCCGGAAAGGTTATCGGCGTAAAGATCTTTGAATCTGAAGAAGGTTTCGAGCTTGCAGCTGGCGTTAACCAATTGGTTCGCGTGTACGTTGCACAGAAGCGCAAGATTCAAGATGGTGACAAGCTTGCTGGTCGCCACGGTAACAAGGGTGTTATCTCAAAGATTCTTCCAGTGGAAGATATGCCATTCCTTGAAGATGGAACTCCTGTTGACGTTGTCTTGAACCCACTTGGTGTTCCAGGTCGTATGAACGTCGGTCAGATTTTAGAAACTCACTTAGGTTGGGTTGCTAAATCTGGTTGGAAGTTAGAGGGCAACGAGCCATGGCAGAAGGATCTTCGCGAACATGGTTTCGCAGATGCTGCTGCAAACTCAAAGGTTGCAACTCCAGTATTTGATGGCGCAAAGGAAGAAGAACTTATTGGTCTTCTCTCTTCAACACTTCCTAACAAGGATGGAATGCGTCTTGTTGGTGGAAACGGAAAGGCTCGTCTATTCGACGGTCGCACCGGAGAGCCATACAAAGAAGAGATCACAGTTGGTTACATGTATATCTTGAAGCTTCACCACTTGGTGGACGACAAGATTCACGCACGTTCAACTGGACCTTACTCAATGATTACGCAACAACCACTTGGTGGAAAAGCACAATTCGGTGGTCAGCGCTTCGGTGAGATGGAAGTTTGGGCACTTGAAGCTTATGGCGCCGCTTACACACTCCAAGAGTTGCTTACTATTAAGTCCGATGACGTTCTTGGTCGCGTAAAACTTTACGAAGCCATTGTTAAGGGCGAGAACATTCCAGAACCAGGTATCCCAGAATCATTCAAGGTGCTTGTTAAGGAAATGCAGTCACTATGTCTAAATGTGGAAGTTCTATCTTCTGAAGGTGTTGCGATTGAAATGCGCGATACCGATGAAGAAGTATTCCGTGCCGCCGAAGAACTTGGAATCAACTTGTCACGAGTTGAACCTTCAAGCGTCGAAGAAGTTTAAGGAGAGGGATAAAAAATGTTAGATGTTAACTTTTTTGATGAACTACGAATTGGCTTAGCTTCGACTGACAATATTCGTGAGTGGTCTTTTGGTGAAGTAAAGAAACCAGAAACCATCAACTACCGAACACTCAAGCCAGAGAAGGACGGACTCTTCGACGAGAAGATCTTCGGACCAACTCGTGATTGGGAATGTTATTGCGGTAAGTACAAGCGCGTCCGCTTTAAGGGAATCATCTGCGAGCGTTGCGGTGTTGAAGTAACCCGCGCAAAGGTTCGCCGTGAGCGCATGGGTCACATTGAGCTAGCAGCTCCTGTCACTCACATCTGGTACTTCAAGGGTGTTCCATCACGCCTTGGATACCTACTTGATCTTGCACCAAAGGATCTTGAGAAGGTTATCTATTTCGCTGCTTACATGATCACAGAAGTTGATGCTGAAGCGCGCGATGAAGATATGCCACAGCTTGAGAAGAAGCTTGCCAACGATCGCAAGAAGATCGAGACTAAGCGCGATGTCGATCTTGATACACGTACCAAGAAGCTCGAAGCCGACCTTGCAGAACTCGAAGCAGAAGATGCAAAGTCAGATGTAAAGCGCAAGGTTCGTGAATCAGCAGAGCGAGAACTCAAGGGAATCCGTGAGCGAGCAGAACGCGATGTGACTCGTCTTGAAGATATCTGGTCACGTTTTAAGAACCTCAAAGTTCAAGATCTCGAAGGTGATGAGAACCTCTACCGCGAAATGCGTGACCGTTACGGCATGTACTTCAAGGGAGATATGGGTGCTGCTGCTATTAAACGTCGCCTTGAGACATTTGATCTCGTGACAGAGCATGCAATGCTCACCGAGCTCTCTGAGGCAGGAAAGGGCGCAAAGAAGACTCGTGCTATCAAGCGCCTCAAGGTTGTTAACGCATTTATGACAACTACTAACAATCCTGCATCTATGGTTCTTGATTGTGTTCCGGTTATCCCACCTGATCTACGCCCAATGGTGCAGCTCGATGGTGGACGCTTTGCAACTTCAGATCTCAACGATCTCTATCGCCGTGTTATTAACCGTAATAACCGTTTGAAGCGCTTGGCAGATCTTGGTGCTCCAGAAATTATCGTCAATAACGAAAAGCGTATGTTGCAAGAAGCTGTGGACTCACTCTTTGACAACGGTCGTCGTGGTCGTCCTGTAACGGGTCCTGGTAACCGTGCACTTAAATCACTCTCTGACATGCTCAAGGGTAAGCAGGGTCGTTTCCGCCAGAACCTTCTCGGTAAGCGCGTTGACTACTCAGGTCGTTCAGTAATCGTTGTTGGACCACAACTTAAATTGCACCAGTGCGGTCTTCCAAAGCAAATGGCTCTTGAACTCTTCAAGCCATTTGTAATGAAGCGTCTTGTCGATCTCAACCACGCGCAGAACATTAAATCTGCAAAGCGTATGGTCGAGCGTGCACGTCCAGTTGTATGGGATGTTCTTGAAGAAGTTATTGCAGAGCATCCAGTGCTCCTTAACCGTGCACCAACGCTTCACCGCCTTGGTATTCAGGCATTTGAGCCACAGCTTGTAGAAGGTAAGGCAATCCAGATTCACCCACTCGTATGTACAGCCTTTAACGCTGACTTCGACGGTGACCAGATGGCTGTTCACCTTCCACTTTCACCTGAGGCACAGGCCGAAGCACGTATCTTGATGTTATCTTCAAATAACATCTTGTCACCTGCCAACGGTCGACCAATTACATCTCCTACGCAGGACATGGTTCTTGGTCTCTACTACTTAACAATGGAACGCGAAGGTGAACTTGGAGAAGGCCGTGCATTCGGCTCTATCTCTGAAGCGATCATGGCTCATGATCAGCGCTCAGTTTCGCTGCAGGCAAAGATCAAGATTCGTGTCGATGGAAAGACTCTCGATACAACTCTCGGTCGCGCACTCTTTAACGAGGCACTTCCTACTGACTTCCCATTCGTTGATACAGATGTAACGAAGAAACAACTCGGTGGAATCGTAGACAAACTTGCTGAGTTCTATCCAAAGGTCACAGTTGCGCACACTCTTGATGCACTGAAGTCACTCGGATTCCACTGGGCTACTCGCGCCGGTGCAACGATCGGAATCGAAGATGTTGTTACACCTCCACGTAAGAAGGAGATCCTAGAAAGCTACGAAACACAGGCTGACAAGGTTCAATCTCAATACGAAAAGGGACTCATCACAGATGACGAGCGTCGCCAAGAGCTCATCGAAATCTGGACTAAGGCAACTGCTGAAGTCGGTAAAGAGATGGAAGAGAACTTCCCTAAGGTCAACCCAGTCTGGATGATGGTTTATTCAGGTGCTCGTGGAAACATGATGCAGATCCGTCAGATTGCAGGTATGCGTGGACTTGTGGCTAACCCAAAGGGTGAAATTATTCCTCGCCCAATTAAGTCCAACTTCCGTGAAGGTCTCTCAGTACTTGAGTACTTCATCTCGACACACGGTGCACGTAAGGGTCTTGCAGATACAGCGCTTCGTACCGCTGACTCTGGTTACCTCACACGTCGTCTCTGTGACGTCGCACAAGATGTGATCATCCGTGAAGAAGATTGCGGAACAGATCGCGGACTTGTACTTCCAATTGCACTACGTCAGCAAGCCGGAAACCTTGTAAAGCATGACCATGTCGAAACTTCTGTCTATGGCCGTACATTGGCTGAAGATATTGAAGTCAACGGCGCAGTTATTGCAAAGGCTGGTATTGACCTAGGTGATCGCAATATCGATGCGCTAGTTGAAGCAGGTGTGGACGAGGTAAAAATTCGTTCCGTACTTATTTGCGATAGCAAGGTCGGACAGTGTGCAGCATGTTACGGACGCTCACTTGCAGCAGGACAACTTGTCGCAGTCGGTGAAGCAGTCGGAATCATTGCAGCACAGTCAATCGGTGAACCAGGTACACAGCTCACAATGCGTACCTTCCACACCGGTGGTGTTGCAGGAGATGACATCACTCACGGTCTTCCACGTATCGTCGAGCTCTTTGAGGCGCGTACACCTAAGGGTGTTGCACCAATTGCTGAAGCAGCGGGCGTTGTTTCATTCCGTGAAGATGCAAAAGGTAGGAAGATTATCGTTACACCAGATGATGGTGGAGAAGAAGTTGGATACCCAATCACACGTCGCCAGAAGCTACTTGTAGAAGAAGGTTCACGCGTTGAAGTTGGCCAGAAGATGGTCGTCGGCGCAATTGATCCGAAGCAGGTACTTCGTATTCTTGGACCACGTGCAACACAAGTTCACTTGGTTAACGAAATTCAATCTGTTTATCGCTCACAGGGCGTAGGTATTCACGATAAGCACATCGAAGTAATCGTTCGTCAAATGCTCAAGCGCATCACAGTGCTTGAAGCAGGAGATGCTGATCTACTTCCAGGTGAACTCGTTGAGCGCGGTCGCTTTGAAGCAGAGAACCGTCGCGTTGTTACAACCGGTGGCAAGGCAGCATCTGGTCGCCCAGAACTTATGGGTATCACCAAGGCTTCACTTGCAACAGAGTCATGGTTGTCAGCGGCTTCATTCCAGGAAACAACTCGCGTACTTACAGATGCGGCGCTTTCAGAGAAGAGCGATCCATTGCTTGGTCTGAAGGAGAACGTCATCATCGGTAAGTTGATCCCTGCAGGAACAGGCCTTGCCCGTTACCGCAATATCAGAGTTGAGCCAACAGAAGAAGCAAAGGCCGCGGTCTACGCTGCCTACGATGAGTACGACTTCACACCGTTTGATCAAGGTGGAACAGGGGAGGCTATTCGCCTCGATGAGGTCGAGATTCCTCGATAGGAATTATCACAATAAATAACAAGGGCTCCCATATGGGAGCCCTTGTTATTTAACTGCCACCTATTTCTTCAAGTGAGCTAATCGGTCAAGGATTGGTGGGTGTGAGTAATTCACTGCAACATAAACCGGATGTGGGTTCAAGTTAGAAAGTGATTCACGGGAGAGCTTCATCAGTGCGCTATACATGTAATTGCGTGCCCCCGGATATGTATCAATTGAATACTGATCTGCCTGATATTCGTTGCGGCGTGAGAATGAGTTATTAATCAAACCCAAGAGCGTCGAAACAGGACTAAAGAGTAAGAAAAATGCGAGCATCGATAAATGAAAGCTTGGCACATCAGAACCGAGGGCCTTAGAAAGATTGGGATTACTCAGCAGCCAACCCATCAGGGAGAAAATAACAAGAGTTTGGAGGTTACTAAAAATAAACATTGTGTAAACATGCTTGCGCTTATAGTGACCAACTTCGTGAGCCAAAACTGCCACCGTCTCTTGCACAGTAAGTTTTTCAATGAGTGTGTCGTATAAACCAATGATTTTAACTTTGCCCATTCCAGAAAAGAAGGCATTGAGTTTGGTGGAGCGCTTTGATGCATCCATCTCGTAGAGCTTAGAAAGTGGAAAGCCTTGCTTCTGGCAGTAATCTTCAACTGCAGTGCGGAGCTCACCTTCTGGCAATGGCTTTAACTTATTAAAAATTGGTAGAAATATGCGCGTGCCAAAGATAAACATGAAGAGAGAGAAAACTGCAAAGAGTCCCCAGGCAATAATCCAGAACTGACTTTGTAGTTCTTGGTAGATCCAGGCAACGGCGTAGAGAAGGACTAATCCAAGTGCTAGAGATATAACCAATTGCTTAATCGCATCTTGGAAAAAGAGCTTTTTGGTGGATTTATTGAAACCATATTCTTCTTCAATGACAAAAGTTGAGTAGTAACCAGCAGGTAGGTTGGCCACTGTCGCAAAAACGAGCAAAATAGCTCCAAATAGAACTGTGATGAGCAAGTCATTGCTGAGACGATCGCGCAATTGGCCATCGAGCCAAGAGAACCAGCCAAGAATGATGGCTGCCAGTATGCCAACGGTGCTCATCAGAGTGGTGAGCATTTCAAAGCGGTATTTGGCCGTCCCATAGGCCATGGATTTGGCGTAGTCCTCAGGGTTGAATATCTGCGCGCCCTCAGGGCTCAGCGGTTGATTCTTCGAGCGCTCATTGAGGGAGTTGATGACCATCCCGGCGCCGAATTCAATGAGTACAAAGAGGACAATTCCCAAAAGGAGCAGCTCTGACGTGTTCATAGGCGCAATTATGGGGTTTTTTGCGCGACACGCCCGGAAGTGAAAAACCAGCCTTTTCCCCAAAATCGGAGCAGCAGACGGAGTAAAAGGGCCGTTTTGACCTTTCATGGTGCCTGCCGATACCTTTCTCCTCTGCGCTTTTTAGCGCGCTAGGTGCTTGCCCCTGTTAAGAAATTAATGGATGCAAACGCGAATCGAGTGCAACACACCCGAGCGCGTGGGTCGGCGCCTGAGCGTAAAAGAAGTAGATGCAGAAAACGAAATGGAGAAATGTAGTGCCAACAATTCAGCAACTAGTGCGTCGTGGTCGTGCAGAAAAGACTACGAAGACATCCACACCTGCGCTAAAGGGTTCACCTCAGCGACGTGGAGTGTGCACACGTGTTTACACAACTACACCTAAGAAGCCTAACTCTGCTCTTCGTAAAGTTGCACGTGTTCGTCTTACTAGCGGCATGGAAATCACTGCATACATTCCAGGTGAAGGTCACAACCTACAAGAGCACTCCATTGTTCTTGTTCGTGGTGGTCGCGTAAAAGATCTTCCTGGTGTTCGTTACAAAATTATTCGTGGATCACTTGATACACAAGGTGTAAAAAACCGTAAGCAGTCACGTTCACGTTACGGTGCCAAGAGAGAGAAGAAGGCTAGCTAATGCCACGTAAAGGTCCTGTAGTAAAGACTCCTGTTGTCGCTGATCCTGTATACAACTCACCAGTTGTAACCGCGCTCATCAACCGTGTACTTCTTCACGGCAAGCGTTCAACTGCTGAAAGCATTGTTTACGGAGCACTTGAAGGTTCACGCGGAAAGACACAAGTTGATCCAGTGATCACACTTAAGCGCGCACTCGATAACATCAAGCCGGCTGTTGAAGTTCGCTCACGTCGTGTTGGTGGAGCTACATACCAGGTTCCAATCGAGGTAAAGCCAGGCCGCTCAACAACTCTTGCTCTTCGTTGGCTCGTTGATTACTCACGCCTTCGTCGCGAGAAGTCAATGGCAGAGCGCCTTATGAATGAATTAATCGATGCATCAAATGGTCTTGGAGCAGCGGTAAAGCGTCGCGAAGATACCCACAAAATGGCGGAAGCAAACAAGGCGTTTGCTCACTACCGCTGGTAAAACGAAGAGACGAGAAGAGGATCATTAATTGGCAACGTCAACAGTAGAGAAGATCGATCTAGCTACGGTTCGCAACATTGGAATCATGGCTCACATCGACGCGGGCAAAACCACTACTACTGAGCGCATCCTTTTCTACACAGGTATCTCATACAAGATTGGTGAAGTGCACGAAGGTGCAGCAACCATGGACTGGATGGAGCAGGAGCAAGAGCGCGGTATCACTATTACTTCAGCTGCAACCACCTGTATGTGGAAAGACCACCTCATCAACATTATCGATACTCCTGGCCACGTTGACTTCACAGTCGAGGTAGAGCGTTCACTTCGCGTACTCGATGGCGCAGTTGCAGTATTTGATGGTGTTGCAGGAGTAGAGCCACAGTCTGAGACTGTATGGCGTCAAGCAGATCGTTACTCAGTTCCACGTATTTGTTTTATTAATAAGCTAGACCGCACCGGTGCTTCATTTGATAAGTGCGTAGGCATGATCAAGGATCGCCTCAACGCAGTTGCACTCGTTCTACAACTTCCAATCGGTCTTGAATCAGATTTCATCGGCGTCGTTGATCTCATCGCAATGAAGGCACTTGTATGGCGCGGAGAGACAAAGAAGGGCGAAGATTACGTAATTGAAGAGATTCCGGCAGATATGCTCGAGAAGTCAAAGGCTGCTCGTCTTGAGATGCTCGAAACTTTGGCAGAAAATGATGACGCACTTATGGAGAAGTTCCTCGAAGGTATTGAAGTTTCAGAGGAAGAGATCATCGCAGGAATCCGCCGCGCAACAATCGCCGCAAAGCTTTCACCAGTACTTACAGGTTCTGCATTTAAGAACAAGGGTGTACAGCCAATGCTTGATGCTGTAACTCGCTACCTTCCATCACCACTTGATGTTGATGCAATCGTCGGCACAGAGATGGATGATAAGGAGAAGGAGCTCAAGCGTTTCCCAAAGAACGATGAGCCATTCTCAGCACTTGCCTTCAAGATCATGACAGATCCACACCTTGGAAAACTTACCTTTATCCGCGTTTACTCTGGCGTCCTTGAGACAGGATCAACAATCCTTAACTCAACAAAGGATCGCAAAGAGCGCATCGGAAAGATTTACCAGATGCACGCCAACAAGCGCGAAGAGCGTGACAATGTTGGTGCAGGAATGATCGTTGCTGTTATGGGTCTTAAGGACACCACAACAGGTGAGACTCTCTGTGATCCTGCTAAGCCAGTAATACTTGAATCAATGGATTTCCCAGCCCCTGTTATCTCTGTAGCGATCGAGCCAAAGACAAAGGGCGATCAAGAAAAACTTGGCGTTGCGATTCAGCGTCTTTCGGAAGAAGATCCAACATTCCACGTCAACACCGATGAAGAGACCGGCCAGACAATCATCGCTGGTATGGGCGAGCTTCACCTAGAAATTCTCGTAGACCGTATGCGTCGCGAGTTCAAGGTCGAAGCTAACGTTGGTAAGCCACAAGTTGCTTACCGCGAAACTCTTCGTAAGGCAGTTGCACGCCATGACTACACACATAAGAAGCAGACCGGTGGTTCTGGACAGTTTGCAAAGATTCAGATTGCAGTCGAACCACTTCCAACTGGTGAAATTGAAGGCGGATATGAATTCGTCAACAAGGTCACAGGTGGACGCGTACCGAAGGAGTACATCCCTTCAGTTGACGCAGGATGTAAGGAAGCGATGACCTCAGGTCCCCTTGCTGGTTATCCACTTACAGATGTACGAGTAACTCTTCTTGACGGCGCGTATCACGATGTTGACTCATCGGAGCTCGCTTTCAAGGTGGCTGGTATCGCAGCATTTAAGGAGGCAGCAAAGCTTGCTGATCCTGCAATTCTCGAACCAGTAATGAGAGTCGAAGTTGTTACCCCTGAAGACTTCATGGGTGATGTCATCGGCGATCTCAACAGTCGTCGTGGCCAAATTCAGGCCATGGACGAGCGGTCAGGTGCCCGCGTTGTTAGGGCGCTAGTTCCGTTGTCAGAGATGTTCGGCTATGTCGGAGATCTCCGCTCCAGAACGCAAGGTCGCGCGAGCTACAGCATGGAATTCGACAGTTATGCCGAAGTTCCAGGCAACGTCGCAAAGGAAATCATTGCGAAAGTTCGCGGCGAATAACCCCTAATAAATGAACAGCACAACCCCTAATAACTAGCACTAGATAAAACGAAAGAGGAACCAAAATGGCAAAAGCCAAGTTCGAGCGTAACAAGCCGCACGTAAACATCGGCACCATCGGCCACATTGACCACGGTAAGACAACCCTTACTGCTGCGATCTCAAAGGTGTTGCACGATAAGTACCCAACTCTTAACGCTGCTACAGAGTTCTCAGATATCGATAAGGCGCCAGAAGAGCGTCAACGCGGTATCACAATCTCTATCGCTCACATCGAGTACCAGACAGAGAAGCGTCACTACGCACACGTGGACTGCCCAGGCCACGCTGACTACATCAAGAACATGATCACTGGTGCAGCACAGATGGATGGAGCAATCCTCGTCGTTGCAGCAACAGATGGTCCAATGCCACAGACCAAGGAGCACGTTCTCCTTGCACGTCAGGTAGGCGTTCCATCAATCGTTGTGGCTCTTAACAAGTCAGATATGGTTGATGACGAAGAAATTCTTGAGCTCGTTGAAATGGAAGTTCGTGAACTTCTATCTAAGTACGAGTTCCCAGGCGATGACACACCAATCGTTCGCATCTCAGCACTTAAGGCTCTCGAAGGAGACGCTGCATGGGCAGAAAAGATCGTCGAACTCATGGATGCTGTTGATGCATTTATCCCACAGCCAGCTCGTGATGTTGACAAGCCATTCCTTATGCCAGTTGAAGATGTATTCACCATCACAGGTCGTGGAACAGTAATCACCGGTCGTATCGAGCGCGGTATCGTCAAGGTTAACGAAGAAGTTGAAATCGTTGGTATCCGTCCAGATGCACAGCGCACAACTGTTACAGGCGTTGAAATGTTCCGTAAGTTGCTCGACGAAGGACAGGCTGGCGAGAACGTCGGACTTCTTCTTCGTGGAACAAAGCGTGAAGATGTTGAGCGTGGACAGGTTGTCTGCAAGCCAGGATCAATCACACCTCACACAGAGTTCAACGCATCCGCATACATCCTTTCAAAGGATGAAGGCGGTCGTCACACTCCATTCTTCAACAACTACCGTCCACAGTTCTACTTCCGTACAACTGACGTGACCGGTGTTGTAACACTTCCTTCAGGTACCGAAATGGTTATGCCTGGCGATAACACTGAGATGGCAGTAACTCTCATCCAGCCAATCGCAATGGAAGAAGGACTCCGCTTTGCTATCCGCGAAGGTGGCCGCACAGTAGGTGCAGGTCGCGTTACAAAGATTACAAAGTAATAAATAAGTAAATCTTGTCGTAGTGGCGGTGGATTAGAACCACCGCCACTTAACAAGAACTAGCAGTACAGCTTGAAAAGTAAAAAAGTTTTGACAAGTTTATTAGCGCAGTAAGAAATGAAAGAGGAGAACGACATGGCGGGACAAAAGATCCGCATTCGGCTCAAGGCCTATGACCATGAGGTGATTGACTCATCAGCGAAGAAAATCGTTGAGACAGTCGAGCGCACAGGTGCAACGGTCGCGGGTCCAGTGCCGCTACCAACAGAGAAGAACACGTATTGCGTGATTCGCTCTCCTCACAAATATAAGGACAGCCGCGAGCACTTCGAGATGCGCACACATAAGCGCCTCATCGACATCATCGATCCAACTCCTAAGACAGTGGATTCATTGATGCGCCTCGACTTGCCAGCTGGCGTCGACATCGAGATAAAGCTCTAAGGAAAGGACGAAAAAATGATAAAAGTAACTCAGTCATACGGATCGTCCATCAAGGGCGTGCTCGGTACCAAACTTGGTATGACTCAGGTATTTGATGCCAATAACAAGATGATTCCTGTAACAGTTGTTTCAGTTGATTCATGTGTTGTCTCTCAGATCCGCACCGTTGAGAAAGATGGCTACGCAGCTGTCCAGATTGCATACGGCGCGATTGATCCGAAGAAGGTGACAAAGCCTCTAGCTGGGCACTTTGCAAAGCAAGGCGTGACACCACGTCGCCACGTTGCAGAATTACGCACACTTTCCGCTGGTAACTACACCGTTGGACAAGAACTTGGAGCATCAGTCTTTGAAGCAGGCGAGATTGTTGATGCAACAGGTACAAGCACCGGTAAGGGAACTGCAGGGGTTATGAAGCGTCACGGTTTCGGTGGTCTTGGTTCATCTCACGGTGTAGATCGTAAGCACCGTATGCCAGGATCGATTGGAGCGTGCTCAACACCAGGACGTGTATTCAAGGGAATGCGCATGTCAGGTCGTATGGGTAACGAAAAAATTACAACCCAGAACCTTGTTATTCAGGCAGTAGATACAGAGAAGAACTTGTTGCTCATCAAGGGATCACTCCCTGGTACAGATGGCGGCCTTGTCTTTATCCGTTCGGCTGCGAAGAAGGCACTTGTAGAAGCAGTTGAAACGGTAGGTGCATAACCATGGCGCTCACAGTAGAAGTTAAAAACGCAGAGGGAAAGAAAGTTGGAAGTGTTGAACTTCCGGCAGAAATCTTTGATGCGCAGACAAATATTCCTCTGATTCACCAGGTAGTAACAGCGCAACTTGCTGCTGCTCGCCAGGGAACTCAGAAGGCAAAGAACCGTGGCGAGACAAGCGGTTCAGGTAAGAAGCCTTTTAAGCAGAAGGGAACAGGACGTGCCCGTCAGGGTTCTATTCGCGCTCCTTTGCAACGTGGTGGCGGTGCAGCTCACGCTGTTCGTCCACGCGATTACGCACAGCGCACACCTAAGAAGATGATCGCAGCAGCACTTCGCGGCGTCCTTTCAGATCGTGCACGTAATGAGCGTATTCACGTGATTGACTCTGTAACAGGAGCTCCATCAACAAAGGCGGCACTTGCCGCAGTTCGCCAGTTCTCAGATCGTCGCCATCTCTTGGTTGTCGTATCACGTAGCGAAGATGCCGCATGGCGTTCACTTCGCAATGCAGAGAACCTTCACCTTCTCGTTCCAGATCAGCTCAACGCTTATGACCTTTTAAAGAGCGATGATGTTGTCTTCTCTGAGAGCGCGATTAACGATTTCCTTAAGGCTCGCGCTGCAGGTAAGGGTGCAAAGTCAGTGGCACGCGAGAGTGAGGTTTCAGCATGAAAGACCATCGCGACGTATTGGTAGCCCCAGTTGTCTCTGAAAAGAGCTACGGACTACTCGATGAAAATAAGTACACATTCATTGTTGCACCAGATGCCAACAAGACTGAGATCAAAATTGCGGTGGAGAAGGTGTTTGGCGTGAAGGTAATTTCGGTTAACACAATGAACCGTCAAGGAAAGAATAAGCGCACACGTTTTGGTGATGGAAAGCGCAAAGACACAAAGCGAGCAATCGTTCATGTGGCCGCTGGCGACCGTATCGACATCTTTGGAGGCCCAGTTTCGTAAGGGCAACCTTACTAATTGGGACTTCTAGAAAAGGATCATCATGGCACTTCGTAAATTAAAGCCAACCACACCGGGCCAACGCGGCGCGAGCGTTCCAGATTTTGCTGAGATCACTCGTACAACACCTGAGAAGTCATTGGTTCGCCCACTGCACTCAAAGGGTGGCCGTAACAACGCAGGACGTATCACAGTTCGTCACCAAGGTGGCGGGCACAAGCGCGCATACCGTGTTATCGATTTTACTCGTAACGATAAAGATGGCGTTCCAGCAAAGGTCGCTCATATCGAATACGACCCAAATCGCACAGCGCGTATCGCACTTCTTCACTATGCAGATGGCGAGAAGCGCTACATCATCGCTCCTGTAAATCTTGAGCAAGGTGCAACAGTTGAAAACGGTCCAAAGGCTGATATCAAAACTGGAAACAACTTGCCTCTACGTAACATCCCAGTAGGAACTGTTGTGCACGCAATCGAACTTCGCCCAGGTGGCGGAGCGAAAATTGCCCGCTCAGCAGGTGCATCGGTTCAGCTTGTTGCAAAGGAAGGCCCACTAGCTCAGCTACGTATGCCTTCAGGTGAAATCCGCAGCGTAGATATTCGTTGCCGCGCAACTGTTGGTGAAGTTGGAAACGCAGAACAGTCCAACATCAACTATGGAAAAGCAGGACGTATGCGTTGGAAGGGTAAGCGCCCATCTGTTCGTGGTGTTGTTATGAACCCAGTTGATCATCCACACGGTGGTGGTGAAGGTAAGACCTCCGGAGGACGTCACCCAGTGACTCCATGGGGTAAGCCTGAAGCACGTACCCGTAAGAAGAAAGCATCAGATTCAATGATCGTCCGTCGTCGTAAGTCGAATAAGAAGCGGTAGGAGCCCGAATGCCACGTAGTCTCAAGAAGGGTCCATTCGTTGATGGACATCTGACCAAGAAGGTCGATGCCCAAAACGATGCCAACACAAAGAATGTGATCAAGACCTGGTCACGTCGTTCGATGATCATTCCATCAATGATCGGACACACTATTGCAGTTCATGACGGACGCAAGCATGTTCCAGTATTTATTACCGATGCAATGATCGGACACAAACTCGGTGAATTCGCACCAACACGTACATTCCGTGGACACGTCAAGGATGATCGGAGAGCAACTCGTGGCTAATACTCCTGAGACAAAAGCAGATGCAACTATTGCTCGTGCGATCTTGCGCGACATCCGCCACACACCACAGAAAGCTCGACGTGTTGTCGATCTCGTCCGTGGGCAGCGCGCTGATGAAGCCCTATCAATCTTGAAGTTTGCACCACAGTCAGCCGGTGCTGATCTGTACACACTTCTTAACTCTGCCATTGCAAATGCAAAGCAGAAGAACCCTGCAATTCGCGACGCTTCAGAGCTCTGGGTTGTAGAAGCGCTTGTCGATGAGGGCCGCACAATGAAGCGCTTTCGTCCACGTGCTCAAGGCCGCGGGTTCCGCATCTTGAAGCGTTCAAGCCATATCACTCTAACCGTCAGTGATGTGAAGGAGACTTCAAAGTCACTTTCACGTACATCAACAAAGACTCAGACACGTAATCCAAAGCGTGCTGATGATTCAGCGAAGGGAGCGACCAAGTAATGGGTCAAAAAGTTAACCCACACGGGTTCCGCCTCGGCATCACAACTGAATTTAAGTCACGTTGGTATGCAGATAAGTTGTACAAGGATTATGTAAAGGAAGATGTTGAGATCCGCCGCATGATGCAGAAGGGTATGGAGCGCGCAGGCGTTTCACGTATCGAAATCGAGCGTACTCGCGATCGTGTACGCATCGATCTATATACAGCTCGTCCAGGAATCGTTATCGGTCGCCGTGGACAAGAAGCAGATATCCTTCGCCAGAAGCTTGAAAAGCTCACAGGCAAGCAGGTACAGCTCAATATTCTTGAAGTGAAGAACCCAGAGATTGACGCACAGCTTGT
Organism: Candidatus Planktophila sp.; assembly: GCA_017858325.1. GTDB lineage: Bacteria > Actinomycetota > Actinomycetes > Nanopelagicales > Nanopelagicaceae > Planktophila. The sequence continues at coordinate 61,493 of JAFMBT010000005.1, read as the reverse complement.
TGCACAGGGAATCGCCGAGCAGCTTGCTGCACGTGTTTCATTCCGTCGCGCAATGAAGAAGTCAATGCAGTCAGCTATGAAGGCTGGAGCACAAGGCATTCGTGTTCAGTGCGGTGGTCGTCTCGGTGGTGCTGAAATGTCTCGTTCTGAGTTCTACCGTGAAGGTCGAGTTCCATTGCACACACTTCGCGCCGATATTGATTATGGCTTCTTTGAGGCACATACAACATTCGGTCGTTTAGGTGTGAAGGTCTGGATCTACAAAGGCGAAGTTATTGGTTCTCGCACAGAGCGCGCAGAGAAGGCACTTGCTGAAGCTCGCGCGCCAAAGCCAGAACGTCGCGGACCACGCACACCTCGCGCACCTCGGGGTGAAGTAACAACTTCACAGGCAGCGCCAGCTGCGCAGGTTGCTCAGGTCACCGATGAAGCACCAGCGACAGAAGGAGGCGAGGCGTAAATGTTAATTCCTCGTAAGATCAAGCACCGTAAGCAGCACCACCCATCCCGTTCAGGGCGTTCAAAGGGTGGAACAGCTGTCGCATTCGGTGACTTTGGGATCCAAGCTCTTGAGCCTGCCTACGTTACCAACCGTCAGATTGAGTCAGCGCGTATTGCCATGACTCGTTATATCAAGCGTGGTGGAAAGGTATGGATCAACATCTATCCAGACCGCCCAATCACAAAGAAGCCTGCTGAAACTCGTATGGGTTCTGGTAAAGGTTCACCAGAGTGGTGGATTGCAAATGTAAAGCCAGGTCGTGTGATGTTTGAAATTTCAGGTGTTACAGAAGCGATCGCAACAGAGGCTATGCGTCTTGCGATTCACAAGCTCCCAATGAAGTGCCGCGTCGTAAAGCGTGAGGAGGCATAAACATGGCGAATACAACAGAAGAACTCCGCCAGTTGTCAGCTGATGAATTAGCAGCGAAGTTGCGTGAAGGTAAAGAAGAACTCTTTAACTTGCGTTTCCAGGCTGCTACAGGACAACTCGAAAGCCATGGCCGTCTTGGTGCAGTGCGTAAAGAGATTGCGCGCATCTACACAATTATTCGTGAACGTGAACTAGGAATTGGAGGCGCTGCATAATGGCTGACAAGACTGAAGATCGCGGTTTCCGTAAGACCCGTGAAGGCATCGTCGTAAGCGACAAGATGGATAAGACCATCACTGTTGAAGTTTCAGATCGTGTTTCACACGGTTTGTATTCAAAGGTTATGAGCCAGTCAAGCAAATTGAAGGCACATGATGAAAAGAATGAGGCTGGTGCAGGAGATCGCGTTTTGATTATGGAGACACGTCCGTTGTCTGCAACAAAGCGCTGGCGCTTAGTCCAGATCATCGAGAAGGCTAAGTAAGGAACGGGTGGAATAAAAATGATTCAACAAGAATCGCGCCTACGCGTCGCGGATAACACAGGAGCGAAAGAGCTTCTCTGTATTCGTGTGCTCGGTGGATCCAAGCGTCGCTACGCCGGTATCGGAGATATCATCGTGTGTTCAGTCAAGGATGCAATTCCTGGCGGAACTGTGAAGAAAGGTGAAGTCGTTAAGGCTGTCATCGTTCGCACTGTAAAAGAACGTCGTCGTCCAGACGGTTCATATATTCGTTTTGATGAGAACGCAGCAGTCATCCTTAAAGCAGATGGCGAGCCTCGCGGAACTCGTATCTTCGGACCAGTTGCTCGCGAACTTCGCGACAAGAAGTTTATGAAGATCATTTCACTTGCTCCGGAGGTGCTCTAATGCCGAAGATCAAAAAAGATGACACCGTGCTCGTTATCGCTGGAAGAGAAAAAGGCGTAACAGGCAAGGTTATCCATGTTGATGGCTCACGAGTCACAATCGAGGGTGTTAACCGCGTAAAGCGCCACACTCGCGAGCAGACTGGTGAAAAGGGCGTTAAGGTCGGCGGAATTATTACCGTCGAAGCATCACTCCATATTTCAAATGTGATGGTCGTTGATGGCGAAGGCCAGGCAACTCGTGTTGGTTCACGCGTTGGAGACGATGGTCGTAACGTTCGAATCTCACGTCGCACAGGAAAGGACATCTAATGAGCACAACTACAGATGTTCGCCTTAAGGCTCGCTACAAGAGCGAGATCAAGGCTGCACTTACCAAGGAATTCGGATTTACCAATCCAATGCAGGTTCCAACCCTTGTAAAGGTTGTAGTCAACATGGGTGTCGGTGAAGCTGCTCGTGATTCAAAGTTGATCGAAGGCGCAATCCGCGATCTAGCAATCATCACAGGCCAGAAGCCACAGGTAACCAAGTCACGCAAATCAATCGCGCAATTTAAGTTGCGTGAAGGTATGCCAATTGGTGCACACGTCACACTTCGTGGAGATCGTATGTGGGAGTTTGCAGATCGCCTACTCTCAATCTCTCTTCCACGTATCCGTGACTTCCGCGGACTTTCACCAAAGCAATTCGATGGCAAGGGTAATTACACCTTCGGTCTTACCGAGCAGGTTGTATTCCCAGAGATCGAACAAGACAAGGTAGACCGTCCACGCGGTATGGATATTACTTTTGTAACTACAGCTAAGAACGATGATGAAGGTCGCGCGCTACTCAAGCAGCTCGGCTTTCCTTTCAGGGAGGCATAAGAATGGCCAAAACATCACTCAAGGTTAAGGCTGCTCGTAAGCCAAAGTTCAAGGTGCGCGGTTACACACGTTGCCAGCGTTGTGGTCGTCCACACGCTGTCTACCAAAAATTCGGCATCTGCCGTATCTGTTTCCGCGAAATGGCACACCGCGGCGAACTTCCAGGTATCACAAAAGCTTCTTGGTAATTACTACAACGAAACAGGTCTTCACAGAGCGTGAAGAAACCGGTTCGAGAAAGGCCACAGGCCACGTATGACAATGACAGATCCAATCGCAGACATGTTGTCTCGTCTGCGCAATGCGAACTCTGCCTACCATGACACGGTTTCAATGCCGTCTTCATCGGTTAAGGTTCGTATTGCAGAGATCCTCCAAAAAGAGGGTTACATCGGCGGTTTCCGTGTTGAAGACAATGCAAATGGCGTAGGTAAGTCACTGATTCTTGAACTCAAGTTCGGTGCTAACCGTGAGCGTTCACTTGCAGGACTTCGTCGCGTCAGTAAGCCAGGACTTCGCGTTTACGCAAAGTCAACTGCGCTACCTAAGGTCCTCGGTGGACTAGGCGTTGCAATTATTTCGACTTCTTCTGGCTTGCTTACTGATAAGCAAGCCAACAAACAGGGTGTAGGCGGAGAAGTTCTCGCCTACGTATGGTGATCGAATATGTCACGTATCGGTCGCATGCCAATCGCCCTCCCAAGTGGCGTTGAAGTAACAATTGCCGGACAGCAAGTAAGCGTTAAGGGTCCTAAGGGTGCACTCTCACTTGCAGTTCCATCACCAATTCAAGTTTCACAAGAGTCTGGCGTTCTCACCATCATCCGTCCAAATGAAGAGCGTGCTACACGTTCACTTCATGGTCTATCTCGTACATTGGTTGCCAATATGGTCACTGGTGTAACAGAGGGATACACACTCTCCATTGACATCGTCGGTGTTGGTTTTCGTGTTGCTGAAAAGGGTAAGGATCTTGAATTCTTGCTCGGTTACAGCCACCCGGTTCCATTCTTAGCTCCGGAAGGAATTACTTACAAGGTTGAATCACCAACAAAGTTGCATATTAGCGGAATCGATAAGCAGCTCGTTGGTGAAGTTGCAGCGAAGATCAAGAAGCTTCGCAAGGCAGATCCTTACAAGGGTAAGGGACTTCGTTTGACTGGCGAGAGAGTTCGTCGTAAAGCTGGAAAGGCTGGTAAGTAGTAATGGCAATCGGCGTAAAAGTCCGCAAGGGGTCAGCAACTAATGCTCGCGCCCGTCGTCACTTCCGTGTTCGCAAGAAGGTTCAAGGAACCGCTGCGCGTCCACGTCTAGTTGTCTCCCGCTCTACTCGTCACCTCTTTGTACAGGTCGTTGACGATCTACAGGGCATCACACTCGCATCTGCTTCAACAATGGAGGCAGATCTTCGTAAAGATAACGGCGATAAGACTGCAAAGTCGAAAGCTGTTGGCGCACTTATTGCCTCACGCGCAAAGGCTGCCGGTGTAACAACTGTCGTCTTTGACCGCGCAGGAAACAAGTATCACGGTCGCATTGCAGCACTTGCAGATAGCGCGCGAGAGAACGGATTGGAGTTCTAACATGGCCCAAAACCCATCAAGCGATGCAGCTACAACTGCAGCACCTTCAAATAAGGGACGCGGAGAACGTCGCGAGCGTCGCGATGATCGCGAGAAGGACAAGTCTCCATTTATGGAGCGCGTTGTCTTTATCAACCGTGTATCTAAAGTTGTTAAGGGTGGACGTCGTTTCTCATTCACAGCACTCGTAGTTGTCGGCGACGGCAACGGCCAGGTTGGAATCGGATACGGAAAGTCCAAGGAAGTCCCACAAGCAATTGCAAAGGCTGTCGAAGAAGCAAAGAAGTCATTCTTCACAGTTCCACGCGTTCAGGGAACAATTCCTCACCCAGTTCAGGGCGAGACAGCGGCAGGCGTAATTCTCCTTCGCCCAGCTTCTCCAGGTACCGGTGTAATCGCTGGTGGTCCTGTTCGTGCCGTACTTGAGTGTGCAGGTATCACTGATGTACTTACAAAATCACTCGGCTCAAATAACGCGATCAATATGGTTCATGCCACTGTTGCAGCGCTAAAGATGCTCGAGTCTCCAGCAGCAATTGCAGCTCGACGTGGACTTCCACTCGAAGATGTAGCTCCTGCTGCAATCATCCGCGCGTCACAGACAGTTGGTGCCTAATGCCACGTTTAAAGATCACACAGATCAAGTCAACAGTTGGTAACAAGCCAGAGATCCGCGAAAGCGTTCGCTCACTTGGGCTAAAGCGCATCAATGATATTGTCGTTAAGGAAGATCGCCCAGAAATTCGTGGCATGGCATACGCCGCTCGCCACTTGATTAAGATCGAGGAGGTTGAGTAGAGATGACGCTAAAACTTCATCACCTCAGACCAGCACCAGGTGCCAAGAAAGCTAAGACTCGTAAGGGTCGCGGTGAAGCATCTAAGGGAAAGACCGCCGGTCGCGGTGGCAAGGGAACGCACGCTCGTAACACAGTGCGTCCAGGTTTCGAAGGTGGTCAGCTACCTCTCGTTATGCGCTTGCCTAAGCTACGTGGTTTTAAGAACCCAGCACGCATTGAGTATCAGGTAGTTAATGTCTCAATAATCAACGCTCTATATCCAAAGGGTGGCGATGTAACAGTTGCGTCACTCATTGCTCTTGGAGCGGTGCGCGATAGCCTTCCTGTAAAAGTTCTTGGCAATGGAGAAATCTCTGTCAAGGTAAGCGTTACAGCACATGCATTCTCATCATCGGCGATCGAGAAGATCACCGCTGCTGGCGGATCAACGGCAACCCTTTAAACGGTTGTAAAAAAGTTCACATTAAAGACGCTTGAATCGATAGAAGGAGAAAATTGATGCTTTCCGCATTTGGTATGGCTTTTAAGACTCCAGAGCTGCGCAAGAAAATCTTCTTCACTCTTTCGATCATGGCGCTCTTTCGCTTTGGTTCAGTGGTGCCAACCCCTGGTGTTTCATACACCAACGTTCAGCAATGTCTTGCTGGAGCAGATCAGGGCGGGCTCTTTGGCTTGATCAACTTGTTCAGCGGTGGAGCGCTTATTCAGCTCTCCGTCTTTGCACTCGGAATCATGCCTTACATCACCGCATCGATCATTGTTCAACTTCTTACCGTTGTTATTCCTCGCTTTGAAACTCTCAAGAAAGAGGGACAGTCAGGAACTGCCAAGCTCACTCAGTACACACGATATTTGACTATTGGTCTTGCGGTTTTGCAATCAACAGGCTTGATCGCAGTTGCACGTACACCAGGTCGCCTTATCGCAGGTTGCGATCTTCCAATTATTCCTATCGATTCATGGGAGCGCATCATAACAATGATCATCGTGATGACAGCAGGAACTTCTGTAATCATGTGGCTTGGTGAATTGATTACAGATCGCGGCGTTGGTAACGGTATGTCAATCTTGATCTTTACATCTATCTCAGCAAGCTTTCCAACACAGCTCTGGAGTATCAGAATCGATCGTGGTCTAGCAACTTTCATCTTCGTCCTACTTATTGGGCTTCTTGTTATTGCAGCAGTTGTCTTCGTTGAGCAGGCTCAGCGCCGTATTCCTGTGCAGTATGCCAAGCGCATGGTTGGTCGCCAGGCATACGGGGGAACCTCAACCTATATTCCAATCAAGGTCAACCAAGCTGGCGTTATCCCAGTTATCTTTGCATCTTCACTTCTCTACATCCCATCGCTAATCGTCAACTTCACCGGAAGTACCTCTGCTTGGGCTGTCTGGATTCAGCGTAATCTGGTTAACGGAGATAATATTTTTTACATCACCGCATACGCTGGAATGATTATCTTCTTTACTTACTTCTATGTAGCAATCACATTTAACCCAGATGAAGTTGCAGATAATATGAAGAAGTACGGTGGATTTATTCCGGGTATTCGTGCCGGACGTCCAACCTCAGAGTATTTGCAGTATGTACTCTCACGCATTATTGCGCCAGGATCGCTCTATCTAGCACTCGTTGCGATCATTCCAATCATCGCACTTGTCCTCTTTGGAGCCTCTCAGAACTTCCCATTCGGTGGAACTGCGATTCTGATCGTTGTCGGTGTTGGTCTTGATACCGCCAAGCAGATTGAAAGCCAATTGCAGCAACGCTCCTATGAGGGATTCTTGCGCTAATGAGATTAGTCCTGGTTGGACCACCAGGTGCTGGCAAGGGAACACAGGCAGCTTTTCTCTCGGCACATTACTCAATTCCCCATATCTCTACTGGAGATATCTTTCGTGCCAATATGAAAGCGGGAACACCGCTCGGTCTTGAAGCAAAAGCTTTTGTTGATCGCGGCGAACTCGTCAGCGATGCAATCACCAATGCAATGGTTCGCGCCCGACTAGAAGAAGAAGATGCTCGCGCAGGATTCTTACTCGATGGATGGCCGCGCAATGTCTCACAGGCTGAAGTTCTACGAGCCCTGATGGCTGAAAAGATGAGTTCACTCAGCGCAGTACTTGAGTTCTCGATTCCATCGGAAGAAATTATTGCTCGACTCTCATCGCGTTTAACATGTCGCCAATGCGGTAAGTCAACGGATGCGGGATCAACTTCATGCCCAGCAGATGGTGGCGAGCTTTATCAGCGCGAGGATGATAAGCCAGAGGTTATTGCACGCCGCTTAGCAGTCTATGAAGAGCAGACCGCACCGATTATTCATTTTTATCGCACCGAAGGTCTGCTGATTACGGTAACCGCCCTAGGTGATGTTTCTGAAATTACTCAACGTGCCATCGATGCGTTGAGTCGCGTTCAATAGGATTTTTATGGCGATTCAGATTAAAACTCTCGAAGAGTTAAAAATAATGCGTCGCGCCGGTCTCCTTGTCGGTCAAACGTTAGATCTACTGCGCCAATCGATTAAGGTCGGAATGCGAACCGATGCACTCGATGCAATTGCTGCAGCCAACATTAAGCGCGGAGGAGGTACATCAAACTTCCTTGGCTATCACGGATATCCGGCAACGATCTGTATCTCAGTAAATGATGAGATCGTTCATGGAATTCCAGGTGATCGCATAATCGAAGATGGAGATGTTGTCTCTATTGATTGTGGTGCGATAATTGAAGGTTGGCATGGAGATGCCGCTTTCTCATATGGTGTTGGAAGCGTTGACCCAGAAGATCAGAAGATGATGGATGTCTGTGAAGAATCTATGTGGCGAGGTTTTGCGGCTGCAAAACTTGGCGGACGTCTTACCGATATCAGCCATGCGATTGGCAGTTATATTGATTCACAAGGTAAGTACGGAATCTTGGCCGAATACGGCGGTCATGGAATTGGTACAGAGATGCATCAAGAGCCACATGTATTAAATTTTGGAAAGCCCGGCAATGGCCCTGAACTCGTCGCCGGTATGGCACTTGCCATTGAGCCGATGATTACTCGGGGAAGTGCAAAGACACATGTTCTCAGCGATGATTGGACCGTTGTCTCAAATGATCAGAGTCGCGGCGCACACTTTGAGAATTCCTTCGTTCTCTTGCCAGATGGCAAACCATTTGTGCTTACCGCTATCGATGGAGGCCGAGCAAAGCTAGCTACCCTCGGAATCGAAGTCTCAGACTTACTGGCGTGAGCACCACTGGCGATGGCTCAGATTGAATCCTGAGTCAGAGCTCGTGTCGAGAGGGGAAAAGCTGGATTTAGGGGGAGATCAGGAGTAAAAGGGGCCGATTTCCCTTTATGAGGCTCCTACCTTTAGAATCACCCTTCGGTCAAGAAGTAAATCCACAGGATTTAGGGCTGGACCAACCATGTTCGTTTTATGAGATAACAGAGAAGAAGGTATATTTTTGGCTAGCAAAGATGGCGCCATCGAAATTGAAGGCGTTGTAGCTGAAGCTCTACCTAATGCAATGTTTCGCGTTGAACTAACAAATGGACACAAGATCTTGGCACACATTAGTGGAAAGATGCGAAAGAACTACATTCGTATTCTTCCTGGTGATCGTGTGATCGCAGAACTAAGTCCATATGACCTCACGCGAGGTCGAATTATCTATCGTTACAAGTAATAGAAGGAGCACGACTATGAAAGTTAATCCAAGCGTGAAGAAGATTTGCGATAAGTGCAAAGTCATTCGTCGCAAGGGTCGCGTCATGGTCATTTGCGAAAACCTTCGTCACAAGCAACGTCAGGGATAAGTAGCACTACTAGTACGCGTGATGTGACTTAAGTAAGTAATTACTTAGGACTCTCGGACCGGCAGGCTGAGACTCAACAACTGTTGAGAAACATTGCGGAGGACCTCCGGATACAGATCGGTTGAAAAAATGGCACGTCTTGTCGGTGTCGATCTACCACGCGAAAAGCGCGTTGAGATTGCACTTACCTATATCTTCGGAATGGGTATTACTCGTTCCCATGAAGTACTCGCAGCAACTGGCATCAGCCCAGATACTCGCGTAAAAGATCTGCAAGAAGCAGAACTCGCACAGCTTCGTGAATACATCGAAGCCAACTATAAGATTGAGGGCGATCTACGCCGCGAAATCGCTAGCGACATTCGTCGTAAAGTTGAAATTCAGAGCTACCAAGGTATTCGTCACCGTAAGGGACTTCCTGTACGTGGTCAGCGCACACATACCAACGCACGTACGCGTAAGGGTCCTCGTAAAGCAATTGCAGGTAAGAAGAAGGTGACTAAGTAATGGCCGCTCCTAAGTCAAAGACCGCTGCCGCAACAAAGGGCAAGGTAAAGATTCGTAAGAAAGAGAAGAAGAACGTTGCTGTTGGTAAGGCTTTTATTAAGTCGACCTTTAACAACACCATCATCTCAATCACAGACCCATCAGGCGCTGTTATCTCTTGGTCATCTTCTGGCCAGGTTGGTTTCAAGGGCTCACGTAAGTCAACTCCATTCGCGGCACAGCTTGCAGCAGAAGTAGCAGCTCGTCGCGCGCAGGAGCATGGCCTCAAGAAGGTAGATGTTTTCGTAAAGGGACCAGGTTCCGGACGCGAAACTGCAATCCGTTCATTGCAAGCAGCAGGCCTTGAAGTTGGAGCCATCTCTGATGTCACTCCAGCTCCACACAACGGCTGCCGCCCACCGAAACCACGTCGAGTTTAAGGAAGGAAGAGAATAAATGGCTCGTTATACCGGAGCAGACTGCAAGCGTTGCCGTCGCGAAAAAGTAAAGCTCTTCCTTAAGGGCTCAAAGTGCGATGGACCAAAGTGTCCGATCGAATCACGTCCATATCCACCAGGACAGCATGGTCGTGGACGTTCAAAGGAATCTGAGTATCTATTGCAGATGCGCGAGAAGCAGAAGTGCGCACGTATCTACGGTGTTCTTGAAAAGCAGTTCCGTGGTTACTACGAAGAGGCTAACCGCAAGCAGGGTAAGACTGGTGAGAACCTCCTTATCCTTCTTGAGACTCGTCTTGATAACGTCGTATTCCGTGCAGGTTTTGCAAAGAGCCGTGACATGGCGCGCCAGTTGGTTCGCCACGGTCACTTCCTGGTCAACGGTAAGAAGGTAAATATTCCTTCATTCCGTGTCTCTGCGATGGACATCATTGATGTTCTTCCAAAGTCACTTGATCTCACACCTTTCATCGTTGCAAGTGCTGAACTCGGCGAAAAGTCAGTTCCAGCATGGATGGAGGTTGTTGGATCGAAGATGAGAATCATCATCCACGGTCTTCCAGCTCGTGCAGTGATCGATACTCAGGTTCAAGAACAGCTCATTGTTGAGCTTTACAGCAAGTAATTTTTAAAGACCCCAATCTAGGAAATCAAATAGTGGATTTCCGCGAGAAGAAAGAGGAGCAGCAGTGCTAATTGCACAACGTCCCACCCTCAGTGAAGAAGTAATCTCAGAGAACCGCTCACGTTTCATCATTGAACCGCTTGAGCCAGGTTTTGGATACACACTCGGTAACTCCATGCGCCGTACATTGCTCTCATCTATTCCAGGTGCAGCAGTGACGAGCATTCGCGTAGCCGGTGCCCTCCACGAGTTCACCACTCTTGAAGGCGTCAAAGAAGATCTCACAGATATCGTCTTGAATATCAAGAACTTGGTGCTCTCAAGTGATAATGATGATCCAAGCGTTGTCTATATTCGTAAGTCAGGTGCTGGCGCTGTAACAGGTGCTGACATTGCAGTTCCTGCAGGCGTTGAGGTACATAACCCAACACTTCACATTGCGACCTTGAATGACAAGGCAAGCCTTGAGATCGAACTTACTGTCGAGCGCGGCCGTGGCTATGTCACCGCTGTTCAGAATAAGCAAGCTGGAGCTGAAATTGGACGCATCCCAGTTGACTCAATCTATTCACCAGTACTTAAGGTGACATACAAAGTTGAAGCAACGCGCGTTGAGCAGCGCACAGACTTCGATCGTCTCGTTGTTGACGTAGAGACAAAGCCTTCAATGAAGCCACGTGATGCAGTCGCGTCCGCGGGTCGCACACTCGTTGAGCTCTTCGGTCTTGCCCGTGAACTTAATCTTGATGCTGAAGGTATTGAGATGGGACCATCTATTATGGATGCAGCCCTTGCCGCAGATCTTGCTCTTCCAATCGAAGATCTTGATCTCACAGTTCGTTCTTATAACTGCTTGAAGCGCGAAGGTATTCACACAGTTGGAGAGTTGGTTAACCGTTCAGAGGCTGATCTTCTCGACATCCGCAATTTTGGTTCAAAGTCCATCGATGAGGTTAAGGCAAAGCTTGTCTCAATGGGAATGTCTCTCAAGGATAGTCCAGTGGGATTTGATCCAACACAACATCAGAACTACCACGCATCAGATGAAGATTTTTCTGATGCAGATGAAAATTAAGAAGGAGTACAGATATGCCAAAGCCAACTAAGGGTCCTCGTTTGGGTTCAGGCCCATCACACGAGCGTCTCATCCTTCGTACACTTGCAGAGCAGCTCTTCGAACATGGCAAGATCACAACTACTGAAGCAAAGGCGAAGCGTCTTCGTCCACTTGCAGAGAAGTTGATTACCTTCGCAAAGAAGGGTGATCTCCAAGCTCGTCGTGAAGTAATGGCACGTATCGCTAACAAGAGCGTTGTGCACACACTCTTCACAACAATTGCACCAACATTTGCAACACGTGAAGGTGGATACACACGTATCACCAAAGTCGGTCCACGTAAGGGCGATAACGCTCCTATGGCTGTGATCGAACTTGTAACAGAGAAGTAATCCATACGCACACTTGCGTAAATTCTTATGGCGCAACCCACTCTCCTTCCCGAGAGTGGGTTTCGTCGTTTACGAATAGATGTCGCCTATGACGGCACCGCCTTCTTCGGTTGGGCTACTCAGCCCGATAAGAGAACAATCCAAGATTTAGTTGAAGCAGCGGTCGCGTGTATTTCACGTAGCAGCGTCGAATCAGTTGTTGCAGGCCGTACAGATGCAGGAGTACATGCCACAGGGCAAGTAATTCATGTGGATCTCCCAGAGACCGTCTTTGCTGACGGACTTACCTATCGCGACCTTCGATATAAGCTCAATCGAATCCTTGATGAAGATGTACGCATTATGGAAATTAGCGATGCACCAGAGGGATTTCATGCTCGTTTTTCAGCTTTACGCCGGATCTATACCTACAAAATTGTTGATAACAACGAAGTGATCGCACCTCTTTCGCGCTATGACGTGGCCCCTTGGTATCGCCCCTTAGATGTTGATCTCATAAATAAAGCAAGCGCCCTTGTGCTGGGTCACCACGATTTTGCTGCATTCTGTAAATTCAAAGAGGGCGGAACAACGATTCGTACCCTTGAAAAGTATCAATGGCGCCGTGACTCACAAGGGCTACTGACTGCCGAAGTAGTTGCAGATGCTTTCTGTTATTCGATGGTCCGCAATTTAGTTGGCGCCGTGATCTGCGTGGCAGATGGACGTAAAGATCCTTCGTGGATTCAAGAATTACTCGCCAATAAAGAGCGAGTCAGTGATTCATTAGTTTTTCCAGCTCGGGGACTTAGCCTTACTCGCGTTGAATACCCCTCGGATAATGAGTTACTTGATCGGGCTCGGATGACGATTGGAAAACGTGGCCAATCCGCTGCCGCCGAGGGTGAGGTCTGAGCGGGGTTTTTCACCATTTTGACCCCTCACGCCGCGGAAGGTAAAGTTCTACCTCTGCGCCAGTGGGCGCCGAAGGTCAATCCTTGAAGCACTACGAAAAGAAGAAGGTAATAGAGCATGCGTACATATAGTCCCAAGGCAGGCGACGTCGTTCGTGCATGGCACGTCATCGATGCACAAGATGTAGTTCTTGGTCGTCTTGCAACTCATGCTGCAGTTCTTCTTCGCGGAAAGCATAAGGCAACATTTGCACCGCACATGGATATGGGTGACTTCGTAATCGTCATCAACGCCGAGAAGATTTCGCTTTCAGGAAATAAGGCGCTTTCAAAGTTTGCACATCAGCACTCTGGTTTCCCGGGTGGTCTTACATCAACTGTTTACGGCGAACTCCTTGAGAAGCACCCAACACGCGCTGTAGAGAAGGCGATCAAGGGAATGCTTCCTAAGAACCGTCTTGGTCGCGATATCGCTGGAAAGCTTAAGGTTTACGCAGGTCCAGAACATCCACATGCAGCACAAGCTCCAAAGCCATATACCTTCGAACAAGTTTCTCAGATTATTAAGTAAGGGATCCCATACACATGTCAGATAACACAACCTTCGCAGATCTCGACGAGAACGAGATTCCTACTTCATATTCATCTGCAACTCCTGCTGCTGCGACAAACCGTCCAGCAATCAAGGCACCTGGTGGTGGCACCGGTCGTCGTAAAGAAGCTGTTGCTCGTGTTCGCCTTGTTCCAGGAACAGGTCGCTGGGTAATCAACGGCAAGACACTCGAAGCGTATTTCCCAAATAAAGTTCACCAACAGCTTGTCTCTGAGCCACTTCGCACAGTTGGCGCTGAAGGTCAGTACGATATTTTTGCTCGTATCAACGGTGGTGGAGTTTCCGGTCAAGCTGGAGCACTTCGTCTTGGTGTTGCACGCTCACTGAATGAGATTGATGTAGAAGCACATCGCCCTGCACTTAAAAAAGCTGGATTCCTCAAGCGTGATGCACGTGTAATCGAGCGTAAGAAGTACGGCCTTAAGAAGGCTCGTAAGCGTTCACAATACTCAAAGCGTTAATTCATTTAAAGAGCGGTGCTCATGTCCCTATTTGGTACAGATGGAATCCGCGGCTTAGCTAATGGCCAGGTTCTTACCGCCGAACTCGCACTCGATGTTGCTGTCGCTGCTGCACATATTCTTACTGAAAGCTTTGACGATAAATCGCAACGCCCAAGCGCAATAGTGGGTCAAGATTCTCGCGCATCGGGTGAATTCTTAGAAGCGGCTGTCGTTGCTGGACTCACAAGTGCTGGCGTCGATGTGTATCGTGTAGGTGTACTACCAACACCTGCAATTTCATACCTTGTAGCAAATACTGGCGCTGATCTTGGTGTGATGATTTCGGCCTCGCATAACGCGATGCCAGATAACGGAATTAAGTTATTTGCACGCGGTGGCGGAAAACTCGATGATTCAATCGAAGCCCTCGTAGAAGCACGAATCGGTGAGCCATGGGAACGTCCAACTGGCCGAGATGTAGGGCGAGCAATCAATGATGCTGGTGCGAAAGATAAATATATCGAGCACCTTCTGACATCTCTGACGACTCGACTTGATGGGCTAAAGATCGTCGTTGATTGCGCAAATGGCGCAGCATCCTTTGTTGCACCTGATCTCCTTGCTCGCACCGGTGCTAGCGTCATCGCAATTTCTCATACCCCAGATGGTTGGAATATTAATGATGATTGTGGATCTACCTACCTGGCAAACCTCAAAGCGGCGGTTGTAAAAGAAGGTGCAGATTTTGGCATTGCCCATGATGGTGATGCTGATCGCTGCCTTGCAGTCGATGCCCAAGGTAACGAAGTTGATGGCGATATGATCATGGCAATTCTTGCAATCGGTATGAAGGCGCAAGGTGAACTTAAAGCGAACACGATTGTTGGAACGGTGATGAGTAATCTTGGCTTCTTGCAAGCGATGGAGAAGGCTGGCATCACAGTTGAGAAAACTCCGGTCGGTGATCGCTACGTGCTAGAGCTGATGCTTGAAAAAGATTATGTTTTAGGTGGAGAACAATCTGGTCATGTGATTATGCGAAAGTTTGCAAATACCGGTGATGGACTTCTTACAGCACTTGCGTTAGCGCAAGAAGTTGCTCGTAGCAAGAAATCTTTGGCAGAGCTCGCATCCGTGATGACTCGTATTCCACAGATCCTGATTAATGTGAAAGGAGTTGCAAAAGATAAGTTGGTAAGTAATTCAGCAATTGCAGATGCGGTAAAGGTGGCAGAGACAACTTTGGGATCATCAGGGCGAGTGCTACTTCGCGCCTCAGGTACTGAAAACCTAGTAAGAGTGATGGTAGAAGCCTCGAGTGATAACCTTGCCTCAGAGGTTGCGACAACTCTGGCAGATGTCGTAAGAAAAGAACTTTCTCTGTAATTTGGATTGACAAGAAGGAGAGTCATAGATGTGCGGCATTGTGGGATACACAGGCGCACGATCTGCAGTTGATCCGCTTATTGAAGGACTTCGCAGACTTGAATACCGTGGCTATGACTCTGCTGGAATTGCACTTGGCACACCCACATCACTCTTTATTGAAAAGCGTGCTGGTAAATTAGCAAACCTAGAAAGCGCTCTTTCACCGAATATCCCAACCGTGCACTCAGGAATTAGCCACACTCGTTGGGCTACTCACGGTGGACCAACTGATCGCAATGCCCACCCTCATGTTGATAACGAGGGAAAGTTGGCAGTGATTCATAACGGAATTATTGAAAACTACTCAGAGCTCAAGGCAGCACTTGAATCCCGTGGACATACATTTTCATCAGATACAGATACTGAATCAGTAGCCCATCTCTTATCAGAGCTCCGTAAAGAACACGGGGGAGATCTCACGCAAGCGATGCGCGCTGCAGTAAAACTTCTTCGTGGATCATTTACCTTGCTGGCCATTCATGCCGATGACCCTGAGCGTATCGTGGGTGTTCGTAGAAATTCTCCACTTGTTGCAGGTATTGGCGATGGCGAAAATTTCTTAGCATCTGATGTTGCCGCCTTTATCGATTACACCAAGCGCGCCATTGAATTAGGCCAAGATGAGATCGTCACAATTACCCCAGAGACTATCGAAATTATTAATCTCGATGGGAAGTCAGTCACACCTCGTGAATATGAGATTACTTGGGATGCATCGGCTGCGCAGAAGGGTGGTTTCACTCACTTCATGCTGAAAGAGATCTTTGAGCAACCTAAAGCTGTCGCTGACACCTTAATTGGGCGCTTAAGCGATAACGATCAGATCTTGATAGATGAGCTACATATGAGTGATACTGAAATCGCAGCGCTTAAAAAAATTGTTGTCATTGCCTGCGGTACCGCCTATCACGCGGGGATGGTTGCAAAATATGCGATTGAAAAGTGGGCAAAGATCAGCGTAGAGGTAGAGATTGCTAGTGAATACCGATACCGCGATCCGATTGTTGATAGCTCCACCCTTGTCGTTGCTATCTCGCAGTCAGGTGAAACCATGGATACCTTGATGGCGGTGCGTCATGCCAAGGCTGCCGGTGCACGAGTACTTGCAATCTGTAATACAAATAGTTCAACAATTCCGCGAGAATCAGATGCGGTGATCTACACACATGCCGGTCCAGAAATCGCAGTTGCATCAACTAAGGCTTTGCTTACCCAGATTGTTGCGGTCTATCTCCTTGGGTTAAAGCTGGCACAAGTTCGTGGTGAACTTAGTGATACGCAGATAAAAACTATTTATCACCAGATGCTCGAACTTCCAGGTCAGATCGAGCAGATCCTTGAGACAGTTGAGCCACTTCGCGAACTAACTCGAAAGTTTGCTACATCAGATACCGTTCTTTTCTTAGGGCGGAATGTGGGATATCCCGTTGCTCTTGAAGGTGCGCTGAAGTTAAAAGAGCTCGCTTACATTCATGCAGAAGGTTTTGCAGGGGGCGAACTCAAGCACGGCCCTATTGCTCTGATTGATTCGAGTAAGCAGACACCGGTGATTGCGATCTTGCCATCTGGTCATGAAAACGCACTGGATGAAAAAATGTTGAGTAATATTCAAGAAGTGAAGGCGCGCGGCGCACGAGTAATTGTGATTGCACAAGAGGGAGATGTGGTTGTTGGCGCGGAACATGTTATTCGAATCCCGGCAGCCCCCGCGCTCCTTCAGCCAATTTTGGCCATAGTTCCACTCCAAGTCTTTGCATATGAAATGGCGGTAATCCGAGGTAATGATGTGGACCAACCGCGTAACCTCGCTAAGTCTGTGACGGTGGAGTAGGTAATGCCTGTTGCAACAATCCGCAAGAATCAACGTGACAGAGCGCTTCGTTGGTCTGCTCTTTTATTTGGTGGTTTCTTACTCGTTACACAACAGGTCTATACCTACGGTCCACTGACCTATTTTGATAAGAAAATCAATAACTCATCTAAACCAGAAATTGAGGGACTCGCAGGCTTTATCTTGCGCCGCTTAGATGATTTAGGACTGCGTGGTGTGACTGCAACGGTGCTATTGATAGCAGCCGTATATATCTCCTGGAAATTTAAGACTTGGCGTCCACTTAATTTAGCTCTGCTCTCGCTCTTACTTCTTAATTTAATTGTTGGTTCAACGAAATTACTTTTAGGTCGAACAAAACCACGTCTTGGAATTGATTTGTTACAGGCGGGAGGCATGTCATATCCCAGTGGGCATGCATCGAATGCAGTTCTTACTTGGGGAATTTTGGCTTATTTGATTTATAGATACGCCCACGTCGATCGTTATCAAGGTCGACTTGCAAGCGCCAGTGTTGTACTTATCTCGCTCACCGTTTGCACCGTTTCACTTATACGTCACACACATTGGTTTACAGACTTGCTGGGCGGCCTATTTGTGGGAAGCGCTCTCTTAGTTGCCGTGATCGCGGTAGATAGGTATGTTCCCTCGAAAAGCCAACTGCACTAGACTTAAGACCATGATTGATGGAATCGGCATTGATGTTGTCGACATCGAACGTTTTACAGAGAGTATCAATCGAACGCCAGCTCTTCTGGAAAAACTCTTTACACCCGCAGAGCGTACGAAATCAACTACCTCACTTGCTGCCCGCTTTGCCGCCAAGGAAGCGCTCTATAAAGCCCTCAGCCCAGAACATGGTTTGTCATGGCACGATGCTGAAGTGATTAACCTTGAAAATGGAAAACCCGCCTTTCTCTTTCGTGGGGGTATCGCCGATCTTGTAGATGGCGCGCAGGTTCACCTCTCCCTTTCACACGATGGTGGAATTGCATCTGCGATGGTGGTTCTTGAGCGATGAGAACATTTAATCGAGCAGAGGCACGGATTGATCTCGATCGAATCACTGCAAATGTTGAATACTTAAAAAACATAGCAGATGCAGATGTGATGGCAGTCGTTAAGGCTGATGCTTATGGCCATGGCCTTTTACCTGTTGCGCGCGCGGCTCTAGCCGGTGGCGCTAGCTCACTTGGGGTCGCACTCTTGGAAGAAGCTATTGCACTTCGCGATGCTGGGATCACCGCACCTATCCTTGCCTGGCTTCTTCCTCCCGGATCAGATTACAAATCTGCTATCGAGTGCAATATAGATGTAGCGGCTCCATCATTGATTGCGCTCAAGGAAATTTCTGCTGTGGCATCAGATCGAAGAGCTCGCGTGCATCTTGAAGTTGATTCTGGAATGACACGTGGTGGTTTCTTATCTGAATGGGATCTCCTTGATTCGAGCCATCTTGACGGAATCGAGATTGTTGGAATCTTTTCGCACTTTGCTCGTGCGGATGAACCTGGCGAGAAACAGAATCAAGAGCAACGCGATCGTTTCATAGAGATGATAAAGAAGCTTAACTCACTTGGCGTCACAGATGCACTTCAACATCTATCAAACTCTGCTGCCACGTTAAAGGATCCAGATTCTCGTTTCGATATGGTTCGCACAGGCATTGCCATGTATGGATTAACACCAGATGTGAAAACTCTTGGTACATCTGCCTCACTTGGTCTCCAAGCTGCGATGTCACTTCATGCAAAACTTCAATTGGTAAAGGAAGTTCCAGCTAATTCACCTGTTGGCTACGGCGCAACTGCAATGACAGATCGTCACACAAAATTAGGAATTGTTGCGATGGGATATGCAGATGGAATTCCACGCAATACACAAGGTGCTGGAATATTTGTCCATGGCAAACGCGCGCCAATCATTGGGCGAGTGTCTATGGATCAATTTGTTGTCGATCTAGGGCGAGATTCTGCAGCGAATTCGGGTGATTGGGTTGAAATATTTGGCGATGGCATCACAGGGGGTTACACGGCTGAAGATTGGGGCAACGCATCAGGCTCAATAAATTACGAGATAGTTACACGAATTGGCACTAGAGTGCCTAGAATCTACCGATCAGATTTATCGATTGTGGAGTAGGGGGAGTAGATGAGTAAGGATTCACTTCTCTCCATCTCTAACCTCACGGTAAAATTTGGTGGCCTTACCGCGCTCGATGATGTTTTTCTCAATCTCGACAGCAATCAAGTCGTAGGTCTTATTGGCCCTAATGGCGCAGGCAAGACAACTTTATTTAATGCAATCTGTGGAATCGTGGAGCCAACATCAGGAAAACTTACCTTAAATGGTAAGCCACATGATTGGCCAGCAACTCATCAACTTACATCTTTAGGAATTTCTCGAACACTTCAAGGTGTGGGACTTTTTCCAGATCTTACAGTTGCCGAAAATGTCATGATCGGTGCGCAAAAGTTTGCAAAGAGCGGTCTGATCTCTGCTGGATTTGGGCGGAATAAACGCGATGAGGAAGAACTGCGTGGGCGTGCTCAATGGGCCTTAGAACGAGTTTACTGCGGAAGCCTTGCCGATAAGCGTGCAGATGCGCTCTCCTACCCTGATACAAAACGAGTCGCAATCGCTCGTGCACTCGTAAGCGAACCAAAGATATTGATGTTAGATGAGCCAGCTGGTGGACTTGGTGCACAAGATATTGAGTGGATGAATGGTCTCATCCGTAATCTACGCTCTGAGATGTCAATTTTGATCGTCGAACACCACATGGATGTTGTGATGAGTGTCTGCGATGAACTCTATGTTCTTAACTTTGGAGAAGTTATTGCTAGTGGTAGCGCCGAGACTGTGCGACGCGATCCTGCAGTGATCGCTGCCTATCTCGGAACGGGTGTGGCTTAATGTTAAGAATTAATGGCCTCACCGTTTCACATGGTGCAATTCGCGCACTGGATAGCGTTTCATTTTCAGTTGAACAAGGTGGGCTCACTGCAGTTATTGGCTCAAATGGAGCCGGCAAGACAACGCTGATGCGCACTCTCTCTGGACTTAAATCTGCTGATAGTGGAAGTGCTACGTGGAATGACCATAATCTTTTACACGGCAAACCTGAACACCATGTGCGCCAAGGTATCTCCCATGTTTCTGAAGGTAAATCTGTGATCCCGCAGCTAACTGTGGAGGAGAATTTAGATTTAGGTGCGCTCTGGCGTCGTAATCCTTCTGAGGCAAAGGCGAGTAAGGCTGAAGTATTTGAACTCTTTCCACGTCTTGAAGAACGGCGCGCCCAACAAGCGGACACTCTCTCGGGTGGAGAGCGCCAGATGCTGGCAATTAGTCGTGCCTATATGGCGCGCCCACAACTCTTACTTCTCGATGAACCTTCCCTTGGTCTCGCTCCACTTGTCATTGAGCAAATCTTTCAATCAATTCGCCACATCGTTGATTCAATGGGGGTCACAGTCGTACTCGTTGAGCAGAATGCCATGGGCGCTCTAAAAATTGCAGACTTTGGCGTTGTTTTGAATCTAGGAAAAATTGCAGTATCTGGCGCCGCCTCTGATCTTATTGCCGACCCAGCAGTTCGCACTGCGTACTTGGGATTTTAGGGGGAGCCATGAGTCAATTTTTAGATATGTTCTTGATTGGGATCAGCGCTGCTTCTATCTATTCTTTGATGGCGATTTCTATGGTTTTGGTCTGGCGCTCCACTCGCGTTGTGAACTTTGCGCAAGCTGGAATGGCTCTTTTATCGGCGTATATTGGATATGAACTTGTATCACGTACTGGTAATTTTTGGATAGCTCTTCCACTTGCAATGATTTTGGGTGCAGCCTTTAGCGCATTTATCGAATTCTTCTTGATGCGAACTCTACTTAAGAACAGTAGCCAGGGTCCAATCGCCGCGATTGCGCCAATCATTGCAACGCTTGGACTTCTTGGTGTGATTCATGCCGTCCTTGGATTTATCTGGGGACATGGAGATGTGCAACTCGAAGCACCGCTATCTAAAGTTGGATACACGGTTGGCGATACCACCTTATTCATTGCTCCGATGGGTCTCTTCGTTATTGGTTTCGTTATTGCTCTCTTATTTGTTGTGACTATCCTTTTCCAGAAGACCAACATTGGTCTGGCCTTACGCGCATCTGCATATGCACCAGAAATTGCCCAACTTTCCGGGGTCCGCGTTTCGGGGATCCGTACCTTGGGTTGGGCCATTGCAGGAGCTGCAGGGGCTGCGGCGGGAATTCTGCAAACTGTAAACGGAACGGGTGCGATTAATCCAGATTCACTCGAATTTAGCCTGCTTCTTGTCTTTGGATTTATTGCAGCAGTAATCGGTGGACTTGAATCATTACCTGGTGCGGTACTTGGCGCACTGATCCTTGGCCTCGTTCTGGCATTCGTACAGATTTATATCAGTGGCACCTTGGTCTTTATCGTTGCCTTCTTATTATTGCTTGCACTCTTGATTCTTCGTCCACAAGGCTTCTTAGGTTCAAAGGTGGGTCGCCGTGCTTAAAAAACATCCACTTATCACCTTCATAATCTTTGGTTTTATTCTCTTTCTTATTAGCAATCGCTTAGATGAGTTAATTGTCTATCACGGCGCAACCGTAGGTATTTATGTGATTGCTATTGCATCGCTGATTCTTCTCACCGGATACTCTGGTCAGGTTTCACTTGGCCATGGCGCCTTATTGGCAATTGGTGGCTATGCAGCGGTCTTGGCACGCATTCATTACAATGCACCAGTCTGGCTTACCTTTGTCGTTGCAGTTCTCGCCACAGCAGTCGGTGGCGCGCTTTTGGGTATGGCTGCTGCGCGATTAAGTGGACCGTATCTTGCAGGTACAACACTTGCGCTCGCGATCGGTCTTCCATCTATTGCAAATCAATTCTCAGTTTTTGGCGGTGAACAAGGACTCTCTTTTGATATCGGATTTCCCCCCGCATCTCTCGGTGAAGATTTCACGCAATATAAATGGTATTTCTGGATAAGTTGGTCGGCAGCACTTATTGCGATGTATTGGCTGCGCTATGTTTTACATTCACGTTATGGGCGCAGCTGGCGTGCGGTTCGCAGCAACGATGTTGCGGCCGAGCTTGCAGGGATCCATGTAGGTCGGAATAAAGTTCTAGCATTTACCATCAGCGCCGGCCTAGCCGGCCTGGCGGGGGCCTTGCTGGGAATGACGATTAGCCTGGTTTCTCCGGGCGTTTTCCCCCTTCTCCTCTCCTTTTCTTTGGCGACAGGCGCAGTCCTCGCTGGCGTAACTACCCTCGGAGGCGTCATGATTGGGGCAGTGATTCTGGTGGCAATCCCTGAGATCGCGTTAGCGATAGCCAATCGCTATGGCGGCTCAGAGACGATCATCACCAACTTGCCGGGCCTACTGGTAAGTGGACTACTAATCTTAACGGTTCTATTGGTGCCAAATGGCCCAGTTGAACAGATGCACGCCCGACGTGCAAAGCATGCGAAGAGCGGCAAAGCTTCGCATAGTCCAGTTGAGTTGACGGTACGTGTAGGCAGTAAGACTTGGTCAACCAAGAAGTAGTACAAACTAGAAGTAGTAAAGAAGTAAGGTAAGAAAATCCCGTAAGGGCCCTCGATGGAAGGAAGAAGATGATAAAAATCAATCGTCAGAAGCTAATAACTGCTTCTGCGGTAATCGCAGTCGCAGCGCTCACAGTTACAACTGTGCCGGCGCAGGCATTTAACCCTCGCAGCAAACAACCAGGATTAACAGCAACAACAATTAAGTTGGGTATCACTCTCCCAATGACCGGGATCGCATCCCCTGGATATAACAAGATCCCTGGTGCGATGAAGGCTTACTTTGACTATGTCAACGACAATGGTGGCGTAAATGGTCGCAAGATCTCATTGGTTGTAAAGGATGACAAGTACATCCCAGCAACTGCTGTAGCACGTGCCAATGAACTCATCCTGCGCGACAAGGTCTTCGCACTCGTGGGAACACTTGGAACCGCGAGCACAAAGGCGCTTACGTCTTCAACCCAGCTTTCACGCCGTGGAATTCCATCACTCTTTGTCAATACAGGATGGAGCGGATTTGCCAATAAGAAGGCATATCCAACAACATTCTCAATCTTGCCTTCATATCAGATGGAAGCAAAGGTCATGGCTAAGTACATCAAGGATAATTACGCAGGCAAGAAGCTTGCCCTTATCTATCAGGATGATGACTTTGGTCGCGACGCACTTGCAGGATTCAAAACTGCAGGACTCTCATTTGACCTAGCGATTCCATACGCATCGGGTTCACAGGCTCTACCTGCAACAGGTGCTGGCTGGATCTCAAAGCTAAGAACTGCTGCCCCAGATGTGACTGTGCTTTTCGGTGTTTCATCTGCCACTACAGCGCTCCTTGGTAATGCATTTGCAGCCGGTTGGGTCGGAAAGACTCAATTTATCCTTGGCTCAGTTGGTGGCGATGCAACAACAATTGCCGCGACAAACCGTGGCCTTGTTGGTCTTCTTAACGGAGCAAAGGGTCTCTCATTTGCGCCAGCGCCAACAGATTCATCTGATGAATACATCGAGTTATTCCAGACAATCTATGCAGCAGCTCAACCAAAAGAGACCTTTGACAATAACGTTGTTGCAGGTATGTCTAACGCGTTCCTTGCAGTGCAGGCGATCCATGCTGCTGGCAAGAATCTCACCCGCAAGCGCTTGATTAATGCCATTGAGACACAGGGATCAACCTTTGCTAACCCATTCCTTACTCCACTCGGATACTCAAGAACATCACACGTTGGTGCTACCGGGTACTGGATCGGAACATATGGACCAACTGGTGCACTCACCGCAGATGGTGGTAAGTACACCGTCTTTACAACCGATTCAGGTAACGGAGCTGTTGTTGAATCAACATATAAGCGTCCCGCAATGCCTGCGAAGGGATTACCTAACTAATGAAACTCTCATTTAAATCACGTATCGTCTCAGTACTTGCTGTTACAGCACTCTCTGGAACAGTCATGGTCGGCGCACCAACAGTAGCTAGCGCTGCTCCACAGTGTGTCACCGCCAACTTTGTCACTCAATGCGCAGGCGTTGGTGCAGATGGCGCTCCATATTCATTCATCGCTCCTGCGAACTTCAATGGAACGGTCTTCATCTGGTCCCATGGAATTCGTCCGGCGATTAACATCCCAGCAACTCTTGCACCAGTGGGTCCTTACACGATCACCAATGCGGCAGAGCCTGCACCAGGTGCTGCATCTGGAGATCTCAGTGTTATTAATAAACTAGTCGCATCAGGTTACGGTGTTGCAGGTTCTGGCTTCTCGCGCCAGGGCATCAATACCACCGAAGCGCTCGCTGCAAATAAGGAACTGATTGCAACGTTTAAGACAAAGTTTCCAACAACTAATTCAGTTGTTGCATGGGGCGCATCTTTGGGTGCACTCCATTCACAGATGCTAGCTGAGAAGAACCCGGAACTAGTTGATGGCGTCATTCTTGGGTGTCCTGCAGCAAACCCACAAGATGCTTTGATTTCATATTTTGGTGACGCACTGTGGGGTTTCAAGGCTCTCTTTGATCCAACAATTAAGGCCGGTGGTTATTCAACTGATCCAGTTGTTCGTCAACAAGAGCAGTTGGCAAATATCGGTAAGGTGCTCGTTGTTCTCGGCAAGCTATCTGCTGGACTTACGAGCGGTGCTTGGCCAGATACAGCAAGCCCCGCCGGTAAGGCTTTGGCTGCTGCCGGTATCCCATCTCGTTCTGCGTTGCTGACAGTGGGACTCATGGCAGGTATCCCAACACGAAGCAAGAACGTTGATGGAACTTCAGGTCCTACTGGAGCAACAGAGACTTACCCTCTTGCTATCGCACCCGCTGTTGCAATCCTGCAGAATATGGGAACTGTTGGTGTAGCTGGCTCACTTCTCATTGCAGATGGTGAGTTGCTTGCTGGTGGAAAGGTCTATGACAATACCAAGACCGATTACGCAGCACGTGTAGCAATAGATGCTGACCTCTTTGGATTTGCACTCAGTGGAAATAGCGCAGTCGCTGGAATTCTCGGCGCACTTGCAGCAACCCCACGTGAGACTGCAGATGCAGCAGCAGTTGCAAAGGTTCCAGGGCTTGTTGGTCTTTCTGGAAAGATCACAAAGCCAACAGTGATCTTCCAGGCTGAATCTGATGAATACACTCCATCCTCTGTTGTTCAGTGGTATATCGATACCTATGCTGAACAATTTGCAGATGAGAAGATGGCAGCGATGACAGAAGCGAAGAAGTCACGTTCATATGTCGCCCCTACAAATAACTTGATAACTCTGTGGGCAAAGACTGCTCCTTCGTACTCCAAGTTCACTGCAGCGGGTTCACCTGATCTCTCAGCACCAGCAGGTGCTGGAACAGGTCACTGTCTCTTCACATCAGCACAGTGGTTGGCAGCTGCCGATCTCGTGGTTGCAGCAATTGAAGATGGCAAACTCCCTCTCGGCGGAAAGATTAGAACTACCGCTCGCAAGGCCGGCTTGTCATACGATAATGATTTCCGAGTACCTACATTTAGGGCGCTCGAATAAATCATTCAAGTTGATATGACGAAAGGCCCTGGGAGACCAGGGCCTTTCGTCATCTACTACCCTTAACTACTATGTCTAACCAAGCGCACGCTACTTATCGCATCGCAGATGCAGATGAGATGGCCGCGCTCGGTGAAAAGATTGGGCGTCTTTCTCGTCCTGGTGATCTGATCTTGCTCAACGGCCCATTGGGTGCTGGAAAAACAATTTTTGTACAAGGCGTCGGTAAGGCGCTTGGAATAAGTGATGTCACATCGCCCACCTTTGTTATCTCACGAATTCATAAAGGTGTGATGCCTCTGATTCATGTGGATGTATACCGTTTACTAGAAGCTGGAAATACTGCCGCCTACCTTGATGATCTCGATCTTGATACTGTGCGAGAAGATGGCTTAACAGTGATTGAGTGGGGCGGCGCTGAATCTGCTCGGCTCAGTGATGATCGACTTGAGATAACAATAGATAGAAGTAGCGAAGAACGGATTGTCACAATCTCTGCCGTAGGTACTAGATGGGATGAGGTTGAGTTATGAGCGCCAGCCTTGTGATTGATACATCCACATCTCGCACAATTGTCGGCCTCGTAAAAGATGAACAGATTATCTGGCAGGGATTTCACGATGGTGCAACCGATCACGGCAATGCGGTGGCACTCCTTGCTAAGCAAGCGCTAGCAGCAGGGGTTAACCCAGATCGCGTTGTTGTTGGCATGGGTCCGGGGCCATTTACTGGATT
Source organism: Candidatus Planktophila sp. (assembly GCA_017858325.1). Classification (GTDB taxonomy): domain Bacteria; phylum Actinomycetota; class Actinomycetes; order Nanopelagicales; family Nanopelagicaceae; genus Planktophila. The sequence continues at coordinate 35,127 of JAFMBT010000005.1, read as the reverse complement.
ACGTGTAGGGATCTCATTTGCGCGAGCCTTTGCTGCGGCACGAAATGTTCCGGTAATTGGAATCTGTTCACTTGATGCCATTGTTGTGGATCAAGGTGCGTATACGGTTGCCATCGATGCTCGACGTAAAGAAATCTACTGGGCTAGATATCAACACGGGGTACGTGTTGAAGGACCGGCCGTGAATTTTCCAGCAGATGTTGATGGATACATTATCGATCTCTATCCCAATGTGCTGCGTTTAGCCCAGCTCTCAGAATCACAAAATGTAAGTGAACCATTTTATTTGCGCAGACCAGATGCTGTTGCAACTGCGGATCGGCCGTCATGATTACCTATCGCGCAATGATCCCTCTCGATATTCCTGTTGTGGCCTCCCTTGAAAAGGAGATCTTTAAAGATGATCCCTGGACAGTTGCGCAATTCAAAGAGGAAGTTTCAAACAACGGATTCACTCGCCATTACTTAGTCGCCTGCGAAGGGCAACATCAGATTATTGGTTGGGCGGGGGCGCTCTGCGCGACCGATGGGGCAGATACAGATATTTTGACGATCGCTGTAGTTCCAGATTTTCGAATGCGTGGAGTAGCCCGTCATATGTTGACTTCGCTGGTTGATTGGGCCTATACAAAGAAGTCCCCACAGATCTTTCTAGAGGTTGAAAAGAACAATCAACTAGCGCAAGCGCTCTATATATCAGAAGGCTTTGCAGCCATCTCACTACGCCCTGATTATTACGGTGTGGGACTTGACGCAGTTGTGATGTCAAAGATACTCACATGAGAGGCCCACTGGTTCTTGGTATCGAGACATCATGTGATGAAACTGCAATTGGAATTGTTGCCGGACGGACACTTTTGGCAAATGTGATTGCATCAAGTGTTGATGAGCATGCACGTTTTGGTGGAGTCGTCCCAGAGATTGCAAGCAGAGCGCACCTAGAAGCGATTCAACCCGCACTTAAGCAGGCACTGTCCGATGCCGGTGTCACACTTCGCGACATTGATGCAGTTGCAGTGACTGCCGGCCCTGGACTAATTGGCGCATTGCTGGTTGGAACATCAACTGCGGCAGGTCTCGCACTTGGTCTTGGTCGACCGATCTATGCAGTTAATCACTTAGCTGCACATATCAGTGTTGATTACTTAACGCATACAAATGCCATCGAACCCACCATTGCCTTATTGGTAAGTGGTGGACATTCATCTCTTCTAAAAATTGATGACATCACGCACTCGATTACCAAACTCGGTGCAACGATGGATGATGCCGCGGGGGAAGCCTTCGACAAGATCGCTCGCATTTTGGATCTCGGTTTTCCTGGGGGACCGGCGATCGATCGCATTGCACGAGATGGCAATTCATCTGCAATTGATTTCCCGCGTGGGTTAACAACAAGCGGCGATTGGAAAACTCGCCCCTACGATTTCTCGTTCTCCGGACTAAAGACAGCCGTTGCTCGATATCTTGAGAACACCCCCGCCTATGCAAAGGCCGATGTTGCAGCATCCTTCCAAGAAGCAGTTGTAGATGTTCTACTGCAGAAGGCGTTGGCTGCATGTAAAGATTCTGGGATCGATCACCTGGTAATCGCAGGTGGAGTCGCCGCCAACTCACGGTTGCGCGCTCTGGCCGAGCAGCGCTGTGAGCGCGCCAAGATCGCCCTGGCCATCCCAGAACCCGCCCTGTGTACCGATAATGGGGCGATGGTCGCCTCTCTCGGGGCGCTGATGGTCCTTTCTGGGCGCCCAGCAAGCCCGTTGGCCTTCGATGCCAGCTCATCCATGCCGGTCGAGGCGATCAGCCTGTAACTCCGCGTTCCCTCGATTTGCAGGCTCGAATCGCCCAGCCTAGTCTTAGCGTTAGCACTCTCGTACTCACACTGCTAAAAGGAGAAATACCATGGCCGTTGCCATTAAGCCGCTCGAAGATCGAATTGTTGTAAAGACCAACGAGGCTGAGACAACAACAGCATCAGGTTTGGTTATCCCAGATACCGCCAAAGAGAAGCCACAAGAAGGCGTAGTCCTTGCAGTTGGCCCAGGGCGCTTTGATGATGGAGTTCGCGTTCCAATGGATGTCAAGGTTGGCGATGTCGTTCTCTACAGCAAGTACGGCGGAACCGAAGTGAAGTACAACAACGAGGAGTACCTCGTTCTATCAGCTCGCGATATTCTCGCAGTTATCGAGCGCTAAGCGATGGGAAAAATTCTAGATTTCGATGAGCATGCTCGTCGTGCGATGGAACGTGGCGTCAACATTCTTGCCGACACAGTCAAGGTAACACTCGGTCCTAAGGGTCGAAACGTTGTGATCGCTAAATCATTTGGCGCACCCGTTATCACCAACGACGGTGTCACCATCGCAAAAGAGATTGAACTTTCAGATCCTGCCGAGAACATGGGCGCACAGCTTGTTAAAGAAGTTGCAACAAAGACAAACGATGTTGCAGGCGATGGAACAACAACTGCGACCGTTCTGGCACAAGCAATGGTCAAGGAAGGTCTTCGTAACCTTGCCGCCGGTGCCCAGCCAATGGATCTCAAGCTTGGAATCGAAGCAGCCGTTGCAGCAGTATCAAAGAAGCTGCATGAAATTGCTATCCCGGTAAAGGATCGCGCGCAGATTGCAGATGTTGCAACAATCTCTGCCAAGGATCGCACCATCGGAGATCTCATCGCAGAGGCGATGGATAAGGTCGGCAAAGATGGCGTTATCACTGTAGAAGAAGCATCAACTGCAACTGTTGAACTCGAATTCACAGAAGGTATGCAATTCGATAAGGGTTACATCTCGCCTTACTTTGTGACAGACCAAGATCGCATGGAATCAGTATTAGATGATGCCTACATCTTGATCTCTGCCAACAAAATCTCATCCCTAGCTGAACTTCTTCCTATTTTGGAAAAGGTTTCACAGGCAGGTAAGCCACTCTTGATCATCGCAGAAGATGTTGAGGGCGAAGCGCTTTCCACACTTGTTGTAAACCGTATGCGTGGAGTCTTCACATCAGCAGCTGTTAAGGCTCCTGGCTTTGGAGATCGTCGCAAGGCAATGTTGCAAGATATTGCAATCTTGACCGGCGGACAGGTTGTCTCAAGTGAGATCGGTATGAAGCTTGATCAGGTTGCACTGACAGATCTTGGTCGCGCTCGCCGCATTGTTATTACAAAGGATGCAACAACAATCGTTGATGGAGCAGGGGATAAGGCAGCAGTTGTTGCTCGTACCACTGAGATCCGTAACGAGATTGCAGCATCTGACTCTGATTGGGATAAAGAGAAGTTGCAAGAGCGTGTTGCAAAGCTTTCAGGTGGCGTCTGCGTCATCAAAGTTGGAGCACATACTGAAGTCGAACTTAAAGAGAAGAAGCTTCGCCTAGAGGATGCGATCTCAGCTACTCGTGCAGCAGTTGAAGAAGGCATTGTTATCGGCGGTGGCGCAGCACTTGTGCATGCAGCAGATGCTCTCGAAGGCGATCTTGGATTCACTGGAGATAAGGCAGTCGGAGTTCGTCTTGTGCGCAAGGCATGCGATGAGCCACTTCGTTGGATTGCCGAGAACGCTGGCCTTGAAGGCTACGTCGTTGTTGCAAAGGTGCGCGCACTTAAGGTCAATGAAGGCTTTAACGCAGCAACTGATATCTATGGCGATCTTGCAAAAGATGGCGTCATCGATCCAGTAAAGGTGACGCGTTCAGCACTTGCTAACGCTGCATCAATTGCTGCAATGTTCATCACCACTGAAGCACTTGTATACGAGCGCCCAGCCGATGAAGAGCCAGCAGCAGGCGACCACGGCCATTCACATGGACCTGGCGGTCACAGCCACTAGCTTGTAAAAAATGCATTAACGAGAAAACCCCCGCGAAATTATTCGCGGGGGTTTTCTCATGTAAAGATCTATGAATTAACTTGCGTGCGAGACCGTAGCTTCGGCAACAATGGATGCCGGAATAGTTATAGGTGTGACGCCTTGGCGCTCCAGGATTGCGGTGCGATCATCTTCTGAAAGACCTCCCCAGATTCCATAAGGCTCTTGCACGGCTAGGGCATGGGCGCGGCAGGCAGCGATGACAGGACAGCTCGCGCAGACCGCCTTCGCTGCATTTTCGCGATTGCGACGGCGTGGGCCGCGCTCTCCATCGGGATGGAAGAACATCTCAGGATCAAGATCGCGACAAGCGCCTTGGTACTGCCATTCCCACTCTTCCATTACGGGAATCGGTAAGCGTGAAATCTCAGCCATCTCTCTACTCCTATTCGTTCTTCGTGTTGCCCAACCATACAACCGTTTCATAGGTTGTTCAAGTACCTATCGCGTCACAACCGCTTCAGCGGCGAAAAAATTTCCTAATAAGCGTGGTTTCAAGTGGTGAGGTGCGCCACTTCACGCCACGATTACCCCATGAGCCCAGCAGAGCAGCCGCCATTGGCCACAGGAGAGCTCCTGAGCGTGACGGCGGTGGCTCGCAGGATTGGTGTTGCCCCGGCAACTCTTCGCACCTGGGCACGCAGGTATGGCGTTGGCCCCCAAGCTCACGAAGTGGGATCGCACCGTAAGTATTGTCCAGGCGATCTGGCAAAACTAACCTTGATGCGACGCCTTATTAGTTCAGGTGTGGCACCAGCAGATGCTGCCGAGCAGGCTAGAAATCATGAGGGCACGGTTGTTATCGAAGAGATGGTCTCCCTCTGTCGCGAATGCGATGAAACTATTCAAGCAATTTTGAGTGCAGTTAATGCTTTAGATTCAATTTTTGTGGAAACAATGTTGCGCAACGAGATTGCAGAGAATGGAATTATCAGTGCTTGGCAAGATGTTTTTGTACCAGTGCTCGTAGAGGTAGGTAGTGAGTGGGCCAGGACCGGTACTGGCGTTGAGATTGAACACATGCTCACCGAAATTCTTAAACGCGTTCTTCGCGAATCAGCTGCCGAAATTATCACCCCAACAAATGCACGACCTGTCTTACTTGCATCAGTCGGTGAAGAGATGCACTCACTCGCACTCCATGCACTTGCTGCGGCGCTGGCCGAACGCGGAATCGAAACACAATTTCTTGGTGCGCGAACTCCGCTGGAAGCCTTGACTGCAATGGTGACTCGCTTTGCACCCCCTGCCATATTCCTATGGGCCCAATTGCCGGTGCATGCCAAATCACAATTCATCACCGAATTGCCGCGAGTTCGCCCCGCCCCACGCATTGTTCTCGGCGGCCCGGGCTGGGATGAACAGTCGGGCGCTGGCGCTCGCTCCGTCTCCTCATTGAGCGAGGCTGTCGATGAAATCACGCTGGCAATAGGGGCTTAAACGCACCGATAGACTTTGCCCTTACGCGGTAGTCAGGAGCGCCCATGAGCGAGCACGACAAGGTCACCATGTTGGGGCTGACCTATGACGATGTATTGCTACTGCCTGATGCCTCTGAAGTTGTCCCAAGCGAGGTAGATACATCGACCTGGTTAACGCGCAATATCTCACTCGCTCTTCCGCTGGCATCATCTGCGATGGATACAGTGACCGAATCGGCCATGGGAATTGCCATGGCAAAAGCTGGCGGCATCGGAATTATTCACCGAAACTTTTCCATTCAAGATCAAGTCACTCACGTGAAGTTAGTTAAAAACGTTGGCCTGGCAGGAGCTGCCGTTGGTGTGGGCGATGATGGATTTGCACGTGCGCAAGCACTGATTGAAGCTGGCGTTGATGTAGTTGTTGTCGATACCGCGCACGGTCATCACCGCGCAGTGCTAGAGGCGATCGAACGCATTAAAAAGTTTTCACCAATAACTGAAGTGATCGGCGGCAATGTGGCAACACGTGCCGGTGCACAGGCTCTGATCAACGCCGGAGCGGATGCGGTCAAAGTCGGAGTTGGTCCAGGATCAATCTGTACAACTCGCGTTGTTGCAGGTGTCGGTGTTCCACAAGTGACCGCAATTATGGAGGCAGCAAAGGCCTGCAATAAAGCTGGCATTCCATTGATCGCCGATGGTGGACTTCAATATTCAGGTGACATCGTTAAGGCAATTGTCGCCGGTGCACACTCTGTGATGCTTGGTTCACTATTAGCCGGATGTGATGAGTCGCCAGGTGAGTTAATTGAAATTGATGGTCGCAAATTCAAGACCTATCGCGGCATGGGTTCACTCGGTGCGATGCAATCGCGTGGTGAACAGAAGTCATATTCGAAAGATCGCTACATGCAAGATGATGTTCTGAGCGAAGATAAATTAGTTCCGGAAGGTATTGAAGGCAAAGTTGCATATCGTGGATCAGTAGCAGAGGTTGTGCACCAACTTATTGGGGGCTTGCGCAGCGGTATGGGATATGCCGGAGCTCCAGATATTGCCACCCTGCGCCGCGATGGACACTTAATTCAAATTACCGCCGCAGGGCTGCAAGAGAGCCATCCTCACGATGTTCTCCACGTTGCCGATGCACCTAATTATTCGAAGGCTAAGTAAGGAGAGCACTCATGGATATCGAAATCGCCCCCGGAAAGCGCGCTCGCCAGGCTTACTCATTTGACGATATTGCCATTGTGCCAAGTCGCCGCACGCGCGACCCAGAAGATGTCTCAACAACGTGGCAGATCGATGCCTACAAATTTGAACTACCGATGTTGGCGGCGCCTATGGATTCTGTTGTCTCTCCAGAAACGGCGATTGAGATTGGTCGCTTAGGTGGTCTAGGCGTACTCAACCTCGAAGGATTATGGACTCGTTATGAGGATCCGCGCATTCCTTTGGGTGAGATTGCATCGATGCCAGATAAGCATGCAACTCGTCGTATGCAGGAAATTTATAGCGCACCGATTCGCCCAGAACTGATTAAAGAGCGCATCAGAACAATTCGCGATGCTGGCGTCACTGTTGCAGCATCGCTCTCACCAGCGCGGACTGCTGAATTTCATAAGGCTGTGATCGCAGCTGGCGTAGATATCTTTGTAATCCGCGGAACAACTGTCTCGGCTGAGCATGTTGCATCAGAGCGCGAAGAGTTGAATTTAAAGAAATTTATCTATGAGCTCGATGTTCCTGTGATTGTCGGCGGGGTTGCAACTACAACTGGTTCGCTTCACTTAATGCGTGCTGGTGCCGCCGGTGTCCTGGTTGGGTTTGGCGGTGGAGCAGCACATACCACTCGAAAAGTTTTGGGAATCGAAGTTCCAATGGCATCTGCTGTGGCAGAAGTTGCAGCGGCGCGACGGGAATACCTTGATGAATCTGGTGGACGCTATGTTCACGTTATTGCAGATGGTGCAGTCGGTCGCTCTGGCGATATTGCTAAAGCAATTGCCATGGGCGCAGATGCAGTGATGATGGGATCTCCACTTGCAAAGGCGAGTGAAGCACCGGGACTTGGATGGCACTGGGGATCAGAGGCCCATCACAGCCAGCTTCCACGAGGTGAGCGCGTAAATGTCGGCACCGTTGGTTCACTTGAAGAGATCTTGCTGGGACCATCACATAGCGCAGATGGCTCGATGAATTTATTTGGCGCACTTCGCCGCTCGATGGCAACGTGTGGATATTCAGATGTGAAATCTTTCCAGCGTGTAGAGGTGCTTATTAGCCATGGCAAGTAACGTCACGTCCGGTGGCGTCCCATCCGGTGGCGTCCCATCTGGTGGCGTCCCATCTGGTGGCGTCCTAGTCGTCGATTTCGGTGCGCAATATGCCCAACTGATTGCACGTCGAGTTCGTGAAGCCAATGTGTATTCAGAGTTAGTTCCGCATTCGATTACATCTACAGAAGTTCTTGCAAAGAACCCTTCTGCAATTATTCTCTCTGGTGGCCCATCAAGTGTCTATGCAGAAAATGCTCCCGCCTTTGATTCATCCATTCTCACACTTGGAATTCCTGTCTTTGGAATCTGCTATGGATTTCAAGCAATGGCACAAGGGCTGGGTGGGGTTGTAAGCCAAACAGGAAAATCTGAATACGGTCGAACGGATCTCACTGCCGTGACAACTTCAAAAGTTTTCTCAGCTCTGCCACAGGGGCAAAAAGTATGGATGTCACATGGAGATGCTGTCACTCAAGCACCGACAGGATTTAGCGTTAGCGCATCAACTTCAGATACCCAGATCGCAGCCTTTGAAAACGAGACAGGGTTGCTCGCCGGAGTGCAGTTTCATCCAGAAGTTCTTCACTCAGAACATGGACAGGCAATTCTTACAAATTGGTTAATCAATATCGCCAAATGCCCAGCCACCTGGACCACCTCAAATATCGCAGCTGTTGAAATTAAAAAAGCACGCGAAGTAATTGGTGCCAAGCGCGTTATCTGCGGACTTTCCGGTGGAGTTGATTCAGCGGTAGCGGCGGCGATTATTCAAAAAGCAGTGGGTAATCAACTCACCTGTGTCTTTGTTGATCACGGACTTTTGCGCAGCGGTGAATCCGAGCAGGTTCAGCGCGACTTTGTCGCATCCACCGGCGTGCAACTTGTCGTCGTTGATGCAGTCGATCAATTTCTGACAGCTCTGAAAGGTGTCACTGATCCCGAAGAGAAGCGAAAGATTATTGGTCGTGAATTTATCCGATCATTTGAAAAGGCGGCACGAGATATTGCAGCTGGGGGAGATGTCAAATTCCTAGTCCAAGGCACTCTATATCCAGATGTTGTGGAATCAGGCGGCGGGTCAGGTACTGCCAACATTAAATCCCACCACAATGTTGGTGGTCTTCCAGATGATCTGAAATTTTCACTCATCGAACCATTGCGCACTCTCTTTAAAGATGAGGTTCGCCAGGTTGGACTTGAACTTGGATTACCCGAAGAGATCATCTGGCGCCAACCGTTTCCTGGTCCGGGCTTAGGTATTCGCATCATTGGTGAAGTTACCTTTGAGCGCCTTGAGTTACTGCGCAAGGCCGATGTCATTGCCCGGGCAGAGCTCAAAGCCGCTGGCCTAGATCGCACAATCTGGCAATGTCCAGTGGTTCTCTTAGCCGATGTTCGCAGCGTCGGCGTGCAGGGTGATGGTCGCACCTATGGCCATCCGATAGTTTTACGCCCTGTTTCAAGTGAAGATGCGATGACAGCAGATTGGTCGCGTATTCCATATGAGGTCTTAGAAAAGATTTCCACGCGAATCACAAATGAAGTTCAAGGAGTAAACCGTGTAGTTCTAGATGTAACATCTAAGCCGCCAGGCACGATTGAGTGGGAGTAAGCCATGAAAAAACTATTGCCAGCAGTGTTAATCGCCGCGGCTTTAACTGCAACATCACTAGTAAGTGTGCAGGCTGCAGAGCGTCCAACATCAGTTCCCTCATGTAAGAAATCAACTGCTAAGCCACGGGTACCGGCAACGCTAAAGCAGCCTACGGTTCCCGCAAAAAAGATTCCTAAAACTCTTACATTACGGACAAATTGTGGAACTATCACGGCAAAACTTCTCACTAAAAAAGCACCGCAGACAACAACAAATATCACAACTCTTGCGAATAAAAAGTATTTCAACAGAACTATCTGTCACCGGCTGACAACTGAAGGAATTTTCGTTCTGCAATGTGGAGATCCCACCGCAGAAGGCGCTGGAGGTCCTACCGGGTGGGCTGGATATGCTGACGAGAACTTACCTAAGGGCGGTGCAAAGAATTACCCTGCCGGAACACTTGCGATGGCAAATAGCGGCAAGGGTATAAGTGGAAAAGGGACAAACGGTAGTCAATTCTTCCTGGTCTATGCAGATACTCAACTTGGTCCTGATTACACAATTTTTGGGAGGATCACATCAGGGTTAAATATTATTAAGAAAATTGCCGCAGTCGGTGCATATGAAATGCAAGCAGATGGCAAGGCATATTACGCTCCTGATGGATTTCCAATTCAACTGGTCGTGATTGAAAGTGCTTCAGCGCGGTAACAATGAGCGGGAACTTTTAATTTGTGTGAATGATTTTAAAGGCCTCAGCGATACGTCCATCAGGTAATCCACCTAGGTTAGCGTTGCGTTGACCCCACTCGCGGACCATATTTTCTAGCTCTGGATTATGGCCAGTTTGTGACGCATGGCTATGTAGAGCCGCCATCTTTAAATCAAATGTGTCTGTGATATCAACAAAGTGATCTGGTGTAGCAAAACCCATCATCCACACCTCTTTGACTCTCCAAGGTTTTAGCCCCTCATCGTCGAGTAGGTCGGTGAATGCAAAAGGATTTCGCGCATCTGGATAGACAGCTTGAATTGCAGCTTCTCCTGCCGCTAAATGATCTGGATGGCTTGCACCAATGCGTTCCCAATTACGTTCAGGTGATTGGCAGACCATGCGATCAGGTTGAGAGATTCGAATCTGCCTGACTAAATCTTTGCGAAGCGCCAACGTTGGTTCGAGATGTCCATCGACATAGTTAAGAAAGGAAATATCTGTAACGCCAATGGCAGCCCCAGCAGCTCTCTGTTCACGCTGTCTGACAGCAGGCATCTCCTCTTTTGAGAATCCAGATTCTTCACCGCCCTGATCTCCATTGGTACAAAAGACGTAGGAGACATGGATTCCTGCCCTCACCCAGCGCGCGATTGTGCCGCTGGCGCCGAAGTCGGAGTCATCAGGATGCGCATTAACAACTAATACACGCGCTATTTCGGAATCGTTAAGAGGCTCCATATTGACCGATCCTAATAGACTCCCGCGCATGAACGAAATGGCAACGCCTGCAGATCTCTTGGTTGATGGACTCAACTCTGCACAGCAGGCCGCTGTCATTCATCAGGGAGGACCACTTCTGGTTGTCGCCGGCGCAGGATCTGGTAAGACGCGAGTACTGACACGACGGATTGCATATCTCATGGATGTTCGAAAAGTGCGGCCGTATGAAATCCTTGCCATTACATTTACCAACAAAGCTGCCGGCGAGATGAAAGAGAGAGTCGCTGATCTTGTTGGACCTATTGCTAAGTCAATGTGGGTCTCAACTTTTCACTCGGCCTGTGTCCGCTTGCTACGCCTTGAGGCGCAACGTCTTGGCTTCACACAATCATTTAGCATCTATGACTCAGCTGACTCACTTCGTTTGATAACCATTGTTGCCAAGGGGTTAAATCTAGATCCCAAGCGCTATCCACCGCGACAATTTCAATCGATTATCTCAAATGCAAAGAATGAATTGATGGGTCCGCAGGATTATCTCCATACAACAACAAATCAATTTGAATCTGTCGTTGCCGATGTCTATACCGTCTATCAGAAGCGCTTGGAATCTGCCAATGCTATGGATTTTGATGACCTGATTCTCAACACGGTAAAAGTTCTTCAGCGTTTTCCTGAGGCAAAGGCTCGTATGCGCTCACGTTTCAAACACATACTTGTTGATGAGTATCAGGATACAAATCACGCACAATACATTCTTGTGCGCGAACTTACGGGTTCAATCGAAGATGGCCTGCCGCCTGCAGAGTTATGTGTTGTAGGTGATGCCGATCAATCGATCTACGGTTTTCGTGGGGCCACGATCCGAAATATTTTACAATTTGAAGTTGATTATCCCAATGCGACAACAATTCTTCTCGAACAAAACTATCGATCAAGCCAGAATATTCTTAGCGCTGCTAACGCAGTGATAACCAAGAACACTTCTCGGAAAGAGAAGAACTTATGGTCTGATTCCGGTGCGGGTGCACCCTTGGTCGGCTATATCGCGCAGTCCGAACACGATGAGGCAGAATTCATCAGAGATGAGATTAGATCTCTCCAACGCAACGGAACCTCTGAACCAGGGGATACCGCGATTTTCTACCGTACAAACGCACAATCTCGAGTCTTTGAAGAAGTCTTTATGCGGGCTGCTCTTGCATACAAAGTGGTTGGCGGGCTTAGATTTTATGAGCGCAAGGAGGTAAAGGATCTGCTGGCATACCTTCGCGTACTTGCCAACTTAGAAGATGAGATTTCACTTCGGCGAATCATTAATATTCCAAAGCGCGGCATCGGTGATCGAGCCTTGGAAGAGGTAGATCTCTTTGCTGCATCCCGTGAAATCTCTTTCTGGCAAGGACTTAATCGGTGTGCTGAGGCAACAGAAGTTCCCACTCGGGCCGCTGCATCGATTGCCCAATTCGTATCCATGATGAGCGCGCTGGCTGTACTTGTAGAAGCAAAGACAAAACCTTCCGTGATTATTGAAGCAATTCTTGAACAATCTGGTCTTCTGACAGAACTTGAAGCAAGCACCGATCCACAAGATGAAGTTCGAGTGGAGAACCTTAAGGAACTTGTCGCTGTTGCAATGGAATATGAAGAGCGCTCATTTGATGAGCTGGTTGAAGATGAAGAGATTTCACTAGCAGGCTTTCTTGAGAAAGTCTCACTAGTTGCTGATGCAGATGAAATTCCTGATAGTCAAGACCGTGGTGGCATAGTTACTCTCATGACATTACACACCGCTAAAGGATTAGAATTTCCCACTGTTTTTCTCACTGGAATGGAAGATGGAATATTTCCACATTCACGAACCTTTGATGATAAAGATGAGATAGAAGAAGAACGACGCCTGGCATATGTTGGTCTTACTCGTGCCCAACAACGCCTCTATCTTTCTCGCGCTGAATATCGTTCGTCATGGGGTGCGCCGAATTACAATCCGCCTTCCCGTTTTCTAGATGAGATCCCACCCGATGTGATCGAATGGCGAAATGAAGGGGGCAGTTCATTCACCCCTTCGACATCACTTCGCAACGCGCGCACAGCATCTGCACCACCACCGCGCGCAACTGGTAAAAAGAGCAGCGCGATGGTCTTAACTGTTGGTGAGCGTGTGTCACATGACACATTTGGCCTTGGTACTGTGGTTGCAGTAGCTGGCGAAGGAGATAAGTCGGAGGCAACGATTGATTTTGGAGATTACGGCCAAAAGCGCCTTCTTTTACGCTACGCGCCGGTCGAGAAGCTCTAGCGCGGGCTCTAAGATGAGCACAGTGAAAGAGGTACGCGCCATCCAATACCCACTAAAAATGTGCCCATCAAGCAGTGCCCATTACATAAAGGAGCAATCTCGTGGATCTCTTTGAATATCAAGCCCGTGACCTATTTGAAAAACATGGAGTTCCTGTACTTGCAGGCGCAGTAGCGACCACCGCAGATGAAGCCTTTGCCGCTGCATCAAAGATGGGCGGACGCGTAGTTGTGAAAGCTCAAGTAAAAGTTGGCGGACGCGGAAAAGCTGGCGGCGTAAAGCTTGCTGAAAACGCGGAAGATGCACGCGAGAAAGCAGCAGCAATTCTTGGGATGGATATTAAGGGTCACATCGTTCACCAGGTGATGATTGCCCAAGCTGCGCCAATCGAATCAGAGTATTACTTAGCGATCTTGCTCGATCGCTCAAACCGCACATTTCTAGTGATGGCATCTGTTGCAGGTGGAATGGATATTGAAGAGGTGGCAAAGACTGCACCAGAGAAACTAGCAAAGGTACCAGTCTCTGCCGTAGATGGAATCTCAGTTGCAAAGGCAAAGGAAATTATCGCCCAAGCAGCATTTCCAGCAGATGTTGCAGAACAGGTTGCCGATGTTCTCGTCACTCTCTGGAAAGCATTCGCAGCTGAAGATGCAACCCTTGTTGAAGTTAATCCACTTGTAAAGACAAGCGATGGAAAAATTATCGCACTCGATGGAAAAGTTACTCTTGATGAAAACGCTGAGTTCCGGCAACCGAGCCATGAAGGGTTAGTAGACCACAGCGCAACTAATCCTTTGGAAGCCCTGGCAAAAGAGAAAGGGCTGAATTATGTAAAGCTTGAAGGCCAGGTAGGAATCATTGGAAACGGCGCTGGTCTTGTGATGAGCACACTTGATGTTGTCGCTTACGCCGGTGAAAAATTCGGCGGAATGCGCCCTGCCAACTTCCTTGATATCGGAGGCGGAGCATCAGCACAGGTGATGGCTGATGGCCTATCAATTATTTTGGGCGATAAAGATGTGAAGAGCGTCTTTGTTAATGTCTTCGGTGGAATTACAGCATGCGATGCTGTAGCAAACGGAATTGTTGCTGCCCTAGCAACCCTTGGCTCAACTGCAACGAAACCAATTGTTGTTCGCCTCGATGGAAATAATGTGGAAGAGGGGCGTGCGATTCTTAACGCTGCAAACCATCCATTGGTAGAGCAGCTCGACACAATGGATGGAGCAGCATCACGCGCTGCAGAATTGGCGGCGAAATAAATGGCAATCTTTATCAATAGCGCAAGCAAGATTATTGTTCAGGGCATGACTGGCTCTGAAGGTACAAAGCACACTCGTCGTATGTTGGCCTCTGGCACCGCAGTTGTTGGTGGAGTCACACCTGGTAAAGGTGGACAGATCGTGGATATCGATGGCCACCAGTTGCCCGTATTTAATACAGTTGCTGAAGCGATGGCAGCAACAGGTGCCAATACATCAGTGGTCTTTGTTCCACCTAAGTTTGCAAAGGCTGCCGTCATTGATGCCGTTGATGCTGCAATGCCGCTTGTAGTCGTGATCACTGAAGGAATCCCAATACATGACTCAGCATTTTTCTATACGTACGCAAAAGATAAAGGATCCACTCAGATTATTGGACCTAACTGCCCAGGATTAATTAGCCCAGGTAAATCAAATGTTGGAATTATTCCTGCGAATATCACACAGGCTGGACCGATCGGACTTGTCTCAAAGTCGGGAACGCTGACCTATCAGATGATGTATGAACTCCGTGATATTGGATTTAGCACCGCTGTTGGAATCGGTGGAGATCCTGTTATTGGTACGACACACATTGATTGCCTCCGTGCATTCCAAGATGATCCTGAGACCACAGCAATCGTAATGATTGGTGAGATTGGGGGAGATGCAGAAGAGCGTGCAGCAGCATTTATCGCAGAGTATGTGACAAAGCCAGTTGTTGGTTATGTTGCAGGCTTTACAGCTCCTGAAGGAAAGACCATGGGACATGCAGGTGCGATTGTTTCGGGCTCCTCTGGAACTGCGGTGGCAAAGAAAGATGCTCTTGAAGCCGCGGGTGTAAAGGTCGGACAAACTCCTAGTGAAACTGCGCGCTTTATGCGCGCCATTCTTGGGCGCTGATCTGCCATGGTGCAACGTGTCCTTGCGGTCACCTTTGCACAATCACTTCGTAGCGCCGGGATTCTCCTTTTACCTCTTGCATTTATTACTCTCATTGCGTGGGCAACAGCTGGCAGTACAACAGGTACGACATCTGATCCAATTCGCGCCGCGATGTGGATCTGGCTCGCTGCCCACCATGTGCACTTTGACTTATCCCTTTCGCCATCTGGCGTTGCAGGCAGCCTGACATACCTTCCTCTTGGCGCCTTGATCTTTCCAGCGCTAGCACTTCGCAGCGGATTTAAGCGCGCAGTAATAAAACTCGACGGAGATTACTCAAATCTCACAGGTGCGCGTCTATTTTTCTCACTCTTTTATGCGATTACGGCATTCTTCATTGCATTTTTCTCTGGCTCAGATGGAGTGCGCCCTGTTTGGCCACTTGCAGCCATCTTTGCATTCCTGATTGCCTTTGCTAGCACCTTCCTCATTGGGCGAGGAGTGCAATTTTCTCTTCCAGTTATTTTTGCCTTTCGTGTAGTTGCACTCTTGCTCTCATTAGGTTTTGCAATCTTTGCTATTGCTTTCTTCAGGAACTTTGATCAAGGTGTACTAATTACTACCGTCCTTGCACCTGGAATTTTCGGCTCGATTCTGCTTCTCATTCTTAATATCGTCTATCTTCCGAATGTGGCAATTGCAGCGCTTTCCTATATCAGCGGTGCCGGTTTTGCAGTGGGCGCAGATACTCAACTCTCACCATTGACGCAAGAGATTGGTCAAATTCCTGCCCTGCCGCTTCTTGCAGCACTTCCAGTGGAATCCAATATGTACTTTCTTCTCTTTTCACTACTCATCATTGCAATCGGTATTCTCTTGGGTTACTGGACAATCTCGCTGCCAGAGAAGACCGCGTGGCAGAGTATCCTTCTAGTCATCATTATGTTGGGCTTACTGGGCTACTTTGCAAGTGGTTCATTGATCACATCGGCCATGGGGGCAGTCGGAGTCTCGATCTGGAAATTTCAACTCGCAGTCGGACTCGAATTACTCATTGGACTCACCGCCATTAAATTCATACCCCGTCTGAGAATATTTAATCGATGAAGAGCATCGTTATTCTCGCCTCTGGCTCTGGCACTTTAGCGCAAGCAATATTTGATGCGGTTGAGAGTAGAACCTTGAATTGCACAGTAGCTGGATTGATTTGTGATCGCACTGATGCGCCGGTCATTCTTCGAGCCCAGAGCCATCAGGTACCAGTACATCTACATCCTATGCTCGCCGATAGAGGGCAGTGGAATAGAGATCTATTCACTCTGCTCACATCTCTAAACGCGGATTTAATTGTAAGCGCCGGCTTCATGCGCATTCTCGATAGCTCTATCACCTCACATTTTCCAATTATTAATAGCCACCCCTCACTTCTTCCGCTATTTCCTGGCGCACATGCAGTTCGTGATGCTCTTGAGTCCGGTACAAGCCGAACCGGAACCACTATTCATTGGGTCGATACAGGCGTTGATACAGGTGAGATTATTGCTCAGCAGAGCCTAGATATCACTGAGGGTGAAAGCGAAGAATCTCTCCACGAGCGTATTAAGATTCTCGAGAGATCTCTCATTGTTGCCACGATCGGCACATTGTTATCGATGAAAGAAATTGGCAGGTCATGACGAAAAAAATTATCAAGCGCGCACTGATAAGTGTCTATGACAAGACCGGACTCGTTGACCTAGGTTATGCGTTACAAAAAGCGCAGGTGGAGATTCTCTCAACGGGATCAACGGCTACGACGTTGCGTGATGCCGGAATCACTGTCACCGATGTCAGCAGCTATACCGGATTCCCTGAAATCATGGGCGGTCGTGTCAAAACTCTTCACCCTCGTATTCATTCAGGGATTTTGGCGGATCAGAACAATCCTGATCATCTCAAAGCGATAGCTGATCTTGATATTGCACCCTTTGATCTTGTCATCATCAACTTATATCCATTCGCAGAAACGATCACATCGGGTGCCACCTTTGAGCAATGTATAGAACAGATCGATATCGGCGGTCCATCGATGTTACGGGGCGCTGGCAAAAATCACGGAAGCGTTGCAGTAATTAGTAATCCACACCAGTATCCATTGGTCGTTAGCGCTCTTGCTAGCGGTGGATTTAGCGGTGAAGAGCGACGAGAGCTTGCGCTAGAAGTCTTTAGAGTGACAGCAGAGTACGACCTTGCAATTGCTACCTGGCTTGATTCATCGCAAGGGATTCCAGATTGGTTTGGCCAGATCTATAAAAAAGAAAGTTCGCTGCGCTATGGAGAGAATCCACACCAACAGGCGGCGATCTACAGAAGCTCATCAGGTGGAATTGTTGGTGCATTGCAACACCACGGCAAAGAGATGTCCTTTAATAACTACACAGATGCAGATGCTGCTTGGAGAGCAGCCCTTGATCACAGCGCCCCTTGTGTAGCGATTATCAAACACGCTAATCCATGTGGAATTGCAGTTGGAGAGACTATCTCACAAGCCTATAAAGCAGCACATCTCTGCGACCCAGTATCTGCCTTCGGTGGAGTAGTTGCAGCAAATAGAAAAGTTTCTTTGGAGATGGCTCACGCGTTAGCGGAGATTTTTACTGAAGTTGTTATTGCGCCTGGATATGACGATGGTGCGATTGAAGTCTTATCAAAAAAACCTTCAATTCGAATATTGACATGCACCGCAACACACGTGAGTGCAGTCGAACTTCGCCCTGTCTCTGGCGGAGCTTTACTGCAAGAGACCGACTTGATTAGCGCTCCAGGAGATAGCACTGATGGGTGGAAGCAAGTCTCAGGAGAAATTCTCGCCCCTGATGTATTGGCAGATCTTAAATTTGCATGGCGTAGCGTTCGCGCAGTAAAAAGTAATGCAATTTTGCTCGCAAAAAATGGTGCATCGATTGGAATTGGAATGGGGCAAGTCAATCGAGTAGATAGCGCCAAACTTGCAGTTGATCGAGCCGGTGATCGAGTCGCTGGCACTGTGGCAGCAAGTGATGCCTTCTTCCCCTTTGCAGATGGGTTAGAAATTCTGCTTCGCGCTGGCGTCATCGCTGTGGTTGCACCTGGTGGAAGTATTCGAGATGAAGAGATTATCGCGGCCGCTCATGCCGCTGGTGTGGCGATGTTCTTCACCGGCACTCGACATTTCTCCCACGCCTGAGCGGTTAGAATAGAGAGATGAGCGCGCAGATTCTTGATGGTAAAGCCTTAGCCGCCTCGATCAAGAAAGATTTAGCGCATCGAACCTCTCAGCTGAAGTTAGTAGGAAAGGTTCCTGGACTTGGAACTATTTTGGTTGGCGATGATCCTGGCTCGCACTCTTATGTTGACGGCAAACATCGCGATTGTAAAGAAGTGGGAATCGCATCTATTCGAATAGATCTTCCAGTGAGTGCTACCCAGAGTGATGTGTTGGCAGCAGTAAAAGATCTCAACGCGGCATCTGAGTGCACTGGATATATCGTTCAACTTCCTATGCCACGGGGGATTAATACTCAGGAAATTCTTGAGGCGATTGATCCAGCTAAAGATGCCGATGGTCTTCACCCAATTAATCTTGGTCGACTAGTTGCAGGATACAATGCGCCACTGCCTTGCACTCCACGAGCAATCGTCGCACTTCTCAGCCATTACGCAATTCCACTTAATGGCGCAGAAGTTGTTGTAATCGGTCGTGGCATTACCGTTGGTCGTCCGCTCGGTTTACTCTTAACGCGACGACAGGAAAATGCTACGGTAACTCTGACGCATACAGGTACAAAAGATCTTTCCTCTCACACCGTAAGGGCAGATATTGTCGTTGCCGCCATTGGTGTGCCACATTTTCTTAAGGTGAATATGATTAAAGAAGGCGCAGTTCTTATTGATGTCGGAATTTCACGCACCGATACTGGATTAATTGGAGATATTGATCCGGGTGCGCAAAAGCGAGCAGGCTACATCTCACCGATGCCTGGCGGAGTTGGTCCCATGACACGGGCAATGCTTTTACAAAATGTCATCGAGGCGAGTGAAAGGTAATGATTCTCTCACTCAAGATTGCGCACCTAGCACTGGTCATCGGCATCATTGCAGGAGTCTTCTCATTGATTCGAGTTGGCGCACTAGTGATCGCCCTTGCAATGGGTTTCATCATCCTGGTGGGGCGAAAAACCACACCTCATCGGGGGATGATTCCCACCTACCTGCCACTAGTGATTGCAATATCACTTTTCGCCATGGCAATCGCCCTCCCACGTGGGTTGTAGGATTACGCTCAATCGGCTGCATCGTTAGCCCCACTCACTTTATAAGAGGTTTGATATATGGCAAAGAAAGTTACAGTCGTCGGAAGCGGTTTCTACGGATCAACCACAGCACTTCGCTTAGCCGAGTACAACATCTTCGACACCGTTGTCCTGACAGATATTCTCGAGGGCAAACCAGAAGGTCTGGCACTCGATATGAACCAATCACGCTCAATTGAGGGCTTTGAAACTAAGATTATCGGTGCGACGACAACTGCTGATGGCGGCGGATACGAAGCGACAGCAAATTCAGATGTTGTTGTTATTACTGCAGGCCTTCCCCGCAAGCCGGGTATGAGTCGTATGGATTTAATTGGCGTCAACGCAGGAATCGTTCGTGGTGTTGCAGAAAATATTGCTAGGCATTCTCCTCAAGCAGTCATCATTGTGGTCTCCAATCCACTCGATGAGATGACAGCGTTGACGCAGATTGCTACCAACTTCCCAAAGAATCGCGTCATGGGTCAGGCAGGAATGCTAGATACCGCGCGCTTTACCGACTTTGTCGCTGAAAAACTCTCAGTCCCGGTCTCATCTGTGAAGACGCTGACACTTGGATCACATGGAGACACCATGGTTCCAGTGCCAAGCCGTTGCACGGTTAACGGTGTTGCATTATCTGAGAAGTTATCTGCCCAAGAGATTGAAGAATTGGTTGTGCGCACACGCAATGGTGGCGCTGAAGTAGTAGCCCTTCTCAAGACAGGTTCTGCGTATTACGCACCATCGGCTGCAGCAGCTCGTATGGCTAAAGCTGTTATTGAAGATTCAGGAGCGATCATGCCTGTCTGCGCGTGGGTAGATGGCGAATTTGGAATCACCGGGGTCTATCTCGGTGTTGAGGCATCAATCGGCCGTGAAGGTGTGAAGAAAGTTGTTGAAACACAGTTAACGGATACAGAGCTTGCATCCCTTAAAGAAGCCGCAGAAGCAGTACGCGCTAAGCAAGCCGATGTCCTCACGCTTTAAGAATCACTATAAGGATAGAAAACTCTCGGACTCACAGTAAAGGAAGAAAATGACCAAGATTAAAGTTGAAGGAACTGTTGTAGAACTTGATGGAGATGAAATGACTCGCATTATGTGGCAATTCATCAAGGATTCACTGATCCTTCCTTACCTTGCTGTCAATCTTGAATATTACGACCTCGGTATGGAACACCGTGATGCAACCGATGATCAGGTCACCATCGATGCCGCACGTGCAATCCAAAAGCATGGTGTCGGCATTAAGTGCGCAACAATTACACCGGATGAGGCTCGTGTTGAAGAGTTTGGTTTAAAGAAGATGTGGAAGTCTCCGAATGGAACAATCCGCAACATACTTGGTGGCGTAATTTTCCGCGAACCGATTATTATCAGTAACGTTCCACGTCTTGTCCCACATTGGACTAAGCCAATTGTTATCGGTCGTCACGCGTTTGGTGATCAGTACAAGGCAACTGACATTAAGGTGCCGGGTCCCGGAAAGCTCACACTTTCTTATGTCCCAGAAGGCGGCGGGGCAGCCATGAATCTTGAAGTCTTTGACTTCAAATCATCGGGTGTTGCGATGGCGATGTATAACGTCGATGACTCAATTCGCGATTTCGCACGGGCATCACTTAATTACGGATTACTGCGTAAGTTCCCTGTATATCTCTCAACAAAAAATACGATCCTTAAAGCCTACGATGGTCGATTTAAGGATATCTTTCAAGAGATCTTCGAAGCAGAGTTCAAAAATGATTTCGATGCAGCCGGTATTTGGTATGAGCATCGCCTCATCGATGACATGGTCGCAATGTCCTTGCGTATGGATGGGGGATACGTGTGGGCCTGTAAGAATTACGATGGCGACGTTCAGTCAGATACCGTCGCACAAGGTTACGGTTCACTCGGATTAATGACTTCGGTATTGATGACACCAGATGGAAAGATCTGTGAATCAGAGGCCGCCCACGGAACTGTCACGCGCCATTATCGCGATCACCAAGCAGGTAAGGCGACATCAACTAATCCAATCGCATCAATCTTTGCGTGGACACAAGGTCTGGCACACCGCGCAAAGTTAGATAACAACTCAGCACTAGCAGATTTTGCAAAGACGCTCGAGCGTATCTGCATAGAGACGGTAGAACAGGGAAAGATGACAAAGGATTTAGCTCTGTTAATCTCACGTGATGCTCCATGGCAGACAACTCAAGAGTTCTTAAACTCTATCGATGAGAACCTTAAGAAGGCGATGGCTTAACTTTTGCAGAAAAAGAGCAATAAAAAACCCGCCAGATATCTGGCGGGTTTTTTACTTAACGTGAATTAGATACGCTCTCCAGTTGTTGCATTGAAGAGGTGCACTGAGCTCTGCTGAGCCGTAACTGTAATCGTCTGACCAGGACGTGGTGGATTCTTTGGATCCCAACGTACGATTACCTGAACGCCTTCGTCAGATTCATTTGCAAACTTCACAGAGGCATCTGCAGGCTTTCCGTAGACAAATGCATCGGAGCCGAGCTCTTCCACAACTTCTACAAGAACATTAAAGCCAGATGATGCTGGAGCGAATCCTTCTGGACGTACACCGACGGTGACAGAGGATCCAGCAGAGGCTGGTACATCAATGTTGAGATCTCCCAGCTTTGCCTTGCCGCCTACTACTGGAGCTGTCAGCAAGTTCATGGCTGGTGAACCAATAAATCCGGCGACGAATGCATTTGCTGGATTGTCATAGAGATTACGTGGTGAATCGACCTGCTGTAGCAAGCCATCCTTAAGAACTGCAACGCGATCACCCATGGTCATAGCTTCAACCTGGTCGTGAGTTACATAAACAGTGGTGATTCCAAGGCGACGCTGAAGTGCGGCGATCTGTGTACGAGTTGCTACACGCAACTTCGCATCAAGGTTTGAGAGTGGTTCATCCATAAGGAAGACCTGTGGTTCGCGAACAATCGCGCGACCCATAGCAACGCGCTGACGTTGTCCGCCAGAGAGCGCCTTTGGCTTGCGCTCAAGGTATGGCTCAAGGTCGAGCAACTTTGCAGCTTCACGGACGCGCTTATCGCGCTCTGCCTTTGGTTTTCCGGCAATCTTGAGCGCAAATCCCATATTCTCAGCCACGGTCATATGTGGGTAGAGAGCGTAGGACTGGAAGACCATCGCGATATCGCGATCTTTAGGTGCAACGTTAGTTACATCTTTATCGCCGATCAGGATACGACCAGCATCGATCTCTTCAAGTCCTGCCAACATACGAAGTGATGTTGACTTACCGCAACCTGATGGTCCAACAAGTACTAAGAACTCTCCATCATTGACAACAAGGTTAAGTTTGTCGACAGCTGGCGCTATTGTGCCTGGGTAGATACGTGATGCTGCTTCAAATGTGACAGATGCCATGTGGCAACTCCTTCTCCGGGCAGGTACGTGCCCGACGGTCCGAGGATGAAGGTGCCTACCGGTTGGCAGGCAGATGAAGGCTACGACAAGGTGGGGATAAATGGAAGAGAACTCGGTAGACTTTTCCCACCATGGAGAGCCACTCGCTTAGCTCACTTTTAGGGGATTTGGGGATCGTTGCCCTGCTGGTCACCCTAGGGGCCCTCTTTGTCTCCGCTGAAATCGCCCTCATATCCCTGCGTGAGAGCCAGATCAAGCAGATGGCGACCAAGGGTCGTCGTGGCGCAAAAGTCGCCTTTCTAGCATCTAACCCCAACCGACTATTGGGCGCTGTTCAGATTGGTGTCACCCTGAGCGGATTTTTATCAGCTGCCCTCGGGGCAGAACGGCTGGGACGGTATGTGATTCCATGGCTGGAAGGTTTAGGTCTATCCAGCAGCGCTGCGCGAATAATCTCACTTGTTGGAATCACTTTGATCATCGCCTATTTCTCTCTCGTCTTCGGGGAATTAGTACCGAAGCGATTAGCACTTTCTCGGACTGAGCCAATTGCGCTCGCACTTGCCGGCCTCATTGATTTTACGGCGAAGGCTTTTCGGCCGGTAATCTGGCTGCTCTCACATTCAACAAATTTTGTGGTGCGTATCTTTGGAATTGATCCTCACGAACAGCGCACTGCAATGTCTGAAGAAGAGCTACTCGATTTAGTTGTAGGGCATGCAGCCCTCACTGATGAAGAGCGCGACATAGTAGAAGAAGTTTTCAACGCCTCTGAAAGACAGATCCACGAGGTGATGGTCCCGCGCACTGAAGTAGATTTCATAGACGCTTCGCTCACCGTTGGTAAGGCAATAAATTTGGCGGTCGATAAGGCACATTCGCGATACCCAGTCGTCCAAGGTTCTACCGATGAAGTAATTGGATTCATTCACGTACGTGATTTACTCGACACCTCACTTGTCAGTGCCGGTGGAAAGATTCAAGAGCTTGTTCGCACTGTAATGTTTTTACCGGGTACTAAAGGCGTACTCCCTGCTCTCACAGAGATGCGTAATCAGCGCCAACATTTTGCCATTGTCTTAGATGAGTACGGTGGTACTGATGGAATTGTCACTCTAGAAGATTTAGTTGAGTGCCTCATTGGTGATATCCGCGATGAATACGATGGCGATGATGAAGAAGTCACGCTCGAAGATCGAACAGGTGATTTCGAGGTTGATGGATTAGTATCAATCGAAGACTTATTTGATGATTCGGGAATTGAAATTCCCGAGGGACCATATGAGACTACGAGTGGCTTCGTAATGCACTTCTTAGGCCGTATTCCAGTAGTAGGTGATGTAGTCAATATCAATGGAATTCGGATCTCCGTACTATCCATGGAGGGCAAGCGTGCAGGGCGTCTATTGATCTCAAGGAACGCCTAATTTATGCAAGAATTACACACATGAGCATAAAGAGAGTTCTATCAGGCATACAACCGACGAGTGACTCTTTCCACCTAGGTAATTATCTTGGTGCGGTCAAGCAGTGGGTGGAGCTGCAAGATTCACACGATACTTTTTACTGCATCGTTGATCTCCATGCGCTCACGATCGAGACCGATCCAACACTTTTACGCCAGCGCACTCTCGCATCAGCTGCTCAACTATTAGCTCTCGGTATCTCACCGGATAAAGCAACGCTCTTTATTCAATCGCAAGTGCCACAACATAACCAACTAGGTTGGATTATGGAGTGCCTAGCCGGTTTTGGTGAAGCAAGTCGTATGACACAATTCAAGGATAAATCTGCCAAGGTAGGGTCTGATTCTGCGCGAGTTGGATTATTTACATACCCAATGTTGCAGGCAGCCGACATATTGCTCTATCAGGCCAACCTCGTTCCAGTGGGAGAAGATCAGCGCCAGCACATTGAACTCACTCGTGATCTTGCCGGACGCTTCAATGCTCGCTATGGAGACACCTTCACCCTTCCTGAGGCATATATTCTCAAGGAAGGCGCGAAGATAAATGATATCCAAGAGCCGACTGCCAAGATGAGTAAATCATCGGGCTCTGTTGCAGGTGTTATTGAAATCATGGACTCACCGGATGCAAATCTTAAGAAGATTAAATCTGCTGTCACAGATGCTGGTCGTGAAGTAAAATTCGATCCGATTGAAAAACCCGGAATCAGCAATCTGCTCACTATCCATAGCTCATTAAGCGGCATCAGTATCTCCCAGATAGAGAGTGATTTTGTAGGAAAAGGTTATGGAGATTTCAAGGCAGCGGTAGCTGATGTGGTTGTCGAATATCTCAGACCAATACGTGAGCGTGCACAAGAGCTTTTACTCGATGAAAAGCACCTTCTCAGCATTTTGCATTCTGGAAGCGAGAAAGCGCGCACAGTTGCAAGTGCTACCTTGGATGCTACCTACAAGGGATTGGGAGTGGTTCAGTAATGAAGAAGATTCTTCTTTCGGTGCTACTCGTAGCCTCTTTGGTGGCCCCTATTTCGATGGCTCAGGCAGAGTCTCACCGTATCTGTCTGGCATACGATGAGGGCGGCCCAGGAGATGATTCCTTCAACGATGCGGCTCAGGCTGGATTAAAGGCCGCCTCTACAAAACTTCAATTCACTCTTAAAACCACTGTCACATCAGGTGAGGCAAAAGATCGCAAGGATCGCCTTACTGTATTGGTGAATAAAGGCTGCGTCATAGTTATTGCAGTGGGTACGGGATATGCATCGACTCTCAAGGAACTCGCCCAAGAATTTCCTGAGACTCAGTTTGCAATTCTTAATGATGCAACAGTTGATGCACTCAACGTTACATCAATTGTTTTTGCAGATGTGCAGGGGGCTTATTTAGCTGGATATGCTGCAGCGCTAGCTAGTAGAAGTGGCAAAATTGCAATGATCGGGTACTCATCCCAGAAGGCAATTTTTAATAAGGGATTTCTTCCTGGTGCAAGAGCGGCTAAAAAGTCAATAACTCTCACCTATAGGGCGATTACAGCATCTGCAAGTTCTGTTACCTCAAACCTACTTCGGTCGGGTCATGACGTGATTTATCTTGCAACAACGGGATCAGCAACAGATGTTTTCTCAGTCATTGCGACCTCTAATCGTGGAGGAAAGGCTCGATTTTCAGCAGGGCTTATCACTCAATCACCTGATCAGTTTTTAACAGTTGATGCCGCCTCCAAGAAATTCTTACTTGCTACCGTAGTCAAGCGAGTCGATCTTGCCCTCATTGATCTATTGACTGAGACTTTGACGGATGGAGGGCTTTACGACGAGGTTGATCCAGTACTAGGTGTCTATGGTTATCGTTACGGGATTGCAGAGAAGAGCATCGAGATAAGGTTGCGCTCTCCAGCTTTAATTGCGGCGCGATCAAAGATTAATGCGGCAAGTGTTACCGCATCGAAGCTAAGCTCCTAGAAAATCTCGTAATGGTTGACGAAGTGAAGATAATTCAGCTTCAGCCTTTACTCGGTCAGAGGTAATTACTTCGATATAGCATTTAAGTTTTGCCTCAGTCCCAGATGGGCGAATAATTATTCGGGTACCGCCAGATAGCCAGATCCGTAAACCATCTGTCGGTGGAAGACCTTCGCTGGGTGCTGCAAGATCATCGATACTTTCTACTGTGCGAGCTGCAATCTCGCGTGGTGGATTGGTTCGTAATTGGGCGAGAAGAGTGGTAATTGCACCCATATCTACAACTCGAATTGAAATCTGTTCGGTAGCATGAAATCCATGACGAGCCCAAACCTCATCAAGTAAGTCATTGAGATCTTTGCCCTGCTCGGCCAAGGTAGTAGCTATCTGAGCGAGAAAGATTGCTGCTGAGATGCCATCTTTATCGTTGACCGTCTCGGAGTCGACGGCGTAACCAATTGCCTCTTCGTAACCAAAGGCGAGATCTTCAATTTTGGCAAGCCACTTAAATCCGGTAAGTACCTCTTCGAACTTAATTCCATAGTGAGCAGAAATTTTTCGCAGGATAGATGATGAAACAATTGAATTTCCAAATGTTCCTGTTGGAGCAGTTCTGGCAATCCATTCACCAAAAATAGCTCCAAGCTCGTCTCCTCGCAGCGCTCGCCATTGTCCATCGCGATCTTTTATCGCTGCTGCACATCGATCTGCATCTGGATCATTGGCGATCACTAAGTCGGCATTGTGCGCTCTGGCTGTTGAAATCGCGAGATCGATCGCACCGGGTTCTTCCGGGTTAGGAAAGGCAACTGTAGGAAAGTCAGGGTCAGGCTCTGATTGTTCTGCCACAAGAATTAGAGGTGGAAAGCTTGCTTTCTCGAAAACTTCTGTCAGTGTCTGGGTGCCTACTCCATGCATTGCTGTGTAAACGATTTTCAAGGAACCTGGTTTAGGCCCAAGCGTTGCAGTGCGCGCGATGTACTCCTCGATGATCTCTTCTGTGACAACGCTCCACTTGCTACCTCGAGGCTGAGTTGAAAGTTTTGTAATCGCTCTGATCTCATCGGCTATCAATCCATCAGTTGGAGTAATAATCTGAGAATTGGCATAAGAAATTCCATCAGCTGAAGGGCCAACATAAACTTTATATCCATTATCTGCTGGCGGGTTGTGGCTAGCGGTCACCATAATTCCGATATCAGCGCTAAGTGCTTTGGTTGCGTAGGCAAGCACAGGGGTAGGGAGCACTCTCGGCAAGAGAAAAACTTCACAACCTGCCCCACTAAAGATTTCAGCGCTCTCTATCGCATACTCATATGAACCATGCCGAGCATCTCGTCCAATAACAACACGATTGAATCCACGCTTTTTCATATACTGGGTAATGCCTGCGGCAGTTCTTCCAACAACTGCGCGATTCATGCACGATGGCCCTGGTCCATTAGGTCCACGTAGACCAGCGGTTCCAAATTCTAAAAAGCCATTGAAGTAAGATCGGAGTTTTTTCTCATCACCTGCATCAAGAAGTGCTTGTAGCGCCGATGCGGTTACTGGGTCTGGATCATCAGCGATCCAATGAGTAACTTCTGCCTTCAGCCCTAGATCCATCAGTTTCTCAATTACCCTTAACTAAATTATCTGTGGAATAGTTTTTTTAATCAATTCACCCATCGAGCTTGCCGCCGCTTTGCCCGCTGCGATTACCTCTTCATGGCTGAGTTTTTCACCGGTGACCCCAGCAGCTGCATTGGTTACTAGAGATATTCCTAATACCTCAGCACCGAGAGCGTGCGCGGCGATCGCTTCCGGAACGGTAGACATTCCAACAAGATCTGCACCAATGGTCCTCATCATATGAATTTCTGCTGGAGTTTCATAGGTTGGGCCGCGCCAGTGAACGTAGACACCTTCTTGTAGCGATGAGTCGGCTGACCTCATGATCGAGCGAATACGTTTGCTGTAAAGGTCGGTGAGATCAATGAAAGTTGCACCAACTAGTGGTGACTGCGCGGTAAGGGAGATGTGATCTCGAATGAGCACAGGCTGCCCCACCTGATACGCAGTATTAATCCCGCCACATGCATTAGTTAAGATAACGACCTTGCATCCAGCCTTGACGGCTGTTCTCACTCCATGAACTACGGGCTCCATACCCTTTCCCTCGTACAGATGTGTACGTCCCAAGAAGACAAGTGCATTAATCACGCGGTTGCCATCGTTAATGGCATATGAGCGAATTTTTCCTGAGTGACCCTCAACTGCAGGTGGAAGAAATCCTGCTATCTCTTCAGCGCTACATTCATATGCTGGTGTGCCAAGTGCATCAACCGCGCCAACCCAACCTGATCCCATCACCAAAGCGATATCGTGAGAAGCCACCCCAGTTCGTGATGCAATCTCTGCTGCCGCACGAGTGGCGGCTTCAAGCGGATCGGTATAGAGCAAATCAGTTGATGTCATGCCCGAATAATGTCATAGATCGATGATGTCGCACAGAGTTGCAGCACTTGCTACCGTCTCACCAATGACCACTGTGAGATTCTTAACTACACCACTCTTGTGAGCATTCAGTGGCTGCTCCATCTTCATCGCTTCAATGACAATAATTAAATCTCCCGCTTGAACAGTGGCACCTTCTTCCACCGCAACCTTTACAACAGTTCCCTGCATCGGACTTGTCAGCGCTGTTCCAGCAGCAGCACCAATAGATGATTGCTTTGCGCGGCGACGCTTGATAATCGGTGCGGGGGTATGAACCTTAATTCCAAATCGCTTTCCATTGACTTCAGCAACAAGTGATTGAGCTGCAGGTTGTGACTCTCGCTCTTGAACCTGATATGTAAATGCTGGAATCTGATTGTTGAACTCATTTTCAATATAGCTGGTATAAATCTTGAAATTCTGGGTAAATGCAGGATCTTCAACAATGGCCCGGTGGAAAGGGAGAGCGGTAGGAAGTCCTTCGATTGTGAACTCAGCGAGTGCTCGTCGTGCTCGCTCAATAGCTTGCGCTCTCGTCGCACCCGTCACAACAAGTTTTGCTAATAACGAATCGAAGTTTCCGCCAATTTCATCTCCACCTTGAAATCCTGCATCGACGCGCACGCCAGGTCCCGATGGGGCAGACCATGAGGTGATTCGACCCGGCGCTGGTAAAAATGAGCGTCCCGGATCCTCACCATTGATTCTAAACTCGATGCTATGTCCGCGAATAATTGGATCTTCAAATCCAAGCGCCTCACCTGCTGCAATTCTAAATTGCTCACGCACAAGATCAATACCAGTAACTTCTTCAGAGACAGGATGTTCTACCTGAAGACGCGTATTTACTTCAAGGAATGAAATTGTGCCATCTTGCCCTATCAGAAATTCGCACGTTCCAGCCCCAACGTAGCCAGCTTCTTTCATGATCGCCTTACTTGATCGGTAGAGCTCATCTACTTGTGCTTGTGAAAGAAAGGGAGCAGGCGCTTCTTCTACGAGTTTTTGATGGCGACGTTGCAGTGAGCAATCACGAGTACTAATCACAACAGCGTTCGAGCGTTGATCAACAAGGACTTGAGTCTCAACATGGCGAGGTTTATCAAGGTATCGCTCCACGAAGCATTCACCGCGACCAAAGCCAGTAATAGCTTCACGTACCGCAGATGCGAATAGTTCGGGGATTTCCTCAATAGTGTGTGCGACCTTCAGCCCGCGTCCACCACCACCGAATGCGGCTTTAATTGCAATTGGAAGTCCATGTTCTTTCGCAAAGGCAATAACATCATCATGGTGAGAGACTGGATCAGTTGTTCCTGCAACTAGTGGTGCGCCGACCTTGGCAGCAATTCGTCTAGCCGAAACTTTGTCACCTAAGGCGCTAATTGCAGCAGGAGGTGGTCCGATCCAGATGAGTCCTGCATCGATTACTGCCTGGGCAAAGTGGGCATTCTCAGAGAGAAAGCCATAACCCGGATGAACGGCATCGGCTCCAGATTTCTTAGCAAGAGAGATGATTTTTTCTATATCGAGGTATGTATCTTTTGCACTTACCCCATTGAGTGAATAAGCGAAATCTGCAGCTTTCGCGTGGAGAGCGCTTCGATCTTCTTCAGAGTAGATAGCAACACTTTCTAGGCCGTGATCTTTACAAGCCCGAATTACTCGTACCGCAATCTCTCCACGATTGGCTACCAATACCCGTTTCATGACATTTCCTTAACCTGAGGCCACGTATATCCCAGCTGCTTTATCGCACTTCTTAAAAATGGCATAGAGATACCCACAACATTTGTGTAATCGCCTTCGATGCTAGGGATGAATGGAGATCCGAAACCATCGAGAGTGAAGCCACCAGCAACGTGAAGCGGCTCTCCCGAATCAATGTAATCCTGGATCTCTTCATCAGTCATTATCGAAAATGTCACCTTGGTAGTCACACGATCTGCAATCTCAACTCCTTTATCTGTATCGATAATGCAATGACCAGTGTGCAGCAGACCACTTCGGCCGCTAATTGCTCGGGCTCGCTCAATTGCGATTGCCGCGGTACCTGGTTTTCCGAAAGAGATTCCATCAACATCAAAGGTTGAATCACAGCCGATGATAATTGCTGGATAATCAATCAGCTCTCTTACTGTGTGAGCCTTGGAGATTGCTAAAGCAATCACCATATCTGCTGGACTCATCGTGTTGAAGAATTCGGTCTCCTCATCAACGTTGCTGACGATGATTGTGGGAGAGAGGCCGGCATCAACGAGTAAGCGCTTACGTGAAGTCGATTGTGAAGCAAGAACTATTCTTGGCATCTAATCAAATTTCCTTGCACCGAATGTAATTTGATGGGGAAGTGGCTGGCGCAGTTGAGGCAAGCCAAAGACGCTTCGCTTCACAACTGCCTTGAGAACCGCTGGCTTTTGATCAGCAAGAGCTAACTGCAAAACTTCTAGCTCTTCAGGTGTGGGGTTTCCAGAAGTAATCGAAAATTTCATTACAGTGGAATATTTCCATGTTTGCGGGCAGGAAGAATATCGCGCTTAGTTTTAAGAGTACGGAAAGCTTTGGTGATATACGCGCGTGAATCTTCTGGCTCGATCACTGAATCGATTGTGCCTCGTTCAGCAGCTGCGTAAGGATTTGAAAGCGTTTCGGTGTACTCAGTAATCAATTCTTGCCTGAGATTTTCTGGATCATCAGATTTAGCAAGCTCACCGCGGTAGAGAACGTTGACGGCACCCTGTGCACCCATCACAGCAATTTCAGCGGTCGGCCAAGCAAAATTGATATCACTACCTAAGTATTTAGATCCCATCACGATAAAGGCACCACCGTAGGCTTTGCGAGTAATTAAGGTAACAAGTGGGACCGAGGCCTCTGCGTAGGCGTAGAGTAGTTTTGCACCACGTCGAATAATGCCGTTCCACTCTTGTTCTGTTCCAGGGAGAAAACCTGGAACATCTACCAAAGTAAGTATTGGAATATTGAATGCATCACAGAAGCGAAGGAATCGTGCTGCTTTTTCGCTGGAGTTAATATCCAACGTTCCAGCTAGGGCAGAGGGCTGGTTTGCGATTATTCCAATTGATTGACCTTCGATACGTGCAAATCCCACAACAATGTTTGGTGCATAGAGAGAGTGAATCTCTAGAAATTCACCTTCATCTACCAACGTTTCAATCAGTGATTTCATATCGTACGGTTGGTTAGGTGAGTCAGGAATAAGTGTGTTCAGTGCGATGTCACCCGCGCTCTTAGCCAATGTCTGGGTCGGTGGAAGTACTGGAGAGCCGTCCATGTTATTTGATGGAAGGTAGGAGAGAAGAGCCTTTACATAATCAATAGCGTCAGCCTCAGATTCAGCCATGTAGTGAGCATTACCAGATTTAGTATTGTGGGTAAGAGCGCCACCAAGTTCTTCCATACCAACATCTTCACCAGTTACAGTCTTGATAACTTCAGGACCAGTGATAAACATATTTGAAGTCTCTTTCACCATGATGGTGAAGTCGGTAAGTGCGGGGGAGTACGCCGATCCGCCGGCACATGGCCCAAGAATGAGAGAAATTTGTGGAATCACACCCGACGACCGAGTGTTGAGTCGGAAGATTTTTCCATATCCATTGAGCGAGGCAACACCTTCTTGAATTCTTGCTCCACCAGAATCATTGATGCCAATAAGAGGAATTCCACTTTTCAATGCGAACTCTGCGATCTTTACAATTTTGTCAGCATGGACTTCTCCGAGGCTTCCCCCAAAGACGGTAAAGTCTTGCGAGTAGAGTGCGATAGGTCTGCCATCAACTGTTGCCGTACCGATCACAACACCATCACCATATGGGCGTGTTTTTTCCATCCCAAACTGGGTCGAGCGATGGCGCGCAAACTCATCGATTTCAGTAAATGAATCGGTATCTACAAGCATCTCAATACGCTCACGCGCCGTATGCTTGCCCTTGGCATGCTGCTTCTCAACTGCTCTAGCCGAGCCAGCATGTATCGCCTCTTCAATTTTTTCGCGAAGATCGTCAATTTTTCCTGAAGTGGTGTGCAGATCGGGGCTCATGTCTATACGGTACTAGCCATGGGTATGGATATGCCACGAGCGCCACTAGATCCGAGTCAGATCGCTGCCACATTGTCGCACTACTGGCGAGTAAGCGTGGTTGATCTCACGACATCAACCCAAGAAGATTTGGCAGAAAAAATTAACTCAGGAGATGCACACAGCGGTGATGTCATTGTTGCAAATTTTCAGAGTGCAGGCCGTGGGCGATTAGATCGAACTTTTTCTGCACCCGCATCTACCGCACTTTTATTTTCACTTTATCTCACTCCGCAAAAATCGCGCACAGAGTGGGGCTTTCTCCCGCTATTGGCGGGTATATCTATTGCAGAAACTTTAAATAAAGTGAATGCTGGAATCTCGATTAAGTGGCCAAATGATTTACTTATCAACGAGAAAAAAGTTGGTGGAATCATTTCAACTGTTCATGGTGAGGGTGTGATCATTGGTATCGGCATTAATGTTTCGATGTCAGCCCAGGAACTCCCGCTGGAAAGCGCAACATCACTCGGCCTAGCGGGTGTGTCAAACCTTGATCGCAATCTTTTACTTTCAATGATTCTCAATTCGTTGGAGAGCGACTTTAGCCACTGGGATCTAGGGGAATCCTTCTTGGATCGTTATCTCGACCTCTCAGCCACCATCCTTAGTGATGTTCGTATCGAGCTGCCCGGTGGACGAGAGATCCTTGCCACGGCAATCTCAATTGATGAACAAGGCCGGCTCAATCTCGATGATGGCCAGGTCGTTTCAGTAGGGGATGTAATTCATCTACGATAAGAAGGTGAAGAGTCGTTTTCCTATCGTAGGAATTATTGGAGCAGGTCAACTCGCTCGTATGAGCGTAGCTCCCGCAATCGCGCTAGGAGTTACCCTCAAACTTTTTGCACAGAGCAAGGATGATAGCGCCGCGCAAATCTGTGATCACGTCATTGGTGATTATAAAAACCTTCAGGAGGTTCTAGATTTTGCGCGTCACTGTGATGTTGTCACCTTTGAGCACGAATTGATTCCGCTATCGATAATCAAGGGGCTTGAGGCGGCAGGAGTTCGTATCTACCCACCTTCAACTGCATTTATCTACTCTCAAGATAAAGGCGCCATGCGAAACTTTCTCAAGGATCTTCCTTCACCACAATGGTCCATTATCGATAATGCAGAGAAAGTGAGCGCCTTTCCAGTTATCGCAAAGGCTATCTCTGGTGGGTATGACGGCAGAGGTGTCTGGAAAATTTCTGATAAAGAAATGCTCGCTGAAGTACTTATACGTAATCCACAGTTGCTCATTGAAGAACTTATTGATTTTAATTGCGAAATTGCAGTCATGGTCGCGCGATCACCACATGGTCAAGTAAGCACGTGGGCGGTAACACATACCGTTCAAGAAAATGGGATTTGTGTAAGAACTATTACCCCCGCACAATCAATTAGCCAGATCGTTGCAGAAAAGGCCGCCGCATTAGCCATAGCCATCGCCCAGAAAGTCGGACTAGTCGGCGTGATGGCTGTTGAGTTCTTTGTTAAAGGAGAAGATATCTTTATCAATGAACTTGCTATGCGCCCACACAATTCTGGACATTGGACGATTGAAGGATCTGTTACAAGCCAATTCGAACAGCACCTGAGAGCGATTCTAGATCTCCCGCTAGGTGAAACAACTATGCGCGCACACCTTGCCGTGATCGGAAATATTCTTGGGGGAGATAAGACGGATATGTATCGCCCATATCTACATCTCATGGCTCGAAATCCAGAGCTGAAGATTCATCAATATATGAAGGAGGTGCGCCCAGGTCGCAAGATCGGTCATGTCACGGCGCTGGGTAAAGATCTTCTACACTTAGAGGAGTTAATTGAACATGCATGTGACTACATGAGCGGAGAAGTTGATGAGTGATGTAGCAATCATCATGGGTTCAGATTCAGATTGGCCAGTAATGGCTAAAGCGGCGAATGCTCTTGACGCACTAGGAATCTCATATACTGCAGAGGTCGTCAGCGCCCATCGTATGCCAACTGAGATGATGGCATTTGCACAAGGCGCGGTTGCAGCCGGCTTTAAGGTGATCATTGCAGGAGCTGGCGGAGCTGCCCATCTTCCCGGGATGGTTGCATCCCTGACAACACTTCCAGTGATTGGTGTGCCGGTAGCGCTCACTCATCTCGATGGCATGGATTCACTTCTCTCAATAGTTCAGATGCCTGCGGGAGTGCCCGTTGCAACTGTTGGAATTGGTAATGCCAAGAATGCCGCCTTATTAGCAGCGAGAATTCTGGGCGTCTCTAACTCAACCATTTCAGCGAAAGTGGAGCAGGGCCTTAAGACGATCAATGAAGAGGCTAAGAAAAAAGGCTCTCAATTAAATACTAAGAAGAAGACTGGTTTTTAATCCGAACGACCTA
>JAFMBT010000027.1 GCA_017858325.1 Candidatus Planktophila sp. | reverse complement strand
ACTCACTCCTACATCAGACATATCACGCCATTTGAAAACCGCGGAGAAGAAGTTGGCGTCACGCTCTTTCACCCACACGGTCAAATCTATGCATATTCATATATACCTCCGCGTGTAGAGAAGATGCTCGATGTTGCTAAGGCTCATCATGAAAAGACTGGTCGAGTACTTTTTGATGATGTCGTTGCTCGCGAATTACGCGATGGCGATCGCATCATTGCTAGAAATGAACACTGGGTGGCATTTGTTCCCTATGCTGCCAGATACCCGTTCGAGATTCACCTTGCCCCGCTCACTCCTGTTGCAGATTTAGCTAGCCTTACAGCAGAGCAGGCAGATGCTTTTCCAGCAATTTCAATTGAGGTGATGCGCCGCCTTGATGGGGTCTTTGGAATTTCAA
Organism: Candidatus Planktophila sp.; assembly: GCA_017858325.1. GTDB lineage: Bacteria > Actinomycetota > Actinomycetes > Nanopelagicales > Nanopelagicaceae > Planktophila. The sequence continues at coordinate 6,875 of JAFMBT010000027.1, read as the reverse complement.
TGGCATACATCGCAACATGGCATCAAGCCCCTGTTCGTGAGGGGCGCGAATTCCTTCGTCTCCATTGGCAGATTACTAGCGTTCGTCGCGCACCTGGGAAATTAAAGTACTTAGCTGGAAGTGAATCAGCTATGGGTGCCTTCATTATGGATCTCAAGCCTGAACAATCTGCCGGACAACTTCGCGACGTACAGTTATAAATGTCTGATTGGCTCGCACCTGATGTAATTGCATCTGCCCCTGGGCGGGTGAATCTGATTGGTGAACATATCGACTTTAGCCAGGGTTTTGTTCTGCCTTTTGCGATCGCAGATCGTACATATGCGCGGATCAGAAAACGTGGCGATCAGATCATCCGCATTCGTTCGGCTCAGCGCAGCAACGACATCATCACCACCTCAATTAATCAATTAGCTCCTGGTAGCGATGGCGATTGGGAGCAATATGTCTTAGGTGTTATCTGGGCACTTGGAATTCAGAATGGTGTAGATATTGAGATTGATGGTCACGTTCCACTCGGTGCAGGACTGTCATCATCGGCAGCACTTGAATGCGCAGTCGCCTTTGCACTCAATAATTTGTTTGCATGTGGGTATTCCTTGAAAGAGCTTGCGTTATTGGCACAAAAGGCTGAAAACAAATATGTCGGCGTACCTTGCGGGATTATGGATCAATCTGTATCCCTCATGGCTAAGTCAGGATCTGCGCTCTTACTCGATTGTCGTGATCTAGAAACTCGCCTGATTCCCTTTGATCTGGCTGCATCAGGATTGCAATTACTCATTATCGATACTCAAGTCCAACATGCACTCGTGGATGGCGGTTATGCCCAGCGCAGACAATCGTGTGAAAGTGTTGTCGAAAAACTAGCAATCGTTTCACTTCGAGATTTGAGTTATAGCGAACTGGAAGAGACGAAAAATCTTCTCCCTGAAGAAGAGTACAAACGAGCACGCCATTCGGTGACAGAGATTGCCCGTGTACTTAAAGCAGTCGATGCCCTCACTAATAAAGACTTTACAGCGCTAGGCCAACTCATTAACGAATCACATCGCTCACTTCGCGATGATTATGAAGTATCTTGCCCAGAACTTAACTGCGCTGTAGATACCGCTATATCAATTGGTGCCGTCGGTGCACGTATGGTGGGCGGTGGATTTGGCGGAAGCGCGATTGCCTTAGTTAAAACCGGAGAGATTGCCTCAATTCAAAGTGCAATCAAAGAAGCATTCGCGAGATCGGGATTTGATGTGCCCCGCTTTTTCACATCTCTTCCAAGCGACGGCGCGCGAATAGAACCGCTTACCTAAATCTCACCGCGATCAAGACCCTCTAAAACTTCAGCCGCTCTCTCTTTCAATTGCGGTAAATCTGAGAGTCGATTGATGCCGAAGAGCTGTTGGCTCATCCGATGATTTTTTGTAAAGTCTTCGCGATGTCGATCAAGAAAATCCCAATATAATGTCGTAAATGGGCAGGCCGTCTCACCCACACGTAATTTGGGATTGTAGGTACAACCCTTGCAGTAAGTGCTCATGCGAGAAATATAAGCACCGCCTGCGGCGTAGGGTTTAGTCATCATCGCCCCACCATCTGCATACAATCCCATGCCGATCACATTCGGAACCATCACCCATTCGGAGGCGTCAACGAAATTCTCACGCATCCAATCAAGAAACTCTTGCGGATTACTCCCTGTAATGAGCGCCAAATTACTCAAGACCATCAACCTTGGGATGTGGTGAACCCAGGCACGATCTTTGATATCGCTCACAATTGATTTCACGCAATTCATTGCCGTCTTATCTGGGTCACCAAAGAGAGGGAGTAGTGGACGCTGGGCGCCTAGCTGATTGTTACTTCGATAATCTTCACCGAGAAACCAATACATGCCATTGACATACTCGCGCCAACCGATGAGTTGCCGTATAAAACCTTCACATGAGGCGATGGGAATCTTTCCGGAATCAAAAACTTTCACTGCAGCTTCAACAACTTCAGAGGGATGGAGTAATCCGTTATTGATGTATGGGCTCAAGAGCGAGTGATGTAAAGCCCAATTATCTGATGGCATCGCATCTTCATATGGTCCAAATTCTGCAAAGTGATTTTTGATGAAATTCTTAAGCGCCTTGAGCGCGCCAGCTCTTGTTGTTGCCCAAGTGTTGGGGGCATCAATTCCTAATTGCTTAGCAACGCTTTTATCGATCTCATCTGGTGCAAACTCGAGATAGGGCGGCCATTCATAGTTCTTTGGTGGCGGCAGTCGATTTTCTTTATCAAAATTCCAAGCGCTACCGATAGGCGAGTTTCCCTCAACGAGAATTCCCAGCCGAATACGTTGACTGCGATAGAAGTTCTCCATTAAGTAACTTTTTTGAGATGCAGCCCAAGTAGAAAAGAGTGATCGAGGGGTAAGAAAGAAATCATTGTCGATAAAGGTTACTCCGTATGCCAATAAATTTGCACTCTGCTTAAAAGATGATGGTTCTGCAGCGATAATCGGAAGGTCACCGTACTTGGTACGCGCTTGATCTAGGCCATCAATAGTTGTAGCACTCATCAAATATTCAACGGTGAAACCTTCAGATCTGAGAGTTTCAGCAAAGTGTCGAGCACTCGATATTAAGAAATGAAGCCGCAACGGGTGCCATGGGCGCCCAGTAGTCATACGCGCACTTTCTACCAAGACAATTACATCGTTACTTTTCTTCGCCTCTTTTAGGACGCCAAAGTCACGATGAAGGTGATCAAAGGCAATATAGAGAATACGCTTCACAATAAGCGCAGACTTATTGAGTTATAGCTTCGATGGAAATAACTGTGACGCCACCCATAGATGAGAGCACTGTGACAAGATCGGTGGAATCTGTGCCAGGAACGGCCACGAGAAATTCATCATATCCAATACCGTCTTTTGCCTCCAAGACACTTAAAGACCGAATGTCACAGCCAGCAGCGCCAATGGCAGATGCGATCGCACCGAGAGAACCGGGTTGATCTGGCAGTGAGATCTTCAACCGAAATAAGGCCACAACCCCACTTTACATGGATGGGGCGCTGCCGAGAGTTACCTTAAAGCTCTTGCTACCTCCACCATTTGGCAGATCAACAAGCACTGTAACTGTGGAACCCGGGGCATATGAACGGATCTTGACGATCGCCGCCTCGTTATCTGCAATTCTTAGCCCGTCAATGGAACGGATAACTGATCCAGTTGGAATGCCAGCTTTCTCTGCACCTTCACCTGGACTCAAACGTTGAATACGAGCACCTATCCCAGTGAATGACACATCGAAGAAGACGCCAAGCACTGGTCGTGTTGATTTTCCGGTTGCAATGATCTCATCGATTACTCGCTTTGCTTCGTTGATCGGAATCGAAAATCCAAGTCCAATGGACCCACCAACTCCACCGGATGAGAGAGTTGCGATCGCAGAGTTGACTCCAATCATTCTGCCTTGTGAATCAACGAGTGCTCCGCCTGAGTTACCGGGGTTGATAGCTGCATCTGTTTGGATTGCATTTACATATGATTCACCACCAACAGGTCCTGCAGTCACGGGACGATTAAGTGCTGAAACGATTCCACTTGTAACTGTGCTTGCAAGTCCAAGTGGTGAACCGATTGCCAAGACAGGATCACCCACCGACACCTTAGATGAATCACCGATTGCAATAGTTGGCAGGTTTCCAGTTCTAATTGAGAGCACAGCTATGTCATACATTGGATCGCGACCAACGATCGTTGCAGTGGCTTGGTCACCATTAATAAATTCCACTCTAATCGTGCCAGATGCTACGGCTGTTTCAATGACGTGATTGTTAGTGACAATAAAGCTTTCACCTGCTGTGCTTCTGTAAATTGATCCCGACCCTGTGCCACTTCCTGCCGATGAAGAAATTGAAATCGAGACAACTGTTGGCGTGACTAGGGATGAAATCACCTTGGCGTTCATCGCTGGGCCACCTATTTGAATCAGGGTGCGATTGGTTGGACAGGTACCCGTGGCAGATAAGAAGAGAGCTCCAGTGCGCTTATTGGCACATGCTGAAATTGAAGAAGGTGTTGGGCTGGAGGCTACTGCTCCGATGCCGCCTGTAATGATTGCACCGGCAAGAAATGTTGCTGCAAACTTTCCTGATCTCTTTAACTTCATCTCTTTCATACCCATCATCCTTATCCCTATGGCTTAAAAGTATCTGTGAGTCCCTTGTAAAACTAGTGCGAAGCTCCCTCACTTGGATTCGAACCAAGAACCTGCCGATTAACAGTCGGCTGCTCTGCCGTTGAGCTATGAGGGAATGGCGTTGAGTGCTGACTCTACCTCACCTGAGCGTGTGGGCGAAAATCGAACGGGGCTAGAGAGAGCCTATCGATAACTCATGGAGGCCACGGCGAGCCGTCTCGAGGGCGACCAAGGCGGCAAATGCACTGTTGTATTCATCAGGATTTTCTACAGGGTTAAGCCGTTGCAGATTTGATTTGAGATCAGCAATCGATCGACTAATTCCAACTTCACGAAGACGAGCAACGATACTTTCGATATAGCGAGCAGAAACTTCTCCATCAGATCGAATCGGTTCAACTGTTAATTCTGTGAAGAGGGTCTTCATTCTTTCATCTGAAATATCATCAATCGAAATCGTTGTACTTATAGCGGAATCAATTACCTCCTTCATTTGAACATATGATGGATGTGTAAATGCTGCTGGCTCGATCTCACTCCATGTAGTCACTAAATCAGGCATCTGTAAACGTGCCTTGAGAACTTCTCGTTCGAGCAAGAGGCGTGGCTCTTGTGGATGTGGACGCCAGGATTGATCGACCTGATCGGGTTCATATTCTTGCATCGTACTTCTTCGCGCGCCTTGGCCTACAGCTGAAGTGACAATCTCAACTTCGACCCCAAGCCAACCAGCGAGAAGTCGTGAGTACTCTGGTCTGAGTGACTTATCTCGAATTTGCGCAACAAGAGGTGCAGTTGCATTAAGTGCGTTGATTCGTCCTTCAGCGGTAGCAAGATTATGAAGTTTAAGTTCAGTACGAATGGCAAACTCAAACAGTGGCACACGCTTTGCGATCAGATCTCGAAGCGCGAGATCTCCTTTTATCTGTCGCAGGTCGCAGGGATCTAGCCCATCTGGTTCAACGGCGACAAATGTTTGAGTGACAAATTTTTGATCTTCGCTAAAGGCGCGCATCGCAGCTTTCTGCCCCGCCGCATCACCATCAAATGTGAAGATTACTTCTCCGCGGAAAGCGTCATCATCCATCAGCAACCTTCGAATAATGCGAATATGGTCAGCGCCGAATGCGGTTCCACATGTTGCAACCGCTGTTGTAATCCCGGCCATGTGGGCTGCCATCACATCGGTGTAACCCTCAACAATGACTACTTGGCGCTTCTTTGCGATCTCTTTCTTCGCCATATCTAGGCCGTAGAGCACCTGACTCTTTTTATAGATAGGCGTCTCAGATGTATTTAAGTATTTAGGGCCTTGATCCTGTTCATCACTTGCCAACTTTCTAGCGCCAAAACCAACAACATCTCCGGAGATATCACGGATCGGCCATGTCAGACGGTTTCTGAATTTATCTATCGGGCCTCTCTCGCCCATCTTGGAAAGACCGGCAAGTTCAAGCTCCTCAATACTGTAACCGGCGGCACGTAAATGTTTTGTCAATGCATCCCATGAATCAGGGGCATACCCGACTCCAAAAATTGTGCAGGCCTCTTTATCAAAACCACGTTTTGTTAAGAGATCTCGGCCGTGCGCTGCATCTGGAGAAGAATTGAGTTGTTCTTGAAAAAATTGGGCAGCTAAAGCATTAGCAGCAACAAGTCGTGATCGGTTAACTGATGGCCCAGTTGGTGCACTGCCACTTTCTTCATAGCGCAAGGTGTAGCCAATTCTTTCGGCGAGACGTTCAACAGTTTCTGTAAATGTTAGGTGATCGATCTTCATAAGAAATGAAATTGTGTCGCCACCGGTCTGACAGCCAAAGCAGTGAAAGTACCCTTTGCTTGGAGTTACGTGGAAGGAGGGAGATTTCTCATCATGGAAGGGACATAAACCCTTCTTCTGTCCGCCACCAGCAGATTTAAGTTGAACATATTCACCGACAACTTCGTCAATCGGGGCGTGGTCGCGGATATATGTAACATCCTCAGCTTTTATGCGACCGGCCATATCCCCACTCTATCTAATTAGCCCCGCAGATGGGCATGCAAGGCGTATGCACCGGGATCAGTTAGGCTAGCTATCTGATCAATGACTACGCGCATTCGCGCAATGTCGTCATCGGCCAAAGCCCAATCATCAAGAAAAATCGGGTCTAGCGCAGCCGGTGCCTTGGCATAGAGCATCTCGACAAGTTCTACGATCAACTTCTTCTGCCCTGCATATCGCTCTTGAGATGCTTCAGCGCTAATTAAGTAGTGCCCTGCAATGGCCTTGAGGAAATCTACTTCGACCTTCTGCTCTCTCGGAATTTCAAGATTAGCGTTGTATCGCATTAATGCGCCAGTACCGTGAATCTCACGTGTGCGCATCTCTGCCGCGAGTACAAATCGACCAATTAATTGCGATGTTGAATCTTTCAATCGCGCAAGAGAGCGATGTGATCGATCATAGGTACGCGGCCAGCATGAGAGTGCTTCCAGGCGATTAAGTGCAGCGGCCATCTCATCTTTACTGGCATCGCTCTTGTAACTTGTCACCATCTCTTTATACAAGGTATCAAAATCTCGTTCGAAGTCAGAAACTTTTACAGTCCCAACAAAAATTGCATCTTCTAGATCGTGAACCGAATAAGCGCAATCATCAGACCAATCCATGATCTGAGCTTCAATACATTGACGCCCCTCGGG
>JAFMBT010000026.1 GCA_017858325.1 Candidatus Planktophila sp. | reverse complement strand
GGGTTCTAGGGTTAGGCCATCGCAGCGAGTCTCAGAGCCGAGCTCCTCACATCGATCACAGACAATCGGAGTACTTCATGTTTAAGAATGCGCAAGAAATTTTTGCTTACATCAAAAAAGAAGATATTAAATTCATTGACGTTCGCTTCACCGATCTTCCAGGTATTCAACATCACTTTAATGTTCCAGTTGAGTCATTTGATGAAGCGGTCTTCACAGACGGCCTCATGTTCGACGGATCATCTATCCGAGGATTTCAATCCATTCATGAATCAGATATGAAGCTCTTGCCTGTTCCAGAATCAGCCTATGTGGATCCGTTCCGTCTTGAGAAAACTTTAATCATTATCTTCTCCGTTCATAACCCAACAGATAACACCTCGTACTCTCGCGATCCTCGTGGAGTCGTAAAGAAGGCGGTTGATTATCTGAAGTCAACTGGAATTGCTGATCAGGCTTTCTTTGCTCCAGAAGCCGAGTTTTACGTCTTTGATGCGGTTCGCTTTAAGACCGGAATGAATGAGGCTTATCACCACATAGATTCATATGAGGGCGCTTGGAATACTGGAATAATTTCGGATCCAGATGGCACGCCCAACCGTGGATACCGCACTCGTATTAAGGGTGGATATTTCCCTGTTTCACCAACAGATCAATTCGCTGACCTTCGCGACGAAATGGTGATGGAACTTGGCCGCGCAGGTTTGCTGGTTGAGCGCTCACACCATGAAGTTGGTACTGCAGGTCAGATGGAGATCAACTACCGCTTTACGGATATTCTCACCGCAGGCGATGAACTGATGAAGTTTAAATACATCATCCGTAACGTTGCATGGGAAGGTGGCAAGACTGCCACCTTTATGCCAAAGCCACTTTTCGGAGATAATGGTTCGGGTATGCACGTGCACCAATCGCTCTGGAAAGATGGAAAGCCACTCTTCTTCGAAGCAGGAACATATGGTGATCTCTCTGATATGGCTCGCTGGTATATCGGTGGTCTTCTCAAGCATGCACCGTCACTTCTTGCATTTACAAACCCAACGGTGAACTCTTATCGACGTTTAGTTCCAGGATATGAAGCTCCCGTTAACCTCGTCTACTCGGCGCGTAACCGCTCTGCCTGTATCCGTATTCCAATTACCGGATCAAGCCCTAAGGCAAAGCGCATCGAATTCCGCTGTCCAGATCCATCATCAAATCCATACCTTGCATTTGCTGCAATGCTCATGGCTGGTCTTGATGGAATTATTAATAAGATCGAGCCACCTGCACCAGTGGATAAGGACCTCTACGAACTTGAAGGCGCAGAAGCATCTGCAATTCCACAAGTTCCTGGTTCACTTGACGCTGTGCTCGATAGTTTAGAAGCAGATCATGCTTTCCTAACTAAGGGTGGAGTCTTTAGCGAAGATCTGATCTCGACGTGGATCGAATGGAAGCGTAAGCAAGAAGTTGATTATGTCCGCTTGCGCCCACATCCAGCAGAGTTCGAGCTTTACTACGATCTCTAGAATCTTTGTGTAAAGAAACCCCGCCGATTACACGGCGGGGTTTCTTCTCTTATCGCACTAATCATTACATCCGATAGACTCGCGCATATGAAGCGTCGGATATCACCCCTTGCTGAATTTATGCATAAAGAGTCATCATCAGGATTCTTTTTGGTCCTGGCTGCGTGCCTTGGTTTAGCTATAGCAAATTCACCACTTTCTACCCAATACTTTGATTTTCTAGCGATAACTTTCACGGTAGATATCGGGTTTTTCTATCTCTCGCTCCCTGTTTTAAAGGTAATCAACTACGGCCTCATGACTATCTTCTTCTTTGTCGTAGGACTTGAAATCAAGAGGGAGTTAGTTGCTGGCCATCTCTCATCACTTAAGAAGGCAGCGATGCCATTCCTTGCCGCAGTTGGCGGCATGGCAGTTCCTGCTGGACTTTATCTACTCATCGCAGGTGGGCAAGCTCCCGAAGGGTGGGCAGTTCCCGTAGCCACCGATATCGCCCTAGCTGTTGGATTACTCGCAATGATGGGACCATCCGTAACCCTCTCGCTTCGTTCTTTTCTTTTAGCCTTGGCAGTCATTGATGACATTGGCGCAATTCTCATCATCGCAATCGTGTACTCAACGGGAATTACATTCTCTTGGCTAGCCGCTGGACTCGTAACCATTCTTGTCATCTTTCTACTTGGCAAGACGAGTGTGACCTCATTCTTCATCTATATCCTGCTGGGGCTATTGCTTTGGTACAGCCTTTACCGCACTGGTGTTCATCCGACACTTGCTGGAGTGATTCTTGGGCTACTGGCTCCACATCGCGAGATGCCTAGCGCTGATTTCGAAGATAGTGATGATGGATCAGTTTCATATGTCGAGTACCTGGAAGAAAAACTTCATCCATACTCGAGTTTTGTCATTGTTCCACTCTTCGCTTTCGCAAATACTGGTGTTGTTATTACATCTGAATCGATTGCAGATGCTGCAACTTCAGCCATTGCTTGGGGAATATTTATCGGCTTAGTAATCGGTAAGCCACTCGGGGTCGTTGCGGCGTCATATGCAGCATCCAAGGCAAAGGTCGCCGATCTTCCTGAAGGTGCCGAACTATCGAAAGTTATCGCGACAGGATCTGCCGCGGGTATCGGATTCACTGTTGCGCTATTTATTGCTGATCTTGCCTTTGATGACCTAGCGCTTCAAAATATTGCTGTAGTGGCAGTGATCGTAGCCTCGGTTGTCAGTGCGCTGGTCAGCACCCTATTCTTTAAACTTTCACGCAAGTAAAACTCTCCTACAGTTTGTCGATCCAACCCCAGACAGATTCGGCGCCCGAATGGCCAACGAGAACGACAATAGTGATACTGGCAAGGGAAGCCACGACAAGTGCTATCGAGGTAAGTCTTCGAGCCCAAGCCGATCCAACAGTTGCTCCTGATCGATCTAAGCGCCAGCGTAAATAAGTCAACGCAACCATTGGGAGCGTTATAAACGGTGCTATCTCACCAAGCTCTGCATGGTTTCCAACATCTTTATCAAGAATCTCTTCAAAAGCCTCGCCTGTCACTTTCGCAAGAAAAAGAGAGAGCTGAGCAACGAGGGCGATGACCAGAGTTACCTTGCCATAGCGCCGCGAAAAGCTGGGTAGGTATGACATGACAAGTGCGCTGATCGCAGCGAGTGGGATAAGCACAATCGCCGCGTGAATGACCAAGGGATGCAGAGGAAGCCCTGCAACAGATCCAAAGAGTCCCCCAGAGATAACCACGGTCTGATCTTAATCTAAGAAGAAATCAAGGAGGAAGTCGGTCGTACCTGGAACTACCGAGTATTTCTCGAGATCAGTAATTCCAACGGATGCGAGCACCTCATCATCAACATAGAAGTTTCCGCTATTTTCCTTCGCATCGCGATTGAGAATGACATAGGCAGCATCAGAGAGGATCTCCGGGGTGCGACATGAAGCGGTATCGATCCCAGGAATCATCTGTAGGGCGGCGGTATCAATTGCTGTTCGTGGCCAGAGCGCGTTTACTGCGATTCCATCACGTTTAAACTCTTCGGCCATACCAAGGACGCACATAGACATTCCATATTTGGCCATGGTGTATGCGACGTGATTTTTAAACCATTTCGCCTTCATCGATAACGGAGGCGACAGGGTAAGAATATGCGGGTTGCGACCTTGTGCGGCGCTCTCTTTCAGGTGTGGCAGCGCTGCCTGTGATGTAAGAAATGTACCACGTACATTTACATCAAACATCAGATCAAATCTCTTGGCAGGTGTTGCAAGAGTTGGCGTTAAATTGATCGCACTTGCATTGTTGATCAAGATATCGATTCCTCCAAACTCGGCCGCAGTCTTGGCAATTGCTGCCGCAATCTGCTCTTCATCTCGAATATCGCATTGAATCGGCAGAGCAACTCCCCCGGCAGACTCAATCTCTTTCGCTGCAGTAAAGATTGTGCCGGGTAATTTGGGATTTGGGTCTGCCGTCTTAGCAGCAATCGCAACTGAGGCACCATCTGCTGCGGCGCGAAGAGCGATAGCTAAACCAATTCCACGAGAGCCTCCCGTGACGAAGATTCGCTTTCCCTGCAGGTTTCCTGAGATTGACATTACTGTGCTCCCTTTTCTTTCGCTGCAGCTTTCTTAGCCATAAATGTCATAAATGCCTCCATCGCCTCATCAGATGTGAGAGCAAGTGAAAATAACTCGAACTCGGCCTTCATAACGGCGGCAACAGCATCATGCTTGCTCGCCTTGATCAGCGCTTTCGTGTTGATGATTGCCGTAGGTGGTTGCTCTGCAATCTGCATCGCAATCGTAAGTGCTGTGGCATAGGCATCAGGTGAAATTTCGGCGACAAGCCCCATCTCTTTCGCGCTCTCTGCCGAAAATGATTCACCAGTCATAAAAATTTTTGCTGCGCGTTGATATCCCACTAGTTCGGGGAAGAGAAGACTCGAGCCCGCTTCAGGAACAAGGCCAAGAGAGGCAAATGGCATTGAAAAAGATGCCTTCGGATCGGCCACAACAACATCGCAATGAAGCAACATGGTTGTTCCCACACCTACAGCGTTGCCATTTACCGCAGCAAGAAGTGGCTTAGGAAAGTCGAGCAGCGCTCCCAAGAATGCGGCAACGGTTGAATCTTGCGTTGTTGGTGGATTCTCCATGAAATCTTTAATATCGTTGCCGGCGGTGAAGTGAGCACCTGTGCTGGTCAGGATTACCGCTCTCACAGCAAAATCACCGGCTGCTTCGTTAAGCGCACTAGCAAGATCGCCATACATCTCCCGCGTAAGCGCATTCATTTTCTCAGGGCGGTCAAAGGAGAGCGTGAGGACGCTCCCCGTGGATGACTTTGCGATGTTACTCATGAGTAGAGGCTACTCCCATCAAAGGGTTTATCAAAGGCGAATCTCTGTAAAGAAATAAAACGCCCGGTCTGCATCGCAGGCCGGGCGTTTTTATTACCGAGAGAGTGTTGAATTAGCGATCGAGAGTTCCTGCGATAAACGCTTCAGTCTTGTCATGAGCCTGCTCATCTGTGTATTGCACAGGTGGGGTCTTCATGAAGTAAGACGATGGCGAGAGTAGAGCTCCACCAATCTTGCGATCAAGACCGATCTTTGCGCAGCGAAGTGCGTCAATAATCACACCAGCTGAGTTAGGTGAATCCCACACTTCGAGCTTGTACTCAAGATTGAGTGGAACGTCACCGAAGGCGCGACCTTCGAGGCGAACGTATGCCCACTTGCGATCATCTAGCCATGGGATGTAATCAGAAGGTCCAATGTGAACATTCTTCTCGCCCATATCGTGATCAAGTTGAGAAGTAACTGAGTTGGTCTTGGAGATCTTCTTCGACTCTAGGCGATCGCGCTCGAGCATGTTTTTGAAGTCCATATTTCCACCAACGTTAAGTTGATAGGTACGCTCTAAGAAGACGCCACGATCCTGGAACAACTTAGCCATGATGCGGTGAGTGATTGTCGCACCAACCTGGCTCTTAATGTCATCTCCCACAATAGGAAGACCTGCATCTTCAAATTTCTTAGCCCAGGCTGGATCTGAAGCGATAAAGACCGGGAGTGCATTAACAAATGCGCAACCTGCATCGAGGGCGCACTGTGCGTAGAACTTCGCTGCTACCTCTGATCCAACAGGTAGATAACAGATAAGAACATCTACCTGCTCTTCCTTGAGGACGGAAACTACATCGACGGCAGCGGCTGTGGATTCTGTAATTGTTTCGCGATAGTAGCGACCAAGGCCATCATGAGTAACTCCACGGAGTACCTCAACGCCGGTCTTTGCTACATCGCTAAATTTGATGGTGTTATTTTCACTGGCCCAAATTGCATCTGCTAGATCTAGCCCAACTTTCTTTGCATCTACATCAAAGGCGGCAACAAATTTTACGTTGCTGATGTGATATGCGCCTACAGTTGCATGCATGAGACCTGGGATCTCTTGATCTGCAGCAGCATCTTTGTAGTAGGTGACGCCTTGCACTAATGAGTTGGCGCAGTTTCCTACTCCAACGATGGCAACACGGATGTCACCTTTTCCAGTTGTGATTTTCACTCTATTTCCTCTCGGTTTTGATCATGTCTTCTAGCCAAGCGATCTCGCGCTGAGCCGATTCCAATGAGTGGCGACGCCACTCTTCTAGGTATTTATCGATTCCAGCTGGCGAGCGCTCGAGTTCACCTCGGAGCATCTCGGCCTTCTCTTGCAGGCGTCGATGGCGCCCCTCGAGAATTCTTATTCTGTTCTTACTTGATGTTGGGCTAAAGAAAGCAAAGCGAATTTCAAAGGCATCGTCTTCCCATGCTTGCGCATTGACGCTCTCGGCCAACTCTAAAAATCTCTCTGCTCCCGTCTCTGTAATTGAGTAGACGATCCGTGAGCGACGCGAACTTTGATCGAGGTCGCACTCTTGAATGAGTCCTGCCTCTAACATCCGACGCAGTTGCGGGTAGAGGACTGAAAATGAGAGAGCACGAAAGGGTCCAAAGATTGTGCTCATCCGCTTGCGGAGCTCGTAGCCGTGGAGGGGTCCTTGGGAAAGGAGTCCAAGAAGGGCGAGTTCGAGGGAGTCGGCGCGAGAGCGCATCTCAACCCCCTTCTCTATACGTTGAGCGGCCGATCTATATATCGTACCGCTATATATCGTATCGATATATCTGGCGCTATTGAACATGAGATACCCCCTAATCGCAACTCAGACCCCCGGCGACTCGCCGTAGCGGGTTATAGCCTCCGCTCGTGATTTAATCGTCAGGTGAGCCCATCTGCCATTAAGCGCCCTGAGAAACCAGCACGAGAGACGATCGCACCCTCTGATCTAACCTTTGGCCTCTCTACCTGTAAGCGCTGTATCTGGATTAAATACTGGTTCAAGGTGACTATGCCTGGGCAATTCCCTCTTGTGAAGCCCTTAGCAGATTCGCAGGAAGAACATTTCCGCCGCGCTGCCATGCAGGATCTCGATCCGGGTTTAGCCCCGGGCGTAGTCAAGCAATGGGGGCAGTGGGTCAAATCCGCTCCGCTAGTAATTGCCGGGCGAGAGACCAGTTGGAAAATCCTCGGGATCTATGACCTGCTAGCCCATTACGAAGATGGCTCTGTCGGGATTATCGATTGCAAGGTCTCAGATTCAGATCGGGATAACGGCGCTTTCTATGCCCCGCAATTAGAGGCCTATGCTCACGCGCTAGAAAAACCTGATCGTGGCAAGCCCTTCCCCGTCTCTTCCATGGGACTGCTCGTGTGGAGACTCAACGGAGTCACACCGACTGCAGATGGAGCATACGGATTCGGTGTCACGCAACACTATCTGCCTGTCGAAAGGGATAGTCAAAAATTTAACAATCTCCTAGAAGAGCTCGTTGATGTAATCGAAGGGGATTTCCCAGATGCCGGCCCTGAATGCCCCACCTGTAATTACCTAGTACAGAGGGCAGAGATCCAATCACTCTAATTCTTCTGAATCGCCCTGGCTCGGCTCGGCTCCTGGTTTCTTTGCCTTCACTGCGTACTCATCAACATACTCTTGCCCAGATAGTTCTTGCAGACGAGCCATAATTTTATCGGTGACTTCTCGCAGATAG
>JAFMBT010000004.1 GCA_017858325.1 Candidatus Planktophila sp. | reverse complement strand
AAATACTTCAATTTTTCCTAGGAAACGTGGCGCACGTCCATTGGAGAATAAAAAGAAGGCAAGTGCTAAGGCGTCCAAATACGAAACGTGGTTTGAGGCGACGATCACGGGGCCACTCTTTGGAATTTTTACACCCTCGCGATAATCGTACTTTGCGATTAGCCTCATGATTGGAATCAGGATCGATGCATAGAAGCGAAAAGTTGGGTTTATCCCGAGCGGATATCCGTGTGGAGGATTAAGTCGAATCTTTAAAGGTTTCTTCGTCAAAGAACCAGATTTCGACATGTCACTATTCTAAGTCTGATCAACGAGCAATGGATGCTCCTTGAATAATAAATAGTTGAAAAAAATAAGGCCCGCGCGCGATGCGTGGGCCTTATTTATCAAGAGCATTACCTCTTCTTGCGTACTGCCTTCTTAACTGACTTCTTCTTAGCGGCCTTCTTAGGGGCTGCCTTCTTTGCAACCTTCTTCTTAGCGGCCTTCTTAGGGGCTGCCTTCTTTGCTGCAGGCTTAGCTACAACCTTTGGCGCTGGCTTTGGAGCTGGAGCAAGCTTGCGATCTCCTGCCACAACTTCCTTAAGAGCCTTTGCAGGCAAGAAGCGAGCCTTCTTTGACGCCTTAATCTTGATTGTTTCGCCGGTGAACGGGTTACGACCCATACGAGCCTTGCGATCAACCTTCTTGAACTTACCGAAATCGTTGATCATGACATCTTCTCCACGCGCCATTGTGCGAGTGATTGTGTCAAATACGATATCTACAGCGTGAGCTGCTTCCCTCTTGCTGTCGTTGAAGTGTGGGGCCAACGCGGCAATGAATTGGGCTTTATTCATCAAAATCCCCTTAGTTTTACGCTGAAAAATTAAGCCTTTGCTTAACCTGTGTAAAACTTAAACTAGGTTATGGGGTGATGCCGTTATTCACGTGGGCGTGTCGCAATTTAATATTTGGAAGAAAGTGCACTTTTTATGCGTAAAAAACTCTCATTCTAGGATTGAGAGTTTTACGCAATCTCATCACCCTGGCGAGAAAAGCCTGATTTCACGCTCACTATTACCTTGATCTAGCGAATAGGTAAAGTAGTTGGCTTATATGACCGGCGCTTTTCTTCAAATGCATCGATGAAATCAGTCTGTTTCAGGGTTAATCCGATGTCATCAAGGCCCTCCATCAAACGCCATCGGGTGTAATCATCGATGGTGAAGGCAAGAGAGACTGAGTTGTAGGTAACAGTTCGAGTTTCAAGATCGACGGTAATGGCAGTTGCTGGCTCGGCCTCAATCGCCGCCCACATCGCCTCAACATCTGCTTGAGGCACGATGACAGTCAATAGGCCACCTTTAAGAGAGTTGCCACGGAAGATATCGGCAAAGCGAGATGAGATGACAGCTTTAAAGCCGTAATTCTGAAGAGCCCAGACGGCATGCTCGCGGGAAGAGCCAGTTCCAAAGTCAGCACCAGCAACAAGTACTGTTCCCGTTTTGTATTCACCTTTATTGAGAACAAAGTCAGGATCATTGCGCCAGGCAGCAAAGAGTCCATCTTCAAAACCGCTACGAGTGACGCGCTTGAGGTATACCGCAGGAATGATCTGGTCGGTATCAACATTGCTTCGGCGAAGTGGAACTCCTGTGCCTGTGTGCTTAATGAACTTTTCCATTATTTAAATCCCCTTACAGATCAGCCGGTGATGAAAGTTTTCCGCGGAGCGCCGTCGCTGCAGCAACTACTGGGCTTACGAGGTGTGTGCGACCACCTTTTCCTTGGCGACCTTCAAAGTTTCGGTTCGAGGTGGAGGCAGAGCGCTCACCTGATGCAAGTTGGTCCGGATTCATTCCAAGACACATCGAGCAACCAGCATTTCGCCACTGCGCGCCAGCATCAATAAAAACCTTATCTAAACCTTCGGCCTCTGCTTCGAGGCGAACGCGAGCTGATCCAGGAACAACCAACATGCGCAATGTAGATGCAATCTTCTTTCCTTTAATAATTTCAGCCGCGCTACGAAGATCTTCAATTCGGCCATTTGTACATGAGCCCAAGAAAACAGTATCAATGGCTATCTCCTTAAGGGGGGTGCCAGCAGTAAGGCCCATATATTCGAGTGCGCGTTCAGCTGATGTGCGCGCAGCTGGGTCTGCAAAATCTGCCGGGTTTGGAACTTTTGCATTCAATGGTAGCCCTTGTCCTGGATTAGTTCCCCATGTCACAAATGGTTCCAACTCGTCAGCATTGAGATCTATTTCAATATCAAATTTTGCGTCAGAATCGGTGTACAAGCTCTTCCAGTATGCAACAGCTTCATCCCAATTCTCGGGAGCATGTGGCTTGCCTTTAATATAGGCAATGGTTGTCTCATCCGGTGCGATCAATCCAGCACGGGCACCTGCTTCAATCGACATATTGCAGACGGTCATACGGCTCTCCATCGACAGTGCACGAATTGCGCTACCGCGATATTCGATAATGTATCCCTGTCCCCCACCGGTTCCTATCTTGGCAATAATGGCAAGGATGATGTCCTTAGATGTCACACCTGGCTTGAGGCTTCCTTCAACGTTAATCGCCATTGTCTTTGGACGCGTGGACGGCAGGGTTTGCGTTGCAAGGACATGTTCAACCTCTGATGTTCCGATGCCAAATGCAATTGCACCAAAGGCGCCATGAGTTGCAGTATGAGAATCTCCACAGACAATGGTCATACCAGGCTGAGTGATTCCTAATTGTGGCCCGACAACATGCACGATGCCTTGCTCGATATCACCCAATGAGTGAAGACGGATACCGAACTCTTTACAATTCGCACGAAGAGTATCCACTTGTAATTTGGATACCGGATCAGCAATCGGCTTCAAAATATCTAAGGTCGGTACATTGTGATCTTCTGTGGCAATAGTTAAATCAGGGCGCCGCACGGTACGACCAGCAAGACGCAACCCATCAAATGCTTGCGGGCTCGTTACTTCATGAATGAGGTGCAGATCGATATAGAGAAGATCCGGCTCACCATCAGCCTGGCGAACAATGTGTTCGGCCCATATCTTCTCTGCAAGTGTCTTACCCATCGCAACCCCTTTTTCAATCAAACTTTGCATCTCACTAGGTGGGATGTTAATATCACCTAGTGGATAGAAAGAATAGCGGAGTCGGCGTACTAGATAAAGCGGTAGCGATTTTAGCCACCCTCGAATCTGGGCCGCACTCCCTGGCAGAGCTTGTAGCAGCGACAGGAATTGCCCGACCTACCGCTCATCGCCTCGCCGTCGCGCTGGAATTTCACCGACTGGTGACCCGCGATCTATCTGGGCGCTTTATCTTAGGGCAACGCTCGGGAGAACTCGCTGGCGCTGCCGGTGAAGATCGACTTCTCGCTGCTGCAGCACCGGCACTCGCCGCGCTGCGCGATGCCACTGGTGAATCTGCTCAACTCTATCGTCGTCAAGGTGACATTCGAATCTGTGTTGCCGTTGCAGAACGTCTCTCTGGTCTGCGCGATTCTGTTCCAGTTGGTGCATCCTTAACAATGGCGGCAGGATCTGCCGCTCAGATACTTCTTGCATGGGAAGACTCTGAAAGAATTCATCGTGGAGTTAAAAACGCCAGATTCACCGCCGCTCACTTAGCGGCAGATCGTCGCCGTGGTTGGGCGCAATCTGTTGGTGAGCGCGAAGCAGGTGTTGCATCGGTCTCTGCTCCAGTGCGCGGACCCAATGGAAAAGTTATTGCTGCTGTCTCAATTAGCGGTCCTATTGAAAGATTGGGCCGCCAACCAGGGCGGTTACATGCAGCATCAGTTGTTGCAACTGCCACTCGCCTCAGCGAGCATTTAGCTAAATCTTAGCGATCGAGCAGATCAAGCTCACACAAGACTCTGCCAATAATTGAAAAGCTAAATCCTTTACGTTGTAGAAGAGATTGAATTCTCCGAATCTGAATATCGGGCTCAAGGCGCGACATCGTGTTGTACTTCTTGAAACCTAGATCAAAGGCTGCGCGATATTCAGATTCATCATCGATCTGATCTAGCGCTTCATCAATCTGCTCTTGGGTAACGCCCTTTTGGCGAAGCTCAGTGGCAATAATTCGCTTAGAGATCTTCTTATGGCTATGGCGAGAAGTTGCCCATGCGATAGCAAATTCTCCATCGTTAATTAGCCCGGCTTCGGTGAGTCTGAAGATGACTGCAGCAGCAACATCATCTTCTATCCCCCGAGTTTTCAAGTGAGCGAGAAGCTCACCCTTACTTTTCGCTCTGGTCACAAGGGCATTGAGTGCAATTGTGTGAGCTACTTCGTAAGGGTCGAGCCCCTCACTACCTGATTTCGATTCTCGTGGAACCTTTGCAAAATGGAGAGAAATTAGAACTCAACCTCTGCTGCTGCTTCATCAATGGCAGCGATCATCTCTGCATCAACTTCTACAGGGACAAATGAGGCGCGGATCCGTGACTCAATATCATTTGCTAGATCTGGGTTATCAACGAGGAATGCGCGAGCATTCTCTTTACCCTGACCGAGCTGATCGCTCTCGTATGTATACCAAGCTCCAGCCTTCTTGACGATACCAAGGTCTACACCCATATCGATAAGAGATCCTTCGCGAGAGATTCCAACACCGTAGATGATGTCAAACTCGGCCTGCTTAAATGGTGGCGCCATCTTATTCTTGACAACCTTCACACGGGTGCGGTTACCAACTGACTCTGTTCCATCTTTAAGAGTTTCGATACGACGGATATCAAGTCGCACAGATGCGTAGAACTTAAGCGCCTTTCCACCTGTTGTTGTCTCTGGTGAGCCGAAGAAGACACCGATCTTTTCACGTAACTGGTTGATAAAGATCGCTGTAGTCTTTGATTGATGGAGGGCGCCAGTAATTTTACGAAGTGCTTGCGACATCAGACGAGCCTGAAGACCCATATGTGAATCACCCATCTCACCTTCGATTTCAGCGCGTGGAACAAGCGCGGCAACAGAGTCAACGACGACAAGGTCCAGTGCGCCTGAGCGAATAAGCATGTCCATAATCTCAAGGGCCTGCTCACCTGTATCTGGCTGTGAAACAAGGAGAGCATCAATGTCAACACCGAGCTTCTTTGCATACTCTGCATCAAATGCGTGCTCTGCATCGATAAAGGCGCAGATTCCGCCGAGCTTCTGGGCGTTAGCAATTGCATGCAAGGTAAGAGTTGTCTTACCTGAAGATTCTGGTCCGTAGATCTCTACGATTCGACCGCGTGGAAGTCCACCGATACCGAGTGCGATATCAAGTGCGACAGATCCTGTTGGAATTACTTCAATTACTTGTGCCTGCTTATCAGACATCTTGATAACCGAACCCTTACCAAATTGACGTTCGATCTGGGCGAGGGCGGTATCGAGGGCTTTCTGACGATCAGATGGTGCACGATCAGATGGTGCATCTGGCTTTGCTTCTTTTGCTGCCACTTTCACTCCTTAGGTAGAACGTCTGGCATATGCCATTCGTTAGGTACGGCCCAGAAGGTACGGAGACCCACCGACGGACCACAGCATCTTGGGAAGGGCTGTGGGCGGAAGATGGAACCGCTCTGGTTGAACAGGTATAAGAGTATCCGAACACCTGTTCGAAAACTAGCACTCCCCACTGACATCACGGGCGGCGTGTCGCAGATTCGCCCTGTGCATCCCTGTCACAGGCCAGAATGGGGCCATGCTGATCCTGCTCCCACCTTCTGAAGGCAAGAGAGAGACACCCACAGGGCCAATGCCAGCGATTGCCGTCTATAACGGAGTCCTCTACAAAGCCCTGGATTACCCCAGCCTTTCAGTCAGCGCCAAGCTTCGCGGCGATAAGTCAGTTCTCATCATCTCGGCAAAATATGGCGCACTCTCTCCCACTGACCGAATCGAAAACTATAAAGAGAAGATTAATAACAGCGCAATGCGCCCCATTGTCGAAAAAAAGTTAGCGTCGTATAAGAAGGATCTCATCATCGACTGCAGATCATCGACCTATCAGGGTGTGTGGGTTGCCCCGCTCGAGACCACCGTTGCGATTCGAGTCTCGACTGTCGTTGACGGAGTCCGAAAAGTAATCACTCATATGTCAAAGAAAACTCGGGGGGAAGTTGCCCGGATACTTCTGGTAAATCGCTCACTAGCTAAATCACCCGAGGATGTATATGCAATTGTCTCTGAAACCTACCCCTGCGCGCTTACTCCTCCAACAGTTACTGATCCGTGGATCTTAGACGTGATTGCAATCTAATACTTGCTAATACTTATATTGAGATGTCTGCGCGGGATGTTCGTTACAGACCGCTCTCCAGATTTCTTGCGCCTCGTACCCCTTGGCTAGGGCTTCATTTACCGTCAGGCTATCAAGAGCCGAAATTGCAATATCAGAGCTAAATGACGACGCCCATTCCTGGCCAAACGAAAGTGAGAGTCGCTCTCGCAGATCAGAGATTCGCATCATCTTAAAAAACTAGAAGAGAGTATTCTCAACGAGTAGCGCCGCTTGATCTCGTGATTGCTCTGGTGTAACTGGTTGCAACACTTGTCCCAGCAACCAGCGCATGGCAAGGCCGGTCGCGCTAGGTGATTGCGTCAATGAAAAAATCGCACGAGCCAATTCGAGATAGAGCGGATGCTCACTATGTATCAGCAGCTGAGCCAACAAGGAAGGATCATGGATGCGGAGTCCAGCCAAGGCTGGATCGCTCGAGATAGAACGAGAGAGGAATTCAAGAGCATTTGCAGGTGTGCCAACGTTCTGCATCTCTTGAATTATCCTGCCAATCTCTGCTTGTAATAGTGCTTGAATAACCGCTGATTTATCTCTGAAATGGTTATATAAAGTTGCGCGCGCAACCTGTGATCGCCCCGAAATATCAATCATTGAAATTTTTGAAGCCCCTGATGCTGCAATCAAATCTTTAGTCGCCAAAAGTATTGCCTCTTCGGTACGACGGTGAGTAGCGCCTTGAGCCGCGTATTTAGGCTGCGTCGACAACGGTGAGCTTTGCGATCTCGCTCGATGCGATCTGTGAAGTGACATCACTCATGAGCGCTGAAAGTTGAAGGCCGAGCGCTTCGCAAATTGAATTAAGGAGCTCGGATGACGCTTCTTTCTGTCCACGTTCGACCTCTGAAAGATATCCAAGTGAGACACGAGCCTCGCGTGCGACATCACGAAGAGTTCTTGATTGTTCTGCGCGGGCAGCGCGAAGAGAGCTACCGACAGCTTCGCGTAAAAGCGCCATGGTCATCCTCCTTCAACTGTTTGAGCTCTAAGGATACGCGCAAATGAGGCAATTGCAGTGGCAACTGTGGCGTTTCGTACACTTTCACGCTCGCCAGAGAGGGAAAGTTCAAGATTATGGGTGACCGGGCCATCGATGGCCACCCATACCGTGCCAGATGCAATTCCATCTGAGGGTCCTGGGCCTGCAACTCCTGTTGTTGCAATCGACCAGGTAGAGCCAAACTTTTTGCGCACCGCTTCTGCCATTTCGACTGCAATCACTTGACTATAAACAGTGTGTATATCGATGAGTGCGGCATTCACGCCAAGAATCTCTGTCTTCACTTTATTCTGGTAGGCCACTATCGCTCCCAGAAATATCTGCGATGAGCCTTCAACTGATGTAATTGCCGAACTTACGCCACCAGCGGTTATTGATTCTGCAGTGGCTAAAGTTTCATTGCGCGCTGCGAGGGTAGAAATTATCTCATTTACAATCACTGAAATCTCAGGAGCAAGTGACATCTCTTATCCCCCTTTTTTACCATCATAGTTATTTTTATTAGACTAATTCTTTAGCGCCAATCGTACATAGGTAAATCCTGTCACGACAGTTAGGATAATGGCGATCGCCATAAAGCCATCTCTAAACCAGAAAAGTTCTGTCGGCATCGGTAACATAAAGAAGCCAACACCAAAGCTTTGGAAGGCGCTTTTAATCTTTCCCCCACGGTTAGCAGGGATAACGCCACGTTTGATCACAGCTAACCTAAAGAGTGTTATCCCAATCTCGCGCGCCAGAATCACTACAGTAATCCACCAAGGAAAGCGCCCAAGGATCGACAGAGAGATCATCGCTGATCCGATCAAAGCTTTATCAGCAACTGGATCAAGGAATTTACCGAGCTCACTCACCTGATTAGTGGCCCGAGCAAGGTATCCATCGAGTAAATCAGAGAGACCAAGAAAGAAGTAGATAGTCCATGCGATAACCTGCCAAGTCGAATCATCTCCTCCATTTTTAAAAATTGCATAGACACCGAATGGAATGAGGAGAATTCGTCCCATAGTGATGACGTTGGGAGAAAAATACTTTTTCATTTGACTACAGCCACCAGATCAACGCCAAGTGATTGGGTGACAACTCCATCAACATAGTCCCCTACCCTAAAGGATGTACCTACAAATGATGTTGTTCCATCAACTTCAGGACCCTGATGGGCGGCACGCCCCTCTTGATTTTCCTCATCTTCGATTAAAACACGCACATACTCGCCGATTCTCGATGCTGCTCGAAGTGAAACCATCTCATCGGCAAGAGATGACAGTGATTCCACTCGCTCTGAAATCACCTCGAGATCGACTTTATCTGCAAGGTCAAGCGCTTCGGTCTTATCTTCATCGGAATACCCAAAGATTCCAATCGCATCCAGCTCTGCTTGGGTAATGAATTCAGCGAGTGCATCAAAATCTGCTTGAGTTTCACCAGGAAAGCCAACGATAAAATTAGATCTGATTCCAGCATCTGGAGAGAGCGCTCTAATCTGTGTAATGAGATGGAGAAATTTCTCGCTATCGCCGAATCTGCGCATGCGGCGTAAGAGTGTAGGACTGACATGCTGAAACGAGAGATCGAAGTATGGCGCAACTTTTTCAGTCGAGATTATCGCTTGCAATAGTGAAGGTCGCATCTCAGCTGGCTGAAGATAGGAAAGGCGTACTCGTTCAACTCCTTCAATTTCGCCAAACTGATGGAGAATTTTCTCCATCAGCATGAGATCGCCGAGGTCTTTCCCATATGAAGTGGTGTTTTCGCTAACGAGGAAGAGTTCACTTACTCCGTTCTGGGCTAGCCACTCGGCCTCCTTAAGCACTTCTGTTGGGCGACGTGAAATAAATGAGCCACGGAAATATGGGATCGCGCAGAAAGAACATCTCCGATCGCAACCAGAGGCGATCTTCAGCGGAGCCCATGGCGCGCTATCTAAACGCTTACGAAAAAGTCCACCTGCTGCGCCCAGGGATGATTGATAATTCTCATCACGTACCTTGCCACGCTCGACTGGGGCGATCGGCAAAAGTGAGCGTCGATCACGCGGTGTATGCGATGTGTGGGATTGACCTGAGATGATCGATTGCAAGCGAACTGAAATATCGTGATAATCATCAAAGCCCAAAATTGCATCTGCCTCCGGAAGCGCTTCGGCTAACTCTTTTCCATAACGCTCGGCCATGCAGCCCACTGCGACCACTGCGCGGGTAGTTCCATGCCCCTTCAGTGAGTTAGCCTCCAACAGGGCATCAACTGAATCCTTCTTCGCCGATTCAATGAATCCGCATGTATTAACGACGGCAACTTCGGCGCTTTCGACATCATCAACAAGCGTCCAGCCATCGGCTTCTAATCTGCCGGCAAGTTCTTCGGAGTCCACATCATTTCGGGCGCAACCCATCGTAATTATTGCAACTGTCCGACTCATTTGTCAGATAGTACAGTGTGAGGGGCTACTTAGCCCAAAAACTCTTGCGTATCTCTTCATTTCGACCGCCTAGTGGCGCTAATTTCTCACCATTAAGAGTTAAATCCACATCTCCTGCATTAGATAGATAAATTGCGAGTGATGCACGGTCTGTAAAACTCTTCTCTTCACCTTGCAGAAGTAGTCCTCTGTATAGCGTTTCACCTGATGCCACAACATGAATTCTTGAATCCCCGCGGGCGGCGGTAATCACAAGTGATACTCCAGAAGTTGCAGGCGTAACTTCTGTTGCAGGTGTAGGGGTTTGGATCGCCTCAACACTCGGTGCATTAGATGGTTCAGGTGACTCGATCACTAGCGGTATGGCAACATCGTCGCCTTCCACGTTATCGAGTGCAAACTGGACAACGCCTATCAGGACAACAATTGAAAGAGATACCGAAACCAACGCTTTCCACGACATTCGTCGATTCTCGCCCTTGATTGCTGCGGCATTATTATCAACTAGCTGTGAATGGATAGAACGGGAATCTGTGGAGTGTTCTGCGTTATAAAGAGCGATAAACTCCTGTGAAGATGCATGTGTGGCCAGCGCAATATTTCTTAAATGCCCTCGGGCGTAGGCATCACCACCACATTGTGTAAAATCATTGCTCTCCATATCGGTGAGCAGCCGAGATCTTAAAACGACTATCCGTGCGAGTTCGTCAATACTCAAGCCCGCGTCTTCGCGTGCTTTACGTATTGCCTCGCCTAGCGTCATCACACCAACAATCTAAAAAAGTAAAGCGTGAGAACTCTCCCCACTGTTAAAGTGTAGGGTGATGCCTACCGATCAGGCCATAGTAGATCGGGTGATATTTTTACCTTAAGGGTGAGATCAGTAGTTGCGAAGAGTCGCTAAGACTGAGTCAAGTTCCTCAGCCTTAATCATCACTACGCGTGCCTTCGAACCTTCGGAAGGGCCCACGATTCCGCGAGACTCCATCAAATCCATTAAGCGCCCCGCTTTAGCAAAACCGACTCGCAGTTTACGTTGCAACATAGAGGTAGAGCCAAACTGGGTACCGACGACGAGTTCGACAGCTTGGCAGAGAAGATCAAGATCATCTCCGATCTCTTTATCAATCTGTTTATTTGTCACAGGAGCTGCCGTGACATCTTCTCGATATCGTGGTGATAACTGCTTCTTTACATGGCCAACAATTGCTTCAATCTCTCGTTCAGAAATATATGCCCCTTGAATTCGAATCGCGCGCGATGCACCCATGGGAATAAAGAGTCCATCACCCTGACCGACAAGTTTTTCCGCACCTGGACTATCCAAGATCACTCTACTGTCTGCAAGAGATGACGTTGCAAAAGAAAGTCGCGATGGAACATTTGCTTTGATCAACCCAGTAACGACGTCAACGCTTGGGCGCTGGGTTGCCAAAACTAAATGGATACCAGCAGAGCGGGCAAGTTGAGTGATACGAACAACCGACTCTTCTACCTCACGGGCAGCAACCATCATGAGATCTGCTAACTCATCAATAATCACCAAGAGATATGGGTATGGCTCAACAATTCTGTCACTGCCCTCTGTTGGCTTTACCTTGCCTGCGCGTACCGCCTTGTTGAAGTCATCGATATGTCTGAAACCAAAAGTTGAAAGGTCTTCATAACGTAAATCCATTTCGCGAACGACCCATGTCAGCGCATCTGCAGCTTTCTTCGGATGAGTAATGATTGGAGTGATCAGGTGTGGAATTCCTTCATAGGCCGTCAATTCAACGCGCTTCGGGTCAATTAACACTAGCCGCACTTCATCAGGAGTTGCCCGCATTAAAATCGAAGAGATCATCGCATTGATCATGGAAGATTTTCCGGCACCGGTTGCACCAGCCACAAGTAAATGTGGCATTTTTGCTAAGTTCGCACAGACAAAATTACCCTCAACATCTTTGCCGAGAGCAACCAGCATTGGGTGATGATCTTGTCCTGCCACCGATGAGCGCATAACATCGCCTAAAGCAACTATTTCACGATCAGCATTCGGTATCTCTATTCCCACAGCAGATTTTCCTGGAATTGGAGAGAGGATGCGAACATCACTGCTGGCTACGGCATATGAAATATTCTTGGCAAGTGCCGTGATGCGCTCAACCTTTACCGCGTTTCCCAGCTCTACCTCATATCGCGTAACAGTCGGGCCGCGCATAAATCCAGTAACTTCGGCATCAATTTCAAATTGTTTAAATACCTCAGTCAACGCAGCGACGACTGTCTCGTTGGCCTTGCTCTTACTCTTGAATGCAGGCCCAGTCCGAAGCAAGTCTTGTGAAGGTAACTCGTACGTTGAATCTCCTGTAAGAAGTAATTGCTCAATTCGCTTTCCAACCCCTGTACCCGTAGCAGGAGCTACTGGGGTTAGTTGCGGTATCTCAACTGTGAACTCTTGATCAAATTCATCTTCATCTATCTCATCCTCGGCAGGATCGTTATGCCAAGCAACAACTGGGGTATCAAATGGTGGGGTATCTGTTATCTCGAACTCTTGCTCGGTTCGTTCAGGGCGCTTATTCCAGATCCAAGAGAAGAGTGAACGAGCCTTAGCCAGTACCGCAGAGAAAGGAGTTGCTGTTACTACTAGTAACCCGAAGAGAAATAAGAGCACAAGAAATGGACGAGCCAGAACATCAGTCATTAAGAGTTCTAATGGGAAGGCGACTGAATAACCTAGAAGCCCTCCCCCGCTGCGCATATCAGTTGCTCCATCTGAAGGAATTGCAAAGCCAGAAATCAAATGAATGAATCCAGTGGCGGAGATGAGAAGAATCAAGGATCCAATTACTATCCGCCCCAAGGATTTTGAATCTTGCGGGTTTCTAAAGATACGAATTCCAAAGTAAGCGAGAATAATTGGTGCGAAAAATCCAATTTTCCCAAATGCTCCATAGAAAATTGCGTAGAGCAGGTCACTTAAGATGCTCTCTGATTTAAACCACGTTCCAAGCAGGGCCGCGAAGGCAAGAACAATAATGAGCAGTCCAGCTCCATCACGCCTATGGGCAGGATCTAAATCCTTTGCGCCACGAGCGAGAAATCTAACGCTTGATCCAATGGCCGCGGCGAGTGTGGACCAGACCTTACTGATGGCACGACCGACTACTGAAAGGAAGGAAGATCCTTGTCGAGTGCGAGTCTTTTTCTTGGCCACACCTTTTATATTATCAGTTAGACCTCAACAACTACGGGAACAATCATCGGACGGCGTCGATGTTTTTGACCCACCCAATTACCTATGGTTCGACGAACAACCTGTTGTAGTTGATGGGTTCCATCTATTCCATCGGCAACCGAGCGTGCTAGCGCCTTCTCAATCTCTTTCTTCACTTCATCAAAGAGAGCTTCATCTTCATTAAAGCCACGTGCATGAATATCAGGACCAGAAATAATCTTCCCACTCTGCGCCTCAACCACAACAAAGACAGAGATAAAACCTTCTTCGCCAAGGATGCGGCGATCCTTCAAAGAAGACTCTGTAATATCACCAATGCTTTGGCCGTCTACATAAACAAATCCGCAGGGAACTGAGCCGACAACTTCGGCGACATGATCTATGAGGTCGACAACTATTCCATTTTCGATAATAAATGCGTTCTCCCGTGGAACACCTGATTCGATTGCCAGCTGAGCATTTGCCTTCAAATGTCGCCACTCACCGTGAACAGGAATTACATACTTTGGCTTAACTATGTTGTAGCAGTACAACAACTCGCCAGCGGCAGCGTGGCCAGAGACATGGACCATCGCATTCGCTTTATGAACAACTTTTGCACCAAAGCGAGTGAGCTCATTAATCACCCTAAAGACTGAGTTCTCATTTCCTGGAATCAATGAGGAAGCCAGAATTACTGTGTCACCTTCACCGACTCGTATTTGATGATCACCATTTGCCATGCGCGAAAGCGCTGCCATCGGCTCTCCTTGTGATCCTGTGCAGATCAACACAACATCATCGCCATAGTTCTCGAGATCTTTTGAATCAAGGACCATATTAGGTGGGATGGTGAGATAGCCCATATCTTGCGCAATTTTCATATTGCGCACCATTGATCTACCTATGAAGACAATCTTTCGTCCGTTCTCGGCAGCCACATCAATTACCTGCTGCACACGGTGCACGTGGGAAGAAAATGATGCAACGATGACTCGCCTCTTTGTTGATGCGATGACTCGGTGCAGCGCCGGCATGATTTCGCGTTCCGAAGGGGTAAATCCAGGGACATCAGCATTTGTTGAATCAACGAGAAAAATATCAACGCCTTCTTCGCCCATCGTTGCAAAGGTTCGAAGATCGGTAAGGCGTCCATCGAGTGGTAGCTGATCCATCTTGAAATCACCGGTGTGTAGCACCCGGCCGGCATCTGTTCGAATTGAGATTGCAAGAGCATCTGGAATTGAGTGATTGACTGCAACAAATTCCAATTCAAATGGACCAATATCTTCTGTCATTCCTTCGCTAACTTCGCGAGTGAGCGCGGTAATTCGATGTTCTTTAAGTTTGGCGGTAATCAGCGCAAGTGTTAAAGGTGATCCATAGACAGGGATATCACCACGTTCACGCAAGAGATAGGGAACGGCTCCAATGTGATCTTCGTGGCCGTGGGTAAGAACAATTCCGATGACATCATTGAGGCGCTCTCGAATGTAGGAAAAGTCAGGCAATATTAAATCAATACCTGGCTGGTTATCCTCAGGAAAGAGAACTCCGCAATCAACTACTAGGAGTTTTCCCTTTGTCTCATAGACAGTCATATTGCGACCGATTTCAGCAATGCCGCCAAGTGCGACTATGCGCATTCCACCTGTTGGAAGTTTGGGCGGAGTTCCTAGACCAGGATGAGGATTTGTCATATGTGATTTACATTAGCCAAGTTGCACACCACCTGCGATGAGATCTTCTCGCAGAGTAGCTATCTGTGCAGGCGTGGCATCAACAAGTGGAAGACGTGTGGTTCCACCAGGTAGTCCCATTAAATTCATCGCAGCCTTTGTCAAAATCGCACCTTGCGTTCTAAACGTGCCCTTAAAGACTGGAATCAACTTCTGATGAATTTCGAGTGCTCGGGCGGTATCCCCCGCAAACCAAGCCTCCAGCATCGCTTTGAGTTCACTGCCGACGGTGTGTCCGCAGACCGATACGAAACCAACTGCACCAATAGAAAGGAATGGCAGGTTGAGAATGTCATCACCTGAATAGACCGGAATGCCAGAACGTGCAATCACATCAGATGTCGCCGCAAGATTTCCTTTGGCATCTTTTAAGGCAACGATATTAGGAAGTTCGAAGAGCCGCATGATCGTATCGCTCTCAATTTCAACGCCTGTCCGACCAGGAATGTCATACATCATGATGGGAAGATCGGTTGCGGCAGCAACAGCCTTGAAGTGCGCCTCGATTCCTGCTTGCGGTGGCTTGTTATAGTACGGAGCAACGATGAGTAAGCCATCGGCACCAGCATCGGCAGAACGTTTTGCCTGTTCTACGGTGTAAGAAGTCTCATTATCACCAGCTCCGGAAAGCACCTTCACTCGCGAACCTACGGCGTTCTTTACAACTTTAATAATCTCAAGTTTTTCAGAAGACTTTGTCGTAGGCGCTTCACCTGTTGTTCCATTAACAGCGATGGCATCATGGCCATGTTCTGCTAAGTGGTGAGCAAGGCCTGCAACGCCATCCCAATCTATTGACCCGTCAGCGGTAAATGGGGTCACCATTGCAGTCATGAGGCGTCCGAAAGGCGCGGTTATTAACATTGCAACACCCTACCGTGCCCGACTGCACCTTTCAACGATGGCGCAGATTTAGAACGAACTTACGGTGCAATTCGCCCTGACTTTTCAAATGCCCCGTATGTAAGGGGCATTAATGCGGCAAATTCTGCTTCCATTTTTTCAGCCACCATTTCTATCTCACGTTGTGGGTAGCTTGGAAAGTGTGATCCCTCACGAGCAGTGCGCAGCGAAAGAAAATTCATGAGCGCACGAGCATTCATTGTGACATACATAGATGAGTAGGTGGCAACTGGCAAGACAACGCGCGCTACCTCACGTGCAACGCCAGCATCAAGCATCTTTTGATAGCTATCGTAGGCAGCCAGGTAAGCCTGTTTCATAGCAGAGACCGATATATCAAATTGCTCTTGCGTTCCATCTTCAAATGTATAAGCGCCTGTCTTTCCTACTTGGACTAATTTGCGCTCCTTAGATGGAATGTAAAAAACTGGCTTGAGCTCGCGATAACGCCCACTCTCTTCATTATAGGAAGCGATGCGATGGCGCATAAATTCACGAAAGACGAAGATGGGGGCTGAGATAAAAAAAGTCATTGATGTATGTTCAAATGGTGAACCGTGACGTTCGCGAGCTAAGTAATTGATGAGTCCGGCTGAACGAGCGGGATCTTCACCGATCTCATCCAGTGATTGTTCACCAGCAGTTGATACTCGGGCAGCCCAAATTACATCTGCATCACTTGCACTCGCTTTAATTAATTCAACAGAGACATCATCACGATAGATCACTTCTTCAGCCATGGTGGCACCATACCTATCTACTTCTTCCCTCTTGCGGATATCTAGGGCAGAATGCCACCGTGTCTGCAGTGAACCGTGCCACCCTCGCCCAATCTTTAAGCGTTTCACTGCCTGTCGGAGCCTACGGAATCGCATTTGGGGCGGCGGGTGTTGCAGCTGGATTCTCTGTTCTACAGAGTTGCTTGATCTCACTTCTTATATTCTCTGGCGCGTCTCAATTCGCACTTGTTGGGGTGATGGGCTCAGGAGGCAGCGCACTGAGCGCAACAGCAACGGCATCACTGCTCGGAACGCGAAATCTTCTATATGGATTGCAGATGGCACCGGTGTTGCGTAGCCGCCGCCTAAAGAAAGTCATTGCAGCGCAGCTGACAATCGATGAATCAACGGGTGTTGCTATCTCACTTGAAAAAAGTGGCTCCCCTGCCATGGCGCAAGGATTTTGGTACACCGGTATCGGTGTCTATATTTTTTGGAATCTCTTTACCCTGATCGGGGCACTTGGGGCGCAAGCGATGGGAGATCCCGCAGCTTTCGGTCTTGATTCGGCGGTACCAGCAGCCTTTCTTGGTCTTATCTGGCCCAGACTTAGCGGAGGTAGAGAGCGAGCATTAGCAGTTAGCGCACTTGCTCTGGCTCTTGTGCTCACACCTTATGTACCAGCCGGAGTACCGATTATCTCGACAGCTCTCTTGGCCGTCCTCTTTGGATTGCGTGGGCGCGTATGGCGATAACAATGAATGCGATGTGGATCGGAATAATTGCAACAAGTGTGATCGCTTTTCTTCTAAAATACCTTGGGCATAGCGTTCCAGAACGCTGGTTGAGCCATCCCCGTGTATTGAAGATCAACTCACTGATTCCGATTGCTCTTTTGAGCGCACTGGTTGCAGTACAGACCTTTACCAACGATAAAAACCTAGTAATTGATCAGCGTCTTGCAGGGCTAGCGGTTGCCGTAATCGCCTTGTTGCTGCGTGCCCCTTTTGCAGTTGTTGTTATCAGCGCTGCTGCAACATCGGCTGCCCTATATCACCTGCAGTAAGGCTAGATAATTTTTAAAGATTCAAGCTTTGCTTTAAGAGCAATATCTGATGGTTCGGTTAAGTGTGTGCCATCGCTAAAGACAATAACTGGAATCGACTGCGCTCCTCCGTTAATCTCTACAACTTTTGCTGCAGCGCTTGCATCTGACTCAACATCGACGAGTGTGTACTCAACGCCGAGCTCTGCTAGTAAACGCTTGGAACGGCGGCAATCTCCACACCATTCGGCCGAGTACATTGTGATCTCTTTTGAAGATATTTCATGTGCTGTCATTGACTAGCCTCTCCTTACATAAAGTTCTCAAGGCCGAATGTGACTCCTGGCCGAGAGATAACGCTTCGAATTCCAAGAAGAACTCCTGGCATAAATCCTGCCCTATCCAATGAATCATGGCGAATTGAAAGCGTCTCCCCTGATCCTCCAAAGAGTACCTCTTGGTGAGCAATCAATCCACGGAGTCGTACAGAGTGCACCGGTATATCTCCAATGAGTGCTCCGCGCGAGCTGCCAGGTGATGTCGCTGTAGAATCGGGCATTTCAGCAAGATTGGCTGCCTTTCGCGCATCTGTCATCAGTGAAGCGGTGTGCGCTGCGGTTCCAGATGGAGCATCAATTTTATTTGGATGATGTAGTTCAATAATTTCAGCAGATTCAAAGAATTGAGCCGCCTTTACCGCAAACTCCATCATAAGAACTGCGCCGATAGCAAAATTTGGGGCGATGAGGATGCCAACCTCAGGGTGCGCAGCAGAGAGAGCGTTCAGTCTGGATATGCGAGCATCATCAAAGCCTGTAGTTCCAACGACAGCATGGATCTTATGTGTAATTAAGAATTCAAGATTAGCCATAACAGAATCTGGCGTTGTGAAGTCAACAACGACTTGTGCTCCGGATGTCACCAACTGATCGAGTGGATCACGAAAATCTAGCGCTGCAACTAATGTGCAATCAGAAGACACTTCTACTGCGTTGACAACCTCTGCACCCATGCGGCCAGCAGCGCCAAGCACACCTACTTTAATCATCGGTAACTCCCCTTAGCGAGTACTTTCTCAAAGGTACTCTGACTCTTAAATGGACCCACGAGGGCAAGAGTAGGCGTTTTGGTGAGAAATTCGCTAGCGACTTTACGAACATCTTCGTGTGTGACGCTGGAAATCTCTTGCAAGATCTCATCAAAACCCATCACATGGCCGTAAACGATCTCATTCTTGCCGATTCGAGACATCCGTGAACCGCTATCTTCTTGGCTCAGTACAAGGGATCCTCTCACTGCGCCCTTAGCGCGATTAATCTCTTCGTGTGTCATGCCATGTTCTGCGACATCTGATAACACTTGACGAATAATTTCAATTACCTCTATCGCCTTTGTTGGATTACAGCCGGCGTAGAAACCAATCTGACCAGAGCCCGCAAATTGTTGGGCATAGGCATAGACAGAGTAAGCCAGGCCGCGCTTTTCGCGAATCTCCTGGAAGAGGCGAGATGACATGCCGCCACCGAGGGCCGATGCCAAGATCCCCATAGCAAAGCGTCGGTCGTCATGGCGAGCAACACCTTCCATGCCATAGAACATATGTGCCTGTTCAGTTTTACGAGTGATGATCCCAACGGGTCTCTGTTTAACTTTTCGCATTATCTCGTTACCACGAATTTGTGGAGCACCTTTGACATCAAGGAAACCATCGGCGCTGAGGGCTCGCTCCACCATTTCCACTACTTTTTTATGCTTGATATTTCCTGCGACAGCGACGACTAAATCTTGAGGCAAATAGCGCTTTTTATAATAATTAAAGACAGCGTTGCGTGACATTGATTTAATCGAGTCAACTGTCCCAAGAATTGGTCGACCTAATTGAGTGTCACCGTAATATGTTTCAGCGTATAGGTCATGCACTAAATCACTTGGATCATCATCGCGCATAGCGATCTCTTCTAGAACCACTTTGCGTTCTGCGTCGACATCAAGGGCACTGACTATCGAAGAAGTAATCAAATCGCTGACGACATCAATAGCCATTGGCAGATCGGTATCGATCACTCGAGCATAGAAGCAAGTGTACTCCTTGCTTGTAAAAGCATTCATCTCTCCACCGACTGCTTCAATTGAAGATGAGATTTCGAGTGCGCTTCTGCGACTAGTACCTTTAAAGAGAAGATGTTCTAAGAAGTGAGAAGCCCCAGCAACCGCCGGGGTTTCATCACGGGAACCTACATTGACCCAGATTCCTACTGCGGCACTTCGTACCGACGGAACTTCTTCCGTAACGATACGAAGGCCACTAGTGTGAACGAATCTCTTTACTGACATTGGCTACTTTTTATTCAGCAGCCGGAGTTAAACCGTCTTCTAGGACTGGAACGAGTGAGAGCTTGCCCTTTGGATCAATCTCACCGATCTCAACCTGAATCTTGTCTCCTACCTTCATTACCTCTTCAAGGTTTTCAATTCGCTTTCCACCATGCATCTTGCGGATCTGCGAAACGTGAAGAAGACCATCTTTACCAGGCATTAATGAGATAAATGCACCAAAGGCTGCGAGCTTGACGACAGTACCGAGGTAGCGTTCGCCAACTTCTGGCATTTGTGGATTTGCAATTGCATTGATCTGCGCACGGGCAGCCTCTGCCGATGGTCCATCTATGGCGCCAATATAGATTGTTCCATCGTCTTCGATAGAGATATCTGCGCCAGTCTCATCTTGAATCTGATTGATGATCTTGCCCTTAGGTCCAATCACAGCACCAATCTGATCGACCGGAATCTTTACTGAGATAATGCGAGGAGCAAATCGGCTCATCTCATCTGGCGCATCGATTGCCTCATTCATGACATCAAGGATGGCAAGTCGGGCTTCCTTAGCTTGGTGGAGCGCACCGGCCAAAACAGATGCTGGAATTCCATCAAGCTTAGTATCTAGTTGAAGAGCTGTTACGAAATCTTTTGTTCCAGCGACTTTAAAGTCCATGTCGCCGAATGCATCTTCTGCACCCAAGATATCTGTAAGAGCAACGTATTCAATCTTTCCATCAACATCATCTGAGATCAGACCCATTGCAATACCTGCCACAGGAGCCTTCAGTGGCACACCTGCTTGCAGCATTGAGAGAGTTGATGCACAGACAGATCCCATAGAAGTTGATCCATTTGAACCCAAGGCCTCAGAGACCTGACGGATTGCATAAGGGAACTCTTCACGTGTAGGAAGAACTGGAATAAGTGCGCGCTCTGCTAGCGCACCGTGGCCGATTTCGCGGCGCTTAGGTGTTCCAACGCGACCAGTCTCACCGGTTGAATATGGTGGGAAGTTGTAGTTATGCATGTAACGCTTATGGTTTTCAGGATTAAGCGTATCGAGCTGCTGTTCCATCTTAAGCATGGCAAGAGTTGTGATTCCAAGAATCTGTGTCTCTCCACGCTCGAAAATTGCTGATCCATGAACACGAGGAATAACTTCAACCTCTGCAGAGAGTGCGCGAATATCACGCAATCCACGTCCATCGATACGAATCTTGTCGCGCAGAACGCGCTGGCGAACAAGCTTCTTGGTCAGTGAGCGAAACGCTGCAGGAACTTCCTTTTCACGTCCTTCAAAGGCAGCTGACACTGACTCTTTGGTGTGATCTGAAATTTCATCAATCTTTGTCTCGCGCTCTTGCTTTCCACTAATGGTCAGAGCCTTTGCAAGGTCATCCTTAGCTGCCTTTTCAACAGCTGCAAAGACATCGTCCTGGTAATCAAGGAAGACAGGAAATTCAGCGGTTGGCTTGGCAGCAACGGCTGCCAGCTTGCTCTGTGCTTCACAGAGAACGCGGATAAATGGCTTTGCGGCATCAAGGCCTTGTGCCACAACTTCTTCATTAGGAGTTGGTCCACCATTTTTGATAAGTTCAATTGTCTTTGTTGTGGCTTCAGCCTCAACCATCATGATTGCGACATCATCGCCACTGATACGACCGGCAACGACCATATCAAATACGGCGTTTTCAACCTGTGAGTGGTTAGGGAATGCAATCCACTGCCCCTCAATCAAAGCAACGCGAACGCCACCGATCGGACCAGAGAACGGAAGTCCAGCGAGCTGTGTTGACATAGATGCGGCATTGATTGCAATGACGTCATACATATGATCTGGATCCAGGGCCATCACGGTTACTACGATCTGAACTTCATTACGAAGGCCCTTAATAAATGATGGGCGCAATGGGCGGTCGATCAAACGACATGTAAGGATCGCATCTTCAGATGGACGTCCTTCACGGCGGAAGAATGAACCAGGAATCTTCCCAGCTGCATACATCTTCTCTTCAACATCTACTGTTAAAGGAAAGAAATCGAATTGATCTTTTGGTGTCTTTGATGCTGTTGTGGCCGAGAAGATCATTGTTTCATCATCTAGGTATACAGCTGCAGCGCCTGCTGCCTGCTTCGCAAGTCGCCCTGTTTCAAAGCGAATCTCACGCTTACCAAATTTTCCGTTATCAATAACGGCTACTGCTGTCTTAACGTCTTGACCCTCCATGGGTCTCTCCATTTCTACAGCGCCCGCAGCGAGGTAGGAATGTATCTTCGATCGAAGTTCACGGATGAAAACATCCGGAAACCACTACCGAGGACCATCTCTCCTCGGGGCGCAGTGCTTACTTAATTAGCGACGAATACCGAGCTTTTCGATAATCGCGCGATAACGATTGATATCTGTCTTCGCGAGGTACTGAAGAATTCGACGACGACGACCAACAAGAAGAAGCAGACCACGACGGTTGTGGTGATCATGCGGATTAGTCTTGAGGTGGGTTGTAATCTCTTCGATTCGACGTGATAACAAAGCGACCTGAGCTTCAGGGCTTCCTGTATCAGTAGCTGAAGTTCCGTACTTGGTAATGATTTCTTTCTTTACTTCTGGTGTGAGTGCCATGTTCGTATGCTCCTTTTAAGCTACTGTTCAAGAGCCTTCCCGGTTTGATTCACGGGAAATCACTTTCTCGTTGGACGTGCCTGAGTTTACCCGCTACTAGGCCATTGCTGAAATCGAGGCTGATTTACGCACAAAAATGAGGGATAAGCGATTACGTCTCAGTAAGATTTCTTGCCTGATCGCAATCTATCTTCATCTGTTTCAACAGTGACTCGAGTCCGTCAAATTTCAAGGTAGGGCGCAAGAACCAACCAAATTCAATTGATGCGTTTTTATCATAGAGCTCTAAGCCTTCTTGATCGAGGGCATACGCCTCAACTGAACGTCCTCTCTCTCCTGCAAATGTTGGGTTGGTACCGATTGATATTGCGGCAGGCCAGTGATTAATTCCTACAGTCAACCAACCTGCATAAACACCATCTGCTGGAATCGCTTGTCCTTGAATATTTCCAAGGTTGGCGGTGGGATAACCAATCGCGCGCCCGCGCTTTTCGCCATGAATGACAATGCCATCAAGGCGATGTGGGCGACCTAGAAGCAAGCGAGCATCTTCAACCTTTCCGTTGGTGACGAGGTTTCGAATTCGCGATGAAGATATCACTTCACCTTCACCTGTATTCAAATCTTCAGCTAAAACTGTAAAGCCATGGAGCGCGCCAGATTCTGCCAAAGAATCAACATTTCCGGCTGCTTTGTACCCATAGGTGAAGTTCTTGCCGACAATGACAGTGGATGCTTGGAGTTGATCGATCAAGATGTTCTTGACAAAATCAGCGGGAGACATTGCGGCAAAATCTGATGTGAACTTAAGTACCGCCACGCGATCTGCTCCATGAATCTTTAAGAGCTCAATGCGATCAGGGAGTGTTGTTAACATCGTTGGCGCTCGATCAGGAGCAAAGATTGCTGTGGGATGCGGATCAAAGGTAAGTGCGATTATCTTGCGCCCATCTGCAATTGAAGTCGCCTTAGTGAGAAGCCCTTGATGGCCTTTATGAACTCCATCGAAGACGCCAATAACGACGACGTGAGATTTTTGGGCGCTCATAGTCTTATTATCGTCTCATCAGTGCGCGGCTGCAAAAACTGCAACTGGTTTGGCCTTATCGCCTTCATTTTTTAGCAGAGCAATCAGAATATTCTCAGATGAGATGGCGGCGGTAATCTCTTGAGTTGCAGAGGCAGAAAGTGTGCGCCCGAAAGAGAGTTCGCGCACCTCTTCAGCGTTAAGTTCGCGGGTATCAAAGGTGCGTCGGGCAACATCGGTGAGATCAAGAGCAGTAAATGATTTGGCCTTCAAATCTGTGATCGAGGTTGCAATATCGAGTGCGAACCCTGCCACTCGAGTGCGCCTGAGTGCACGAAGGTGCCCACCGACTGTAAGTTCATCACCAAGATCTCGAGCAATTGCTCGGATAAATGTTCCAGCAGAACACGTCACATCGATATCGACCTCAGTGGTGCTCTCCAGATGTCTGATCGCGAGAATTTTGAGCGAGGTAACTGTGATTGTACGAGGAGCGAGTTCGAAAACCTCACCTGCGCGCACCCGATCATAGGCTCGCTCTCCCCCAACTTTTACAGCAGAGACAGAAGATGGACGCTGAGAAATTCTCCCAACCATCCCTTGGAGAACTCGCACGATCTCTCCATCATCTACTGTGCTGGCATCAATTGATCTAATGATCTCGCCTTCATGATCATCGGTGATTGTTGATGCACCAAGAACGATTGTTGCTTCATATGATTTATCGCCATCGGTGATGTACTGCAAGAGCCTTGTGCCATTTCCGAAACCCAAAACTAAGACACCTGTTGCCATCGGATCAAGGGTGCCTGCATGACCAACTTTGCGAGTTCCAAGTGCCTTTCGACCAATCGCCACAACGTCATGGCTTGTCATCGCAGGCTCTTTATCAACTATCAGAAAGCCATCACTCATTGGATTTCCGATTTACTCAATTTTCAATAATGCGTGGTGCTTTATATGGGTCTTCAGCAGTTGGCTTTGCTCCCATGCGAAGTTTTGCCACTTCAGCATCTAACGCGTGAACACGATCGAGAAGAGAATCCATTGCCTGTGCACTCTCTGGCAGACCATCTTCGATAAATTCAATCGATGGTGTGATGCGAGTTTGTAAATCGCGACCAACGGCAGAACGAATGACACCCTTAGCACTTTCTAGCGCAGCAGCTGTCGCCGAGCGCGCATCCTCATCACCTAAGACGGTATAGAAAATTGATGCGCTCTGTAGATCACCTGTTACTCGTGCATCGGTCACCGTGACAAAGCCCAGTCGCGGATCCTTGATCTTTGTCTCAAGGACCTGCGCGACTACGACCTTAATGCGATCAGAGACTTTCTGTGCGCGATGTGATTGGCCCATTTTTATGCACGCTTCTTCTCACGCATTTCAAAGACCTGGATCGTATCTCCGACCACCATCTCTTTGATATTTCCAACTCCAATACCGCACTCAAATCCTTCGCGGACTTCAGTGGCATCATCTTTAAATCGCTTAAGTGAATCGATGGTGAGGTCTGCAACGATGACTTCACCATTGCGAAGAAGACGAGCCTTAGCATTTCGGCGGATAACTCCATCAAGTACGACTGATCCTGCAATATTTCC
This sequence comes from Candidatus Planktophila sp., assembly GCA_017858325.1. Lineage (GTDB taxonomy): Bacteria > Actinomycetota > Actinomycetes > Nanopelagicales > Nanopelagicaceae > Planktophila. The sequence goes on along the minus strand of JAFMBT010000004.1, from coordinate 66,388 downwards.
AGCCTTTGAGGATTTGAAGATATCGCGCACTTCAGCGTTACCAAGGATTGCTTCTTCAAACTCTGGCTTAAGAAGTCCCTTAAGTGAGAGCTCAATCTCTTCGATTGCCTGGTAGATCACTGAGTAGAAGCGAACTTCAACACCTTCTTGATCGGCAAAGATTGCTGTCTGTGGTTCTGGCTTCACGTTAAAACCAATCACAACTGCAGTCGAGGCAGATGCCAAGGTAATATCACTCTTGGTGATAGCACCGACGCCGCGGTGGATCACACGTAGATCAACTTCAGCACCTACATCAAGTTGCATAAGTGCATCTTCTAGCGCTTCAACAGAACCGGAGACGTCACCCTTGAGAATGAGGTTAAGAGTGGAGATCTTTGACTGCTCCATGAAGTCTTCCAGAGAGACCTTCTTACGAGCCTTAGCAAGTTGCGCGTTTCGCTCTGCCGCCTGTCGCTTCTCAGCAATCTGACGGGCAGTGCGATCTTCATCTGCAACAAGGAAGGTATCACCAGCACTTGGGACGGATGTAAATCCAAGTACCTGCACTGGGCGAGATGGCCCTGCTTCTTCAACGCTCTGGCCATCTTCATCAAGCATCGCTCGTACACGTCCGAATGAACCGCCGGCAACAATGGCATCGCCCACACGCAATGTTCCGCGCTGAACAAGAACTGTTGCTACTGGACCGCGACCTCGGTCAAGGTGAGCTTCGATTGCAACGCCTCGTGCATCATCTTCTGCCACAGCGCGAAGATCAATTGCAGCATCTGCTGTGAGAAGAATTGATTCAATCAATTGATCAATTCCTTGGCTAGCTTTGGCAGAGACGTTTACGAAGATTGTATCTCCGCCGTACTCTTCAGCAATTAAGTTGTACTCGGTAAGTTGCTGGCGGACCTTATCTGGATTCGCCCCTTCCTTATCGATCTTATTTACTGCGACAACAATCGGCACATCAGCTGCCTGAGCATGATTGAGAGCTTCAATTGTCTGCGGCATGATTCCATCATCTGCTGCAACTACAAGGACAGCAATATCAGTCACCTTGGCACCACGTGCACGCATAGCGGTAAACGCCTCGTGACCTGGTGTATCGATAAAGGTAATCGCACGATTAGCTCCAGCATGATCATGATGAATTTGATATGCGCCAATATGCTGAGTGATTCCACCGGCTTCACCCTTGAGAACTTCAGTCTTACGGATAGCATCAAGCAAGCTTGTCTTTCCGTGATCAACGTGACCCATCACTGTGACAACTGGTGGACGAGCAACGAGCTCTGAAGGATCAAGCTCTTCCATCTCTTTAGCAAGGTCAATATCAAAGTCCTGCAAGAGTTCACGATCTTCATCTTCAGGAGAGACAACTTCAATCACATATCCAAGCTGGGCGCCAAGAATTTCAAATGTGTCAGCGTCGACAGACTGTGTTGCAGTAACCATCTCACCGAGGTGAAAGAGCGCTGCAACAAGGGCTGCTGGATCTGCATTAATCTTTTCGGCGAAGTCGGCCAGGGATGAACCACGGCGCATACGTACCTGAGTTTTTCCATCACCATGAGGAACAACAGCACCGCCAAGTTTTGGTGCCTGCATATTGTCGAATTCATCACGCAACGCTTTTCTTGATTTAGGTTTGCGCTTTGAAGATTTACTTGCATTCTTTCCAAATGCACCCGCCGCGCCGCCGCGACCTGGGCCGCCGCGACCTGGTGTGCCACTTGGTGCACGACCTGGTGTTGCTCCAGCCGAAGGTGCGCCTGGACGATAATTTCCACCAGTTGATGGAGCGCCCGTGCCAGTGCGCGTTGGATATTGCGATGGTGCACCTGATGCACCTGCAGGGCGTGGTGATTGTGGGCGCGCTGCAAAACCTGGTCGCACTGAACCTGGTCGAGGACCTGCCATTCCAGGACGTGGTGCTCCGCTACCTTGCGGACGTGCAGGTGGACGCGGAAGCCCACCACTTGTTGAACCACCGGTGGAGAATGGATTATTTCCAGGACGAGGTGGGCGTGGAACTGCGCCACCTGTAGAAAAGGGATTATTTCCAGGACGAGGTGCCGGTTTAATTTCTTCTGCAGAATTCTCTGGTGTAGCAGGTGCATCAGATGTGGGCGGTGTTGGTATTACCGCGGCTGCGCGCTGAGCCTTAATTGCATCGAGATCTACACCGAGCTCTGCTGCTAATTCAGCGGCGAGGGCAGGATCAACATCAACCTTGCTCTTTGCAGCGCTCTTCTTCGCAGCTGCCTTTTTAACTGGTTTCTTCTCTTCAGCTGGCTTTGCATCTGGATAGAGTGCGACAAGTTTGCGCACGACCGGTGCTTCTACAGTTGATGATGCTGAACGGACGAATTCGCCCATTTCTTGGAGCTTTGCAAGAACTTCCTTGCTCTCCATGCCGAGTTGTTTTGCCAACTCATGTACGCGGACCTTTGACACATTTCTCCTGTCTTGGCCCACATACGAATGTGAATGCGAGCCTTAGTTGAACGACCTCATAATTCTGACGAGCTCATTTGAGTTTCATAACTTTCGCATCCAATTCTTTAAGTTCATCGGCGATGAACGCTTCTAGTAATGAGTGATCGAAATTGTCGGAACACTTAAAAGCGGACCTAAATAACTTTCTCTCGATGGCTTGGGCTACACATGATCTATGTATCCAGGCCCCTCGTCCGGTTGAAATCCGATCTGGATCTGGAGTAAGTACCAGACCATCTCTGACTATCCGAACAAGTGCTTCACTCGATGCAGGCTTATCCCAAGAGTATTTCTCGCGACATGCAATGCATGTTCGTTCCACCCCCGCAGTCTAGCCAACGGCGCAGGAAATTCCTAAACGGAGGTTGGGTTTACGCGGGAGTTATGGGTGTGTCTGGATGAATATCTATACGCCACCCGGTCAGGCGCGCAGCCAGTCGCGCATTCTGCCCATCTTTTCCAATAGCCAATGAGAGCTGATAGTCCGGAACAACTACACGAGCCGAACGTGCAAGTTCATCAACGATTTCAACAGATGTCACCTTTGCTGGAGCAAGTGCATGGGCAACAAATTCAGCAGGATCTTCAGACCAATCGACGATGTCGATTTTTTCGCCGTGGAGTTCTTCCATCACAGCACGTGAGCGAGAACCCATAGGACCGATCAGTGAACCTTTTGGTGAAACACCTGCGCGATGTGAACGAACTGCAATCTTGGTGCGATGTCCTGCCTCGCGTGCCACTGCCATAATTTCTACTATGCGATCTTGAATCTCCGGAACTTCAAGTAAGAAAAGTTGCTTTACTAGCGCTGGGTGACTTCGTGAAAGCATGATCTCAGGTCCCTTGAGCCCTTGTTTTACTTCAACAACAAAACATTTAATTCGATCACCGTGTTTATATACCTCACCCGGAACTTGCTCTTGCGGTGGAATTCGCCCTTCTACCCGCCCGAGGTTTACATTAATCATCTTGGGATCTCGCCCTTGTTGAACTAAACCTGAAATTACATCACCGACTGAACCTGTGAACTCGCCAACGATCTCTGCATCATTGTTTTCACGAACTTTAAACTTGACTACCTGACGAATGGCAGATGTAGCGCTACGAGCAAAACCTTCTGGGCAATCTTCCTCCTCAGCAATTCTCTCCCCCTCTTCGTTATAGATAGGAATCAGAATTGCAACATCGCCTGTCTCGCGATTAAGTCGAGAGAAGGCTCGAGGCTTGGCCTCTGGGAGTTCGTTGTAAGCAGTCAAGACGCCAAGTTCAATTGCTGTAATCAACGCTTCGATCGGCATCGCCTTCTCTGATGTAAGTGCGGCTAGCGCCTGCATATCTACATGCATTTACTTATCATCCTTACGGCTAAATTCAATTTCAACGAGAGCGCGTTTGATATCGGCAAGAGCAACTACTTCTGTTCGGCTCTCCTTTTTATTGACCACAGTCAGCGTAACACTTTCATCTGTATTCGATGCGATTCGACCAATAACTTCGCTGCCATCTGAGCGGATAACCTTAAGCAGACGATCATGATTCTTTGCAAAATGGCGAGGAAGCACCAATGGTCGATCAACGCCGGGTGAGGTAACTTCGAGAGTAAATGGAGTTTCGCCCATAAATGGCGCTACATCTAGGAGCTCAGAGATTACACGGGAAACTGACGTTACTTGATCAAGATTGAGGGAAGAGTCACCGTCGACAATGCAGGTAACGATTCGGTGACTTCCTGGGGTAGCTATATGAATATCTTCTAAGTAGAACCCGGCTTCAAGAACTGCAGGTGTTAAGAGTTCGATGAGTTGATCTTTAAGTGCCATGGTCGTTCTACCTATTCGATTATTGTTAAGTTGTAAGGCTAAATTTATCACCACATTGTGATTGTGTCTAAACCCACCTTAAAAATAAGTAGCGTTGTGATAACTAAAAATATCTTGCGGACAAAGCTCGAGCCACCCCTTATCGCAAGGGTTGCTCCAATTAATCCTCCAGCAATATTTGCAACAGCCAGGAGGAGACCAAGTTTCCATAAAATGGAACCGTTGAGGCCAAAGACCATGATCGCACCAAGGTTTGTGCAGAGATTGATTACCTTAGCCATCGCAGATGCGTTCAGAAATGCAAAGCCAAGGACAGCGACAAGAACAAGAATAAGAAATGAGCCAGTTCCTGGCCCAATGAGGCCGTCATAGAATCCGATCAGGCCAGCAGCAAGTGCCCCAATCCGAATTTGCCTGGCTGGTGAATATTTCAATGATTCAACCGCACCTAGCTGGGGTCGTCTCCATGTATAGATAACAACAGCAATAAGGAGAAGCACGATGATTGGGCGCAGCGCCTTTGTCGGAATGGTCGATGCCAGTTGAGCTCCTGCAATTGAACCAATAAATGCCGGGAGCGCCATTGCAAAGAGCAATCGAAAATCAAAGGTAATCGCCCGGCGATACAAAATCGTAGCTGCAGTTGTTCCAAAGACTGAGGTGAGTTTATTGGTTCCTAGAACTTCAACGGCTTCAAATTTTGGTAGACCAATAAGAAGCGCGGGTAATTGGATAAGCCCTCCACCTCCAGCCATGGAGTCGATCAAGCCTGCACAAAATGCTGCACAGATCAGAAAAACAATCGTTGTGAGAGTTAATTCGTAGAACACAAGGAAGGCTTTAAAGCGACTCTACTAAAGTCGCTATCGCGCGAGCTGCCCCGGAGAGCGGTATCTCCTGCTTGTCGCCAGTGCGACGAACCCGAAGCTCTACATTTCCTTGTTCTAAAGATTTACCAACAACAACGATGACAGGGTTGCCGATCAATTCAGCATCTTTAAATTTCACTCCTGGGCTTGTCCCACGGCGATCATCGAGCATCACGCTGATACCTATTGCTTCAAGTTCAGCAGCAATCGCTTCCGCTGTTTCAAAAGGTAGATCATCTTTACCTGTAGCAACAATATGAACTTTGGCAGGTGCTAGATCAACTGGCCAGTTAAGTCCGATCTCGTCATAAGTCTGTTCGGCAATTGCGGCGACTGCTCTGGTTACACCGATTCCATAAGAGCCCATCGTGACAACTTGGGACTTTCCGTTCTGGTCAAGGACTGTGAGCGAAAGGGACTGCGCATATTTTCGACCAAGTTGGAAGATGTGTCCGATCTCAATTGCGCGATCGATCACGACTGCAGTTGCACATTCAGGGCAAGCATCTCCTGCGCGAACTTCTGCTGATTCAATATAGGCATCCGGTGTGAAGTCTCTGCCGTTAACGACATTGCGCGCGTGGCGATTGATCTTATTCGCACCCGTTACCCAGGAAGTTCCTGGCGCGATTCGAGGATCTGCATACACTGTAATTCCCAGCAATTTTGCATCCTGTGGTCCTATATATCCTTTTACAAGTCCTGGAAATTGTGCAAAATCAGAATCTTCAAATGTGCGAAGCTCATGTATTCCGCCACAATTCTCTTGGAATCGTTTGAGATCAACTTCTCGATCGCCTGGAACAAGAATTGCTATCGCTTTGCCATCTGCCATCACCATTACATTTTTGAGGGTGTGAGTAGCGGTAAATCCACCACCAAAGCGTTGATTCAGCAGGTTAACTAGTGAATCAATCGTTGGTGTATTGGGTGTATCAAGCTCTTCCAGTGCAGGCGTTGCAGAAGAATCTACAGAATCAACCTTGGTGATCATCGCTTCAACATTTGCAGCAAAACCACACGATGGGCATAGCACATATGTATCTTCACCAGTAGGACAAGGAGCCAAGAACTCTTCCGACTTTGATCCACCCATTGCTCCAGAGACAGCCCTAACAATGTTGTACTTCATCCCAAGTCGATCAAAGGTTTTGATATAGGCATCACGGTGTTTTTCGTATGACACATCTAATCCAGCATCATCGATATCGAAAGAGTAAGAATCTTTCATCACAAATTCTCTACCGCGGATAATTCCACTGCGTGGGCGGGCCTCATCACGAAACTTTGTTTGAATTTGGTAGATCGATAGCGGCAAATCCTTATACGAGGAGTACTCCCCTTTGACCATGAGGGTAAACATCTCTTCATGCGTTGGTCCTAGAAGATAGTCAGCACCTTTTCGGTCTTGCAGTCGAAAAAGTGATGGGCCGTACTCCTCCCAGCGATGGGTGGCTTCATACGGTTCGCGCGGTAAGAGAGATGGGAAATGCACTTCTTGAAATCCTGCCGAATCCATCTCCTCGCGGATCACACGTTCGATGTTACGAAGTGTGATGACGCCGAGTGGAAGCCACGAATAAATCCCTGCACCGATCCGGCGAATGTATCCCGCACGAACTAAGAGGCGATGACTTGCAACCTCTGCATCTGCGGGATCATCACGGAGTGTGCGCAGGAAAAGGGTAGACATTCGCAACATGGGGCGAGCCTACCCGAGAGATCAGATCAAATTGCAGTTTTAGCGCGTGAGAACTTCCGGTTTGCCGCTTGCAACCCCTGCAGCTTCCATCTCATCAGCAAGGCGCATGGCTTCTTCAATAAGAGTTTCAACAATCTGCGCCTCAGGCACTGTCTTAATAACTACGCCCTTAACAAATATCTGTCCCTTACCATTTCCTGATGCGACTCCAAGGTCTGCCTCGCGGGCTTCTCCTGGACCATTAACGACGCAACCCATAACAGCAACGCGCAGGGGAACTGTCATTCCTTCAAGACCAGCCTGAACTTTTTCTGCCAAGGTATAAACATCTACTTGTGCACGCCCACATGATGGACAGGAAACTATCTCTAACTTACGTTGCCGAAGGTTAAGAGATTCAAGGATAGAAATTCCAACCTTTACCTCTTCAACAGGAGGAGCTGACATTGATACGCGAATAGTGTCGCCAATTCCTTCAGCCAATAAAATTCCAAATGCTGTTGCAGATTTAATCGTTGCCTGGAAGGCAGGGCCCGCTTCAGTAACGCCCAGGTGTAGTGGATAGCTGCACTGCGCTGCCAAGAGTCGATAGGCACTGACCATAGTGACGGGATCGTGGTGCTTGACTGAGATTTTAATATGTGAAAAACCATGCTCTTCAAAGAGTGATGCTTCCCATAGCGCGGATTCTGCCAAAGCCTCTGGAGTAGCTTTGCCGTACTTTGCTAAAAGTCGTGGATCAAGTGAACCGGCATTGACACCAATGCGGATTGGAATTCCCGCATCTCCTGCCGCCTTGGCGACCTCTTTCACCTTGTCATCAAATTGCTTAATATTTCCTGGATTGACCCGAACGGCAGCACATCCGGCATCAATAGCTGCAAAGATATATTTTGGTTGGAAGTGAATATCGGCAATTACCGGGATCTGTGACTTCTTGGCAATCTGAGCGAGTGCATCAGCATCATCTTGGCTCGGAACAGCAACTCGTACGATCTGACACCCTGATGCAGTTAACTCAGCAATCTGTTGCAGCGTTGCGTTGACATCGGATGTTAGCGTTGTGCACATTGATTGAACGCTTACCGGGTGATCGCTACCCACTCCAATTTTGCCGACCATCAATTGATTGGTTTTGCGACGAGGTGCGAGAATCTTTAACGGTGCAGATGGAATTCCAAGATCAACCATGGCTCTATTCTGCCTCAACTCTAGCCATTGAGCGAGATGGGGTTGATTATGTCGGCAACGAGTAAGAGCAGGGTCAGGGCAATTAAGATCACAACGATAACTGCGGTGATTGGGGTTAGCACCTGAACATTAATGGGGGCAGGTCGTCCGCGACCACGTAATCGAGCGATCAGCGCTCTGATCTCATCTGCAATCGCAACGGCCATGTGGCCACCGTCAAGGGGCAGGATGGGAAGTAGATTAAAGATACCGACAAAAATATTGAGGCTTGCGATAATAATTAAGAAGGTGCCGATGCGTTGGCTCCAGTTTTGATTTCCACTGGCAAGGGTCTCACCTGAGACTCGCGCAACTCCTACAACTCCGACTAAACCATTGATATCGCGTTCATCGCCACCAAATGTTTGCCCCCAGAGCTCTGGGATCTTGGCAGGTAACAAGGCTAATGATTTAACAGATTGAACGATCATATTCTTACTTATAGTTGCAGATTCTTTTCCTGCTGAGATTACATCTACACGCTTAGTACCTATCTCATTGATAATTCCGAGAAGATAGCGTTCCTCGCCACCTATATCTGTCAGTCGAGGGGTTGCAACGAGTGAAATCTCTTGCCCATCACGGGCAATGGTAAATCGAAGCTGTGCTCCATTAGATGAGCGAATAAGATCAAAGCCGGTGGCCCAATCAGTAATCACTTGACCATCAATAGATGTGATCTCATCCCCTGCTCGAAATCCCGCGTCGAGAGCGGCAGAATCTGGAATTACCTCTTTAATCACAGGTGAAATTGTGTTGACACCGACCCCTGCCAGCAGAGTAAAGAGGAGAAAGAAGCCAAGAACAAAGTGCAGAAATGATCCCGCGCCAAGAACGATAAGTTTCTTCGATGAGCGGGCCGAATAGAAAGCCCGTGACTCTTGCCCTGGAGCCATCGCATCATCTGGCGTCATTCCCGAAATCTTGCAATATCCACCAGCAGGAATTGCCTTGATTCCAAATTCGGTCTCACCTCGATGATAGGACCAAATGCGTTTTCCAAATCCCAAGAAAAACTCAGTCACCTGAAAGTTGAACTTTCGAGCAGTGATGTAATGACCAAACTCGTGCACCATCACAGATAGTAAGAGCGCTACGACAAAGGCAATAATTCCTAGAATCTCCATCAGCGAGCCACCTTCTTTATCTTCTCACGTGCAACCAGGCGTGCATCATCTTCGATGGCACTGACATCGGCCAGATCTCGCAGCGGTGAGACCGCCGATGGAGAGAGTTGTTGGATCACAGCGTCGACTATATCGATGATTTCTGAGTATCCGATGTGAGAATCAAGAAAAGCGTCAACAGCAACTTCATTTGCTGCATTAAAGATGGCGGGAAGTCCACCGCCCAGAGCCCCGCAACGGCGCGCAAGATCGACAGCGGGAAATTTCACGTGATCGATGGGAGAGAAATTCCAGGTGGAGGCTTGGGCCCAATCAATCGGAGATGTTGCACCACTGAGTCGATCAGGATAGGAAAGTGCGTATGCAATTGGTCCCTTCATATTGGGAGGACTTGCCTGCGCAATTGTTGAACCATCGATAAATTCAACGAATGAATGCACGATAGATTGAGGGTGAATAACCGCTTCAATCTGCGCGTATGGAATATCAAAGAGGTAGTGCGCCTCAATAATTTCCAGACCTTTATTAACTAAGGTTGCAGAGTTAATGGTAACAACGGGACCCATCGCCCATGTTGGATGTGCCAGTGCTTCTGCAACGGTAACGCTAGAGAGATCATCGCGATCTCTAAATGGCCCCCCGCTTGCGGTGAGTACTAGTCGCGATACTTCACTTCTCTCTCCTGACTTTAACCCTTGGTACAAAGCGCTATGTTCTGAGTCAACGGGAAGAAGCTGTCCAGGTTTTGCAATCGACATAACAATTTCGCCGCCAGCAACAAGTGATTCTTTATTAGCCAGGGCAAGTGTGTTTCCTACCTGAAGAGCTGACAGAGTTGGCCCTAGTCCAATGGATCCGGTGATTGCATTAAGTACAACATCACAGGTAATTGCTGCAATTTCAGATGAAGCTTGCGGGCCATCGATTACTTGTACCCCAGGTAAGTTCTCACGTACACGATCAGCATGTAGTGCAACCCCAACAATAGGAACTTTAAATCGCTTTGCCTGCTCGATGAGTAAGTCGGTGTTCTTGCCACCGGCGCTAAGGGCTAGGACACGAAAGAGTTCTGGATGTGCGGCGATGATTTCAAGAGCCTGTATCCCGATCGATCCAGTAGAACCAAGGATAACAACATCACGCATGACTTAACGATCCAGAAGATTTTGTGTGGGTGAATAACCGCTTCCAATACGGCGCTTGGCGATTGCACTTAAGGCTTCGAGCACAACTCGGTTAGCTAAAATTGCGGTGATATCCGCGCTATCAAAAGCTGGTGCAACTTCGACAACATCGATTCCCACAACAGGGAGTTCCAAACAAATTCGCCTAACCGCTTCGAGTAACTCACGCGATGTCATTCCACCAGGTTCTGGGGTTCCGGTTCCCGGCGCCATTCCGGGATCAACAACATCAATATCTACTGAGAGAAATACTCCATCACAGCCATCGATAAGAGTGGTGAAAGATTCATCAAGAACGGTATTGAGTCCACGATGATGAATCTCGGTCATCTCATAAGAGCGCATACCTTGATCGCGCATCCACGCAAGAGTGGCATGATCCGGCCAATATCCACGAAGACCTAGTTGCAAGAAGCGATCTCCACGCATATATCCATCTTCAATTAAGCGACGCATCGGAGTTCCGTGCCCGATCAATGCACCAAAGTGATCTTCGCCAGTATCAGCATGTGCATCAAAGTGGATCATTGAAATCTTTCCGTGTCCGCGATGGTTTGCAATCCCTGCAACATCTGCAGATGCGATCGAGTGATCACCGCCAAGAATTACCGGAATTGCACCTGCTCGTGAAATTTTCTCTGTCGCCTCGCGCAAGACGGCAAGGGATGCAACAAGATCTCCCCCGGGCATCATTAAGTCACCAGCATCAACAACTTTCAGATCCTTTAAACCATCTGTGCGGAGGGCTAAATGTGGGCGACTTGCATCATGGGGTAGATAATCTCCACCGCGAATTGCTTGCGGACCAAACTTGGCACCAGAGCGATGTGATGTTCCTGAATCAATGGGCGCACCGACAATGACAATATCGGCATCGGCATAGGTTGATAGATCATCGAGGTCACATTGGGCAACACCTAGGAAGGTAAAGCTGGGACCGTACATATTGCCATGGTTGACCATTTAAGAAACTTTACGCTTACGGCTGACCACTTGTCCAATAATAACGAGTGCTAGAGCAAGAAAGAACATGGTGGAGGCAATCACATTTGCTTGAGCTGGAATTCCCCGCGCGGCAGATACATAGACAAACTTCGGAAATGTGGTGACGGTTCCCGAATTGAAGTTTGTAATAATGAAATCATCAAAGGAGAGACTAAAAGCTAATAAGGCAGCCGCTGCGATTCCTGGAGCAACTAGTGGCAAAGTCACGCGTCGGAAAGTTTGAAATTCATTTGCATAGAGATCCATCGCCGCCTGCTCAAGCTTAGGGTCAAGAGATGCAATACGTGCTTTCACAGTAACGACAACGAATGAAACACAAAATACCACGTGGGCAAGTACGGTCGGCCAGAAACCTGGGCTTATTTGAAATACCAGCAAGAGCGAGAGAAGCGATGCGCCAAGAACAATTTCGGGGGTCGCCATAGGTAGGAAGATCAGAAGATTGGATGCCGAACGTCCCTTATAGGCATAGCGGCCGATTGCAAAGGCGATCATTGTTCCAAGAATTGTTGAAAAAATAGTTGCCAATAGACCGATCTTGATTGAGTTTCCTAGCGCAGAGCAGACTTGAGGAGCACCGCACGGATTGGTCCAATTATCAAAGGTGAAGCCCTTCCAGATGAGATTAGATTTACCTGAATCATTAAAGGAGAAAGCGAATGTGTAAGCCACTGGAATAAAGAGATAGGTAAAAGCAAAGACCATGTAGATACGAATTAAGTTACGACCGATCCAACGTGAGATCACCACACCAAGAGGAAGGGTTGGAATTGATGCATCTTTTTGCTTAACGCTCATACCAGCTCCTCCGTCCCTGCCTTGCGAATATAGAGAGTAACGAGAATAAGAATTGCTGCCATCAGAGTAAACGAGAGTGCAGCTGCTGTTGGGTAGTCCACGATTCTAAAGTAACGCGACTCAATCACGTTACCGATCATCTTGGTATTTGGATTTCCAAGAATCTGCGCATTTACATAATCACCTGCTGCTGGAATAAATGTAAGCAACGTGCCTGCAACTACGCCGGGCATTGAAAGCGGAAGGGTTACTCTACGAAATGTTGTAAAACCATTTGCATAGAGATCTTCTGAGGCCTCCAAAGTGCGCGGATCGATCCGATCGATCGATGCAAAGAGAGGCAGAGTCATAAAGGGCAAGAAGTTATAGGTCATACCCATCACCACTGCAAATGATGTCGATGTGAGAGTCGTATTCTCGCTAATAATTCCGAAGGTTCGAAGCGAGGGCACTACAAATCCTTCTTCACCAAGGATTTGCTTCCAGGCTACGGTACGGAGGAGAAATGAGGTAAAAAATGGTGCGATAACGAGAACGAGCAAGATGTTCTTATATTTACCTGCCTTAAAAGCTAGAGCGTAGGCAAGCGGATAAGAGATCAAGAGAGCAAGCACTGTGGCAATCAGGGCATATATAAATGAGCGAGTGAATTGCTCGCGGTTTTCAATAAAGGCATCAAGATAATTGGCTAAGCGCAGGGTCTGTTCATACTCAAGCACATCTCCACCGACTACCCGAGTCTGGGTAGAAGTCTGGGCGAGATTAATAATTGGCAGAATAAAAAATACAAATAAAAAGGCGAAGCCAGGAAGAAGAAGTAAGTAGGGAGTGCTTATCTTTTTCATCGCGACATTTCTTTGGCTACTCTTCGTCGAGATCTTCAGGCATTACCTCGGTACCAGCTGCGGCATCTTCATCACCGCGAAGAGCAAATGTGAAGACCGGCTCCCATGAAATATTGACGTAATCACCTATCTGGAATGGTGCGACTCCATCATCGTTTTGCTCAAAGACCATAAGCTCTTGTCCCCATGGCATCATGACTTGATACTGGGTTGAAACCCCGATATATGAGACATCCTCAATCTTTCCGCCACCTAATACATTTCCTGAGGTAGGGGTCTGAAGAAGTGAGATACGGAATTTCTCTGGGCGGATCCCAGCATAGATTGATGAATCTGCCGCATGAGAACGAGCGCGCGGTATCGAGATCTTCTGCCCAAAGAGATCTGCGATGAGAGAGTCTGAATCAGTTCCAACGAGAGATCCCTTAATCAAGTTTGATTGGCCGAGGAAGTTTGCAACAAATGCTGTCTTTGGATTGTCATAGAGATCAACTGGGCTTCCCATCTGCTCAATCTTTCCCTCATTCATCACCGCGATCGTGTCAGCCATTGTCATAGCCTCTTCTTGATCATGGGTAACGTGGACGAAGGTAAGCCCGACCTCCTTTTGAATCCACTTCAATTCAATCTGCATCTGACGTCGCAACTTAAGATCAAGTGCCCCTAGCGGTTCATCAAGGAGAAGTAGTGCTGGCCGGTTAACAATGGCGCGGGCAAGTGCGATGCGTTGTTGTTGCCCACCCGAGAGCTGTGTTGGTTTGCGCTGTGCCAGATGGGGAAGTTCGACCAGGTTAAGCACCTTGTTTACAGCCTCATCAACATCTTTGATGCCGCGACGGCGCAGACCGAATGCAATATTTTCAAAGATAGTTAAGTGTGGAAAGAGGGCATAGTTCTGAAAAACTGTATTGATCGGGCGCTGATATGGCTTAGTTATCGTGATATCTGTTGAACCTAAGTGGATACTTCCCACCGTCGGCTCTTCTAGACCGGCCACCATACGAAGTGTGGTGGTCTTGCCACACCCTGAAGGTCCAAGCAATGCAAAGAATGAACCTTCAGGGATGGTTAAGGTCAGATCATCAACTGCTATGAAGTCGCCATAACTCTTGGTGATGCGTGTGAGTTTGAGATCACCACGTGCAGAGTTTGCGCTATCTGCCACTTAGTTGCCGGCTGCCTTTTGGAACGCCTCTGTCCAAGTACTTTCTTCAGCAGGTGTGAGTGAACGAAAGACTGAGAGGTTAGCCAGAGTCTTCTCACTTGGGAAGATAAATTCGCTCGCCGCTAGATCTGGATCGATCTTCTCCATCTCGGCCTGAGCACCCTTTACCGGAGTTACATAGTTCACATATGCAGCAACTTCTGCCGCAATTGCTGGATCGTAATACCAGTTAATGAGTTTTTCGGCATTTACCTTCGCCTCAGCACTTGCTGTGTAAGGAATCACTAAGTTATCACCTGAGATAGTTCCACCTGATTCTGGAATTGCGAAGTCAAACTTTCCATCATATTCATCTTTAAGAATGAACATATCTCCAGACCAGCCAATAACAGCGACAGCATCTCCGGCGGTGAGATCTTCTGCATACTCATTGCCTTTAACGCCACGGATCCAACCGTCTTTGATCTTGCCTTCCATGAAGTCAACTGCATTCATAAATTGATCTTCAGTTACTGTTTGTAGATCAACACCTTGCGAGAGCAAAATAACTCCAATGGTGTCGCGCATCTCTGTGAGAACGATGATCTTGCCTTTATTTGCAGGTGCAAAGAGTTCATCAAGGGTACGAATCCCGTTTGGAACCTTCTCTGCATTCCAACCAAATCCGCCCATAATGCCTTGCCAGGTCATGGTGTATTCACGGTTTGGATCATAGGAAGGTGAGGCTAGAGTTTCAAGAAGATTTCCTGCATTAGGAATATTTGATTTATCAAATTGCTGTGTATACCCAAGACGTATCCATCGCGCTGCCATCCAGTCAGTTGGAGTTACGATGTCATAACCAATATCTTCTTTGATCTTTAGTTGTGCCTGAACTTTTCCAAAGAACTCATCGTTATCGTTGTAATCTTCAAAATACTCTGCCGTAATTCCTGTTGATTCCATAAACGCTTCAAGTGTTGGATAGAGCTGGCTCTCATCATCATAATCAAGATAGAGAGGCCAGTTGCCCCAACGTACTGAGCCTGAGCCCGATGCGGCATCATCTCCTGAACCACATGAAGTCAGCAACGCTGCTCCACCTAGTGCACCTGCACCGGCAACAAGTGCGCGGCGAGAAAATTTTGAGTTGAGAATTGCGCGTGCTTCTTGCGATAAAGCTTGGGACTTCGGTGAATTAGCCATCGAGATGGGCTCCTTTTTATTTTCCGGAACAAGGGATGGTTGTGCAGGGCTAATTATGGAGCCGATTGCCCCGTGAGGCCAAACTATTTGTAGGCAATTTCGGAGGAAGTTTTGGCCTCATTGTTGGCCAAAACTTTCAGCCGTTGAGATTGCTCATTACATGTTTGATTCGGGTGTAATCCTCAAAGCCATAACTGGAGAGATCCTTGCCATAGCCAGAGCGCTTATATCCCCCGTGAGGCATCTCAGCCACCAGAGGAATGTGGGTATTGATCCAGACGCAACCGAAGTCAAAGGCCTTAGCAAGGCGCATTGCCCGGCTGTGATCCTTAGTCCAGATCGATGAGGCGAGACCGTAATCGACTCCATTTGCCATGGCGACCGCCTCTGCTTCGTCGTTAAATTTCTGGATCGTAATCACTGGTCCGAAGATCTCGCTCTGGATCAGCTCATCGCTCTGCTTGAGGTCTGCGATCACAGTTGGGGTAATGAAATATCCACCCAAATCATTGGCAGACCCACCGGCCACAACGCGGGCATGGCTAGGTGTGCGTTCAATAAATCCATTGACTCGAGCAAATTGAGCAGCATTGTTGACTGGGCCGACGAGAACATCCGCATCTGGCATTCCCATGGCGATCTGGTTGGTGGCTTGATCTGCCAACAGCTTCACCATCTCGTCATAGACACCTGCTTGCACGAGAACGCGAGTGGCCGCGGTGCAATCTTGACCAGCATTGAAAAATCCTGCGATCGCAATTCCTTCAGCCGCTGCCTGTAAATCCGCATCGTTAAATACAACGACAGGTGCCTTACCGCCGAGCTCTAAGTGAACGCGCTTTAAGGATTTAGCAGCGGCGCCAGCAACTTCCATTCCCGCACGGACTGATCCGGTAATCGAAACCATTGACGGTGTTGCGTGATCGACTAAGAGCGCACCTGTCTCGCGTTCACCGCAGATCACATTGATAACGCCATCAGGTAAGAATTCGCTCATGACCTGAGCCATAAAAACGGTAGAGGCTGGAGTTGTATCACTTGGCTTAAGCACAACGGTATTTCCTGCTGCAATGGCAGGGGCCCACTTCCAGACCGCCATCATCATTGGGTAGTTCCATGGGGTTACCTGTGCGCAGACACCGATTGGCTCGCGGCGTACAAATGAGGTCATGCCGCGCATATATTCACCAGCTGATTTACCTTCCAGGTTTCGGGCAGCACCTGCAAAGAAGCGAATCTGATCAACCATCGGTGGAACTTCCTCGGTTGCGGTTAGCCCTAGTGGCTTTCCACAGTTTTCAGATTCAATCGCCACAAATTCTTCAGCGCGAGATTCGATGGCATCTGCAATTTTTAGAAGTGCGCGCTGGCGCTCTGATGGAGTTGAATCTCTCCATCCCTCAAAGGCGGCGGCGGCGGATTTCATAGCAAGATCAACATCGGCGGAGTTAGATTTAGGTGCGGTAGCAAATGGTGTTGCAGTGGTGGGATTTATCAGCGTTGTGGTCTCACCTGATGATGAGTCAACAGATTTTCCATTGATGAAGTTAGATATCTTTTTCATAACCTACTCCTGCCCCTTGGTTGCTCTAATTAATTGATCGCCGTGATCAAGCGGATGCTTTATATAACTCTGTAACCATGTCTCGATTGTGAATTTTCCACGCTCTGAATGCTCCCCCGATTTTTCTAAATCAGTTTCTTCTAAACGCTTAAGGACATCAAGTGAACCGGCACGCACCGCTGCATAAACAGCAATTGAATTCTCCACTGGTGAATCTTGATAGCCGAGCTTTTCACATTCGGCCCAGGCGCTTTCGTCATATCCTTGAATCAGGCTGCCCTCAGGTTCTGCCACCAATCGCCTAAGACGGGCATATGACTGGGCTTCAGAGTCGGCGACATGGTGAATAATTTGGCGAGCAGACCAACCGTTTTCATGGTGGACATCTAATTGTTCTGGCGCCACACCGCGCGCGAGATTGAGAAAAAATTGAGTGGAACTTTCATACGCTGCTGCCGCCTCACGGATATCCATAGCGCCGAGTCTACTTATTCTTTTCCCTTTTCGGCAGCGGCCAATTGGCCACACGCCCCATCGATCTCACGGCCACGAGTGTCACGTACCGTCACAGGAACTCCATAGCTTTCCAGGATTCGTACGAATTCCGCTTCGTCCTCACGACGAGAAGCGGTCCATTTCGACCCCGGGGTCGGATTAAGTGGAATCAGATTAACGTGGGCGTTACGGCTTTTGAGTAAGCGTCCCAGTAAATCTGAGCGCCACGATTGATCGTTGATATCTCTAATGAGTGCGTATTCAATGGAGTAGCGGCGGCCAGTCTTCTTCTCGTAGGCATCAGCAGCTGCCAAGACTTCACGAACATTGAAACGATTATTAATTGGCACCAAGGTATCGCGCAGTTCATCATCTGGAGTATGAAGAGAAACTGCCAATGTGCAGTTAATGCCTTCATCCATCAATTTTTCAATTCCATTAACCAAGCCGACCGTTGAAACAGTGACAGAGCGCGCACTGATGCCAAGTCCATCAGGGTTTGGATCTACGATGTTATGAAGTGTGCGGACAACTGCGCTGTAATTGGCAAGTGGTTCTCCCATACCCATAAAGACAATATTCGATAATCGCGTAGGGCCCCCAGGTAATTCGCCATCCTGGCAGGCCCGAGCTGCGGCAACAATCTGTTCTGTGATCTCGCCAGCTGTGAGATTTCGCGTAAGACCGGCCTGACCTGTAGCGCAGAATGGGCAATTCATTCCACATCCTGCCTGGGATGAGATACAGACAGTCACGCGATCGGTGTATCGCATCAGAACAGATTCAACGAGAACTCCATCATGGAGTTTCCACAAATCTTTTCTCGTCATTCCCCCATCAGTTGTTCGAGTTGTTACAAGCTCGATCAGTTGCGGCGTAAGAGCCGCTGCTATCGTCTCGCGCTGATCTGCCGGGATATCACTCCACTGCTCAGGCTTATTAGATAGATGTGAGAAGTAATGTGTTGCTACTTGTGAGGCGCGAAATGGTTGAAAACCAAGTTGCGCCGCCCACGCCTTGCGCTCTGCCGGTGAGAGATCAGCCAGGTGCTTAGGTGCCTTCTTCTTCTGGGGTGGCTCGTCAAAAACTAGTGGAATCTCAATCATGAGAACCGTTTGACGAGTTCGAGTGCGATATAGATAGCTGGAGCTGAAAATATTGCAGAATCGATGCGATCAAGAACTCCGCCATGGCCAGGTAACAAGGTCCCCATATCCTTAAGTGACATATCTCGTTTCATCGCACTTTCAATGAGATCACCACACGTTGCAGTGAAGACAGTCATCAACCCTGTCGCGATCCCGTAGCGATAATCACTCTCTAGGATGTAATGAAAAGCCAACGCCCCACCAATAGATGTTGCAATAATCGATCCAATCAAGCCTTCTACTGATTTCTTTGGGCTGATATTCGGTGCAAAGCGATGCTTTCCGATCAGAACGCCAACGAGATATCCGAAGGTGTCGTTGCAACCAATCAGGACTAAAAAAGTCATTACCGCTGCCAGGCCGTTATTAGGGCGGGCGATCAAGATAATGAAGCCACCCAAAAATGGAAGATAGAGAAGTGCCAGCGCAGTTGAGCTGGCACGCTTGATAAAGTTTTCGGTGCCGTGCCTGAGCGAGAGTAAGAGAATAAGCGTGAAACTTGCCGCAGTAGCAACTGCCAATCCGTTGATCCCTGCAAACCAGGTAGTCATGGAGATTGCAAAGACTGCAACTGCCAGAGTTCTAAATGAGTTTACAAAACCTATCGAAGTAAAGGCGCGAGAGAGTTCTTGAATAGCTAAAATCAGAGCGATCGAGACAAGGCCGGCAAAAATTACCCGTTCAAAGGCAAGTGATAGCCAGATAAGGGCGATGAGGCCAAGTCCGACAAGGATGGATGGAACCAACTTGCGCCCTGCGCGCTCGTTGATCGCCTCATTAAAAGAATGTAAATCACTCACAGGGATTTAGGAACTCTCTAGACCTCGAGAAGTTCAGTCTCCTTATGCTTGAGTAGTTCATCAATCTTGGCGACGTGATCTGCTGTGACTTTCTCCAACTCTTTCTCGCCACGTGCGACATCATCTTTTCCAATATCGCCATCTTTCTCCAGCTTTTCCATAGCCTCTTTCGCATGGCGACGGATGTTGCGCATTGAAATCTTTGAATCTTCCGCCTTGGTCTTGGCCACCTTGATGTAATCCTTGCGGCGTTCCTCAGTTAATTGCGGGAAATTCACGCGGATCACAACGCCATCGGTCTGAGGGTTAACGCCGAGATCTGAATCACGGATCGCCTTTTCAATCCCGGCCATAGCGCCTTTATCAAAGGGTGAAACAACTGCCATCCGTGGCTCTGGAATCTGGATTGTCGCTAACTGCGATAGAGGTGTAAAGGTGCCGTAGTAATCGACCATAATTTTATTAAACATTGCAGGATGAGCCCGGCCGGTGCGAATAGCGCCGAAGTCATCTTTAGCAACCTCGACAGCCTTATTCATCTTCGATTCAGCATCGGCTAAAAGCGTTGCTATATCTGCCATGGTTTTCCCATCCCGTCCATAGAGGTCTTAAAGATATCAACTTGTTGCCTATGCAACGAGTGTTCCGATCTTTTCACCGCGAACCGCGCGGCCAATATTGCCTGCAGCCATCAAATCAAAGACCACGATAGGCAGTGAGTTCTCCCGGCAGAGGCTAAAGGCTGCAGCATCTGCAACGGCCAAGGATTTCTGCAGGACCTCATCGTAGGAGATCGAGTCGTACTTAACGGCCGTCGAATCTTTACGTGGATCTGCGTTATAGACGCCATCCACACCGCTCTTTGCAAGAAGTAGCGCCTCTGCACCAATTTCAAGTGCGCGTTGCGCCGCAACGGTATCGGTTGTGAAAAATGGCATTCCCGCACCGGCTCCGAAAATTACAACGCGACCTTTTTCAAGATGTCGAATGGCCCGGCGTGGAACATATGGCTCTGCCACCTGGCCCATGGTGATCGCTGTTTGGACGCGAGTATCAACACCCTCTTTCTCAAGAAAATCTTGTAACGCTAAACAATTCATTACGGTGCCGAGCATTCCCATGTAATCGGCGCGCGAGCGTTCCATGCCGCGCTCTGAGAGCTCTGCACCTCTAAAGAAGTTACCTCCACCAACAACAATTGCGATCTGAGTTCCTTCGCGGACTACCGTTGCGATCTGCTTTGCCACATCTGCTAAGACATCGGGATCAACACCGATGCCTTTGGTGCCACCAAAAACTTCCCCAGAAAGTTTAAGGAGCACCCTCCGATACGAACCTCGTGTACCGGGCATTGGGTGCTCCTTTCAACTCTAATATTTCGTTCTGTAAGTCTACTGACCGACGCGGAAACGGTGGAACTTCTTGACGGCGGTTCCTGCCTCATCAAGGATCTGCTGCACAGTCTTCTTGGCATCTTTGGCAAATGCCTGTTCGAGCAAGCTGACTTCCTTAACAAAGCCGGTCACGCGACCCTCAATGATCTTTGAAAGGGCGGCTTCTGGCTTCCCCTCTTCGCGCGCTGTCGCTTCTGCAACACGGCGCTCGTTCTCGATCAAATCTGTAGGTACGTCATCACGGTGAACAAACTTTGGCGCAAATGCTGCAATGTGCTGGGCAACATCCTTACCCACTTCTGCTGCTTCCTTTGCAAGTGAGACGAGAACACCCACCTGTGGTGGAAGATCTGGGCTGGTTTTGTGAAGATAGAGACCAACTGGTCCTTCGATCACTGCAACGTTACGAACTTCAATCTTTTCACCCAGCGTGGCATTGCCTTCGTCAATAACGAATTGCACTGTCTTTCCATTTGCCATCGTTGAGGAAAGGAATGATTCGACATCTGAACTCTTTGCTGATTGCAGGTGCTCTACGAGTTCATCACCGAGAGCGATAAAACGCTCGCCCTTTGCAACGAAGTCTGTCTCACAGTTGAGTTCGAGCATGACGCCAAGATCTCCTGAGACCTTTGCAACAACAAGACCATTTGATGTCAGACGACCTTCGCGCTTTGTTACGCCCTTAAGTCCCTTAACACGGATGATATCGAGGGCTTTGTCATAATCGCCATCTGCTTCATCTAAGGCCTTCTTGCAATCAAGCATTCCCGCAGCGGTTGCTTCGCGGAGACGCTTTACATCTTCTGCTGTGTAGTTAGCCAATTCTTACGCCTCCGGGGTTTCTGCTGGAGCTGCTGAATTAAGAATTGCACTCTCAAGTTCAGCAGTTGCAGTCTCTGCAGTTGCTGCCTCAACCGGCTTTACATCTGCAGATGTTGTCGCTGTGCGAGCCTTGAGGCCCTCAACGATTGCATCTGTGATGACACGTGTGAGCAATTCGATTGAACGGATTGCATCATCGTTACCAGGAATCTTGTAATCAACTTCATCTGGATCACAGTTGGTATCAAGAATTGCAATAACAGGGATACCGAGCTTCTTGGCTTCGGCAACCGCGAGGTGCTCCTTCTTGGTATCGACAACCCAGATTGCTGAAGGCAACTTGGTCATGTGACGGATACCGTCAAGGTTCTTGTGAAGTTTTTCGCGCTCACGACGAAGCACTAGAAGTTCCTTCTTTGTCAGCAACATGTCATTTGCATTCTCAAGGGCTTCGAGCTCCTTAAGACGCTGAATACGCTTGTAGACAGTTGGGAAGTTGGTGAGCATTCCACCTAACCAGCGCTCTGTCACAGTTGGCATACCAACGCGTGCAGCCTGCTGAATAATTGGCTGGTGTGCCTGCTTCTTTGTGCCAACGAATAGAACGTGGCCACCCTTTGCAACTGTATCTTTTACGAAGGCATACGCCTGATCGATCAAAGCAAGTGATTGCTGAATATCGATGATGTAGATGCCATTGCGTTCTGTGAAAATAAAACGCTTCATCTTTGGGTTCCATCGACGTGTCTGATGTCCAAAATGGACTCCACTGTCGAGGAGTTCACGCATTGTTACTCCTGCCATGACGGCACTCCTTTTTAGATTTTCTATGCGCGCGCGTAAGCACTCGCAGAAAATCTGCTCGGTTTATGACTTAACGCTTTGTTAAGTCCGTCGCACTTACAACGCCGACTAATGTCAGAGACATCAGACCGAAGTGGCCTTCATTCCTCGCATACGCGATTCACGAATTAAGTACTGAGAAGTCATCAATTTTTCAACTGATGCTGAGCGAAATTCTACCTGAGCCAGATGAGTGCAAAATCCCACCTTAGGCGCGGGGATGAGCCTGCTTAAAGGCTTTTTGAAGCCTTTCGGTGGATACATGGGTGTAGATCTGCGTCGTTGCAAGGGATGCGTGGCCCAAGATTTCTTGCACCGTACGAAGGTCTGCTCCCCCTTCAAGTAAATGTGTAGCCGCAGAATGGCGCAGCCCATGCGGCCCCATTCGCTCCACCCCTTCGAGTGCCGAGAGCGCCTCATAAACCACAGTGCGAACAGTGCGCTGATCAATTCGCTTTCCGCGCGCCCCAAGAAATACAGCTGTGCCAGACTTGTCGCTAGCTAGAGATGGACGAGCGCTCTTTATCCACGAATCAAGTGCCTTCATAGCAGGATTTCCCAACGGAATAGTCCGCTCTTTATTTCCTTTACCCAATACTCGAATCGTATTGCGCGAATAATCAACATCTGCAAAATCAAGTCCGCAGAGCTCTGAAACTCGCGCACCCGTTGCATAGAGAACTTCCAGGATTGCCAGATCGCGCACTGCAAGCGGTCCTTTTTCTTCACCAACTCTTACTCCCAGTGCATCCATCGCAAGGGATGCATCAGCCACGGTGAGTACATCCGGCAGAGTGCGATGACCCTTAGGTATTGCAAGTGAAATTCCTACATCGCTGGCCAGGAAACCTTTCTTATGTGCCCACTTGGTAAAGATGCGGATGGAAACCGCGCGGCGCGACAAGGTAGTTCGCGCACCACCTTTGACCTGCTGATTAGCCAACCACGAGCGAATGTGAGCCAGTGTTAATTGTGAAAAATCCCTCACACCCAATGAATCCAAATGCGCTAACAGGCTGTCGACATCACCCAGATATGCCCTGACAGTATGCACAGAGAGGCTGCGTTCACGCTCTATATGAAACGCAAAGTCATGACGGATCTTTTCGAAGTCATGGCTCATAGATAAAGGCTACTCGGGCTTTCGTCCTTGTCGCAGTAAGCCGAAGGTGAGTGCATCTTCAAGTGCCATGGCAGATGCGGCGATGACGTTTTCGTGGACGCCAACGGTGCTCCATTTGCCTTTGCCATCGGATGTTTCAACTAAGACGCGAGTAATAGCGCCAGTACCAAGGCGACCTTCAAGAATTCGAACTTTGTAATCGGTAAGTTCAAGTACGACTAGCTCTGGATACAGTGTGTTTAGGCCTTCACGTAATGCACGGTCGAAGGCGTTTACCGGACCATTTCCAGTACCGCTACAGGTAATCACTTTTCCTTGTGCGGTGACTGTTACTTCCGCCTTTGTCACAATTGAACCTTCACTGCGCTCTGTTGTGGTGAGCCAGTGATCAATTGTGAAAAACGCTGGGCGAACTTCGTTGAGTTCTTCAAGAAGTAGTAGCTCAAAGGATGCATCGGCTGCCTCGAATGTGAAGCCGCGAGATTCCATCTCTTTCACTTTTTCAACAACGCGGCCGATAAGTTCGCGGTCTCCCCCAAGGTCAACACCGAGTTCTAGGGATTTAAGTTCAATAGATGCACGACCAGCCATCTCAGAGACCAGCATGCGCATATCGTTTCCAACAGATGCTGGATCTTCGTGCTGGTAAAGATTGGAATCAACTTTGATTGCAGATGCATGTAGCCCGGCCTTATGTGCAAATGCGGATACGCCTACATATGGTTGACGCGCTGATGGTGAAACATTGGTGACCTCAGCAACTGCATGTGAGATGCGGAAGGCTTCGCGTAGGGCGTTTTCGGGCAATACTGGCTTATCTTTCTTCAACTCTAAGTTGGCGATAATCGAAACAAGGTCGGCGTTACCTGTTCGCTCACCGTATCCGTTAAGAGTTCCTTGAACGTGGGTGGCACCTGCTGCAATGGCAGCCATCGAGTTAGCGATGGCGCATCCAGTGTCATTGTGGCAATGGATACCGATACGTGCCTGAGATGATTGAAGAACATCGTGGACAACTTGTGAGAGTTCATCGGGCAACATTCCACCGTTGGTATCGCAGAGTGCTATGACATCAGCGCCAGATTCTGCCGCCACGCGGACAACTTCTAGCGCGTAGGCGCGATTGCTGCGGTATCCATCAAAGAAGTGTTCTGCATCAAGAAATACGCGTTGTCCTTCTTGGCGAAGGTGTGTGATGCTCTCGCGAATCATTTCGAGGTTCTCATCAAGAGTTGTCTTGAGTGCAAGATCAACGTGGCGATCAAAGGCCTTTGCAACCAGAGTTACCACTGGGGCGCCCGAATCGCGAAGGGCTCCGAGAAGGACATCATCATCTGCCTTTACATTGGGGCGGCGAGTGGCACCGAATGCAACAAATATTGCATTCTTGAGTTTGAGTTCTTTCTTTGCCAGTGCGAAGAATTCGGTATCTTTTGGATTAGCTCCGGGCCAACCACCTTCAATAAAGCCAACACCGAGATCATCAAGGTGGCGTGCAATTGTGAGTTTGTCGTGGACGGAGAGATTTAGCCCTTCTTGCTGTGCGCCATCGCGCAAGGTGGTGTCATAGATATGGAATGAGTCATCAATTGCCATTAGAGGACTCTCTTCACCCAGCCATGCTTATCTTCGATATTTCCATGTTGGATACCGAGTAAGTGATTGCGGATCTGCATTGTGATCGAACCTGGCTGACCATCGCCAGTAACCCATGTGCCCATCGCGCTCTTTGCTTGGCCGATCGGTGAGACAACTGCGGCGGTTCCACAGGCAAATGTTTCTGTGATCTCACCGCTGGCAATGCCATTTTGCCAATCGGTGGTGCTGATCATTCCTTCTTCAACTGTATATCCGAGATCTGCAGCAACACTTAAAATTGAATCGCGTGTAACACCTGGCAACAGCGTTCCGGTGAGTTTGGGTGTGAAGATTGTGGCAGCGGCGCCTTCTCCTTTAACAAAGTAGAGATTCATGCCGCCCATCTCTTCTACCCACTTGCGCTCGACGGCATCTAACCAGACAACTTGATCGCAGCCTTCTTTCGCTGCAGCCTTCTGTGCAACGAGTGAAGCCGCGTAATTTCCGCCGCACTTGGCCTCTCCTGTTCCGCCTTGTGAAGCGCGGACATATTCGGTGGAGATCCAGACAGAGACAGCCTTTGATGGATCAAAGTAAGCACCGGCAGGGGTAGCGATAATAAGGAATGTTGCTTTATTTGTTGGGCGTACGCCTAAGCCGACTTCGGTAGCAAACATAAATGGGCGAATATATAAAGACTCTCCCACTTTGTTAGGAACCCAACCAGCATCTTGCTTTACGAGAGTTTCAACAGTTTCAATAAAGAGTTCAACTGGCATTTCAGGAAGAGCTAAACGTGCAGCACTTCGTGCAAATCTCTTAGCATTTGCCTCAGGGCGAAAGAGTGCAATCCCGCCATCAGGTTGGCGATATGCCTTCATTCCTTCGAAGATCTCTTGTCCATAATGAAAGACCGCTGTTGCAGGATCTAAAGTAAGCGGACCGTAGGGAACTAGTTCAGGTTCTGCCCAACCGTTCTTCTCATCCCACTCACAGATAACCATGTGGTCGGTGTAGTACTTACCGAATCCACCTTCAGCAACGAGAGCATCGCGTGTTGCTGCATCTTTAGCGTTGGGATTGAGTGTGATCTTCATATTAGAGCAGCGCTAAAAGCGCATCCCCCACTTCACTTGTGCTGCGTTGGGTTGATCCACGTGTTGCAAGATACTTAGCAACTGCTGCTTCAACATCGCGCGCTGCCTGTGTCATACCGAGATGATCAAGCATGATGGCAATTGACATCACCGTTGCAGTCGGGTCAGCTAGATTTTTTCCAGCGATATCAGGGGCTGACCCGTGAACAGGTTCAAACATTGATGGAAAGGCGCCGGTCGGATTGATATTGCCCGAGGCAGCTAAACCGATACCGCCACAGATTGCCGCCGCAATATCGGTCAAGATATCTCCGAAGAGATTATCTGTAACAACGACATCAAAGCGATCTGGATTGGTAACAAAGAACATCGCGGCAGCATCAACGTGGATGTACTCCGTTGTGATCATCGGATACTCGGTGGCAACCTCATTAAATGTACGGGTCCAGAGGCTTCCAGCACGAGTAAGCACATTATTCTTGTGAACAAGTGTGAGCTTCTTGCGATCACGTTTTTTTGCTAACTCAAATGCATATCTGATCGTTCGCTCTGCACCTCGTCGAGTGTTGAGTGACTCTTCAGTTGCTATCTCGTGTTCTGTGTCAAGAGCGAGAACTCCGCCTGCACCTACATATGGGCCTTCGGTTCCTTCGCGGACAACGACGAAATCAATTGGCGCTGTTGTTGACAATGGGCCTGTGACTCCTGGTGCAAGCTTGGCAGGGCGTAAGTTGATGTAATGATCAAAGGCGAAGCGAAGTTTAAGTAAAAGACCGCGCTCGAGAACTCCGCTTGGAACGCTGGGATCTCCCACTGCTCCGAGCAAGATGGCATCAGACTTTGCGATCTCTGCCATCACTGAATCAGGAAGAACTTCTCCGGTGCGATGCCAAAATCCCGCGCCTAAGTCGTATTCGGTCTTAGTGAAAGTGGTGTCGTACTTTGCAGCCACTGCATCAAGAATCCGGATACCTTGAGTAACAACCTCAGGACCGATTCCATCTCCAGCAATGACGGCAAGGTTAATCTTCTTAGACATTAGTTCACCAAAGAGACAGATCGAACAAGATCTGCTCCGATTTCCTTTGCAACAGATGCCGCTACAGATTCTGAGACGGATGAATCGACGGTGATCGCCATAAGAGCGCTACCGCCTTGTGCTTGTCGCGCAACCTGCATGCCAGCGATATTGATCTTTGCCGCCCCAAGTGCGTTACCAACTGTTCCGACAACGCCCGGACGATCGGCATAGCCAAGGAAGAGCATGTTCTCTGATGGTGGAAGATCGAGATCAAAGCCATCAATTGCAATGATCTTTTCAACTTTGCGAATTCCCATCAACGTTCCATCAACCTTTATTGACTTTCCGTTGCTTAAGGCAAGATGAAGAGAGATCATGCTGCGATATTCAGGGCTATCTGGAGTGGTTGTCACATTTGATGTGACGCCGCGCTCTGAAGCAAGTCCTGGTGCATTGACGTAGGTAACATCTTCAGCGCCCGCTGCAAGTAGTGCACCCTTAAGCGCACTTGTTGCCAAGATGGATGAGTCATGTCCTGAGATATCTCCCATAACTGTGATCTCCATGCTGACAGGAAGTTCTCCAGCTAAGGCAGTTCCAATCTGCGCCATCTTCTCAACTAATGGGAGTGATGGACGAATCTCATCATGGATTGCTCCACCCTTAACGTTGACCGCATCAGGTACAAGTTCACCGCCGAGCGCTTTACGAACAGAGACCGCCACTGCGATTCCGGCCCGCTCTTGCGCTTCATCAGTAGATGCTCCAAGGTGCGGAGTTGCAACAACTTCATCAAGTTCAAAAAGTGGTGAGTCGATGCATGGCTCTGTCGCATAGACATCAAGACCAGCACCTGCAACGCGACCTTCTTTAATTGCGTTGTAGAGAGCAGTTTCATCAAGGACTCCACCACGCGCTGCATTAATAATGCGCACTTCTGGCTTTACCTTCTTCAACGCATCAGCGCCGATGAGATTTGCTGTCTCCTTCGTCTTTGGAAGGTGGATAGTGATGAAATCACTACGCTTTAAGAGCTCGTCGAGTTCAACAAGTTCTACGTTAAGTTGCGCCGCACGCGCTGGTTGCAAATATGGGTCATAGGCGATGACGCTCATACCAAATGCCTGCATACGATGAGCAACGAGTTGTCCGATACGACCAAAGCCGACGATACCGAGAGTTTTTTCGAATAGTTCAGCACCGGTGTACTTAGAACGTGCCCACTTACCGTTACGTAGCGCAGCGTGTGCAGGGGAAACAAAGCGAGCAGATGCCAGCAATAGTGCAATCGCAAGTTCGGCCGCTGAAACGATATTTGATGTCGGTGCATTAACAACCATGACACCGGCAGCCGTTGCTGCAGGAATATCAACGTTATCAAGACCAACACCGGCACGTGCAATTACGCGAAGACCCTTTGCTGCAGCAATTGCCTCAGCATCCATCTTGGTCGCAGAGCGAATCAGTACAGCATCCACACCTTTGCCCAACGCTTCAAGGAGCTCTGCGCGATTTGCACCGTCGCAGTTACGCACCTCAAAGTCAGGTCCAAGCGCTTCAAGTGTTGCTGGACTTAACTCTTCTGCAATGAGAACAATAGGTTTAGCCACGTGCTGCGCTTCCTTCTTGATAGTCATCCTTATTGGAGTTCTTCATCCAGCTAAACATCTTGCGAAGTTCGCGTCCTACCGTCTCGATTGGATGTGACTCACCCTTTGCGCGGAGCGCCTTGAATTCTGGTCCGCCGGCTTCTTGATCATCGATGAAGCGCTTTGCAAATGCTCCAGATTGAACATCAGCAAGAACTGCCTTCATGTTTTCCTTCACGCGTGGATCAATAACACGTGGACCAGAGACGTAATCACCAAATTCTGCCGTGTCAGAAACTGACCAACGCTGCTTTGCGATTCCACCTTCGTACATCAAATCTACGATCAACTTGAGTTCGTGAAGACATTCAAAGTACGCAACCTCTGGCTGGTATCCCGCCTCGGTCAATACTTCAAAGCCGTACATCACTAGCTGTGATGCTCCACCACAGAGCACTGACTGCTCACCGAAGAGATCTGTTTCGCACTCTTCCGTAAATGTGGTGAGAATTCCGCCTGCGCGAAGTCCGCCAATTGCCTTTGCATATGAAAGCGTCAACGGCCAAGCACTTCCTGTTGCATCTTGCTCAACTGCAACGATGACGGGAACGCCACGTCCTGCTGAATACTCGCGACGCACCAAGTGTCCTGGACCCTTAGGTGCAACCATGCAGACATCAACATTTGCTGGTGGGGTGATGTAACCAAAACGAATATTGAAACCGTGGCCAAAGAAGATGGCATCCCCAGCTTTAAGGTTTGGCTCGATTGACTCAGTGTAGATGTGGCGCTGAACGTGGTCAGGTGCCAAGATCATAATGACGGTAGATTCTTTAACCGCTTCAGCAACACTTGTTACGCGAAGTCCGGCCTCTTCTGCCTTAGCGCGAGATGGCGAACCATCTTTCAGGCCGACGCGTACATCAACACCTGAGTCACGCAGACTCAGTGCATGTGCATGGCCTTGTGAGCCGTAACCGATGATCGCGACCTTGCGACCCTGGATGATTGAGAGATCTGCATCCTCTTCGTGATACATCGTTGCCACGGTATTTCTCCTTTATCGTTGTTATATCGAGATCTAGTTTAGTTCTGATAATCGGGTTGAGTGTCATGCTTGGTATTACTGATTGCGCCTTCCAGGACCTCTTCGATCCGTATTACATTGATCAATTTATCTAATTGGGCGATAACTTGCTCAAGCGAGTGGCCTTCGACACTCACTTCGATAATCATCTTTGAAATCTTTGCATTTTCGGTTGGTCCAACTACCAAAGAATCAATGTTGTAGGTACGGCGCGCAAAGAGGCCAGCAACACGAGCCAAGACACCAGGTTCGTTCTCAACGAGAACTTCTAATTTATGTATGGCCATTAGAGCTCCTGTGAATCCCAGTCAGGTGCAGTCGCGCGAGCAATCAAAATGTCATCGTTAGATGTTCCAGCTGCGACCATTGGCCAGACCATCGCATCGCGATGAACGCGGAAATCAACGACTACTGGTTGATCGTTGATCGACATTGCTTTTTCAATGACTGCATCAACATCTTCTGGGCGTTCGCAGGCTAGACCCACACAGCCCATCGCCTCTGCCAACATTGGGAAGTTTGGAACGCGCTTAGATTCAAGGTTGGTATTTGAATAACGGCTGTCATAGAACAAGGTCTGCCACTGACGAACCATTCCAAGGCTTTCATTATTGATAATTGCAATCTTTACTGGGATGTCATTGAGTGCACAGGTGACGAGTTCTTGATTTGTCATCTGGAAACAGCCATCACCATCGATTGCCCAGACAGTTGCATCAGGTGCGCCGACCTTTGCACCCATTGCTGCAGGAACGGCGTATCCCATCGTGCCTGCTCCACCAGAGTTAAGCCAGGTGCGCGGTTTTTCATACTTAACAAATTGCGATGCCCACATCTGATGCTGACCAACACCTGCTGCAAAAATTGTGTCAGGTCCGCAGATTTGGCTAAGGCGTTCGATTACAAATTGCGGCGAGAGCGATCCATCTGATGGAACGTCATAGCCAAGTGGATATGTGGCACGTAATTTATTCATTGAATCTAGCCATGGAGTCAGATCCGGGTGGCTCTTTGCAAGCGCTGCCTTGAGGGCAGGAACTAAAGCCTTCATTGTTTCGCGCACATCACCAATTACCGCGACGTCGGCATAACGATTCTTACCGATTTCAGCGGGATCAATATCTGCATGTACCACCTTGGCATTAACTGCAAAAGTTGAAAGTTTTCCGGTGACGCGATCATCAAATCGTGCACCTAAAGTAATGAGTAGATCTGCTTTTTGAAGTGCAGTCACGGCAGCAACGGTTCCGTGCATTCCGGGCATACCCATATGCAATGGGTGTGAATCAGGAAATGCACCGCGCGCCATCAAGGTAGTGACAACAGGTGCTCCAAGAAGTTCTGCTAACTCAAGTAACTCGCGTGCACCATTTGCCTTGATTACACCGCCACCAACATATAGGACAGGCTTATGTGAAGTTGCAATAAGGGCGGCAGCATCATTGATGGCGTTCTGATTTGGCACAAACTGAGGCCTATATCCAGGTAGATCAATGCTTGTTGGCCAGTTATATGTGACCTCTTTTTGTAGTGCATCTTTTGTAATATCAACAAGAACTGGCCCAGGACGCCCAGTTGTTGCAATATGGAAAGCTTCAGCGATGACGCGCGGAATATCCTGCGGGTTGGTGATAAGAAAATTATGTTTAGTAAAGGGCATCGTGATGCCGCGAATATCTGCCTCTTGGAAGGCATCGGTACCAATGGCAAGAGATGGAACCTGTCCTGTGATTGCTACCATCGGAACTGAATCCATAGCTGCATCGGCAAGTGGGGTGACAAGGTTGGTCGCTCCTGGCCCAGAAGTTGCAATGCAGACACCAGCGCGACCAGTAACTTGCGCGTAACCAGTTGCAGCATGGCCGGCACCTTGTTCGTGACGAACCAAGATATGTCTAATGGTGGAGTCGAAGATGGGATCATAGGCTGGCAAGATCGCACCGCCAGGAATACCGAACATCACATCAACACCAGCTGCTTCGAGGCTCTTCACCAATGAAGTAGCTCCATTCATTGTCGTGCCATCTACTGTTGGAACGTGTGCCATCTCTTCGTACTCCTTTCGCTCTCTATCGATTTCCTACCTGAACCGTTAAATAAAAAAACCCCCAGATATCTGAGGGCGCGTGTCGTGAAGGCACGCGCTATCGAATCACCACCACTGATGAGGTAAGGATGCTATTGCTGGACATGGCGCTATTCTCCAACTTTCAGGCGTGTGCGTCAAGAGGTGAGATGGTGATCTCACAATATGAGAGGGCTATCGAGTTAGTCGCAGACAGCCCCGCGAGAGGCTGAGCCAACGAGTTGCGTAAATTTATGTAGGACCCCGCGAGTGTATTGATGTGGAAGTGGCTTCCATCCAACCTTACGGGCCGCAAGCTCTGCCGCATCGACCAGAAGATCAAGGGTTCGATTGGTGATATCAATTCGAACAATATCTCCATCTTTTACAAATGCGATCGGCCCCCCATCAACTGCCTCTGGCGAAACGTGACCAACACACAGTCCGGTAGATCCGCCAGAGAAGCGACCGTCGGTAAGGAGCAGAGTTGATTTTCCAAGACCAGCACCCTTGATTGCGCCCGTAATCATCAACATCTCGCGCATTCCAGGCCCACCCTTTGGACCTTCATAGCGAATGACAACAACATCGCCCGCTTGAATAGTTCCATCCTCGAGAGCATCCATTGCTGACTGTTCGCGATCAAATACTCGAGCAGGGCCTTCAAATTTAGCAATACCGATTCCAGCTGTCTTACAGACCGCACCTTCTGGAGTCAGAGATCCACCCAAAATAGTAATTCCAACATCTGTCGAAAGGGGCTTATCGATGGCGCGAAGTACATCGCCGTCAGCAAGTGGTGGCTTAATGTCAGCTAGGTTTTCCGCCATCGTCTTACCGGTGACAGTCAATGTATCGCCATGAAGATATCCCGCATCAAGTAAAACTTTGAGCACAACTGGAATACCACCCACACGATCAACATCTGACATAACAAATTTGCCAAATGGCTTGAGGTCACCAAGTAGTGGGACCTTTGAACCTATGCGGTGGAAATCGTCCAGCGTTAAATCAACCTCTGCCTCATGGGCGATCGCCAATAAGTGCAGTACAGCGTTGGTTGAGCCGCCCAACGCCATCAAAACTGTGATCGCATTTTCAAATGCTTTCTTGGTAAGAATCATCCGTGTAGTAATTCCAAGTGAGATGAGGTTGACAACTGCCTCACCAGATTTAATTGCATAGGCATCGCGCCTGCGATCAATGGCGGGAGGAGCTGCCGATCCTGGTAACGATAGGCCTAGCGCTTCACCAATTGCTGCCATGGTATTTGCGGTAAACATACCTGCACAGGCACCTTCACCAGGACAGATTGCGCGCTCAATTTCATCAACGTTCTCTCTTGTAACCAGTCCACGAGCACATGCACCAACTGCTTCAAATGCATCAATGATTGTGACATCTTTTCCATCTACCTGACCTGGTAGCGATGAGCCCGCGTAGACAAATACTGCTGCAACATCTAAGCGCGCCGCAGCCATCATCATTCCAGGAAGTGATTTATCACAACCGGCAAATGTCACCATTCCATCAAATCTCTCGGCCTGCATCACTGTTTCAACGGAGTCGGCAATAATCTCGCGTGAAACTAATGAGAAGTGCATACCGGAATGGCCCATGGAAATTCCATCAGAGACTGAAATTGTTCCAAATTGCATAGGGAATCCACCTGCTGCGATGACGCCTTCTTTCGATGCCTTTGCAAGTCGGTCAAGTGAAAGATTGCACGGGGTGATTTCATTCCATGATGAGGCAATACCGATCTGTGGCTTGACCCAATCGTGATCACCCATACCCACTGCACGCAACATTCCACGAGCAGGTGCTCTCTCTAAACCATCGGTTACTACTCCTGAACGCGGTTTCATCTTCGACATGAGAGAATTCTAGCCTCTAACCATCCAAAATGAACTTTTTAGGAGCACCTCCTGTGTCACAAGCACCTGTTACCACCCTTGATCCCAATCGCTGGCGCACACTTATTGTAGTCGCCACCGCCCAACTCATGGTTGTTCTTGATTCATCGATCGTCAATATTGCAATACCAAGTGCGAAAGCTGATCTTGGAATTACAGATGCAAACCAGCAGTGGGTTATCACGGCGTACACACTTGCATTTGGTTCTCTCCTACTTATCGGCGGTCGTATTGGAGATTTTGTTGGGCGTAAGAAGATTTTTCTTATCGGCCTCGCTGGCTTTGCACTTGTTTCCGCTCTCGGCGGCGTTGCAGCAAATCAAGAACAACTCTTTGCAGCGCGGGCACTACAAGGGGTATTTGCTGCCCTGCTCGCACCCGCCGCTCTCTCAATTGTTAGCGTGACCTTTATAGTCCCGACCGAACGCGCAAAGGCATTTGGTGTGATCGGCGCAATTTCAGGTGGAGGCGCTGCTATCGGCCTCATTCTTGGCGGCGCGCTCACTGAATTCTTCTCATGGCGCTGGTGCCTTGGTGTCAATGTTCCTATCGCTGCCGCTGCTGGATTGCTAGCAATAAAGTATGTAAAGGAATCTAAAGCCGGCGGAGATCGAAGCTATGACGTCCCAGGTGTTATTACTGCAACCGCCGGCCTCTTCTCGCTCACATACGGTTTCAATGAAGCGGCGACAAAGGGCTGGTCAGCGAATTCAACAATTTCATTCCTTATTGCCGCAGTGGTTCTTTTGGTTGCCTTTGTCTTTATTGAGAAAAAAGTTGCCAACCCAATGATGCCTCTGCGCGTTGTGACAGAGCGTAACCGTGGTGGCTCATATCTTGGCTCACTCATTGTCGGGGCAGGGTTATTCTCAATGTTCCTCTTCCTCGGTCTCTATCTACAGATCGTCTTGGGTTATTCACCGCTGAAGTCAGGTTTTGCATTCTTGCCATTTACCGCAGGAATCATTCTCTTTGCCGGCGTTGCATCACAGTTGCTACCAAAGTTTGGTCCAAAGCCATTGATGGTTCCAGGGCTTATCTTTGCAGGTATCGGACTCTTAATGCTCACTCGTATTTCACCTGATACTTCATATGTCGGATATGTTCTTCCTTCACTTCTCATCATGAGCTCAGGTATGGCTCTAGTCTTTATTCCATTGACATCGACAGCGCTCCACGGTGTCGGTAATCGCGATGCCGGAGTTGCCAGTGCAATGATAAATACCAGCCAGCAAGTCGGCGGATCTCTCGGTACCGCGCTGTTAAACACGGTTGCAGCAACTGCCGCTGTCTCCCATATCGCCGTAAATAAAGAGGTTGGGCTTGTAATTCCAGGACTGGCAGATAAGTTCTATCCATACGGCGTGACACATGGTTACACAGTGGCATTTACGGTAAGTGCTGCACTTCTATTTGCTGGAGCAGTAGTTCTCTTTTTCTTTATCAATATTGGTAAAGATTCACTCGTTGAAACTGAAGGCGCTGGCCTTCATTAACTAGTTGGTTTGGCCTAGGTGGCCAAGGAGAAGTTCGCGCACTCGCGCGGCATCTGCTTGGCCCTTTGTCTCTTTCATTACGGCGCCAATGAGTGCACCAGCTGCAGGGATGTGACCATCACGGACTTTCTGCGCAGTCTCTGGTTGCTCTGAACAGACTTTCTCAATCGCTGCCATAAGAGCGCCATCATCGTTAACAACTTTTATTCCACGCTTTGCCACAATCTCTGCGGGCGTTCCCTCCCCCGCAACCACACCTTCAACAACTTGGCGTGCGAGTTTGTCGGTGAGCTCACCCTTGTTTACAAGTGCCACGATCTCAGCAACATCTGCTGGTGTGATTGCAAGTTCTGCGACAGAGACTTCTTTATCGTTTGCAATACGTGAAATTTCACCGAGCCACCATGAGCGAGCCTTTGTCGGATCAGCACCAAGCAGAACTGTTGCTTCCACAATATCGAGAACATCGGCATTAACCATCGCAGCCATCTCTTTATCGGGCACATTCCACTCTTGCTTTAAACGCTTTCGGCGAAGTGAAGGTCGTTCTGGAAGAGCTTTACGCAGCTCTTCAATCCACGCCGCATCAGGTGCAACTGGAACAAGATCTGGCTCTGGGAAATAGCGATAATCCTCGGCTTGTTCTTTTGATCGACCAGAACGTGTCAGACCAGTATCTTCCTGAAAATGTCGCGTCTCTTGCTTCACCTTTGCGCCAGCATCGAGAAGTTCTGCATGGCGAATCATCTCACCCCGGATAGCGCGTTCGACTGAACGAAGTGAGTTCACATTCTTTGTTTCAGAGCGGGTACCTAGAAGATCAGAGCCCATCGGCTTGAGTGAAACGTTGGCATCACAGCGCAATGAACCTTGCTCCATCTTCACATCAGAGACACCGAGTCCGCGCAAGATGTCACGAAGTTCGGCCACATAGGCACGTGCAACTTCTGGTGCGTACTTTCCTGTACCAGGGACAATCTTTGTCACAATTTCAACGAGTGGGATGCCCGCGCGGTTGTAATCAAGGAGTGAGTAATCAGCTCCATGGATACGCCCGGTCGCACCACCCACATGCAAGGACTTTCCTGTGTCTTCTTCCATATGAACGCGTTCAACTTCAATACGAAATTCTTTCAGGCCTTCATCAGTATCGATCTCAACATCAACGTATCCATCAAAGCAGATCGGTTCATCGTATTGTGAGATCTGAAAATTCTTTGGCATATCTGGATAGAAGTAGTTCTTGCGAGCAAAGCGGCTATATGGTGCGATCTGGCAGTTCAAAGCTAAGCCAATTTTAATTGTTGATTCGATTGCACGTGCGTTGACAACCGGGAGCGCACCTGGAAGAGCCAAGCAGACAGGACATGTTTGGGTATTTGGTTCGCCACCAAAGACTGTGCTGCATGAGCAGAACATCTTTGACTCGGTATTAAGTTCGACGTGTACTTCAAGACCCAATACAGGATCATACTTTGCAACAACATCATCGTAGGAAATAGCCATTACTTGCTACCACCTAACGCTGGAGCTTTCGAAATCAAATGTCCGCCCCACTTCGATGCTAGAGCTCCTTCGAGTGCGCCACCAACGTTGTAGAGACGGTCATCGCACATTGCAGGAGCCATAATCTGAAAACCAACTGGCAATCCATCTTCATCGGCTAGCCCGGCAGGAAGGCTCATGCCACAGATACCTGCCAAGTTCACAGGAATTGTTGCGACATCGCCTAAGTACATTGCAATTGGATCATTAGATTTTTCACCAATTTTAAAGGCAGTTGTTGGAGCTGTTGGTGAGACGAGAACATCTGCCTGAGTAAATGCTCTTGCGTAATCTTGAATGATCAGCGTGCGAATCTTCTGCGCGCTACCGTAGTAAGCGTCGTAATATCCTGATGAGAGAGCGTAAGTTCCGAGGATGATGCGACGCTTTACCTCGCGGCCAAAACCAGCGTTACGAGTAGCGTTCATCACTGATTCAGCAGATGCGCCATCACTATCGCCCACGCGCAGGCCATAACGCATTGCATCAAAGCGAGCTAAGTTAGATGAGCATTCAGATGGAGCAATTAAATAATAGGCAGCTAGAGCGTATTCAAAACTTGGGCAATCAACTTCGATTATCTTCGCACCGAGTGATGCCAAGACTTCAAGTGATTCATCAAAGCGAGCTTGTACGCCCTTTTGATATCCCTCTCCTTGCAACTGCTTGATAACACCAATCTTTATTCCCTTAATATCACCCTTACCTGCTGCAGCAATAACGTTAGGAAAGGTGCCATTAATACTTGTGGCATCTTTTGGATCATATCCGGCAATGACATCGTGCAAGAGAGCGGTATCTAAGACTGTCCGACCAAATGGACCTGCCTGATCAAGACTTGATGAGTAGGCAATAAGACCATAACGCGATACTGCGCCGTAGGTTGGACGTACGCCAACGATGCCGGTCAACGCGGCAGGTTGTCTGATTGATCCACCTGTGTCTGAACCAATAGCAAGAGGAGCTTCAAAGGAGCTTACTGCCGCTGCAGATCCTCCACTTGAACCCCCTGGAGTGCGCGATAGATCCCAAGGATTAAATGTTGGGCCATAGGCAGAGTTCTCAGTGGAAGAACCCATGGCGAACTCATCCATATTGGTTTTTCCAAGAATCACAACGCCTGCCTCTTTTATCTTTGCGACAACTGTTGAGTCATATTGAGGCTTCCACCCTTGCAGAATTTTGGAACCAGCTGTTGTTGGGATGCCGTCTTGAGTCAGGACATCTTTCAGAGCTAGTGGAATTCCAGCGAGTGGATGCAACTTCTTTCCAGAGCTGCGATCGGCATCGATGCGGGCGGCTTGCTCCAGCGCACCTTCTTCATCAACATGAAGAAATGCCTTTACAGATGTATCAACATCACTGATGCGATCAAGATGTGCTTGAGTTAATTGAGTCGATGTCACTTCACCCTTAACCAGTGCCTCTGACATTGCCGCGGCAGTCTGGTTAATCACTCGGCTTCACCAAGGATTTGTGGAACGCGGAAACGTTGCTCTTCTTGTGCCGGTGCACCCGATAACGCTTGCTCTGGAGTAAGGCTTGGACGCACCTGATCCTCGCGAAAGACATTCTGGATTGGTTGTGGGTGCGATGTTGCGATCACGCCATCAAGATTTACCTCTTGTACGCGAGCAACAGCGTCAAGAATTACTCCAAATTGTGAAGAGAGGCTGACAAGTTCTTCCTCGCTCATCTCGATGCGGGCTAGCGCTGCCAGCTTTGCTACATCATCGCGCGAGAGACTGCTCATGACGGCAGTCTATAAAAAGAAGGGCTTATGAGCGAATCTGCCCTGTTCCGGTGACTACCCAGGTTGTTGTTGTCATTGCCTCTAACCCCATAGGGCCTCGCGCATGAAGTTTTTGATTTGAGATTCCGATCTCTGCTCCAAATCCCATCTGTTCACCATCAGTAAAGCGTGTGGAGGCGTTTACCATCACTGCCGCACAATCTGACATAGCAACAAACTTTCGCGCACTCTCTTTATCCTCAGTCACAATAGCTTCGGTGTGCTGTGTTCCAAAGGTTGCGATGTGATCCACTGCGCTCTCAAGTGAATCTACTATCCCCACATTCATCTCAAGAACCCCGTACTCAGTCCCCCAATTTTCAGTCGTGGCTTGGGTGACATCAATATCAAGAGTCTTTGCCACAACTTCCACCGCTGGGTCAACATGTAATACAACGCCAGCGCTATGCAGTGATGTCAACAAGGTAGGCAAGAATTTCCCAGCAATAGATGTATGGACAAGAACCGTTTCGGCTGCGTTACAGACACTTGGTCGATGAGTCTTTGAGTTAAGCACAATAGGGAGTGCTTTAGCTAAATCTGCAGCGGCATCGATATAGACATGGCATACACCAGCACCGGTTTCAATCGTTGGAACCGTGGCTTCATCTACCACCATGCGAATAAGCGAAGCGCTGCCACGTGGGATTACTAAATCCACCTTACCTCTCGCAGTAAGTAACGCTTTTACCGTTGCTCGCTCATCAGATGGAACTAACTGCAGAACATCAGGTGAGATTGAGGTTGTGGCAAGGGCTGATCGCATCACCTCAATTAAAATTTTATTGCTTGCATCTGCAGTTGATGACCCCCTAAGCAGTGCGGCATTTCCTGACATCAATAAGATCACTGCAGCATCGATAGTCACATTTGGTCGTGCCTCATAAACCATTCCAATAACTCCGAATGGAACTGAAATCTGTTCGAGTTCAAGTCCATTGGCAAGGGTAGATTTCTTTAAGATGCGCCCAAGTGGGTCTTCTAGGTCGGCAACTTGCCGTGCCCCATTAGCCATACCTGTAATTCGCGCACTGGTAAGGAGTAAGCGATCCTGCATCTGTGGATGCATCGATTCGTCCCTAGCTCTCTGCATATCAAGGCTGTTTGCGGCAAGAATTTCATCGCTGCGATCTTCAAGTGCTCTTGCAATTGCGCGCAGTGCTTGTCTGCGAGTATCTGCCGAAGAAGCCACGAGAGTGCGCGCAGCAGAACGTGCTGTGAGCGCTAGCCCTTCAACTAATGCAGTTGCATCCATGGGAATAAGCCTAGCGCGCGATAGCCTAACCGCGTGCGCACAATTATTCGTAACATCCTCATTTCTGTATTTGTTCTCTATCTAGCCCTCTTTGGATTGACCAAAGTGATTCGTTACCCCGAACCAATTGCCACAATCCGGTTAGGGTTTGCTCCCGCATCAAAGACCCCTGACCTCATGCCTTCTCACATTATCGAGGGTGCGCCATCGACTGAATCTGCATGGATTATCGGAGAGCAAGAGGAGATCATGCAGGTAATGTGGCAGGGAGAGAATGTAAGCTTCCAAGAATTTCTAGATGCTACTCAGACAAATGCATTTCTCGTGATTAGAGATGGAAAGATCACCTACGAGAAGTATTTAAATGGTAAGACCGAATCAACTGTCCTTCCATCATATTCTGTAGCCAAAACCATGACTGCACTCGTTATTGGCCAGTTAATCGATGAAGGAACCCTCAATGAAGATAACACCTTTGTTAGCTATCTCCCCCGCTTCAAAGCTGGAACATCTTTCGACAAGGTAACAATCAGAGATCTGCTCGATATGAAATCTGGAATTGGGGTCTCAGATAATTACCCTTCTGGTCCAGCTGGTTGGGGTGTTGCAATTGCTCAGATGTATGCGACAACAGATATGAATTACTTCTTAAATAACAATAGAAAGATGAGAGAAGAGCCAGGATCATTTGCAGAGTACCGAAGCGTTAATACGCAGATGCTCGGGCTCATTATTCAAGAAGTAACAGGTAATTCATTAGCTGATGAGTTTAGTAACCGCATCTGGAAGCGAGTGCGTGCTGATTACAACGCCACATGGAATGTCGATAAGGTCGGCGGATATGAAAAGGCTTTCTGTTGCTTTAATGCATCGGCGAGAGATTATGCTCGTGTGGGTCAAGCTCTCTTGAGTGGAATGCCAGATATCGCAAGCCCGTCGTGGAGTAAGCGCTTATCCACCTCTGAGGTAAATCTTGATTATGGCTGGGGATATAGCGCACAGATGTGGCATCCATACCCTGGAATAAACCTGATGATGGGCCTTCATGGTCAATACATTTACCAAGATAAGGCGACGAAAACTGTGATTATAAAACTTAGTGATATGCCAACGAGTTCTGATGGAATCAGTGATGATATTGCAGCAGTACTGAAAGAGATATCAGAGAAGAACTAGATCATCGCGGTGCACGAGTTCGCGCTCATACTCTGCTCCAAGAGAGGCTGCTAACTCTTTTGTGGAACGACCCAACATCTGTGGGATTTCACCAGCATCAAAGGCTACAAGGCCGCGTGCAATAACTTCACCAGCTTGTGAGACTAACTCCACTGTATCTCCTGCGATAAATTCACCGCTGACACTGGTCACGCCAGCAGGTAATAACGAGACACCGCGTTCGCGAAGTGCGGTAACTGCTCCATCATCGAGTACTAAGCGGCCTCGTGGCGTTGATGCGTGGGCCAGCCAGAGCAAGCGCGCCGTGGTGCGCACTCCATGCGAGTGAAAGAGGGTTCCAACTTCTTGCCCAGTAAGAGCTTCCTGAGATTGCGAAAGAGAAGTCAAGAGCATTGGAATACCAGCACTTGTGGAAATCCGTGCCGCCTCAACCTTTGTCACCATTCCCCCACTACCGACACCGGCAGATCCCGCCCCGCCTAGTGCAATTGAATCGATATCTTCCATCGCATGAACTTCGTGAATTACCTTCGCACCAGATTGTGAAGGAGGAGCGTCATACAGGGCATCAATATCTGAGATGAGAACGAGTAAATCAGCGCTGATGAGTAGAGCCACTAGCGCTGCCAGACGATCGTTATCACCGAAGCGAATCTCTTGTGTTCCAACCGTATCGTTTTCATTAATGATCGGAACAACACCGAGTGATAACAACTTAGAAAGTGTTTGATGAGCATTCTGGTAGTGCGAGCGACGCACAACATCTTCTGTTGTCAGAAGAACTTGTGATGAGAGAATTGAATGTTCAGAAAATGCCTGGTTATAGCGAGCGATTAACAAGCCTTGTCCTACTGAAGCTGCAGCCTGCTGAGTTGCCAGATCTTTTGGACGAGAGGAGAGCTTCAGGGGTGCCAGTCCTGCCGCAATTGCCCCGGAGGAGACCAGCGCAACTTCGGCGCCACGCGCCTTCAGGCTTGCGATAACGGTGACGATTTTCGCTACAGCATTTGCGTCAAGGTTTGATCCAGCAGAGCCGGTAAGAGATGACGAGCCAATCTTGATCACAATACGTTTCGCCGACGTGATAACTGTGCGATCCATACTCTTACTCTTTCACCCGTGGTGTATGTGGATCTTCAACGTTGTACTCCCACTGCTTAGCAATTTCATCATCGCTGAGTTGATCGACTACACGCTCTTCCACAATCCATGTCGACTCTAGGCGAGAATCCTCACCGCGTCTATGGAGATGGCCCGCTAACTGTTCAGCGCCAGCTTCAATTGTTGGCTCCCAATCAAAGATGATTTGATCTTCACCATCTCCGATACGCACTTCACTTCCGGCGACTGCACCCTTCTTGAAGAGTTCTTTCTCAACACCGAGCTGTGCGAGTCGATCAGCGAGATAACCAATAGCTTCAGCGTTCTTGAAGTTGGTCTGGCGCACCCAGCGCTCAACTTTCTTGCCACGCACTTCGAATGCTCCATCTGCATGAGCGTGGACGGTAAAGCCCGAGTCATCAACGGCAGTTGGGCGCAGAATGATTCTGGTGCGCTCCTCCGTTGCTGCCTCTGCTCGCGCCTTATGTACCAATCGGCCCATTGCATAGGTGAGCTCTTGTAAACCTGCACGACTAGCCGCGGAGACTTTATAAACCTCATACCCTTTATCGCGGAGAGTCTCTTCAACCATATCTGCCATCGCAGAACCATCTGGTAGGTCAATTTTGTTGAGAGCAACGATACGGACTCGATCCTCTAGTCCACCATAGAGTGCGAGTTCTTCCTCAATAATGTCGAGATCCTGTACTGGATTACGATCGGTTTCCAGAGTTCCGCAATCAAGAATATGTACGAGTGCAACACAGCGTTCAACATGTCGCAAAAATTCAAGGCCCAGACCTTTTCCTTGTGACGCTCCTGGAATCAAACCAGGAACATCTGCAACGGTAAAGCGAGTTTCTCCTGCCTGAACGACTCCGAGGTTTGGCACAAGAGTGGTGAATGGATAATCAGCAATCTTTGGACGCGCTGCCGATATCGCGGCGATCAATGAAGATTTACCGGCACTTGGAAAACCTACGAGTG
Organism: Candidatus Planktophila sp.; assembly: GCA_017858325.1. Classification (GTDB taxonomy): domain Bacteria; phylum Actinomycetota; class Actinomycetes; order Nanopelagicales; family Nanopelagicaceae; genus Planktophila. The sequence continues at coordinate 23,068 of JAFMBT010000004.1, read as the reverse complement.
CGATATCAGCGACTGATTTAAGTTCGAGTGAGAGCGTACGCGTTTGGCCTGGCTCACCAAGGAGTGCAAAACCTGGGGCGCGGCGCTTGGAAGATGAGAGCGCAAGGTTTCCAAGACCACCATGGCCACCTTGTGCTGCCATAAATGTTGTTCCGATGCCGACTAAATCTGCAAGAAGATTTCCATCTTTGTCATAGACGACAGTGCCATTTGGAACAGCCAAAATAAGATCTTCGCCAGTGTGTCCATCTTTACGATCGCCATACCCCTGATGTCCAGATGTTGCTTTGCGATGTGGTGAATGGTGAAAATCAAGAAGTGTTGTAACGCTGGAGTCGACTACGAGGATGACATCCCCACCACGGCCACCGTTTCCACCATCGGGTCCGCCGAGAGGTTTAAATTTCTCGCGCTTAACAGAGACGCAACCATCTCCCCCGTTACCGGCAGAGGCATAGAGAGTTACGCGATCTACAAATGATGTCATCGCCTTACCCCTTCCTAGCCTCTATCTACTCTAAATCTGATGTGAAATAAATTATGGATTGTACGAGCAATAAAAAAACGGACACGCATGGATGCGGCCCGCTCTTTTAAGAGAAACCTTTTTACGCTACCGGAACTACATTCACTACACGACGACCGCGAGCGCGACCGAACTCAACAGCCCCTGCAGCTAGTGCAAAGAGTGTGTCGTCCTTTCCGCGTCCAACGTTCTTACCTGGGTGAAAGTGTGTACCGCGCTGGCGAACCAATATCTCGCCGGCATTTACTTCTTGTCCACCGAAGCGCTTGATGCCAAGGTACTGTGGATTGGAATCGCGACCGTTTCGTGTCGAGGAGACACCCTTCTTACTTGCCATTTCTTATGCCCCCTTAACGCCGCTGATTGCGGTGATCTTTACTCGAGTGTGCTGTGCACGAAAACCTTGACGACGACGGTATCCCGTCTTATTCATGTAGCGAAGGATGTCGATCTTTGGACCTTTAACCTCATCGATAATCTCACCAGTTACCTTCACTGATGCCAGGGCCTTTGGATCTGCAGTAACGGTTGCACCGTCTACGAGGAGAACTGCTGGGAATGTAACTGAAGATCCAGCAGCAGAGTCGATGCGATCGACTGTGATGGTCTCCCCAACAGTTACCTTCTCCTGGCGTCCGCCAGCTTTCACGATTGCGTACACGTTATTGCTCCACTTCACTTAAGCCTTGGCTCAGCGAAAGCTGGCCGCGGGCAGGGCTCTAGGGTACGGATCTCGTAGTCCTAGCGTCAAATCAGGGGGTAGATCTCCTTGCACTCGGTTAAGTGCCCGGAGTAATCACGCCAGATGAGGCGGCGCGACGACGGCGGCGACCCTTGGGGGCCTCTTCCGTTGCAACTTCTACTGGGATCTCATCGTTGAGAACTTCATGAAATTCATGTTCTGTCGCTGCTTCCTCTTCCACATCGTCATGCTCCGCACTCTGCGAATTGACTTGTGGCGTTGGAGCTTTAATCGCAACTGGATCCATATGGATATGAATACCGCGACCAGAGCAGGTATCACACGTTGTAGAAAATGCCTCAATAAGTCCTTGCCCGACTCGTTTACGAGTCATCTGCACTAGTCCAAGGGAAGTGACTTCAGCGACTTGATGCTTTGTACGATCGCGACCCAAACATTCAATCAGGCGACGGAGTACCGCATCTCTATTGGATTCAAGTGTCATATCGATAAAGTCAATCACGATAATTCCGCCAAGGTCGCGCAAGCGAAGTTGACGAGCGATCTCTTCTGCTGCTTCAAGGTTATTTTTTGTCACCGTCTCTTCGAGGTTTCCACCCTTACCGATGAATTTTCCGGTGTTCACATCGATCACAATCATCGCTTCGGTGCGATCAATTACAAGTGATCCACCTGAAGGAAGATAGACCTTGCGATCAAATGCCTTAGCAAGCTGCTCTTCTACACGATAGTCGGCAAAGAGATCGCTGTTACCTGAGTATCGCTCAATCTTTGCATTAAGTTCAGGTGCAATTGAACCGAGATAATCTGTAATTTCGGTATATGCCTCGTTACCCTGAATGATCAGCCTACGGAAATCTTCGTTGAAGATATCGCGGATGACTCGAACAGCGAGATCAGGCTCTGAGAGAAGTAGCGCTGGTGCGTGGAAATTTGGATTCTCTGACTTCGCGTAAATATCTTCCCATTGCGCTTTGAGGCGAGCGACATCATTAGTCAACTCTTCCTCTGAGACACCTTCAGCTGCGGTACGTACAATCACGCCGGCTTCTTCCGGGATAAGATTTTTAAGAATTGCCTTTAGGCGTGTGCGCTCTGACTCTGGAAGACGCTTTGAAATTCCGCTCATTCCACCGCCAGGAACATAGACAACATAACGGCCGGGAAGTGAAATTTGTGAGGTAAGGCGCGCACCTTTTTGACCAATAGGATCTTTTGTTACCTGCACAAGAACTGGTTGGCCGGTCTTTAAAACCATTTCAATTTTGCGTGGTGATGATTCAGAAATCCCTGCTGCATCCCAATTTACTTCTCCGGCATAGAGAACAGCATTTCGGCCTTTGCCAATATCAACGAAGGCTGCTTCCATAGAAGGAAGAACGTTCTGTACTCGACCTAAATAGACGTTACCAACGTAGGAAACATTTGCATTTCGGTTGACGTAATGCTCAACCATGACCTTATCTTCGATGACACCGATCTGAATACGATCTCCGATTTGGCGAACGACCATCTCACGATCCACATTCTCACGACGAGCTAAGAATTCTCCATCTGTGATGACTGTTCCGCGGCGACGATATGGCTCGCGATATTCATCACGACCACGGTCTCTGCCACGATCTCTCTCGCGACGGTTACGGGTACCGCGCTCGGCACGCTCTGCGCGCTCTGCGCGAGCAGGCCGCTCACGAACTTCACGAACCTTTACGACTGTGACAACACCATCTTCATCAATAGTTTCCCCTGGTGTGACGTCCTCACCTGCTGCGCGGCGGCGGCGGCGACGGCGATGAGTTGTGCCATCGCCACTTTCTGACGTTGCGGCATCTCCTGATTCAGAATCTGGTTCATCAGAATCTTCTGTGGAATCAGTGGCTATTCCTTCATCTTGCGGACGACGGCGACCGCGACCACCACGACGACGGCGACGATTGCGATTGCGTGGATCAGAATCAGATTCATCGTCTACAGCGCTCGTTGGCGCTGAAGTATCTTCTTCAGGACTGCTCTTCGCCTTACTGCGTCGCGCAGCCTTTACCGGTGCATCTGTAGCTTCTGCCGCCTGAAAAACTGGGACTGGAATTGCAGCCGCCCGCTTACGTGTCTTTGCTGGTTCCTCGGTAGCCGCACCTGCGGGTAGATCGCTGATTGCTTCCAGCACCTTAGCTTTAATCTTTTTCACCGCACGCTTACGCGGTGATTTTGGCTCTATTGCCATCACTATAAATCCTCTACGTCATCGCAACTGCAATGACTTGCTCTGGCCCAAGTCTCCCTGAGCAAATTCTCTTACCGTCGCCTTGTGCGTGCGGTACTTCGTGAAATTACCTAAATTTAATGAGTCCGCCGCTGGCGCGATTTCAATCGCTAGCCGCGCTGAACTGTTGGCTCATTATGGCAGATTGAGAGCCAATATTCCTAAAATTCACCCCTTCACGCCTGATTTAGCCGCGCTGTTTGGCGTAAATATTCTGTAAAAGACCAAAGCCGATCATATTGGCGAACATGCTTGAGCCTCCATATGAGAGGAAGGGTAAGGGCACACCGGTCATGGGCATCAGCCCAAGGGTCATACCTATATTTTCAAAAGTTTGAAAAGCAAACCACGAGAGCACACCAACACAGACCATTCTACCAAAGGCATCTGTGGATCTTCGCGCAATTGTAAATGCGCGCATCACTATCGTGAGATAGAGAAGAAGGATAAATCCACTTCCAACAAAGCCAAGTTGTTCACCGGCGACGGTAAAAATAAAGTCTGTCTGCTGCTCAGGAACAAAGCGTCCATTTGTTTGTGGCCCTTCAAATAAACCTGTGCCAAATAAACCCCCTGAGCCAACTGTAATTCTCGCTTGACGCAATTGGTAACCGGCCCCGAGTACATCAGAGTTTGGATCTACAAATGATTGTAATCGCTTTACTTGATAATCATTAATCACGCCAAGCTTCGTGGCGCCGAAGCCACCCAAGAGCGCTATCAAAATTAAGCCGACGACCCAACGCGAAGGAGCACCAGAAGCGCCAATCATTGCAACAACCGCGACACTGATGATAAAAACCGTACCCATATCTGGCTGTAGAAGAATAAGTCCAACTGGAATTGCGGCAACTAGTAGGGCTTGAATAACATCGCGATGGGATGGTGCATCTGATTCATGGCGATACTCAGATAGGAGCATTGACATTCCAACTATTATTGCAATTTTTGATAACTCAGCTGGCTGAATCTGAAATCCGCCTGGAAGTGGAAACCATGCCCGCGCTCCATTTACTTCGCTGCCTATTCCCGGAATCAAAACAGCGGTAAGACCAATTACACCAAGGCCCCACACGACAGGTGTATATGCGCGCAAAGATCTATAATCAATAACTGTCGTACCCCATGCAAGGAGAATGCCGATCATAATGTTGATAACGTGGCGCTTGAGGTAATACTCAGGATCTAATCCGTTGGAGGCATACCAATCACGAGTTGCGGCATAGACCAATAGAGTGCCGATAAAGAGTAGAAGTCCTACTGCCACGGTCAATATGGGATCAAGACCCCAGAAAGCGCTCTTGCCTCGGGTACGACGAAAGCCTTGGCGTTGATTGATTAAACTCATGGCGCCACCTTTGCCTTCGTTGCTGGTGAAATTTTAGGTAAAACAGTTGGCGGCTTTCCCTCTGGATAGATCGCCGCTCCGGGCACAATCGTAGATCCCTGAACCCCGAAAAGGGTTTCGAAAATTTGACGCACCCCAACACCTGATGATGAAGATCCGAAACCACCTTGCGAGACCATCATGACAACGGCAAAGCGTGGCTTATTAGTTGGGCCATACCCGGCAAACCATGAGGTATCGCTTTTAAGTGAGCCATCTGCATTTCTTCCAAAGACTTCAGCTGTTCCGGTCTTACCACTGACAGCGATCGGGAAACCGCTAAAGGCACCAGCCCCAGTACCTGATACGACCACCTCACGAAGGGAACTCTGCAAAAACTTAAGAGTTGCCTTGTTCGTAGGTAGCGTTCCAACCTTTTCTGGAGAGATAGTCTGAAGAATTCTCCCCTCAGTTGTGACGATGGCTTTGCCGACAGTTGGCTTCCATATTGTTCCGCCATTGGCAATGGCTGCATACATCTGGGTTAACTTCAGGGGTGTAATTACTGTGTCGCCTTGACCAATAGAGAAGTTGACGGCATCGCCAGCACGAATCTTGTCACCATCTAAACAATTTTCTCGGGCAAGCTCTATCAGGAACGCAGTCTGCTGTGCCTTACTTGCACGTTCTTTATAATTGCAATAAAAGTCCTTGTTCTGTTCATACCAAGAAATTCTCCATTCGCGGTTTGCCAGGCGCCCGGAAGATTCGGATGGTAGATCTATACCTGTTCGCTGGCCGACCTGAAATCCTTCTGCAGCCTTAAAAAAGAAATCATTTGGATTACTCTTTGGCTTAAGTCCCCCATCTTTTATCCATTCAGAGAACGCGATTTTGTACCAAATCGTGTCACACGAGACGGCGATCGCTTTCTTCATTGAGAGAGTCCCTTGATCCTTGCTCTCAAAGTTGCGAAATATACGTGTTCCTACTTCAAATTGACCGGGGCAGTCATAATTTGCATTGAGGTTGTAGCCAGCGCTAGCTGCTGCAGCAAGTGAGACTACTTTAAATGTTGATGCAGGAGCAAAAACTCCCTGCAGGGCACGATTTAGCGCGGGCACTCCTTGCGACTCTGAGTAAAGATCACGTGCTTGCTTGGTGGTGAGGCCACGTTCATAAGCGTTCGGATCAAAAGTTGGATATGAAGCAAGTGCCAAAATTCTGCCTGTCACAACATCCATTACTACGGCAGCGGCACCATCTGCTCGATAACCATTTGCTCGAGAACGAGCAACGGCGGCGGCGAGAGCCTTTTCGCTCGCTGCCTGAAGTCGAGTATCAATACTGGTAACTAAATGATTACCAGGAATTGGATTAGTGACTTTTCTAGTATTTGTCACCACTTCTTTACGATCAACGGTAAATGTCTTGATCCCGGGGGTTCCACGTAAAAATTCATCGTACTGAATCTCTAGACCAGCTTTACCTATGTACTCTGAGCGGAAATAAGTGCGGCCATTTTCTCCAGCGAGGTCACCTTCAGTGAGTGGACCGATATATCCCAGCATATGTGCGGCATTTACATCACCGTTACCTGGATACGAGCGGATAGCAACCGGTGCTGCACTGATTCCTGGGTATTGGTCTGAGCGTTCAACAATCTGCAGAGCTAAAGATGGATCCGCATCTTTTGTGATGGGAATAGGTTGAAAGCGAGATCCAGTCCAACATCCAGCGCGCTTTCCAGATTCAAGCTCACCACATAAGCGGGTGCGTTGCAGAATATTCACATATTTAATTTTTAATAGGCGTGCTAACGAACGTAGAACCGCCTCGCCCTTATCCTCTTGTTTATCAATTATGGTTCGATCAACAGTAATCGCGACTCCGACTTTGTTTAACGCCAGTGGAATACCTGATGCATCAACAATCAGACCACGCGTTGCTGGAGTCACAACATCTCGACTCTGGATCGAAAGGGCTGCATCTTTATACTGAGGAGCTGCCGCTACTTGTAGATAAAAGAGCCTTCCCAAAAGAGCAACCATCAATGAAATAATTAAGATTTGGATGACAAGTAGACTCAGGCGAGACCGAAGATTCATAATCGTGATCTCGAATCATTGATGAAGTCAAATGCTCGTGCCACCGCAGGCATCGCGATTGGTACAACGGCGGCAGACCAAAGTAAGCCGATCAATAATGAGGTGGCTATAGAGGAGAAAGTACCAAGATCTTTACCAAGGAGAAGTGAAAGCAGTAGATAGACAACTCTTGCAATAAATACTGAAATTGTTACTAGGAAAGTTATTGTAAATGGATTAAGGCGTACATTTTCATAACCTAGCCCAAAGTATGAAATTCCAAATCCGATGAGAATAAGTACAAGAGTCCACTGTCCAAATACACCCGCTGTACTCTGTGATAAATCAATGAGCAATCCCGCCGCAAAGCCTGTCAGTGCCCCCATATTTGGCGAGGAGAGAGCAGCCCACAAAAGTGTGAAAATGAGAAAGAGCGAGAACCCCCCGCCAGCTATTCGAAGTTGAGTGATAAAGGCTTCTTGAAGAATATAGATAAAAAGAAAGAGTGTGGCGGTGAGTGAAATTTTGCGGGTAGACATCTACTCAGAGCCTATTGAATCCGGTGAAGGTGATTCGCTTGGTGTAACAAAAACAGTAACAGTGGGGATTGGGGTAGGAAGTGGCTTTGGTGGCACTAGTGAGTCACGCGGATCCACATCTGGTGCCGCGAGAACAACGCTGACTATGCCAAGAGATAAAAAGTTAGCGAAGAATCGTACATCTGCAGTTTGAGTGACCGCGCCCGCCGCATTATCAACCGAAGTTACTTCACCCACCGGAACACCGGGGACAAAGGGTTGGTTGTTGACACTTCCACGAGCCAGCAAGATATCGCCGACATTAATTGTTGATTGATTATCAAGTAACTGGAGAACTCCTTTAGATGTTCCTTGACCAGAGAGAATGCCAATTTGTTGTGAATCTGCAACCCTAACGCCAATTCGGAAAGATGGGTCAGAGGCTAAGGTAATTAGCGCACTGTTGGTATAGACGGTCTTAACCACACCAATTAATCCATATGAATTGATAACCGTCATATTTGGCTTAATCCCATTTCGTGAACCCACATCAATTGTGATGGTCTGAGTAAATGAGGTTGTAGCTCCTTGAGAGATCACTCGAGCACTGAGCACTTTAAATTCAGCCTTACCTGCTAGATCGAGTGCACCTTGCAATTGCTCAAGTTGAGCATCGATGCTTCTGCGCTCTCGTAGCTGGCTTAACAACTCACCATTTTCAGTACGAAGCTGCTCCATCTCAGAGCGGGTTCGACCTAAATAAATAACATCTATGAAGAAATTTCGTACGGGTGAGAGAATAGTTGCACCCAAACTTTGAACTGGAGTGAGTGCACTCTGGGTTCCAGTGCGTAATCCAGTAATGAGCGATACGCCACGCAGATCAAGAGTGATCAAAAATAGTGAAGTAATGATCAGGATGATGAGCAGTAAACGCCCGCGGTTCTCGCCGCCGCGCGCCATCGTCGATTGACCTATCGACCTATCGACGTGGTTCTGAGATCAAGACTTTTTCAAGTGCCTCAAACTCTTCAATACATTTTCCTGAACCTTCAACAACAGCATCGAGTGCGTGTTCTGCAATGTGAATAGGCATTCCAGTTTCACGACGAAGTCGTTCATCCAAACCTTTAAGGAGCGCGCCGCCGCCTGTGAGCATAATTCCGCGATTAATTAAATCTGATGAAAGTTCAGGTGGGCACTTATCAAGGGTGCTCTTCACCGCATTGACAATCGCCTTCACCGGCTCATCCAACGCCTTACGGATCTCTGAAGCGGTCACAATAATTGTCTTTGGCAGTCCCGTGGCAAGGTCACGCCCACGGATCTCAGCGTCTTTCTCATCAGCTAATACATAGGCGGAACCGATAGCCATCTTTATCTCTTCTGCAGTTCGCTCTCCCAAAAGAAGAGAATATTCACGCTTAGTCCAATCAATGATGGCTTGGTCGAGCTTATCTCCACCTACACGAATAGAGAGTGCGGTAACAATGCCGCCAAGTGAAATCACAGCAACTTCTGTTGTTCCACCACCAATATCAACAACCATATTTCCTGTTGGCTCATGAATTGGTAGTCCTGCACCAATCGCTGCTGCCATTGGCTCTTCAATAATATAAACCTTACGCGCACCAGCGTCATAGCCAGCCTCAGTTACTGCACGCTGTTCAACGCCGGTAATTCCTGAGGGAACACAGATAACTAGACGTGGTTTAGCAAGCACGCGACGGCCATGCACTTTACGAATGAAGTGCTTAAGCATGCGAGCTGTTGTATCAAAGTCTGCGATAACGCCATCTTTGAGTGGGCGAATGGCAACGATATTTCCAGGGGTGCGGCCAATCATGAGTTTTGCCTCAGTACCAATTGCAAGTACCGCGCCAGTGTCTTGATTAACGGCAACTACAGATGGCTCGTTGAGGACAATGCCACGTCCGCGAACATAGACAAGTGTGTTCGCTGTTCCAAGATCGATCGCCATATCGCGACCGATGAATGTTGATTTGGCGCTCATTTATTTCCCTCCAAAGAAAATAGCTATCTCACGAGCTGCTGATTCAGGTGAATCAGAACCGTGAACAAGATTCTGTTGAACTTTTGTTCCTTGATCGCGTGCCAGATCTCCACGAATAGTTCCGGGGGCGGCAACTGTGGGATCTGTTGCGCCGGCAAGTGATCTGAATCCTTCAATCACGCGTTGACCTTCAGCAATAATTGCAACGATCGGACCTGAGAGCATGAACTCTACGAGCGGCTCGAAGAATGGCTTGCCTTGATGTTCTGCATAATGTCGTTCAAGTAGAGCGCGATCTGCTTCCATCATTTTTAGATCAGCGATTACATAACCCTTAGCCTCTATGCGCCTAATAATTTCACCGATGAGATTTCGGGAAACGCCATCAGGCTTGATAAGGATGAGGGTCTGCTCGATTTTCACTGCGCCAGTCTATTGGGGATTTGGCGGACCCTGCGACAGTAGGGCCGCACGAGCCGCCTCACCCTTTCGCCCCACAATAATGGCTGCCACCCATAGCCCCATGAAGATTAAGTTGACGAACCACATCGCTGGGACCACCACGCTGTAAGCCATCAATGCGAATTGCAGAAGTGAGCCAAGGATCCAACCAGCCTTCTTTCGCAGCAACCCAATCGCTAGAACAGTGATCGCCATAAAGGCAAAGCCATAAATAAGGGTTGCTGGCTCGTGGGTGTCTTTTGCTAACAACATTGCAAAACCCATAATAAAAATCTCCATGGAAAGAACTGTGCTACCCAAGACTTTCATCGCTCCCCCGCATCTTTCTCGGCATACTTATCTTTTATATACGTGCGTGCTTCTCCAACTGTAACAACTGAACCGGTAATTACGATACCGAGCGTTTCATCACTCAAAGGTCTTACCAAATCCTTAATTGCTTTCTTGATCGCCGATTCCAGAGTGGGTGCCGAGAAAACTCGATCAGCTCCAAATATCTCAATTGCTAGATTCGCTAAATCTGAAACTTCCATGGAGCGAGAAGATGAGTTTTTTGTGACAATAATTGAGTCCATAAACTTTTCAAAATTAACCAAAATCCCTCGAACGTCTTTATCGCCCATAACGCCCACAACTCCGATGATCTCATCAAAGGTAAATTCAGATTCGATTGTTTCAACGAGTGCAATACTCCCATGTGGATTATGTGCTGCGTCCAGAATAATTGTTGGATCTCGATGTATAACTTCACACCGTCCGGGTGATCTCACCTGAGCAAATCCTTCACGAACTGCATCAATATCTAGCTCATTTTCTCCAAAAAATATTTCGACGGCGACTAAAGCTGCCGCAGCATTGGATGCTTGGTGTTTTCCATGCAGTGGAATAAATATCTCATCGTAGACCCCCTTGAGCCCTTGAATTGTGAGAAGCTGTCCGCCAATAGCCACTACGCGTGAAAGTACAGAGTATTCAAGACCTTCGCGTGCCACATCAGCACCAACTTCGGCAGCCTTACGTAAAAGTTCAACTGCCACTTCTGGCTCTTGCTGTGCGAGAACTGCAAAGCCACCCTCTTTAATTATTCCTGCCTTTGTCGAAGCAATTTCTACAAGGGTATTACCTAAGTACTCCATATGGTCTAAGCCGATGGGGGTAATTACACTCACATCTGCCTTTATAACATTAGTTGCATCCCATTCCCCGCCCATACCAACTTCGATGATTCCAATATCAATGGGGTGTTCTGCAAATGCGGCAAAGGCAAGGGCCGTAACTGCTTCAAAGAAGCTGACCGGGTTATCAAACTTAGAATCAATAAAATCGAAATATGCTGCAATATCGTTGTAGGTAAAGATCAATTCTTTAGGATCAATTGGCTCTCCATTAATAGCAATTCGTTCACGGTAAGTCTCAAGATGAGGGCTGGTAAATCTGCCGGTTCTTAGCCCCATTGAGAAGAGGAGTGAATCAATCATTCGAGAAGTTGTGGTCTTGCCATTTGTACCACCGATATGAATCGTTGGATATGAAAGTTGAGGTGAGCCTAAAGCGTCGACCAGCGCTTGAATTCGTTCTAAAGTTGGTGCGATTCGATTCTCTGGCCAACGCGCAAGGAGCGCGGCTTCGATTGCATCTACTCGTTCTTGATCTTCTGCAGAGATTTTCTTCATCATCACAAGGCAGCAAGGGCTGCTTGAATCCGTTCAATATCAGATGTTGTCTTTTCAAGTCGCTCGCGTATCTCTACAACAACCTCTGCTGGCGCTTTAGCCACAAAGCCTTCATTACCCAATTTAACTTCAGCAGTTTTTTGATCCTTCAGAGCAGTCGCTAAATCCTTCTCGAGCCGTGCCCGCTCTGCAACGAGATCGATTGAGCCGGTGAGATCGAGTTCGATCTTTGCCCCTGCGATTTCGAGCGTTGCCGATGGAGTGAATTCTTTATCCTCTAATTTCAGTAAGAATCTGAGCGAGCTAGCTGATGAGAGAACATCTGGATTTCCGGAGAACCGACCTGGAATCTTCTGGGATGGCTTGATGCCTTGATCATTTCTAAATCTACGAACTTCTGTCACTACTTCTTGCAGGCTTGCAACAATTCTCTTTGCCTCACCATCAATCTGATCTGGTCGCGAGACAGGCCAACTAGAAATTACAAGACTTTCACCACCGGTGAGTGTGCACCAGAGTTGCTCGGTAATAAATGGCATCACCGGATGTAATAGCCGCATGAGCTGATCTAAAACATGGCCTAATACTCGTTGAGACGCCGCCTTCTCGTCGGAGGCAAACACTTCCTTTGAAAGTTCGAGGTACCAGTCACAGAGATCATCCCAAGCAAAGTGGTAAATCAATTCACATGCCCGAGAGAATTCATAACTTTCAAATAGTTGATCAGCTTCAATAATCGTCTCATTGAGGCGAGTCAGAATCCAGCGATCGATTGGAGAGAGCGAAGCAAAAGTCGGTAGATCACCATTGACATGTGCTCCGTTGAGCATCGCAAAACGTGAAGCATTCCAAAGTTTGGTGGCAAAATTTCGTGAACCGCCAATCCAATCTTCCGCCAGCGCTTGATCTGCGCCTGGATTAGCACCGCGAGCTAAGGTAAATCGCAGCGCATCTGCACCGTACTTATCCATAAACTCAATTGGATCAATAACATTTCCGCGAGATTTTGACATCTTCTTACCGAATTGATCACGGACCAGCCCATGCAACATGATTGTCTTAAATGGTGGTACCCCCTCCATCGCAAATATTGACATCATCATCATTCGAACGACCCAGAAGAAGAGGATGTCATAGCCTGTGACTAGAACGCTCGTCGGATAGAACTTAGCTAAATCAGCAGATTTCTCTGGCCATCCCATTGTAGAAAATGCCCATTGCCCAGATGAGAACCATGTATCTAATACATCGGGATCCTGTACCCATCCATCAGGTGCTTGTTCTCCGGGTCCGACAACTGCAATTTCATCATTCGGTCCATACCAAACAGGAATACGGTGACCCCACCACAACTGGCGAGAGATACACCAATCATGCATATTATCGACCCATTCAAAGTACCGAGGCTCAAGGGAGGCTGGAACAATCTTTACAGTTCCGTTACGGACCGCGTCTCCTGAAGCTTTTGCAAGTGGAGCAACTTTTACAAACCACTGTTTTGATAGACGAGGTTCGATAGTTGTATCGCAGCGAGAACAATGTCCGACGGCGTGTATGTAAGGCCGCTTTTCGGCAACAATTCGTCCCATCTCTTTTAGCTTAGCGACAACAGCGATACGCGCCGCAAAGCGATCCATGCCATCAAATTCAGTACCAGTCCCGTCCATTACGCCGTGCTCGTTCATGATCACAACAAAAGGCACGTTATGGCGCATCGCCATTTCAAAGTCATTTGGGTCGTGTGCAGCAGTAACTTTCACAGCTCCTGTACCAAAATCTTGTTCTACCAATTCGTCAGCAATAATCGGGATCATCCGATTTACCAAAGGCAGTAAAACCTCAGTACCGATCAAATGCTTGTAGCGGGGATCATCCGGATGTACTGCAACTGCGCCATCACCAAGCATGGTTTCAGCGCGGGTGGTCGCAATAACAATCGATTGATCACCTTCGCCATAACGAATCTGCACAAATTCACCCTCATCATCACTATGCTCAACTTCAATATCAGAAAGTGCGGTGAGACAACGAGGGCACCAATTGATAATTCGCTCTGCTCGATAGATCAACTTAGCGTCATACATCTTCTTAAAGATAGAGACAACTGCTTTGGACATCACTTCATCCATCGTGAAGCGCTCACGACTCCAATCGACTCCTGAACCTAGACGCTTCATCTGATCCAGAATCGCTCCACCTGATTCAGCTTTCCACTCCCACACCTGGGCGAGAAAAGCTTCACGCCCTAGATCGTGGCGGGTCTTTCCCTGAGATCCTAATTGCTTTTCAACAACGTTCTGCGTTGCGATACCAGCGTGATCCATGCCAGGTAGCCATAGAACTTCAAAACCCTTCATCCGCTTCATTCGCGAGAGACAATCCTGGAGAGTTTGATCTAGAGCATGACCGATATGTAATACACCAGTCACATTAGGTGGTGGCAAGACAATCGTGAACGGTTCTTTAGTTGAGGCGGCATCGGCGGTGAAATATTCGGCGCTCAGCCATTTGGAGTAGAGCACAGATTCAATATCTGCAGGAATGAAACTTGCAGATAACTCACGTCCATGCTCAGTGTGTTCAGACATGGGCGTGAGTCTAGTTTATTTATGCGCTCTTCTCCTGCGAACCCTTTTCGCGACGAGTCACACGCTTTGGAATATCACCTGTGCGCATCACCATTTCAGGGGTTGCAGAGCTGTCAATGCAGGCCTTAGTAATGAGCACTTTGGCTATTTCGCTACGGCTAGGCACCTCATACATCACTGCAAGAAGAACTGATTCCATAATTGCCCGAAGTCCACGAGCTCCAGTTCCGCGCTTGAGGGCAAGGTCTGCAATCGCCTCAAGTGCATCTGCCTCGAATTCAAGAGCTACGTCATCAAGGTCAAAGAGCTTTTGATACTGCTTCACCAGCGCATTCCGTGGCTCAGTAAGAATTTTCATCAGGGCAGGCTTATCAAGATTTTCAACACTAGTAATCACTGGAAGGCGACCAATAAATTCTGGAATCATTCCAAATTTCAATAAATCCTCTGGCATCACATCAGCAAAAAAGTCTCTAGAATTTTTTTCCTCTTGGGATTGCAGGGTTGCATTAAATCCAACACTTGCAGAACCGCTACGCGCTTCGATAATTTTATCGAGACCAGCGAAGGCGCCGCCAACAATAAAGAGAACATTTGTTGTATCTATCTGAATGAATTCCTGGTGTGGATGCTTACGCCCACCTTGTGGTGGCACTGATGCAACAGTGCCTTCAAGAATCTTAAGGAGCGCCTGCTGAACACCTTCGCCAGAGACATCACGAGTAATGGAAGGGTTTTCAGATTTTCGAGCAACCTTATCAATTTCATCGATATAGATGATTCCCGTTTCAGCTTTCTTCACATCGTAATCTGCAGCTTGAAGAAGTTTAAGCAGAATGTTCTCAACATCTTCACCAACATAACCAGCCTCAGTAAGTGCTGTTGCATCAGCGATAGCAAATGGCACATTAAGCATACGAGCTAGCGTTTGAGCCATTAAAGTCTTTCCGCAACCGGTTGGTCCAAGCAATAAAATATTTGATTTGTTGAGCTCAATCGAATCATCACTCTTTGGCTCACCTGACTGCACACGTTTGTAATGGTTATAGACGGCAACAGAGAGTGACTTCTTTGCACGGTCTTGACCGATCACATATTGATCAAGGAATTCAAAAATTTCCTGAGGCTTTGGAAGTTCGGTTAAACCTAACGATGTCGCCTCGGAGAGTTCTTCAATAATGATCTCGTTGCAGAGTTCAATACACTCGTCGCAGATATAGACACCAGGACCGGCAATCAACTTCTTTACTTGCTTCTGAGTTTTGCCACAGAAAGAACATTTCAGCAGATCGCTAGTCTCGCCGATGCGTGTCATGGTGCTCCTAAGATGAGGGGAAGTAGGCCAATCGTAGATTTAATGGAGGAAAAATGTGGGTGTATTTACCGTCTGAGCTGTTCGCCCTGAGAAGAATTCCAGAAGGATGCAGGCATTTTCAGATCGCGCACACCTGTCACCTTCAATACTGAAAGGCTGATCAGCACATGCAGTATCGATACTCCGATCAACATCGGTCTCTCGCCTAAGAATTCTGCTGCAGGTCCTACTAAGACCATGCCAAGTGGAATAAGTGCCGTTGAACCCATATGGTCGACGCTAAAGACTCTGCCTTGTAGCGACTGTGGGACTTCTTTCTGTACGGCAGCTGCCCAGAAGGCTTCCCAAGGACCGACGGAGAGACCTGCTAAGAAATATGCAGCAATAATTATGTATGGCGTAAATGGAAATGCCAGTGCCAAAGTTGTCGTAGACAGAAGTGTAAAGACAAGGATGCAAAACTGCCCTTGATGCTTAACCTTTAGTCGCAGAGAAATCAATGCACCAATAATTGCACCTAAAGAAAAGACAGAAGCAGAGATAGCAAATACATTGTTCGTTTCAAATTCTCGTCGTGTTATTACCGGTAAAAGGACGCTCTCCACACCGACGATAAACATCAATTGAAAAGATGTAGACGCTATCAGTGCAAAGATCCATTTAATCTGCCACACGGTATGCATACCTTCTTTGAGGTCAATAAAGAAAGTCTGCTTATCTTCTTGCGCAATGTGCTTGAAATCTTCCGTGATAAAGAATATAAGTGATGTTCCAATAACAAATAAAATCCCAGTGAGGATAAATGTCTCTCGGGCGCCAAAGAGCAAAATCGCTCCCGCGCCAACACCAGGACCGAGAATGCTGGATGTGCGAATGACTACGGTACGAGCAACATTACCCGCCATTAATTTATCCCTAGGTAAGAGGCTTGGCATAATCGCAGCCGCAGCAGACATCCCGAAGGCATCACCCACACCCATCAGAAAGACAACTGCAGCCAGAACCCATAATGGCGTTGAAGATATGGCGAGAAATACCAATGAGAAGACAAGTATTGCGCGAAATAGATCGGCACCAATCATCACGTGCGTTCGAGGTAATCGATCCGCCCACACTCCAGCGACAGGGGAGACCAGAATTGCCGCAAGTAAGCGAGCACCAAGGACAACACCTAAAGACTTTGGATCGTTTCCGTTGCTATCAAGAACTGCAACCGCAAGAGCAACAGGGAACGCAGCTGCACCGATTATAAAGATTGTGTTCGAAAACCAAAAGAGGCGAAACCCTTTGAACGACCAAAGGGATCCCGCCTCAAATAGTTTCACGATAGTAAGAGATGTTCCTAGTTGTTACCAGGTTGGCTTTGCCTTTCGGCTTGCAAGTACCTGATCGATCAGCCCATACTCAACAGCTTCTGCTGCAGTAAGAATCTTGTCGCGTTCGATATCCTGCGCGATCTGCTCTGGAGTACGAGTGGTGTGCTTAGAGAGCATGCTTTCAAGAAGCTGACGCATACGCATAATCTCGCGTGCCTGAATCTCGATATCAGATGCCTGTCCCCCGCCCTCAGATGAAGGCTGGTGAATCAAGATACGTGAGTGCTCAAGGGCGTAACGCTTTCCCTTTGCTCCACCAGCAAGAATGATCGCTGCTGCCGATGCTGCTTGACCAAGACAGATTGTCATCACATCTGGGCGCACAAATTGCATCGTGTCATAGATTGCTGTCAGGGCTGTAAATGATCCCCCTGGCGAGTTGATGTAGATAATAATGTCGCGATCAGAATCCATTGATTCAAGTGTCAGCAACTGTGCCATAACATCGTTTGCAACTGTGTCATCGATTGGCTGACCCAAGAAAATAATGCGCTCTTCAAAGAGCTTTGTATATGGATCGTGACGCTTATATCCATTGGCGGTCTTTTCTTCAAAGACTGGAAGGACGTAACGAGAAACTATTTCTTGTGCGCGATCGAATTCGTTGATCATTAAGCTGTTCCTCCGCTACCTAGAACTTGACCTGCAGAGCGAACGACGTGATCAACAAAACCATACTCTTTGGCTTCATCTGCTGTGAACCAGCGATCGCGATCTGAATCTGCAGTAATTGTCTCGATTGTCTGTCCTGTGTGATGGGCGATGAGCTCTGCCATCTTTCGCTTTGTAAAACCAATTTGCTCTGCCTGAATTTTAATATCCGTTGCTGTTCCACCGATTCCAGATGATGGCTGATGCATCATCACGCGCGCATGTGGCAGGGCATAGCGCTTACCGGTAGCACCTGAACATAAGAGGAACTGACCCATCGATGCGGCAAGACCCATTCCAACAGTTGCAACATCATTTTGAACGTATTGCATCGTGTCGTAGATCGCCATACCTGCAGTGACAGAACCACCAGGTGAGTTGATGTAAAGGAAAATATCTTTCTTTGGATCTTCTGCAGCAAGCAGAAGAATCTGAGCTGCAATTGCATTGGCCATTGAGTCTTCAACGACTGAGCCAAGGAAGATGATTCGTTCACGAAGCAAACGGTTGTAGACCTGATCGTCTAGTCCACCTGATGCTGAGAGTGGTGCGCGGGCCAAAATCTGCGCCGCTTCCGGGTTGAGATAATCCACTTCATCCTCCTGAATTGTTATATGTCTTGACCTTAACAATTCCAGCGTGAAAATGCTTCCCCATTTGCGCCAGAAAGTGCGTGAATCTGCCCCTGTTCGCTCAGGGCATATGAAAACTATTCGGCTGCCGGTACCTCTGGAGCCTTAGGGCGAAGTTCTTCGAGATTGATCGCGTTTCCAGATTTATCGCTGACTTTGACTCGCTCAAGGACAACAGCCAACGCTTTTGCACGCGAAACTTCGGCAACGAGTTGGCCAATCTGACCCGCCTTCTGTAATTCTTGTGCGAATTGTTCAGGGGCCATTCCATAGCGTTGTGATGTGCGCACGAGGTACTCGGTAAGTTCCATTTCGGTAATCTCGACTTGCTCGCTCTTGATAATAGAGTCAAGCAAGAAATCAGAGCGAAGCGATGAACGGACCTGGCCATCAACTTCACTGCGGTGATCAGCATCTTCCTGGCGGCCTTCGCCCTCAAGATGATCCTTTACCTCGGCCTCAACCATGCCCTCTGGAACCGGAATATCAAGATCGGCCAGTAATTTCTCAAGAAGAAGATCGCGTGCCTGCGTACCCTGTTCCATCTTCTTGACACGGCCAAGTCGCTCAACGAAATCTGCACGCAATTCTGCGATCGTGTCGAATTCAGATGCAAGCTTTGCAAATGCATCATCTGCTGCAGGAAGCTCGCGCTCCTTAACAGCCTTTACAACAATCTCAACATCACCCTTTTCATCATCTTTCTGACCGACGAGCTGTGTTGTAAATGTCTTTGTCTCTCCAATAGCCATTCCAACAAGTGCTGCATCAAGACCATCAATCATGCGATCTGAGCCAACCTCATATGAAATCTCATTAGCCTTGCCACCATCAACTTCTACACCATCAATGCGAGCAGTGAGATCAATAGTGACGAAGTCGCCATCTTTTGCTGCTCGCTCAACGGTGCGTAGTGTTCCAAAGCGAGCGCGTAGCCCATCGAGTTGCTCTTCAACATCTTTGTCCTCGACCTTGACATCGTCGACAGTAATTTCAATCTTTGAAAAGTCTGGAAGCTTCACGTCTGGACGCACATCTACTTCAACAACGAATACTAATTTCTCTTTATCAACGAACTCTTTGATATCAACCTCTGGTCGTCCAATAACAAGAACATCATGCTCACGCGCTGCCTGAGAGTAAAACTCTGGGAGAGCTGAGTTAATCGCCTCATCAAGCACACTTCCACGCCCCACGCGCTGATCGATCATCGCCGCCGGAACATGTCCTTTACGAAAACCTGGAATGTTTACCTGTTTTGCAATCTTCTTATACGCAGCATCGATATGTGGAGTGAGCTCTGCAAATGTAACTTCTACATCTAGCTTGACTCGAGTAGGTGAAAGTGTCTCGACTGTGCTCTTCACTATGCTCCCTGATCATCGATCTGTATAAGGATGTATTGATTGAACTGACCTAAATGAAACTGGTCGGGGCGGGGAGATTCGAACTCCCGATCTCCTGCTCCCAAAGCAGGCGCGCTAGCCACTACGCTACGCCCCGAGGCGCAAGAAGTGAGTCTAGAGTAATTTTTTGCTCTCGCGAACCGACGCGGTAACCTAGGCTAAGTACCACAATCATGATCACCCGCGGGTGTAGCTCAATGGTAGAGCCCCAGCCTTCCAATGGCACGCACGCGATAAGAATCTAAAAGCGCAGGTCAGCCGCAAGGATTAATCGCTGATGCGCTCGCAAATGCGGCTAATAAATCTATTTCGTGCCACATCCGTGCCACTAAGTCGCGAAAAATGATGAAAAATGCCACTGTCGTGCCACTAACAATGGCTAGCAGTGGTTTCATCTGGTCGCTATCGGCGTAACATAACGGCTGGTTCACGCTCAATTCATGCCTGTTTGACCTGTTTAGCTAGGCAGGCTTTTGCCGCCGCCTGAGCGGTGTAAGCCACATGGAAAAATTCTTTCACGCAATAATTCGCCTGATCCAGCGGCTGCGGCCTGTGCGGCTTGTTTAGCCGTTAATCGCCGAGTCTGTATAGGAGTAAACACCACCCGAGTATTTAATCTTCGAGAAGTTATTAAAAATGTATTTCATATTTTGATTTGCAGGATCGAAGGTGTTGATCCATTTGCAGTCGTTAAAATAGGAACCATTGACGAGCTTCTCCTCGGTAATCAGTCCACGCTCCATCATCAGAATCATTGCGGCAGCCTGCGGGTATGTGTTTGAGTCAAGCTTCATATTTGGCTCGGTGATCAAAGAGGTATGGAATCTAGCTAGAAGTCTCTGTTTGTGATCTGTTCTTCCCTCGTTCTTTGCTGCCATGTAGTGGCCAAAGTAATCAGCAGTACCTTCGGCAAACCAACGCATATAGTTCATCTTGTCTTCGTCTATCTTGAGGATTGGCGAACATTGAGCTAGAAGGTAGTTTGACAATCCAT
The DNA here is from genome assembly GCA_017858325.1 of Candidatus Planktophila sp. GTDB lineage: Bacteria > Actinomycetota > Actinomycetes > Nanopelagicales > Nanopelagicaceae > Planktophila. The sequence goes on along the minus strand of JAFMBT010000004.1, from coordinate 2,536 downwards.
GATATGCCTCATGGAAGAAGGTTGTCTTTGCAGTGTATTTTGATTGCTCAGCAGTCCATGCCATCGTCACAGCCCTCGCATTAAAACACGGATCTGGTGCCGTTGCGACGTTGGCAGCTCCCTTAATCCATCGCTCGACTCGATCTGCACCCTCGCTCAGATCAGCAGCGGATTGCTCGCAGCCATTAGCAGCGTTAGCGACGAGAGAAGTCTGCCAAGTTCTGAAGTAATTGGAGACATCTTTAATTTCTGACGCGCTCAAAATATCGCTGTGTTCCGCGAAGGGGTCTCCCCCAAAAACTCCAGGGTCTGGCTCGTCATCCAACGGCACACCAATGGGCCAAATTAATGACAAGAAGGATGTCGGCGGATTTTTCATTTCAGCGATAGCGGCTTTAGTCCAGGCTAATAGTTCGTTGCTCGTAATTCCTGAAGCAAAACTTTTAGCCTTAATAGTTGGGATCACGACTGGTTTTTGTGCTGAATCAGAGCTATTTTCTTTTTCCGAAGCGTTATCTTTTACACCTGAGGCCGTGACTACTTTTGCCTCTTTGCGCCATACCAACTTCTTGCCTTTGGCTATGCAAGTAAATTCCTTATTCTTCTTAACTTTTATCTGCCCAACTACTTTGCATTTAGCTCCAGCTTTAACCGCAGCGCTTACCGGGACAGCCGTCGCACTTACGGACAAGACGAGAATGGTCAGAACTCCTATTAGGCGTAACTTCATACGTTTACCATACGCTAATAAAGATTAAAAGTTAAGGGTTAAGGGTTAAAATTAGTTATTTTTACTCTTAAACCATGCCCAGGCCCAAATACCAAGAAACATAAAGGCCGAGAACGGATAAAAAATAATACATGCAATCACGAGCAGGGCAAGAAGGATTCTTTGTTGCTTACTCAGGTCGCTCCAGCTAATTCTTCTCATAGCTAGATCGTCCCACTAATGTGCCTATAAGGCGTTGAAAATAAGAAAAATACCAGTGATTTGCGAGATCCGAAGGAGCTCAGTGGTTTTCTACCGTGACATAAGGTGTAATATCTCCCCTAGATTCACGCTTAAAATCGTGAGTCTGCACGATACATTTCTGTCTTGCGCTTAGATTTTAACAAGTGCGGGTGTAGCTCAATGGTAGAGCCCCAGCCTTCCAAGCTGGCCATGCCGGTTCGATCCCGGTCACCCGCTCCATAGTTTTACGCGTGATTTTGGTTTATTTCTCACTTACACAATTACTGCAGCACCGATTTTGTCGGTGGCGTGCAATAACGTGCAATAGCGCAACGGGAATGAATTACAAGAATTGCAGGTTCTAAAACTATGGCTTCAAACCAATCTAAACGCCGCCGCCGCCGCCGCAGCTTTGGCGCAATCCGTCAATTAGCTAGTGGCAATTACCAAGCAAGCTACAAAGCCTTAGACGGCAGCACCCAAGTAGCACCGCAGACTTTTAAAACGCGTGAAGCTGCCGATAAGTATTTAGCGATTAAACAAGCCGAGCAGATCGCCGAGAAGCAGGCAAGTGCTGCAGGCCTGCAGAGCTTTGGGCAGTTAATCCAAAAGCACCGGAAAGCTTTCGGCAGCTTTATGCCTAGACTTTTTCGCGGTTCAATTCCACCTTGATTCTCGCCCGAGGTTTTCTTTCACCACGAAGAAGAAAGGTGGACTATGCCACCTTATTTTCGATTTTGAATTCAGATAAGGCTTTCTTGCTAATCACTTTTTCGAAGTATCCAATTCCAAAACTTAGGCAAAGAATCACATACCAAATGTTTTCGGCAGCCGTAAGAGTGGCAAGTCCTCGTTCGCTAAGCGCCTTCTTAACGGGAATTTTGGCAAAGTAACCCGCTCCGAGGCAGAGACATTGTAAGTAGTACCAGAATGTTTCCATTGAAGTTAATTTCTTATCGTTCATCTCCACTCCTTGATTAGTTGGTAAAGTAAGTCTGTCGTTTTTTAGCCTTGATTACTACCCCCCATGATTGTGCAATCCTTATTTTTGCGCCCATTTTTTTAGGTACACCCGCTACCCCCCATGTCTTTCCCGACTATCTCTCCCCGATTTAGACCGATTCAAGCCGTTACACAGCGATCTAAACCGCTTCGAACCGAACTGAATAAATTGTATGAATTGCCAAACTGTTTCATTTTGGGGGCGGTGAAAAGTGGTCGCAATTTGGTCGCAGGACTACAGGAACGCACAGGTTCAACAGAAACAATAGGGAACGATTCAAGCGTAAAAGAAAACAATTTAGAGAACACTAGAAACCCCCTGATACGCTTAGGCAAGCGTGTTAGGGAACTACGGATCAGAAGGTTGGGGGTTCGAATCCCTCCGGGCGTGCCACTGTTCACAAGCACGACACATTACTGTGCTAAGTTCAGGCTCCATCTGAGAGGCAACTCTCACTGTGATGAGGACGGTTGAGTTATGTCGCTTGCTGTGGTGGAGCCCGAGGTCGAGCCTTTTGACCCTCAAGTCTATTTTCCCCAGGAACTAGCGGGAATTGTTCATTTCATTGGAGAGCTGAGGCA
>JAFMBT010000015.1 GCA_017858325.1 Candidatus Planktophila sp. | reverse complement strand
CACCAGCCTAAAGCTCATCTGCCAGATACTGGGCGATTTTGCTGTAGTAATTCTGTTCATCTATCGAGAGGACACTTTGGATAGCTTGCCCCCAAGTTGAGCCCTTGGCCATAGCTTCTAAGAACGTATGCATCTCCTCAATAGAGTAATTCATGTATGTCCATTCGAGAGCGAACCAACCAAGCGAGTAGCCAAGTTCATTATCAAAACAGAAACTGGTTTTATTGTTCTGTAATTCATTAAGGACCCCGAGCCACTGATCCTTTGTGTAGGAGCCTCCTTGAGGATAAACATTAAGCAAGCGGTTCTTCTCGAAAGTGCGGTGGGCAGTTGAATCACCTTTGAATGCGATTGGGACGCCAAAGAGATTAGCTTGGCCTTCAATGAACCAACAAGCAGCTGTATGTGTCTTTGAAGTTTTATAATTATCCGCAATTAACTGGGATTGATAAATGTGGACAGTCTCGTGATGAACCGTCAATGGAGTTGGTGCGACTGTGTAATTAGTGCCAAGGAGGTTGTACTGGGCGAATAGTCCGTCTTCGCGAACACCAGTTCCATAGCCACAAAAAGCGGTGGAACTAACAGTGCAGTGGCCTAAAATTCCCGTATCCTTATTCCACACATTCCAGGATCTACTCACCGAATTTGGTCCTTCAAACTTTACTGTCGTTTCGTACCAGCAGTTCCAATCTTTTTCGCTCATCAATAACCAATTGACCTTCGCAGCCGCTGTATAGATTGGGACCCAAAAAGAATAGGCGTCTATGAAGGCCTTTTCGGTGATTTCAGCCATTTCAATGTTTGCATTTGGGCAACGTTGAAAATTAAAAATTGGACTTATGCTCTTTTGAGCAACTACATATCTCTGGTAAATATCTGAATTTAGTTTCTCAAGTGGACTCAGAACTTTTGGTGCCTGCATTACCGTGGGTGTGGGTGTGGGTGTGGGTGTGGGTGTTGGTGTGGGTGTGGCCTTAATTATGGGTGTGGGTGTTGGCTTAACTACTACACCCTTGCTCCAAACCAACTGCTTACGGGATTTTATGCATGTAAATACCTTGTTCTGGTTTTTAACTTTCTGCTTATGAACCTTGCAGAAATTCCCCGGAGTTACCTTTGGGGCAGAGACAGCTGGGACCGGAAGTAATATAGAAATCAGTGCAATTAGTATGAATCTAGTTACACTGCTTTTGAAATGCACCTATAAAGAGTAGTGGTGTGACCAGCGCTTACTTGGCATTGATATTGCCCTCCAAATTCTCTGTAGAAACAATCGAGTCAAATGGGAATAAAGAAGGCGCCTTTCGGCGCCATCTCATTCAACTGTAAGTACCTGTATATCTTGGTAGCGGGGGCAGGATTTGAACCTACGACCTCTGGGTTATGAGCCCAGCGAGCTACCGAGCTGCTCCACCCCGCGTCGGTAGGACAATCCTAATCGCCGCGAGGTCATCTACCAAATTGAGAAGTAATTGCTTTTACTTCTCCGCATTTGCTGCTGAATCGAGGGCTGATTTCAATCTCTTCTGCGCGCTATCGTATGCAGCAAAATCTCCCTTTGCCAATGCAGCTAATCCATCTTTATATGCAGCGATAGCGCTAGCAATGGCACTTGATACATCAGATGACGAACCACCAGAATCAACATCGCCACCACCAGATTGTGTTCCTGAGTTTCCACCGAAGACTTGATCAAGGGCGCCCTTAAGAGTGCCATCAAAACCAATTTGATCTCCGAATGAGACAAGAACTTTCTGCAAGAGTGGGTATGCAGCAGCATTAGATGTCGCGCGTACATAAACCGGTTGTACATAGAGAAGTCCGCCACCTACTGGAAGTGTCAGCAAACTTCCGAGAACCACATCTGATCCACCTTGTCGCAAGAGCGAGAGTGAATTAGCAACTTCAGGTTTTGCTTCAAAGTTTGATGCAACCTGTGATGGTCCGGCAACGTTTGTGCTACGTGGCAACTGCAGGACAGTGATTTTTCCATAATTTGGACCAACATCAGAATTTGCAACGGCAAAAGATGACAAGTTTTCACGGCCACCGCGAGGTACAAATGGTGTGGTCAGTGAAAATGTTGGTCTATTTGATCCGGGCATTTGTACGGTCATGTAGTACGGAGGCTGCGCAGCAGCGTTTCCACCGAATGTTGATGGGTCACGAGGAACGCGCCAGAAGTCCTGTCCTCCGTAGAAAGCTCCAGCAGTCTGTACGTGATACGAGCTCAATACGTCACGTTGAACTCTGAACATATCTGCTGGATAACGTACGTGGCTAAGAAGCTCTGCAGACATCTCACTCTTGGGAGTGATGCTGCCAGGGAAGACTTTCATCCATGTAGCAAGTACTGGATCTTTCTCATCCCACTGATACAAGCTGACTGTTCCGTCGTAAGCATCGACTGTCGCCTTTACTGAGTTTCGAATGTAGTTCAGGTTTCGATTCGCTTGCGCCGTTACAGATGTTGAGTTAACTGTAAGCGCATCGGTCGTGGCTGAAGCAAGCGCCGTTGTCTGTGAATATGGATAACTAGAACTTGTTGTGTAGCCATCGATGATCCACTGAATGCGTCCATCAATAATTGCTGGATACGGATCTCCATCAAGGGTTAACCAAGGAGCTACCTTTGCAACGCGATCGCGCGGATTACGATCAAAGATGATCTTTGAATCCTTATTGATCAGATTTGAGAGCAAGATGCGCTGTTCTTGATACTTAATTGCAAAGAGCAATTTATTGAATAGGTTTCCAACAGGTACGCCACCCTTACCGGTATAGGTGTAGTTCTTCTGGCCATTTGCCGATGAATCATCTGGGTAATCGAACTCAACAGGTGAATCTGTCTTTACACCACCAATGATTGAGTAATCAGGGGTGTTCTCACCGAAGTAGATTCGAGGCTCAAACTCGCCTAGCCCTTTAGTCGAAGGTAGATCGCCCACTGCAAATGTTGGTTTTCCATCGACATCACGTGAGTTACCAAAGGCTGCCACAAATCCAAAACCATGTGTGTAGACAAGGTGATCGTTAATCCAGTTACGATTTGGATTACCTTCAATGCTGAGTTCGCGGACCGCAACGATTGTGTCACGAGAAACACCATTGACTTTATATCTATCGACATCAAGGGACTCAGGGAATGCGTAGTAAGGCTTGAGCTGCTGAAGCTGGCGGAATGTTGCAGAAAGAACGTTCGGATCCATGAGGCGAATGTTGGCAATCGTCGCCGCATCATCTGCTAGCTGTCCAGCATTAGTCGTTAGTATTGCATCATAATCCCGTACTTCAACATCACTGATGCCATAAGCCACACGAGTCGCATCGATATTGCGTTGAATATATGGCGCTTCTTTAGATGACTCTGACGGCTTAACAGTGAATTGCTGAATAGCTGCAGGGTAAATACCTGCGATCAACACGGAAGAGATAACAAGAAGTGCGGTTCCCGCTGTGGGAAGAAGCCAGGAGCGCGTGAAAATACTTGCAAAGAAAAGTATCGCGCAGACAACTGCAATGGCTGCCAGAATTGCCTTTGCTGGTAGTAGAGCATTGACATCGCTAAAGGTCATACCTGTAATGAGTGCATTCTCTTTCAGAGCCAAGGCATAACGGTCATACCAGTAAGCAACTGCCTTGAGAAGTACAAAAAATCCGAGCAGAACTGAGATCTGAATTCGCGCTGCCGTCGTAGTGCGCTCTGACTGTGCCTGTGGGCGAATTCCGCCGTAGAGATAATGGACTCCCACTGCAGCCAGAGTCGAAATAACGGTCAGAGAGATTCCCCAACCAATGAGCGCTTGATACATTGGTAACTTAAATGCAAAGAAGGAAACATCAAGGCCAAATTGTGGGTCAGTTACACCGAATGGCGTTGAATTTCTAAATTGGAGCCAGGTTGACCAAAATACTGATCCGGATGTTCCACCAAAGTAGATGAGAACTGCTGCAATACCTAGTAATACCCATTTGCGAATTGGTTCGAGCTGCGCGCGATAACGCTCGAGATTATCGGCTTCAATTGATAACGGCACATAGAGTGGGCGTTTGCGATAGGCAATATAAATATTGGCAGTGATAAATAGTGAGGTCATCACACCAACGATCACAAAGAGAACAATCTTTGTGATCAGAATTGTGCTCCAGACTTCTGTGAAGTCAACAGATCTAAACCAGAGCCAATCGATATAAAATCCACTCGCAGAAGCGATAATCGCTCCGAGAGCAACGATGATACCGATTGTGATATTGAGGGGTTTGCGCAGTTGATTCATGCTCCTAAACTATCGCAACCTCTCGGACTCTTCGAATTCAGCGCTGCAACAGCCTCATCAAGCGTTCCAACCGCAGCCACTGTGATCCCCTCAGGTATAGAAGAAAGTTCTGCACAATTCTCCTTAGGGGCTAGAAATAGCTCTACACCAGCCCTTTTAGCCGCCACCAGCTTTTCCTCGATGCCACCTATAGCGCCAATCTTCCCATCTTTGGCAATCGTTCCAGTTCCTGCCACAGAGCGACCGTTAAGCAGGTTCTCTTTGGTAAGTAACTCAATTACTGCCAAGGTAAAGATCATCCCTCCGCTGGGTCCACCTGTGTTTTTAACATCAATCAAAATATCTTCTGCCTTTATTTTTTCGTACCCTCCACTGGGGTAATTTCGAATGAGATAGTCCAGCGCCACTGTTCGCGCAAAATCTTGTGAACCTTTCATCTCTGCCTTTGACTGTTTATCTTCTTCTTCAAAGGTAGTTCCTGGCGGATAAATCACACTACTGGGAAGGAGTACCTGATCTGTTCGCACCCAACGATAAATTCCTTCAACTCCCGAAAGATATGATCCTGGTGATGTGACGCGAATAGTCAGAAGATAGAACTGTCCATCAGTGGGATATCCCGTTGCATCACCCTTGGAATTAACTTTTACAATTTCAGGAAAAATTCCTTGCGGTGTTCCTGGTGTAATTCCCACATACTGCAGGGGAGAGAGAAAGGCTACGATGAAAAAGGTATAGATGAGTGCAGTAGATAGCCGCGGCAATCGCGGGAATATCAAGGGGGGAATTATTTTCCTTCTCCTCGTAGCTGACTATCTTTTATCTCTTCGCCATTATTGAACTCTTGGCCGTCATCGACAGTAACAACCTGTGCTTGGTTAAAAGCCCCTTGAAATCGCTGAAACTGATCGACTGAGCGTGAAGTCTGAGTCTCGTAACGATCTTTAAATTGCGTCACCCAGAGCACATACCCCAACGCCCCTATGAGCGCTCCGGCAGGGATGACCCACCAGATTAGGGCTAAAAATGCATTGGACATAAGACATAGCCTAGTCGCAAAATCACCCTCTGCACCTCGACATAAATGAGGAGAAAAAAGCATCGCAAGCGGGGAAGAAATTCTGCTCTCGATGTGTTCTACTTAAATAGCTGTGAAGAATAGTTCGTATACGAATAGTGCTCTGATGAAAGGTCGGGTGGGAAGAATGTCTCCCTTTGGTTTTACTCCGCCCGGTGATGGTTCAGATGATGGAAGCTACGATGGCTCTGCCGATAATAACGGCCCTGAAGATTTCAATGAAATGCTTAAAGCTATTCAGAAGCAGATGCGTGAACAATTTGAAAAATTAGGAATTCCCGTTGAAGGTATGGATAACATGCAAGGAATGACGCCAGAAAATCTTTCGGCTCTTTTCTCCGGTTTGGCTGGAGTAGGAGGACTTGCGGGATTTGGTCCATCAGGTAGTAACCCAGCCGATCCACTACCAATAAATACGGTGCGCGAGACGGCAAAGAAATTCATCACAACCAAGGGCGTTGCACCATTGAGTACCCGTGATCAAAGCGTCGTTGCAGGTGCATATGAAATTTCTGAGGTCTGGCTCAATGAAGCGACATCGTTCCCTTCAGTGCTTTCGCCAACAGCTGCATCCGCTGTAAATCGCTCGGATTGGGTCGACCTTACGATCCCTGGTTGGCATAGCGATATAGCCCCCCTTGCCCAAGGGTTACTTGAGGCGATGGCCGATCTTTTGGCGCAGGCAACACAAGAGCAAAGCGCCGAGGCTCCGATTCCCCTGGAAGCAATTGGTGGATTACTGCGTGGATTTATCGCTGCGATGGTGGCAACACAGTTAGGTCAATCTATTGGCACGTTAGCGTCAACTGTTACTGGTGCACACGATGCGGGCTTACCGATTCTTGATCCGCCGCGACCAGTGTTAATCCCTGAAAATATCGCTGTCTGGTCTGCCGATTTAGAGATTCCGCAATCAGAGATCTATCTCTTTCACGCACTTCGCGAAAGCGCCGTTGCTCGCCTCTTTGCACATAACCCATGGCTAGTTTCGTATATACAGAGCACTATTACTGAATATGGGCGAGGTATTCGCATTGATCTTGATGCGATTCAACGCCAAGCCGAAGAGGCGATGAGTGGATTTGATCCATCGCAACCTATTGAAGGACAGGTAAATCTCTCGATTGAATTAAACAATGGAATCTTCTCCCCCGAAGAATCACCGCAACAGAAAGCCGCACTTGAAAAACTAGAGACAGTTTTCGCCCTCATTGACGGCTGGACAGATGATGTGGTTGTTACAGCTGCCGGAGATCGTATGCCAAATATCGAAGCGTTACGTGAAACCCAACGTCGTCGTCGCGCAGCATCTACTCCGGCGCAGCAACTCTTTGCAACGTTATTAGGACTTGAAGTCTCGCCCCGACTCACTCGTGAGGCGAGCGCGTTCTGGAGAACTATTCGGCAAGAAAGTCAGATTGAAAGTCGCGATGCGTTATGGGCTGGAATACTTCCGAGCGCAGATGATTTGAAGAACCCATCTGCATTTATCGCCTCCACCGCTGTGCCAGATGACCTCTCTGGACTTTTGTAAACCGTCTGGACTTTTGTAAACCGTCTGGACTTTTGTAAACCGTCTGGACTATTGTAGAAAAGCGAAGTCCCCGGCCGCACATTCCAATATCTGCCTTCCCCTTGCAGATATAGAACGGTTATCCGAGGACTTCGTATGCGAAAACTACGACGATCGAAGCAACAAATCAAATGCCCCACGCATTGACTTATAAGAGTTTTTTTACTATGTACAGATAAGTGAATACCGCGTTAACCTCAACACGTACTTGAGGTTCTTGTACTTCATCCACCTCTTCGACATCGATGGGGAGTACTTTTGGAATATGGAAAGTAGCGCTGACCAGAATCACAATGGTCATCTAGAAAACGATGGTGCGACCCTGCCTGGAATTGGTGAGGGCGAGATCATTGTGATCAGGTCGAAAAGACGTAAGCGCAATCTCTCCGCCTATCGCCAGGGTGGACGAATCGTGATCTCGATCCCAGCGAGCATGAGTAAGGCTGATGAACGAGCGATGGTCCCTGAGATGATCGCCAAGATCCGCAGCCAAGAGGCGGCCCGGACCCCCAGTGAGAGCGCACTAGCCGATCGCATCGATAGCCTGCTGCGCGAGCATGCCCCCGAGATCGAGAAACGCCCGCTGAGTGTGACTTGGAGGGCGATGCGAGAGCGTTGGGGCTCATGCACGAGCGTGGATCGCACGATTCGCATCTCAGATCGCCTGCAATTAGCCCCTGAATACGCCCTGGATTACGTTCTCTTCCACGAGGCGATCCACCTCGCCCATAGCGATCACGGCGAGGAGTTCACCGCCATTTTGGCCCGATTCCCCGATGGAGAGCTCGCCAGCGCCTATCTCGACGGGTATGAGGCGGCTGAACGCGCCTTGGCCGCCCCTGTTGAGCTCAAGAAACTGGGATAAAACTCCCCCAATTGAGCCCACTTTGAGCGTGAGCGGGAGTATCGTCAAGCCTGAACGAGTGCGCTCCTAGCGCATACGTCGATAGGAGGCTAGAAAATGGCAGAGACAAATGAGGCTTACAAGGGTGATGCCTACTGTGTGAAGTGCAAAGCGAAGCGCGACTTCGAAGGCATGGTTCACATTTCGGATTCAGGTCGCCGCATGGCAAAGGGTAAGTGCCCTGTATGCGGAACAACGGTCAACCGAATTCTCGGTAAAGCACAGTAATCCGAAAAAGCTCGGCAATCCCGCACCATAACTACTAGCCATAGTCAGGCTTCGTTCAGCTGGAATTGGTGAGTAAAGGATTTACAGATTCACCCCGTATAGGCCAACGCTTATACGGGGTGAATTCTTTTCTCAGCTACTAGTGACGCCAGGTGCGCCTCGGTGCGAAGGTGTGGAAGCGCCGGCGGGTAAGCGCCAGCGAAAGTGGAACTCTTCCCGGCATGAGAATCCATACTGATCAAGGCACTACTGAACTAAGCACGAGAGCCCAGAACCACCTTCGCCTCAAAGAAGGAATCAATATCTATCGGACCCCCATCGGTCTGCGCTGCGGCACTGCGCGGAGTTCATTCGCTCTCACCAAAAATGGTTGCGTGCGCGCTCTGGAAATGCTCAGCAGCCAGATCGAAGTTGGAATTGATATCGCCGTCGAATGTGGAATCACGCGTGAAGAGTTACGTGAGCTTCTCTGGAACCTTGAGGAGCATGAATTTCTAGAAACTTCTCCATCGATCTTAGCAATCACCACTCGCTATCACTCTGTCGCTAAACATCAACGGCGTGACATATTGCCCGACGCGGCATTCTCACAATTACAGAGAAGAGTTGCACCAGAGTTAGCACATGCTCGCTTACTTCCTGGTGTGCACGACTCCGGAGTTTCAATTATTAATGCGCGCCAGAATGTGAGAGTTGAAATTCATGGCAGCGATCGAATTGCAACTTTGCTCTATGGAATTTTGCTATCAAGTGGAGTGACCTACACCCACTTTGCTTTAGGTACACGATCAGATACCCCGGCTGTGATCGATACCGATCTCAGCGCAGGATTTATACGAGCAACAGATGTTGGCCATGGATTTAAACAGCGAATGGAAATCCTCGGAAAAGAGCTCTCGCTCTTTCCGATAGAAAGTCATGAAAATGCGCAAGAAATTGATGAGACAGAGCCCGAGAGATTTATAAAAATACATACAGGCCAATTAGATCCTCAACTTCTGGCACAGTGGATGGCATCAGGTCATGAGCACCTCGTTATTTCACCGCTTGATGGTGGGCACTTAGTCTTTGGTCCAATTGTTGAGCCAGGTAAAACCCCGTGTTCACGATGTCGAGATATCACTATGGCGCAGGTACTCGGTGACGTAAGTGCCGTTGCAGATAAAATCTCTCTCAGTACACAGGCACATATCCAACAACCACCAGTATTCGCCGCGCACTATCTCGCAGGTATGATCGCCTCATTTATTCTCGCCCACATTGATCAGGGAAGAAGTCAGTTAACCGGGGGCTACATGGCCGTTGATACCTTAAATCTCAGCCAGAGCTCACTCATCACACTAAGCCGCAATCCTGAATGTGGATGCCATTGGCTGTGATCTTGCCCATCTCGCACCATTTATCCCGACTTTCATTTGGCGCCAAGGTGAGAACAAAGAGAAGATATGGCCGTGGCGAAGAAACCTGCAGATATAAAGATTCCGAGTACGACAAGTGCTCGCTCTGCTCGCATGGTGAAAATTCCTGTGGGTATCGCAGGTCGGAGCGTTCTGGGAATTGGAAAACAACTTGTTGGTCAATCATCGGCGGTTGTTTTTGCAGATATCCAAGAGAAAACTGCAGAGCAACTCTTTAAAGTTCTAGGTGAACTTAAAGGCGGCGCGATGAAGTTCGGCCAAGCTCTCAGTGTTTTTGAAGCTGCCCTTCCTGAAGAATTTGCAAAGCCCTACCGTGAAACGCTGACTAAATTACAAGAGTCAGCGCCTCCACTTCCAGCCAAAGTTGTCCATAAAGTATTGGCGAAAGAACTTGGAGAAAATTGGCGAGATCTCTTCATCTCGTTTGAAGATAAGGCAACCGCGTCAGCTTCAATCGGCCAAGTCCATCGCGCCGTATGGAGTGATGGAACGCATGTCGCGGTAAAGATTCAATATCCCGGAGCAGCCGATGCGCTCATCAGTGATCTCAATCAGATCCAACGTTTTTCAAAGATCTTCGGCCTTGTCCTGCCGGGCGTTGATATGAAACCGCTTATGGAAGAACTTCGTGCGCGCATCATCGAAGAAGTTGATTACCTGTATGAAGCCGAAGCGCAGCGCGCATGTTATGCCGCATACGAAAATGATCCCGATATCGCAATCCCGCTCGTTCTCCATGCAACAACAAAAGTTCTCGTAAGCCAATGGATAGATGGAAAGCCGCTGGCCCAAATCATCAAGAACGGTACACAAGCAGAGCGTGATGCCGCAGGAATACGAATTGCCCGCTTCCACTTCACCTGCCCGGATCGCGCCGGGTTACTCCATGCAGATCCGCATCCCGGTAATTTCAGATTGCTCGATGATGGCCGCATTGGTGTTTTAGATTTTGGAGCATGTAATCGACTACCCAATGGATTTCCTGAACCCTTTAAAAACCTTCTCAAGCACGCACTCGATGACAATGCCCAAGACTTATACGACGGCTTTAAAAAAGATGGCTTTATCCTCCCCGAAGTTGATGTCGATCCTCAATTAGTTCTTGAGTACCTGGTTCCGCTTGTAGAGCCGCTACGTACTCCTACCTTTAAGTATTCACGCGATTGGCTACGCGATCAGAGTGCACGCGTGGGTGATCCGAGAAATCCCACAGCGAAGATTGGATTCCAACTTAATCTTCCTGCTGAATATGTATTGATTCACCGAGTCACCATGGGAACGACTGGGATTTTCTGTCAGCTTGAAGCAGAAGGTCCATTCCGTGACGAAGCGCTCGTGTGGTTCCCCGAGATCTCACCTGTAACGAGTTAATTCCCTCTGGGGCAGCCAGCGGAGGTTGCTAGATATTTATCTGCGGATCAGAAAGTGCTACTGATGCTGATTCAACCCCAAGTGTTTGCTCTATGTAGGATAATTCATACCTCAATTGAAAATTTTCTCTCTGACTAGTGACGCGTACATTTTGAGTAATAGTTTTAGTAGCTACAGTGCATGAGCCATATTGGGTGCTCTCACTAGTTATTAGCATCTGATACTGGGTACTAATCACAAGAATAAATTGATCGAGAGAGACCGCTTCTCGGAATCCAGACGATGCGTACGAGTATGCATCCTCCCAATCCTCACGAGATAGCGCTGCAATTTGTGCGCCAATATGCTCTTGAACTAAGCGACCTTGGCTATCGGTACATGGTCCATCTGCCATCTCGCCAAAGGTGGCAGTCTGCGCACACCCAGTAAGAGTAAGAAGTGCAAAGCAGGCGGCCAGAAGTGCTTTCATCGCACGAGTTTATCTATGTGATTCCGGATGCGCCTTGTGAACTCTTGCAGTTACACTCGCGCCATGCGGGCCAAGAGTAAAAATGGCTTTCCTCCCAAGGTATGTCAGCGTTGTGAGCGCCCATTTGAGTGGCGCAAAAAATGGGCACGCGATTGGGAGAACGTGAAGTACTGCTCCGAAAAATGTAAAGCTGGAAAATAATGCCCGAACTTCCCGAAGTTGAAACAGTTCGTCGCGGGCTACACCACTTGATTACCGGCTATCGCATTGCCGAAGCAGCAGATCTTCACCCACGAGCACTCAAAGCAGAGTCCATCGCGCCTCTTGCAACCCTCAAGGGCGCGCGGATTACAGGTACTGCCCGGCGTGGAAAATTTCTTTGGATCACTCTTGATCGACCTTTTGTATTAGTTGCCCACCTTGGAATGAGCGGTCAATTTCTTATTCAAGAGAAAGATCACCCAGCTGCTAAACATATCCGTGCACAATTCTCGCTCAAAAAGACATTGCGAAAGCTTGATCTAGTCTTTAATGATCAAAGAACCTTTGGTTGGCTCTCTATAGAGCAACTCACCGATGGCGTGCCGAGCTCTGCTCACCATATTGCACTCGATCCATTTGATCCTGACTTTGATTATCAAGGAACTATTAAGAAGTTCGCACAACGAAAGGTGCGGATCAAGACAGCCCTGCTTAATCAAGAGATTATGTCTGGGGTTGGAAACATTTACGCAGATGAGGCGCTCTGGCGAGCAAAGGTGCATCCCGAATCTCTGACTTCAGAGCTCTCTCGAAAAAAGCTCGCCGCAGTTATTGATTGCGCAACACAGGTAATGCAGGAAGCAATTACGCAAGGTGGCACATCTTTCGATGATCTCTACATCAATGTGAATGGAGAGAGTGGATTTTTCGATCAGTCCCTATCTGCATATGGGCGTGAGGATGAACCGTGTCCACGTTGCGGTGCGCCAATTCGAAGAATCGTTTTTGGAGCGCGCTCGTCACACTTTTGTTCTCGTTGTCAGCGAAAAAGCTAGGTAGCAACCGTCTTTAGGCAGCAGAGACCTTTGGTGGCCGGCCCGCACGACGACGACGTTCAATGATCACACCATCTTCGATCAGCTGTCCGCCCCATACTCCGCATGGCTCTTGTCGAGACAGTGCGCCATCAAGGCAGGCATTACGCATCGGACATCCACCACAGAGCGCCTTTGCTGCAGCAGTTGCTGCATCATCGTCGGCGAAGAAGAGTTCGGGATCTGCAGTGTGGCAGGGCAAGGTAAAGGCCTTGGCATCGTCGTATGTGAATGTCACATCGTTAAGGCCAATTCTTTCGCCGGTTTGCGCCCAGCCTGGTAGTTGCAGTTCACTGAAGAGAACGCTCATCGTTCTCACCCTCTTTCTCTCTCGATCTTTCGTTGGTGTCTTTCTCTGGTTATCTTCTCGGTATTGGTTTTAGTTTTCTCTGGATAAAGAAAAAGGACCTCTAAATCCTTTTCGGATTTGAGGCCCTAGGTTGGGTTATATCGATTTACTCGAATATCCCTCCGGTTGCCTCATCCGCTGTGGCATAAAAAGCAGCATAAAACGCTGGCTTTGATGCAGGTCGCCAAGATGTTCGCTTTGCAGCGGCAGCTGTGGCTAGATGTGAATGGGCATGGGAGATCGCGGCAGCTACTGCTACCTGTGTTGATACTCCCTGTACGGACATAGAGTTAAGGGTAGAGCATCACCATCACTCGATGCAAATGAATTAATTCTGGCGCAGTAGCGCACACAATGGGCTATACGCGGGTTTATGAACTGGTGAGTAACCCAGATTCGCGCAAGAAGCGGGAAGGTTGGCCCCGGTAGGAGATATGAAGATCAACCTTCGCGCGGGTCATACCAACATAGAACAAACGTCTCTCTTCTGAAATTACCGCTTCCGTTGTTCCAGTTGATCCATTTTCTAACGGCAAGATTCCCTCAGATGCTCCGATGAGAAATACGCGCTCCCATTCAAGACCCTTTGCCGCATGAAGAGTGGCAAGGGTGACAACAGGCATAGTCGGAGGATTGTTCTGCGTGACGCGATCTTCGACTTCACGTAAAAATCCACGCAGTGTCTTTGGTGAAAATCCTTCGTCGTCATCGAGTTCACGTCCAAGATGAAGAAGGGCGGCAATTCCATCGATACTTTCGCCAGTTAAATATGGCTGGGCGATTGTGCGCAACTCATCAAGCCATGTGGCGCCTTCTGTTGGAATAACAGATGCTTGGCGAACTTGCTTAAGGAAATCTCTCACATCTTGGCGCTCAAAGAATCGTTCAGTGCTGCGTACTTGGTATGGAAGGCCTTTGCTATTCATGGCGCGTTCCATACCTTTAAGTTGGCTATTTGTTCGCGCCAATATTGCAATCTCTTGTGGCGCAGTACCTTCACTTAGGAGCGTAGTAATCTGCGAAATAATGCCGGCGATCTCAGCTGTCTCATCCTTAAATCCATCTACGCTAGGACGATGTCCATGATCGTTGCTAGCGGTGAGTTCTTGCCCCATCGAAGAGTTGCGCAGTAAAGCATTTGCGGCGAAGGTGATCTCTGGTGTTGATCTGTAACCAGTGCTGAGGCGAATCACCTGTGCTTCTGGAAAACGTTGTGTGAATGTATTTAAGAAAACCGGAGTTGCTCCTGCAAATGAATAGATCGTCTGTGCCGGATCCCCCACAACGCAGATATCTTTGCGACTACCGAGCCATGCGTTAATCAATCGTTGTTGGATGGGTGAGATGTCCTGATATTCATCAACTGTAAAATATCGGTATTGATCTTGCACACGTTCGCGCACCGCACGCTCTTCTTCTAGCATCGCTGAAGTCAGAAGAAGGACATCTTCAAAATCAATGGCAACTTCCTGCTTCTTCAAGCTCTCATAGGCGACATAGATCTGAGCAATCTGCTCGGGCTTAATGCGTGGCTTCGTCGAACGTTCTGATACCTGATCAAGGTAATCAATTGGTGCTACCTGTGAGACCTTTGCCCATTCGATCTCGGTTGCAATATCTCTCATGGTCTCACGCGACGTACTGCGCAGTTCGCCCGATAAATTGGCACGGTTGATCGCTTCGGTAAGGAACGCAGTCTTACTATTCATTAAATCAGGTGTGCGTCCGCCAAAGACAGTGGGCCAGAAATAGATCAACTGCTTTAGCGCCGCAGAGTGCACTGTGCGCGCCGCAACTGTGGGAACCCCGAGTGATCGTAATCGTGTGCGCATCTCACCGGCTGCACGGGCGGTAAAGGTAAGTGCCAATACCTTCGCTGGATCCATTGTTCCTATCGCTGCCGCGTATGCGATGCGATGTGTAATGGCGCGAGTTTTACCAGTACCAGCACCTGCAATAACGCAAACAGGCCCGCGAGTAGCTAACGCTACTTCTCGCTGATCATCATCGAGTGCTGCAATTATTTCTTCGGCTCGAAGATTTGGAGTTATCTCCACGCCTCGCTCCCAACAGCAGCCTCACCCAGCCAACGTTCAATCATCTTGCGTGCAACCGAGATTGTTGGTGGTAATAAAAGTGTTCCCGCCTTTGCCTCAGCCTTAAATTGATCTCGGGTAAACCACTTTACCTCTGAAATTTCTACGCCATCAGGTCGCGCGGTTTCAGGGAAATCTGTAACAGCATCAAAGGCCATCATGATCGATGCTGGAAAAGGCCAGGGTTGCGAGCCAAGGTATGTAATGGCGCGAACGCTCACACCAGATTCCTCAAGCACTTCACGCGCAACGCATTGTTCAAAAGTTTCACCAGGTTCAAGAAATCCGGCAAAGGTAGAGAAACGACCTTCCGGCCATACCGGTTGATGTCCTAAAAGTATTCGATCATCGTTATCGCGGACAAGAACGATCGCGGCACAATCTGTTCGTGGATGATGTTGGCTCTTATCGACATCACAGACACGCACTGCACCCCCTAAGTCGACGCGAGTCTGCGCGCCACAACGTGCGCAACATGGATGCGATTGGTGCCAATTGCAAAGGGCAACTGCGTGCATAGCTAGTTCGGCATCAATACTTGTTAAGTCAATACCGACTTCACGCAGTCTTGCTAAACCAACTTTCATCTCTTCATCGGTCTTTGCCGCGCACCACTCTGTATCCCATGCAAAATATGGATTTTCTGTGATGGCATCTATCCCCAGAAAATAACGTGAACCTTCTTTGAATTCACCACTGGCAATTAAGGTCGCGACCTGTTCTGCGCTGAGATATCCATCGCTAGGCAAGCGCCCCTGGCAAATCTGTAGAATCTTCGCGCGCGTCCAGAGCTGGTCAAGAGTTCTCGGATTTTCACGGAGGTGGCCAGCGCGATCGATCCGTGACGGATGTTGGTTGATCGCGCTCATAAGGGGCAACGGTACTAGCCTGCTCGCTATGCGCATTACCTCGTGGAATATCCTGCACGGAATGGCGATCCCGCCTGCCCCCAATCAGCAGGCAGGGGCGCTATCCCAGGCCGGAGCAAAAATCGCTGCCGAGCTATCACCTGAGGTGATCGCAATTCAAGAATGTGATTATCAACTTGCGCGCACCGGCCATGTGAATCAGATCGCAGAAGTGGCCACAAGTATCGGGGCTAGATACTTTGCATTTGCACCGTCCATTATTGGTACCCCTGGCGAAAAGTGGAGAAAGCTTAGCGCAACTGATCCGACAATCATTACTGATTCAGAGGACCTCTCAGATATCGAAGGTGGCTACGGAATAGCTCTGGCTTCAATAATTGAAGTGATTAAATGGCATCGCTTAGATCTTGGTAACGCACCTATTGGTATGCCACTTTTGGTGCCAGGTGATGACGGTAAGCCGGGAAGACTTCGCCCAATCTATATTCGAGATGAACCCCGCGTCGCACTTGCAGCAACTCTTGCAAATGGAGTTACTGTGATCAACACACATCTCTCATTTGTTCCGGGCTATAACATCAAACAACTGCGAGCAATGAAACGGTGGGCAGTTGAATTAGAGAGTGAAATGAATTCGACAGCAATTATTGTCGGTGATCTAAACTTACCCAAGAATTTACCTATCGTTGCTTCACAGTGGAGATCATTGGCAACTCAAGCAACGTATCCAAGTTGGGGTGCAAAGATTCAATTTGATTACATTCTTACTCGCGCATCAATTGGTGCTACACAGCTACCGACTGTTACAACTGGAGTCAGTGATCACTTACCGCTCTCTGTTGAGTTAAAACTTAGCTAAGAGCTAAACTGTTCGAGTAAGGCAATCAATTCATCGCTCCCCATAAGATCTGTTGGGCGATCAGTAACTCCCGTTGGTACATAGTGAAATGCTCCGCTGACTTTTTCCAGCTCGATATCCTGCAACGTTGCCCACGCTAGGCGATAGACAGCTAATTGAATGGCTGCTGATTTTCCGAGCTTTTTTGAGCCAGTTTTCCAATCAATTACCTCATATGAATCGCCATCTTTATAGACAGCATCAATTCGACCGCGGATAAGAACGCCAGCGATGACAGTTTCAAAAGGAACCTCCACTGCATGCGGTGTGCGCCCAGCCCAAGGGCTGGCCAACCAAGCGCTCTTTAACTCTTCCAAGGTTTGATCTGCTTCAAGCGGTTCAAGAAGATCAAAATCTTCATCATCAAAGAAGGTAAGTGAGTTGAAGTGTCTTTCAATCCATAAGTGGAAGGCGGTACCACGACGAGAGAACTCATCGCTGGCTCGTGGCATTGGACGACGAATGGAGAGTGCAAGCGCTGCAGGGTCTTCATGGAGTGCAATCAAGGTAGAGGTTGCTAACCGTGGAGGGAGCGCAACCTGTGCCAGAGCGTTTTTGTACTTTTCAAATTCGTTGATGATCGCTTGGCTATCTCGAATCCACGAACGTACCTCGCTATCACTGGAGTCAGCCAGAGCTGCATCAAGTGAGATGGGCGCTTTAGAGAGAACGAGGGCAATCTCGTTATCAAATTGTTGGCGACGATCACCGAGTGCATCATGTGGCCATGTGGCACTAGCAGGATTTTCACGGAGTGGATTCTTCGCACCATCGATTGGGGCATCCTCTAGTTTTATTACACGACCCACTCGCATAGCAATAGATTGCGCTTGCTCAAAAATTGATGACGGTGGAACTTGTCTCTGGCCATCTCGCCACCACGATGATGTGCAGATCAGATGAGTCTTTGCACGAGTCATTGCAACATATCCCAGACGAATCTCTTCTTGCTCTTTAAATCTGTTGCACTCTTCTTTAAATTTCTTTACCGCTTTTCCAGCATCAGCATTTGAGGTTGCACCATTCCACGAGAAGAGTGGAAGTTGCCTGCCATCACCGCGCAGTGCAAAGGGGATGTGTCTTTCGTTGGTGATCCAATTATCAGGATCGCCCTTGTGATCACTTGGGAATGTGCCCTGAGCTAAGCCTGGTACTGCGACAAGATCCCATTCGGCGCCCTTTGCGCTATGGATCGTAAGAATCTGCACCGCATCAAAATTGACTTCAGCGGCGCCAGCTTTCAAGCCACCTTCTTCGCGGCTAGCAATCGAGAGCCACTGTAAGAAAGCGTTCAGTGATGCACCGTTACGGGCAAACTTTGCCGCCTCGTCCATAAAGCGATCAATATGTCGGCGACCTGATCGTGTGCCATCGCGTAAAAAAACTTCTACTTCAAGGTTGAGATAGCGCTCAATCTCTGCGATGAGATCTGTGATCGCTCCGGCAGAGCGCGAACGAAGTCGTCTGAGATCTGCCGCAAACTCGGTAAGGCGTTGGTAACCAACCTGACTAAAGTGAGATTTATCGGCCCTAGCAATGTCATCGAGTGCATCAATGAGTGAGCCAAGGAATTGATCATCGGCTTCTGCAGAATCTGGATTTCCTGCAACAATTCTCTTTACAAGAGATCTGCTATCACTGGCAGATTCTTTCGCAAGAGAACGTGAGTAAGCACCCAGGGCTGCGATATCGGCGGCACCGAGTGCCATGTGAGGTCCGGTAAGAATGCGCATCAGTGATGCACCAGCATCTGGGTCGGCGATGATCGAAAGCATTGCAACAATATCTGCGATCTCAGGAACATGAACCAGGCCACTTAAACCAACAACTTCACATTCGATCCCTACCTTACCAAGGGCGTTTTGCACCGCCGGAATCTGCGAACGTTTACGGACCAGAACTGCAAAACTCTTTGGAACTTTACTGCCGTCAACTAAACGCTCTGGGTTATTCCAATGTGGCTGGATGTATTCAGCGATTGCGGTTGCTTCAGCTTCTATAGTTTCAAAGAGACCCACAACAAGATCGCCCTTACCAGCACCAGGTCGCGCTTTGAGTGCTGAGACATCGAGCCCACCCAGTGATCGCACCTGAAGCGAGATTTCATTGGCGAGTTCAAGGATTGCTTCATCATTTCTAAAGGTGGTTAAAAGCTCATATATTTGGCGCCCTTTCGAGCCAGGTGCTTTAGGGAAGTGATCTTTAAAGGAGCCGATGGTGCCGGCAGATGCACCGCGCCAGGTGTAGATCGATTGGCATGGATCGCCCACAGCGGTAACAGGGTGGCCGTTACCAAAGAGCGCCGAAAGTAAACGCACCTGTGATTGAGATGTGTCTTGGTATTCATCGAGTAAGACGACGGCATATTTACCGCGCTCGATTGTTGCCACATCGGGAAACTTCATTGCGATATCTGCAGCAAGTGACATCTGATCATCGAAGGAGAGTTCGCCTTCACTTCGACGAGTCTCAATAAATCGTTCAACAAGTGGCAAGAGTGCAATACGTTGACGAGCCGTTCGGGCGACTGCTCGCACCTCGTCATTAAGTCCGCCGGAGAATTGTGCAAGCTCTGCCAAAGTCTTTTCATCAGCGGCGCGGATTGATTCAAGTGAGACTTGGTGTTCTAGAACTAGAGATGCCAACCCCATGACATCATCTATTGCGGTGTTAAGTGCGCCTTCATAGATGAAATCTGGATCATTCCAATTGCTCACCAGAGTATTTGCTGACATCCAGAGTGCGGCCTCACCCATCGGTTGCGCATCGGCATCGATACCAAAACGGATTGCATGCTCACTCAGTAAGCGACCAGCATACGAGTGATAGGTAGTCACTGAGGTATCAAGGGTTGTAAAAGGAACTTCTAGGCCAGCTTTCTCCATCGCAATCTGTAGTTGACGAAGTCGCTTGCGAATACGAGCAGAGAGTTCGCCCGCTGCCTTACGTGTAAATGTCAGACCTAAGATCTGATCTGGTTGTACAAAACCATTGGCAACGAGATAAACCACGCGAGATGCCATAGTTTCAGTTTTACCTGAGCCTGCACCTGCAATGACAACGGCAGGTTCAAATGGATTGCTGGCAATAGAAATGATTGCCGCCTGCTCGTCGGTAGGGTCATAAAAGCCTGGATCTACGCTTCTAATAAGGGCACTTACCTGAAGTGGTGAGTATTTCTCAATCATGAGATCACCGACTTACCTGCTGGCTGTACCGGGCAGGATGAACGAACCACACATCGTGGGCACATCTCATTGACTGTTGCAGTAAATGTTGCAGCTCCCATACCAGCGCCGATGATCGATAACTGTTGGCGAACTTCATCTGCATCAATAACGGGACGATGACGGAGCGCAACCTCTTTCGTATCGTGAGCAAGAAAGACAAGGTGTGAACCACTCGTTTGATTACCTTTAAGTTGCTCACCAAAGCCATCCATAATGACACCAAGCTGATAGCAGGCAAGCTGTAAGTTAGTGAGCGCATCATTGTGGGCAATTGGGTTCTTTCCAGTTTTAAAATCAACAACAAAGTACTTACCGTCGCCATCTACTTCAATGCGATCGACATTTCCTTTAACAATCACATTGCCGAAGGAGATATTAAAATCTAGCTCGACTCCAACAACGCTGCGATCACTCTTGGTCTCAATATCGTTGTGGTACTGGGCAAAGCGTTCCAGCATGCGTTTTGCCCGCTTGAGCGCAGCGGTGCTGAGCCAACCGGTTGATTGATCAATCAGTGACCACGAGCTTTCGAGTTTTTCTACAAGCTGATCATGTGTGATTCCGGGACTTTCAACTTTAAGTCGTGCAAACTCGTGAATGGCAGAACCTAATAGCTGTGCAACACCATCACCATTAGTGCCCCCACTTTTTTCTAGGAACCATTTCACTCCACACTCAGTAAATGGTTCGGCGCCACTGGGTGAGACATAGACAGGATCGCCCGCCTTCACCACGGGTATATCTGTCGATAGTGCGCGTGCGCCAACCCAGTTCTCACTCTGGGCAAGT
The DNA here is from genome assembly GCA_017858325.1 of Candidatus Planktophila sp. Taxonomy (GTDB): domain Bacteria; phylum Actinomycetota; class Actinomycetes; order Nanopelagicales; family Nanopelagicaceae; genus Planktophila. Next base: position 18,213 of record JAFMBT010000015.1, on the reverse strand, counting down.
GATATTCCTGATGCTGCAAGAGTGGCAAGAAGATCTGCAGCTGATTCCGAATTCTCTGACGTTAAATTGCGACGCAGGGTTGCCACCAAGGCAGGTGCGGTAAGTGGTCGGGCTGGTTGGGCGGTAGCTGCCTGGGGCGAATCGACTGCAAAACCATGTATTTCTTCATATATTTCATGGAAGAAAATCGATGGTTCATCATCTTCGCGCGATGTTGCTGTGACCAGCAACTGTGATGTTGCGCGAGATGTCGCGACATGAAAGAGGCGTCGTTCATCTTCAAGAAGGGATGAAGCAGTGATCGCTTGCAGTTCTCGATCGGGTAAATGATCTCCATGCCGTTCTCGTTCTACTAAACGTTCTGCACCAAGCAGAGTCGATCGCACTTTTAAATTTGGCCAAATCCCCTCTTGTACGCCAGCGACAATTACAAGGGGCCATTGGCGACCTTTCGCGCTATGAACTGTCAGAATCTCGAGCGCATCAGGGCGTACACCTTTAGTTGTGATGACATCGGCTGCAATAAATTCTTCGCTGATCTGATCGAGAAAGACAGATGGCGCAGCGCCTGGAAAACGTTCGATAAATCGTGCAGCGCTATCAAAGAGAACAATCATCGCATCGAGATCGCGATCTGCCGCCGCTCCGCGAGATCCACCACGTAAGGCAGCATCTCGCCATGCATCACTTACCTTGCTGCCATCACTTGTTACCGCATTACTCCAGATTGCCCACAAGAGATCGTGGACTGTTGGATTTTTACGAGCGAGTGATTTACGGGCAAGAGATAAAAGTGTGTGTACACGGTTGAGTTCAGGTGCATCCTCAATTGGAATATCGCCATCGATAAGAGCATCGATAAGCATCGCTGAACCGGTACGAAGATCATCATCGCTCCGTGCTGCTAGAAGTGATCTTCGAATACGACGAAGTGAGATCGCATCACTTCCACCAAATTCACTGGTAAGAAGCGCTTCGACATCAGCTAAGGTCAACTTCTTTGGATTCGTTGCAATACGTGCTAATAATAAGAACGGAGCGATTGCTACGTTATTGCCGAGGGCTTCAACCTCACCCACTGTGGGAATCGATGCCTGCATGCAGGCTCGGCGAATTGCAGATGCACCCGCACCACCTGAGCGGAGAATAATTGCCATATCTGAGTAGGCAATTCCATCCAGGAGATGAGCCTTTTTGCAGTAGTGGGCAATGAGATGAGCCTCTTCCGTGCCACTAGCCGCCATCACCGCATCGCGCACTGTTGGATTTCTATAACTCTCTGTAAGAGTGATCACTGCACCGTGATCGCCAATGAGTGATTGCGCCGCTGCCTCTGCGCCATCTGGATCAGCGCCGCGAAAACGTCCTACCGCGCTCTTGCTATCGAGTGCGATAAGAAGATCATTTGGCGCAATCAGTGTAAGAAGTTCACGTTGCGCGGGATCAGATTCTTGGAATTCATCAATAAGAATGGTGGAGAAAGTTTTACGGATCGTTGCAAGAAGTTCGGGGCTATTATGAAGGTGTGCGATCGCTGCATTAATGAGCTCAGATGGGTCGATGCGCACCTTTGCATCTCCGGCACCAGAGGCGGCTAGATCCATCACGCCTTCATATCGTTTCCAGAAAGCTGCTGCAGCTGGCCAATACTTTTCACCAAGTTGCCCACCGCGAGTTGCTAGCACTTGTGGTGAAATTTTTCGTTCATTTGCACGCATCATGAGATCTCGTAGCTCGCGAATAAAACCACGAGTGCGTAATGGGTTACCTAACTTTTCATCACTATCACGCAGTTCAGGTGGCCACTCTTTATATCCATCGCTGATATCGCCTTCTAGTAAATCAGCGATTATTTGTTCTTGCTCAGCACCGGATAACAAGATGGGTTCGCGGAAATCATCCCCACTCTTCATCTTAAGAATCGAAAATGCGAGCGAGTGAAATGTTCGCGCAAGTGGTTCATACCCTGTTGCGCTGCTGCGGATTGCAATGGCATCGCGGATCAAGGATGCGCTCTCACGACCATAGGTGAGAAAGAGAATCGAATCAGATGAAGCGCCATCGCTAATGCGCGCAATTGCAGCTTCGATAAGAAGTGTGGTCTTGCCCGACCCCGCAGCACCTTTGATTACAAGTGGAGAACCACGATGGGCAATCACTTTTTTCTCTTGATCGGTAAGGCTCAGGTCATTGACCTGTAGGGCCTGCTTGATCAACTTCATAGGCGCCATTTAACCCTAGCCAACCGACAAAGGATGAGAAGGCTCAGAATGTAGAGAAGTAGGCCTAGCTATCTGCAGCTAAGTTCGCCTTCTTCTGACGAGAAGTCGCACGTGCGCGCTCGTTCTGGTCGAGGACAACCTTGCGGATGCGGACAACTGCAGGAGTGACCTCAACGCATTCATCTTCACGACAGAATTCGAGAGCACCTTCCATGTTTAACTTCTTAGGTGGAATCAAACGCTCTGATTCATCGGTACCTGATGCGCGCATGTTGGTGAGCTTCTTTTCGCGAACACAGTTAACGTCCATGTCATCGCTACGAGAGTTCTCACCAATAACCATACCTTCATACACTTCATCGCCTGGCTCAACAAAGATTGTTCCGCGATCTTGTGTTCCATACAACGCGTACGACGTAACAGTTCCCATGCGATCTGAAACAAGTGACCCTGTTGCACGTGTGCGAATATCGCCATACCAAGGCTCGTAACCATCAAAGACGTGGTGGAGCAAACCTGTACCACGAGTCTCTGTCAGGAATTCGGTACGGAAACCAATAAGTCCACGTGATGGAACCTTGTAATCAAGACGGATCCAACCAGTTCCATGGTTGACCATCTGTTCCATACGTCCCTTACGTAGCGCCATCAACTGTGTAAGAACACCTAAGTAATCTTCTGGCGCATCAATTGTTAAACGCTCCATCGGTTCGTGCACCTTGCCATCAATTTTCTTGATAACAACTTGTGGCTTACCAACGGTAAGTTCGAAACCTTCGCGTTTCATGATCTCAACGAGAACCGCTAGCTGTAGTTCGCCACGACCTTGAACTTCCCAGGTATCTGGACGTTCAGTATTAAGAACGCGCAATGAAACATTACCTACGAGTTCTGCATCAAGGCGACCCTTTACTTGGCGCGCTGTCAGGAGCTTGCCGCTCTTTCCCGCCAAAGGAGATGTATTGATACCGATAGTCATCGAGATAGATGGTTCATCGACAATAATTAACGGTAGAGCATGCGGATTATCGTTATCTGCCAGCGTTTCTCCGAGAGTAATTGTCTCGATACCCGCAACAGCGATGATGTCCCCAGGATGTGCTTCAAGTGCTGGAACGCGATCGAGAGCTTCGGTGATCAAGAGCTCGGAAATCTTTACTCGCTCTTGCGTGCCATCTGTCTTCATCCAAGTAACGGTCTGACCTTTTTTGATCACACCTTCGCGAACGCGACAGAGTGCAAGGCGACCAAGAAATGGTGACGAGTCAAGATTTGTTACATGTGCTTGAAGTGGTGCACCCTCGTGATACACAGGTGCGGGAATTGCAGAGAAGATTGTGTCGAAGAGAACATCAAGGTTGGTCTCCTCTGGCATTCCACCATCTGCTGGACGCGTAAGTGATGCACGCCCCGCCTTAGCGGAGGCGTAGACAACTGGGAATTCAATCTGCTCTTCATTAGCGTCAAGATCAAGGAAGAGTTCATATGCTTCATCAACAACTTCAGCGATACGCGAATCGGGGCGATCGACCTTATTAATCACCAAAATTACTGGCAGATACTTCTCGAGCGCTTTGCGCAATACGAAACGAGTCTGTGGCAGTGGACCTTCTGATGCATCAACGAGCAAGATAACGCCATCAACCATCTCTAATCCACGCTCTACCTCGCCGCCGAAATCTGCGTGGCCAGGTGTATCAATAATGTTCACAATTGTGTTGCCGCGCTTTACCGCGGTGTTCTTAGCAAGGATCGTAATTCCCTTTTCGCGCTCCAGATCCATTGAATCCATCATGCGGTCCTGGCCTTCGCCCTGCACCTTATGTGCCGCGAAGGCACCGGATTGCCACAACATCGCATCAACGAGTGTGGTCTTTCCGTGGTCTACGTGAGCAATGATTGCAACATTACGAAGGTCTTCACGACGCTTCTCTGGAAGTCCTTTGAGGTGTTCTTGTTTTTTAGACATTGAATCGAAACTCCACAACATCTCCGTCGGCCATTACGTATTCTTTGCCTTCCATGCGAACTTTCCCCCTTGATTTTGCTTCAGTCATAGAACCTGCTTCTACCAAGTCGGTAAAAGAGACAATTTCGGCTTTGATGAAGCCTTTTTCAAAATCTGTATGAATAACACCAGCAGCCTTGGGAGCGGTATCACCTTTATGAATTGTCCACGCACGCGCTTCCTTTGGACCGGCAGTTAAATATGTTTGTAAACCGAGTGCGTCAAAACCAACGCGAGCAAGTGTTGCCAGACCTGGCTCTTTGAGACCAATAGATTCAAGAAGTTCCATCGCATCGTCATCTGAAAGTTCTGCTAATTCGGCTTCAGTCTTTGCATCGAGGAAAATTGCTTGAGCAGGTGTAACAAGTGCCTGCAATTTTGCACGTAGATCGTTATCGCCGAGTTCTGCCGCATCAACATTAAAGACATATAAGAATGGCTTAGCTGTCAGCAAGTGAAGTTCATACAAGAGTTCGCGATCAATCGGTGATTGCGAAAGTGGTTTACCTGATTGCAGCCACGCCTCTGCCGCCTTTACCGCTTCCAGAACGGGCATACGCTCTTTTGCAGTCTTCGCCTCTTTCTCAAGCCGCGGAATCGCTTTCTCGATTGTCTGCAAATCCGCGAGCGCTAATTCGGTATTAATCGTTTCCATGTCGCTGCCCGGATCGATTCGGCCATCAACGTGAACAACATCGTCATCGTTAAAGACGCGAATCACCTGACAGATCGCATCGGTCTCGCGGATATTTGCCAAGAATTTATTGCCAAGGCCGGCACCTTCTGATGCTCCCTTAACGATTCCTGCGATATCAACGAAGGAGAGCGCGGCTGGCAGCAGCTTTTCAGAGGCAAAGATTTTCGCCAGAACCGCCAAACGCTCATCGGGTACGCCAACGACTCCGACGTTAGGTTCAATGGTGGCGAAGGGGTAGTTGGCCGCTAAAACATTGTTCTTTGTCAGAGCGTTAAAAAGGGTCGACTTTCCCACATTGGGCAGGCCGACGATTCCAATAGATAGGCTCATAGGAGGTAGAGCCTACGCGTGATTGTCGGTGGCTCCTGCCACGATAGGGGCATGACCAGCACAAATAGCCCACTCGTGACCATTATTACCCTTGCTATCGGCCTGATTCTCGGCCTCGTCATTGGATTTCTTATCTGGCGTCGAGGTTCATCAAGTACTGCCATCGATTCAACTGATCTGACAGAACAACTCAGCGCTGTGCGCGCCGAACGCGATCTCTATAAGAGTGAACGAGATAACGCAGTTGCTGGTTCAAAGTTAGCGGGCGAACTTGAGGCGATGAAGGGGGCGATGGAGAAGTTGCAGAAAGAAGCCGGTGATGCCGATCGTCGTCGGATCGAAGCCGAATCAGATATTCGCGCGCAGGTACGTGCCATGTCTACACATAATGAATCACTGGTGGCACAGACCAAAGCAATCGCTGGAGCGCTCACAAACTCTGCAACGCGTGGAAAATTTGGCGAGGCCCAACTTGAGTTGATGCTTGAAAACGCTGGCTTACGTAAAGATATCGAATTCACCGCCCAGCGTTCGACAACAGATGCTGACTCTTCCGGTATTCCAGATATCACCGTCAAGATGCCAGGTGGCACTAAGTTATTTATCGATTCCAAGTTTCCCTTTGATCGCTTTATCCAAGCGCACGAAGAAGAAGATAGCCAAGCCCGTGAAGCGCTCTTTACTGAGCACCGGAAAGATCTCTTCAGCCATGTACAGACGCTGGCAAAACGTGGCTATCACGCCTCACAAGATTCGCCAGACTTTGTCATTCTCTTCGTTCCCTTTGAATCACTGCTTACTGAGGCTCTTCGCGTTGATCCACTCTTTCTAGAAAATGCCTTTAAACTCAACGTCACTATCGCAACGCCAACGTCGATGATGGCACTGCTTCGCACAATCGGAAATGTCTACTCTCGCAACGCTGTAGCGCGCAACGCTGAAGATATCTCGAAATCGGCTGCCTCATTTATGAAAGATCTAACGCTTCTTCACTCTCGTATTATCAAAGTTGGCACCGCGATCAACTCTCTCAGCAAGGCCTACGCCGAGCTGATCCCAACAGCTGAATCCACCGTCAAGCGTGCTGCTGCAAAGATCTTGAGTTATGGAGTTTCCGGAGATAAAGATAAACTTGCACTTGCATATCCTGATGCGCCAGCGCAGGCACGTGAGTTAAAAAATAGCGATCTCGCTGCAGAAGATGACTTTATCGATGCAGAAGAGGTGAAGGAGGACGAGTGACAAGTTCACTTCCAGCAATTAGCGGTCCTGGTCTAAAAAAGCAGGGCGTTGTTGTCTTGCAGATTTTCTTTATCTTCATCTTTACCTTTGCAGAGCTCACACTTCGCGGTGGCACAGGAATCTTCACTGGCCTTGTTATCGCCCTTGTTACCTTTGGTGGAATTCGCTTTGGCCGTCCCGGTACGCGTTATGTCTCTGTTGTTACCCCACCACTAGTTCTCGCAGCGCTCGTTACTTTTTACTTCCTTGCAACTGATGGCTTCTCTATCTCGCGCCTAGGCATTGATATCTTGGCCGCCCTTGCATCGGTTGGTCCATGGCTACTTGGTTCGGCCGTATATGGGTGGTTTATGTTCCTCAATGAAAAAGCGAAGCAGCGTAAGCCAAAGAGTCGAGTTTAAGCTTTACCCATCGCCTTTAGATCTTTACGTAGCTCTGGTGGGAGCGAGAAGAGAAGTGTCTCTTCAGTTGCGCGTACCTCTTCGACATTTCCAAATCCATGAAGGCTTAGCCACTCAAGAACTGAGCGGACCAAAATCTCAGGTACAGAAGCTCCGCTTGTGAGACCAACGGTTGTCACACCGACAAGCCATTCATCTTTCGCCTCAGATGCATAGTCGATAAGAAATGCTTTCTTGGCACCGTATTCAAGAGCAACTTCAACGAGGCGAACAGAGTTAGAAGAGTTTGTCGAACCAACGACGAGAACAAGATCTGCCTGTGGCGCAATTGCCTTAATCGCTTCCTGGCGATTCTGAGTTGCATAACAAATATCATCAGATGGCGGATCTTGAATTTCAGGAAAACGTTGGCGCAAAATCGCAACTGCCTCTAAAGTTTCATCAACACTTAACGTCGTCTGGGATAACCAGACTAGCTTCTTGCCAGGAGTTGGTTGCACGGTGCGAGCGCCATCAAGTCCATCAACAATCTTGACCTTACCGACTGCTTCTCCTGCAGTTCCTTCAACTTCTTCGTGGCCTTCGTGGCCTATTAGTAAAATCTCTGTCTCTTCATTGGCAAAGCGGCGCACTTCATGATGAACCTTGGTCACAAGCGGGCAGGTGGCATCAATTGTTTTTAGGCTGCGCGCTGCTGCCTCTTCATGGACTGCAGGTGAAACACCGTGGGCTGAAAAAACTACTGTCTTACCTTCGGGAACTTCATCTGTCTCGTTGACAAAGATGACACCCTTTTCTTCAAGGGTTTGGACAACGTGCTTGTTGTGCACAATCTCTTTACGGACATAGACAGGTGCTCCATACGCCTCAAGCGCTTTTTCAACGGTGATAACCGCGCGATCTACGCCGGCGCAATATCCACGGGGGGCGGCCAGAAGTACGCGTTTGCCGGAATCCATGTGGGTGAGTCTATTAGGCTGGGCTCATGTTCGAAACTTCAAGTGAGAAACCCGCGCCAGTGCGCGTTGTCACGGAAGCAATTAAGGAGTATCTCGATCGATTGGGCCCCATCTGGATTGAGGGCGAGATCTCAGAGCTCAACGAACGTAGCGGTGGAATGGCATTTATTCGCCTTCGCGATACCAGCGCCGATATGAGTCTTTCGGTGATGTGTTACAAAACAGTCTTAGCATCGGTGCAACCACTGCCGGCAAATGCGCGCGTTGTGATTCATGCAAAGGCGTCGTGGTACACAAAGAGTGGAACGCTGACGATGTCGGCGAAAGAGATCAGACAGGTTGGCGTTGGTGAATTATTAGCACGCCTAGAAGAACTTAAAAGTGCTCTCGCTAAAGAAGGCCTCTTTGATGCAGATCGTAAAGTTGCTTTGCCGCGCCTACCTAAGAAGGTGGGTCTGATCTGCGGACGTAATACCGATGCGATGAAGGATGTTGTTGAAAATGCGCGCCGTCGTTGGCCGGCAGTTGAATTTGAAATTCGCGAAGTTGCGGTGCAAGGAAGTGCCGCAGTTGTTGAAGTCTCGCAGGTTTTGGCCGAACTGGAAGCGATGGCCGATGTTGATGTCATCATTATTACTCGAGGCGGTGGATCATTTGAAGATCTCTTGCCATTTAGTGATGAGAGCTTGGTTCGCCTCGCTGGTTCGTGCCTGACACCGATTGTTAGCGCAATCGGCCATGAGAAAGATTCACCACTTCTTGATCTCGTTGCAGATTACAGAGCATCGACCCCAACTGATGCTGCTAAGCGTGTAGTGCCAGATATAGCCCAAGAGATCGCCGAAATCGAGCTGATTCGCCAACGACTTTTGCGTAAAGTCACTCATCTTCTCGATTTTGAAATCTCAACAATCTCGCATTTAACAGCTCGCCCTGTGATGAAAGATCCGATGGTGATTGTGTCATCGCGAGTAGATCAGATTTCAACTGCCCGTGATCGCGCAGCACGCACAATGACGGCGTTGATCGATAGCGAAAAACGTGAACTAAAGCAGGTGCGTGCCCACCTGCGATCACTATCGCCACAGTCAACCCTTGATCGTGGATATTCAGTTGCTACCTTAGAAGACGGTGCGATTGCACGCGATGCGGCAAAGATTCCCGCAGGTACCCACCTCAGAATTCGTCTAGCAAAGGGCTCATTAGAAGCAACGGTAGAAAGAAGAGTAGATTAGGAACATGGCTGCAGAGAAGAAGATCTCCTACGAGCAAGCCCGTGATGAACTTGCCGAAATTGTGGAATCCCTTGAATCAGGAAGTGCCACACTTGAAGAATCACTTGCACTCTGGGAGCGCGGAGAAGCGTTAGCAAAGATCTGCCAAGAGTGGCTCGATGGTGCAAAGGCGAAGATCAAAGCAAGCCGCACATCTACCGAAGACAGCTCCGAATAGGAGATCGAGATGTCACCTCAATTTACATATTCAGAACTTCTGCCACTGGGTGAAGATTCGACGCAGTATCGCCTCTTAACAAAAGAGGGCGTAAACGTTAAAAAACATGGCGATCTTGAATTTCTCCATATTGAAGCATCAGCGCTTTCACATCTAAGCGAAGTTGCGATTCACGATATTTCGCATTATCTGCGCGCAGCTCACTTACAGCAACTGACAAATATCTTGAGCGATCCTGAAGCCTCACCGAATGATCGCTTCGTTGCCACCGACCTTTTAAAGAATGCCAATATCGCAGCAGGTGGTGTTCTACCGATGTGCCAAGACACCGGTACCGCACTGATCATGGGGAAAAAGGGTCAATACGTATTGACCTCAAGCAAAGATGAGATTGCCCTTTCACAGGGAATTTACGATGCCTATACAAAACTTAATTTGCGATATTCGCAGATGGCCCCTGTCACCACGTGGGAAGAGAAGAACACCGGCAATAACTTGCCAGCGCAGGTCGAGATTTATTCAGATAGCGACCATAGCGATGAGTACAACTTCCTCTTTATTGCAAAAGGTGGCGGAAGTGCCAACAAATCATTCTTATATCAAGAGACAAAAGCGGTACTTAACCCCGCATCATTTATGGCATGGCTTGATGGAAAACTCCGTTCTATCGGAACAGCAGCCTGCCCGCCATATCACCTAGCAATTGTCATCGGTGGAACCAGCGCCGAACACACAGTAAAGACGGCAAAGCTCGCCTCGACAAAGTATTTAGATTCACTACCTACATCAGGGGATGCGGCAACTGGACATGGCTTTAGAGATATCGAATTGGAAGAGAAGGTTCTTGAACTTACGCGCACGCTAGGAATCGGCGCACAATTTGGTGGCAAGTACTTCTGTCACGATGTGCGCGTTGTACGCCTACCTCGCCACGGCGCATCACTTCCCATTGCAATCGCCGTATCATGTTCGGCAGATCGCCAGGTGAAAGCAAAGATCACTCGCGATGGCGTCTTTATTGAAGAACTCGAGCGTGATCCAGCACACTTCTTACCTGAGACCACCGATGAACATCTCGACGATGATGTTGTGGAAATTGATCTCAACCAACCGATGGATGCAATCCGCGCCGAACTTTCTAAACATCCGGTTAAAACTCGTGTCAGTCTGACCGGCACTATTGTTGTTGCGCGCGATCTCGCCCATGCAAAGATTAAAGAAGCGATTGATAAGGGTGAGGCGATGCCGCAATACCTGAAGGATTACGCTATTTATTATGCGGGCCCAGCTAAGACGCCAGAGGGATATGCATCAGGTTCATTCGGACCAACAACTGCCGGCCGCATGGATTCTTACGTTGGCTACTTCCAAGAAAAGGGTGGCTCATTTGTTATGTTGGCAAAGGGTAATCGCTCACAAGCTGTGACAGATGCCTGTAAGAAATTTGGTGGCTTCTATCTGGGATCTATCGGTGGGCCGGCAGCGCGCCTTGCCCAAGATTGCATTACGAAAGTTGAGGTCTTAGATTTTCCAGAACTTGGAATGGAAGCAGTCTGGAAGATTGACGTTGTTAATTTTCCAGCATTTATTGTTGTCGATGATAAGGGCAATGATTTCTTTGCCCAGACTTCAAAGCCAATGACAATCGGCAGCCGCCCTAGCGAAATCTAGAAGAGCGCACTTTAGTAGTAATTACTGCGCTTGAATTTTGACCAGGCTCGGCACGGGCTCTCGTATCGAATCTCGATATAGCGAAGTCCCCATCGCATCTGAGTCACTGGATTTTTACGCCAATCGCTGGAAATGATATCCATGCGGTTCGCTGGGAGAGCTTGGGGGATTCCATGGGCGCCAGAACGTGGGTTGCGCGCCCTGTAATTCCAATTGCTCTCTTTGGTCCAGAGATTATCGAGGCAGGTAAATTGATATCTGCCCCAGTTGTACTCGGACTTCATAATCTGGCGGGCGACATATTTGGCACCTTTGGGGTTGCGGGCAATTTCGACCTGGCGCGTCACCGATGCGACCAACGCCATCTCTGATGCAAAGAGAGAGTGAGGGGAATCAAGTTGAGAAAAGAGTGGGGCACCTTCTGAGAGATCGACTTGTGATGATTTGAGATTTTTCGCTTCAGGAAGAACCAGGCGAGTGCTCTGAGGAAAATCTAAACCGTAGGCAGTTGGCTGGGCGCTGGCCAGAATCAAGAGAGCCGCGACAAGAGACCAGAGGCCGACGATCCGACGCCTGACTTTACGTCGCGGCTTAGCAAAGAGCTCTCGCATCACACCCCTCCTCTTCGCAGTAATGGTCCCCATTACCTTTCTGCGGCAAACCCTCATCACCCCAGAAATGGGGAGTTAAGGGAAGGGGGAATGGCTTTAGAGTGGCAAGGCAAGGGGGCATGGGCAAATCAGAACACGCATTGCGTGGAAATTCCCCGAAATGCCATCGGCTGTGGATGGGTAAAAGTGCTGGTCAGAATGGGGGAAGTCCGATATGCCCCATTTGTAACTGTGATCTTTAAATTGCCGCCGTCTTGGAGCTTAGCTGACTCTTATCCAACCGGGCCCTCCAGCATCTCAGTCACCAGAGCGGCGATCGGCGAGCGCTCTGAGCGAGTGAGGGTGATATGGGCAAAGAGTGAGTGGCCTTTGAGCTTTTCGACCACTGCAACAACGCCATCGTGGCGGCCGACTCGCAAGTTATCGCGCTGGGCGACATCGTGGGTAAGGACAACGCGCGAACCTTGGCCAATTCGTGAAAGGACGGTGAGCAGAACGCCTCGTTCAAGTGATTGGGCCTCATCAACAATGACAAAACTGTCATGCAGTGAGCGACCGCGAATATGGGTCAGGGGTAGAACTTCAATGAGTCCGCGAGCAATGATTTCATCGATGACTGCTTGGCTGACAAGGGCACCTAATGTGTCAAAGACTGCCTGGGCCCACGGCGACATTTTTTCGCCTTCACTGCCCGGCAAGTATCCAAGTTCTTGACCGCCGACTGGGTAGAGCGGACGGAAGATCACAACTTTTTTATGGAGGCGCTTCTCCATCACCGCTTCAAGTCCGGCACATAAGGCAAGGGCAGATTTACCTGTTCCTGCCCGCCCGCCGAGAGAGACGATACCGATCTCTTCATCAAGGAGAAGATCAAGTGCAATCCGTTGTTCGGCGCTTCGACCGTGAAGACCAAAGGCGTTGCGATCACCGCGTACTAAACGCAACTGCTTATCGGCTGTGACGCGAGCAAGGGCGCTCCCTTTTTCAGAGTGCAGGATGACGCCGGTATGTACAGGGAGAGTGTGAGCACTTTCGTGATCTGCACGATCACTCGAATAGAGATCATCAATGATGTGATGGCCGACATCGATCTCTTCGATTCCAGTCCAACCGCTATTGGAGACCAACTCTGCTAAATACTCTTCGGCGGTAACCCCCACCGATGATGCCTTGACCCGAAGTGGGAGATCTTTTGTCACTAAAACAACGTCACGGCCATCAGACATTAAGTTCTTTGCGATCGCCAAGATTCGAGAATCATTGGTGCCATCGCGCAAGAAGCCATGGGGTAATGAGCTTAAATCTGTGTGATTAAGTTCGACTGAGAGAGTGCCACCCTCTGGCGTAATCGTCAGCGGCTGATCAAGTCGGCCATGTTCGATTCGTAGATCATCAAGTGCGCGAAGTGCGGCGCGGGCAAAGTACCCCAGCTCTGGGTGATCTCGTTTAGTCTCAAGCTCTCCAATAACGGCGATTGGAATAATGACTTCGTGCTCTTCAAAGCGCAAGAGAGCCCCAGGATCTGCCAAGAGAACGCTGGTATCTAATACGTATGTCTTACGCGGTGGGTGTGCCAACGGTGAGAGCTCGCAATTCTTTAATTGTTCTAGAAGGGACCTGCATCGGATATTCAAATCTTAGATCTGAGAAGCCATTTCCTTTAGCGACACGCCATTACTTGCCTAGTCGGCCTTACTTACCTAGTCGGCGATGGCGTTGTGAATATGCTCGAAGTGCTCGAAGGAAATCAACGCGACGAAAATCTGGCCAATAGGCCTCGCAGAAATAAAATTCAGAGTGCGCGCTCTGCCATAACAGGAATCCACCAAGGCGTTGTTCACCCGATGTGCGAATCAAGAGCTCGGGATCTGGCTGTCCTGCCGTGTATAGATACTGTGAAATCTCTTTCGCATCCAATGCAGCGGTAGCTTGGTCAATACTTTTTCCTTCACTTGCTGCCTGGTGTAAATAACTCTTTACTGCATCAACAATTTCGCGCCGCCCACCATATCCAATTGCAACGTTGACCTCCATTGTTCCGGGATGAGTAGGTAATGTGGAGAGTTTCTTCTGCATCCAATCAGGCAAGAGATCGAGAGCGCCCACCGCTTTGATTGTCCAGCGACCAGTGCGTGATAGCTCATCAACACTCTCGCCAATAACTGCTAAAAGCGATTCAAGTTCTTCGGGCGTGCGTTTAAAGTTATCGGTGGAGAGCATCCAGAGCGTTACTACCTTCACCTGCGCCTCTTCGCACCACCCGAGGAAATCAATGATTTTATCTGCCCCACGTCTATGTCCTTTTGGATCATCAGCGCTTGGGTTACTTATCGCCCACCTGCGATTACCATCAAGGATGACGCCCACATGCTGCGGGGTCTGGCTAAAATCTAAATCGTGGACAATCCTTGACTCATAGAACGGGTAGAAAACACCCTTAATCGCCTTACGAGTTCTGCTTAACAACACGGCGCTCCAAAACGAAGGATGCAATCGGCAAGGTCCCACCCAAGATCATCCAGATCATACCTTTGATACTTTTACGCATCTTTACACTTAACTGCAAGGCAGCCAAAACATAGAAAATATAGAGCGCACCGTGGGTATGTGTAATCCACACAATCCATGGCTGAGTACGTTCGAGGTGGAAGAGATATTTAGCAGGCATATAGAAAAACCAAAGAATTAATGAGAGGTAACCACAGATTATTGCCATTACCCGAAAACGAAAAACAGCACTTTTCATAGGCGTAAGGTATCCCTTTCTTGGCGCCTACGATAGAACGGTAGGTAGATCACAATTACCGCCATCAACCACCAAATGATGACATAAGAGATATGTTGCCAATAATACCCGGTCGCTTTGGACTTTACCTCAGCCAAAGTAATCCGATCACGGTTAATCACACCATCACTGACCTTTTCACTCGTTACTAAAAGAAATCCATCGTAGAGATCAAGATCTGTGAGAGCGACAATAACGCTACTATCCAGGCGAGAAATAACGCCCGAAGAATTTCTTACTCGATCTTCAAATTGTCGAGGTTGCACCACTGCCTGAAGATCAACACTGGTGGAGATAGCAACTCTCGGCTCTGTTAAACGATCTTTCCAATACCCGCGCAAAACAAGAATTGCACTGGATTGATCAACCTGCATCAACCCAACTTCCCAATCACTCACAAGGCCTTGCTGGTCGATCTGGTTAGGGGCGCGGAAAGTCATGATGTAATTTCCGCGCAGAGAAACCTTTTTTCCAACTGAACGCGAATCTAGAGCTGTGGCAGGAGATGCTAAATCTGATAACTGATACACGATTGGATCAGGTGCAATCTTCTTCGCTGCCTGCAGATTATTTGCGGCATCGAGTTGCCATAATCCTAAAAATCCAAAGATGGCGGCTAATGTGAGAACTACAAGAGTCTGACCAAAAAGTTTAAATTTCACCGCTACTGTCGCGATCCTTCATTTTATTGAAACGTTTGTAGAAACTGCGCAATAAAATCGCTACTGATATACAGAGAATCAAGACTGTGAGTGAACCAGCTGGCCCCATAAATTCTTCATTTTCCATGAGAGAATTCTCCCATGTCGCCATCGAAAGAGAACCATGTGGGTGATGAGACCTTCGACTACAACGATCGTTACGGCGCGACTGGAAAGAGATCATGGGTTCTGCCAGCTATTATCGTTGCCGTCATCGGAATTCCTTGGACGATTTGGGCCGCACTCGATCACTCTCAGCCAGAGTTACGATCGACGCTCTACTCCTTTTCGGTAACCGGCGAGCGCGAAATTACAATGCGATATGCGATAGAACGCCGTGACCCACAGGATGTCGTCACATGCACTCTAGTTACTCTCGACTTTGATAAAAATATCGTGGGCCAGATAGATGACCAGATTGACGGCGGAGAGAAAATAGTCATCCGCACCGTTGCAATTCCCGCCCGTCTACCCCCTGTGAGTGCTCGTATCGCCGCCTGCAGGATTTCCTAACTCAGCCATCACCGCTAACCTTTCCACCTATGAGTACTCCACAAACCTGGTTGACCCAAGAGGCAGCCGATCGCCTTAGATCAGAGTTAGAGACTCTGGAAACTTCTGGCCGTCGTGAAGTGACTGCCAAGATTGAGGCAGCGCGCGCCGAAGGAGACCTGAAAGAAAATGGCGGCTATCACGCAGCGCGCGATGAGCAGGGCAAGATGGAGGCGCGCATTCGCCAACTCAAACAGATTCTTGAGAATGCACATATCGGAACACCGCCGGCCAGCGCCGATGGCGTTGTCGGTGCCGGAATGATTGTCACTGCAAAAATTGCAGGAGATGAGATGAAGTTCTTACTGGGGTCGCGCGAAATTACATCAGATGAATTTGATGTCTATAGTGAAAAGTCTCCACTTGGTAGCGCAGTCATGGGCGCAAAGATCGGCGATACCGTTTCTTATACAGCGCCTAACGGCAAGGCGATCTCGGTCGAGATCATCGAGGCCCGTTTTATTTAGTTTTTTGTCTGGCTAGTTTCTATTCTGGTTACTTTCTAGTCTGGTTAATTGGCAGCTCGAGCATACTTTCGCACGCTGAGCGGAATAAATATCGCCATCACAAGAACCATATAAACCAAGGATGTGATGAGCGGGTACTCGCTTGGGAATGATCCGGCAGTTGCACCAAATTCTGTATCAAGACCAAAGAGCGAACGACATCCAGCCACCATTGTCGATACTGGATTCCACTCGGCAAAGTACTGCAGAGCACGTGGCATACGTGTTGTAGGGGCGAAGGCATTCGATAAAAATGTGAGCGGGAATGTGACAATAAATGAAACATTCTGAACAACTCGCGCATCTTTAGCCGATAGCCCCACAAGAACGCCAACCCAAGAAAGTGCGTAACCAAAGAGCAGAAGGAATAAGAAGCCAAGGAGCATATTTCCTGCGCCACCAGTTGGTCGCCAACCGACGATATATCCAGTAATTCCCATAACGGTGAGCACAACAATATTAAGAAGTGAATCACCGAGAGTACGACCGATAATCAACGCACTTCGTGAAATTGGTAGTGATCTGAATCGATCAATTAAACCCTTCTTCATATCTTCAGCCAGCCCTGATGCAGTGCCCGCCAAGGTAAATGCCACCGTCTGCACGAAGATGCCAGGCATAAGAAGTTGTACATATCCCCCTGGTTGGCCCGTATCGATCGAGCCACCGAAGACAAATCGGAATAGGAGCACGAACATCACCGGTTGAATAGTTGAAAAGATAAGGACTTCAGGCACGCGCGCCAAGAGCAGAATCTGGCGGCGTGTAATAATGAAAATATCTTGGAGGTTTTTCATTTTCTCTTCTCTTCCTTAATCTCTTCTGCCACATGGCCGGTAAGTGACATAAAGACATCATCAAGTGATGGGCGTTTGAGGGAGACATCAAGCGGATGAATTCCGGCCCCATCAAGTTCGCGCAACGCTTCAATCAACGCTGCAGA
The DNA here is from genome assembly GCA_017858325.1 of Candidatus Planktophila sp. Classification (GTDB taxonomy): domain Bacteria; phylum Actinomycetota; class Actinomycetes; order Nanopelagicales; family Nanopelagicaceae; genus Planktophila. Next base: position 1,133 of record JAFMBT010000015.1, on the reverse strand, counting down.
GCCAGTTGACACTGGCGCTGAGATTAAGCGCATTCCCTCATCTAGAGTTGCAGAGCTCTTACTCACGCGAGTAACAATCTCCATCGTCTTTGAGATATGGCTATGTTCAACAACAATCTGCAGACGCTCCCCACCCACCTGCTTCTTGAGAGCATCAGATGTTCCGCGAGCAATCACCTTTCCATGATCAATCACAGCAATTTCATCAGCCAATTGATCGGCTTCCTCTAAATACTGTGTTGTCAGCAAGAGAGTGACGCCACCTTTAACAAGTTCTTGGATGACTCCCCACATCTCTTGGCGACCACGAGGATCAAGACCCGTCGTTGGTTCATCGAGAAAGAGCACCTTTGGCTTCACGATTAATGATGCTGCTAAATCAAGGCGACGGCGCATTCCACCTGAATATGTCTTAATTGGTCTGCGTGCACTTTCGGTGAGTGAAAATTGCTCAAGTAGCTCTTCGGCGCGAGCAATTGCTTGCTTTTTACCTAAGTGATAAAGCCGACCAAACATCACCAAGTTATCCCACCCGGTGAGAATCTCATCAACTGCTGCATACTGACCCGATAAACCGATTATTTCACGCACCTTCTCTGGGTGCTTAATCACATCAATACCACCCACAGTTGCTCGCCCTGAATCAGGGTTAAGTAGCGTTGCAAGAATGCGTACAGTCGTTGTCTTTCCAGCACCATTGGGACCTAATACACCCAAAACTGTTCCCTCTTCAACATCGAGTGAGAGGTGATCAAGCGCGCGAACCGCGCCTTTGTCATAGGTTTTAACGAGGTCTTCAGCAATGATTGATTTCACACGGTAAACTTATTGCCTTGTGGGTCAAAATACCAAAATATCGAAAAAATCTAAGGCGATAGGTGTCAAGTGATGAAATTCCAATCGCCACTGCGCGATCTGCCACGTGAAGTCAGCGTCCTTGTCGTTGCCTCCTTCTTTGTAGCAGTCGGCTTCGGAATTATGGTTCCTGCAATTCCTCTCTTTGCCCGATCTTTCGGAGTCAGTAACGCAGCCGTTGGATTGATCATCTCCCTCTTTGCTTTCACACGATTTGCATCAGGTTTATTCTCAGGACGGCTCGTTGATATTTTTGGTGAGCGCACAACCTTTGCAGT
>JAFMBT010000014.1 GCA_017858325.1 Candidatus Planktophila sp. | reverse complement strand
GATTCCAGCTTGGCTTCAAGATTGAGTGCACTTCCGATGACTCCACCGATAAGCAATGACGCTAATATGGCAAGTAAGGGCCACCCTTGTGGAAGTGAATCTATATATCGCTCAGATGCGATGTAGGCCAAAGCCGAGGCGGCACCAAGAATTGTTATCAAACCAAGTACGTCTGTGATCAGCGCCCGTGTGCGATCCGGAATTCGCCCACCAATGAGTACACCAAGAGAGGCGCCACCAATAATGGCGATCACATTGATCAATGTGCCAGAGCCGATAAACATCCTCAAATCATACTCGGCAGTGCTCGCTTAAAGATATGATCGCAGAGTGAACCTACGAGATCTCTTGGAATTTGTGAAACCACATCGCACGGTTCCCATCCTTCCTTGGGGAGCGAAGCATCGTTGGGATCTCTCACTTAAACGAGTCTTTATCCTAATATTTGGCCTTGCAATCTTCGGTCTCGGAGATGCACTCATTATTGAATCTGGTCTTGGAAATACTCCGTGGTCGGTTTTAGCACAAGGAATTTCTCTTAAATCAGGGCTCACTATTGGTACCTCAACTCTCTTCATCGGCGTGACCGTATTACTGTTATGGATACCCCTTCGTGTTCGACCTGGTTTCGGAACGATTGCAAATATCCTCGTCATTGCACTCTTCATCGATATAGGGACACACATAATTCCATTACAAGATGGATTTCTCTTTGGTGTGACCTATGTGTTTATTGGTATTACTTTGGTAGGCGCGGGATCTGCTCTCTACATCACCTGTGGGTTGGGCCCGGGACCGCGTGATGGCGCAATGACTGGCTTGCACAATCGAACAGGGGTGAGGGTCGGCAGGGTGAGGTTAGCGATAGAAGTAGTAGTTTCGATTCTTGGAGCGCTACTTGGAGGGACCTTGGGCGTCGGGACACTTCTTTTCGCCCTCTTTATTGGACAATCTCTCGCTATTTCTCTCGGCGCGCTTGCGCGTCTAACGGCTAAGTAACCTAAAGGGTCAGATATTTTGACCCCATCGAAGCGCTCCCCAGCTCTGATCGGTCTGTGGGCCGTCATTTCACACGGGGTCGCAACCACCCCCGATAACAAAATGAGGAAGGTAAAACATGCTAGATAGTTATTTCAAAATATCAGAGCGGGGATCAACAATTGCACAGGAGGTTCGCGGCGGACTCGTGACCTTCTTTACCATGGCATATATCGTCGCTTTGAATCCACTTATTCTTGCTACTACAGATGGAGCTGGAGAATTCATTGGTGGTGGCGATAGAACAAACGCCATCATTATTGTCGCCGCTGGTACAGCACTCATTGCTGGGATTTTAACGATTCTCATGGGCGCTGTCGCTAATTTCCCTATCGCACTCGCTACCGGCTTGGGTTTGAACACCTTTGTTGCGGTTTCCATAGCTAAGAATTCCACATGGGCTCAGGCCATGGGCTTAGTTTTGATCGAAGGAATCCTGATCCTCATTTTAGTTCTTACCGGATTTCGAATCGCAGTTTTCAAAGCGATTCCAAATGCGCTAAAGCTTGCCATCTCCGTCGGCATTGGCCTCTTTATCGCGCTCATCGGACTTGTTGATGCAGGTTTCGTCAGACGAACACCGAACTTCGTATGGAGTAGTGAAAACTCGAAGCCAGCAAACGTTCCTCTAGAACTCGGCGATGGTGGAGAATTAGTCGGTTGGCCAATAGTTATTTTTGCTTTTGGTCTTTTCTTAACAATTATTCTGATGATTAGAAAGATTAAGGGTTCAATTCTTATCGGAATTATCACCTCGACGATTCTTGCATTGATTGTTGAGACTCAATTCAAAGTTGGAAACAGCTTTATAAGCCCAACAGAGTCCAACTCGCGCGGCTGGGGTCTCAACACTCCCGCTTTGCCTAAGGATTCCAGCGGAGCGCTGAATTTGACAGATACTCCACGCTTTGACACGTTGGGGTTGGGATTTGAAGATATCTTCGGTGCATTTACTAATCCGAAGACTGGCTTCCTAGCAGCCTCGCTCTTGGTCTTTACCCTTCTACTCGCTGACTTCTTCGACACAATGGGCACAATGACCGCGATCGGAAATCAAGCAGGATTGGTAGATAAGAGTGGAAATGTGGAAGGTGCAAACCGGATTCTGATCGTGGATTCAATCGCCGCCGCCACTGGAGGCGCTGCGGGAGTTTCATCTAATACCAGCTACATTGAATCCGCTACAGGAGTAGGTGAAGGTGCTCGCACCGGACTTGCCTCGATTGTTACTGGAATCGCATTCTTACTCACCACCTTCCTCGCTCCCATCGTTGCGATGATTCCTTATGAGGCGGCAACACCTGCCTTAATCATTGTGGGATTCCTGATGATGAGCCAGGTCAAGAATATCGATTGGGATGATTTAGGAATTGGAATTCCAGCATTCCTCACCATAATCTTGATGCCATTTACCTACAACATCTCAGTTGGAATTGGCGCAGGATTTATTACTCACGTTGTGATACGTCTCGTACAAGGCCGCATTAAAGAGGTACACCCTCTTTTGCTCCTCGTTTCAGGGCTATTCATGATTTACTTCCTGCAATCACCGGTTAACGCCCTCATCGGCTAAATTTACCGATAGAGAAGCCGGGTTCCCACCTTAGGTGGGGGCCCGGTTTTCTTTCACCACTGAATCGGGGTGAGTCCGCGTTCTTCGAGAAGTAAATTTGCCCGCGAGAACGGGCGCGATCCAAAGAAACCGCGGTATGCGCTCAGCGGACTCGGGTGTGCGCTCTTAATGACTAGCGTTGGGTCAAAAAGATCGGAAAGTTGGTGCGCATTACCACCCCAAAGAATTCCTATGGAACCACGTGAAGCGACTGCGCCAATAAGAACTTCCGTGATTTCTAGCCATCCACTTCTCTGGTGAGCGTGTGATTGACCGCCGATAGTTGTCAAGGTTCGGTTGATCAACATCACACCTTGAGAGCTCCATCTCTCAAGATTCCCATTATCGGGTAACGAAGTCCCTAGATCGCTCTCTAGTTCTTTAAGAATATTTGTAAGAGAGGCTGGAAAAGATTCGACCTCCTTCCTCACGCTAAAGGCGAAGCCATCTGCGTAGTCAGGATTTGGGTAGGGATCTTGTCCGACAATGACAACTTGCACATCATCTAGCGAGTAATGCAGCGGAGCAAGTATGCGATCTACATTCGGGATGAAATCTGAGGAACTGATTGATTCAAAAGCTTGGATTATCTGATCCTCTACAGGATCAAGAATTGGCTGCCATGACGGATCAACGCCTTGAAATATCGGGTGTGTCATTCTTATGCTCGAGCATAAAAGCGAGCACCGTCATGTGAAACTTTTACATCAGTTCCAAAAACAGCGCTCACATGATCACTTGTGATCACTTGATCTATCGGTCCACTGACAGCAATGACGCCATCTTTGAGCAAGAGAGCATGTGTTGTTCCCGTCGGAATTTCTTCAATGTGGTGCGTCACGATGACGGTGGCAGGCGAGGCTGGATCGTTCGCGAAGATGGTAAAACGGCGCAGCAGATCTTCACGTCCACCAACATCAAGACCGGCGGTAGGTTCATCTAATAGAAGAAGTTCAGGGTCAGCCATCAGCGCACGCGAGATCTGTACTCGCTTCTTCTCCCCCTCACTCAACGTTCCATACAGACGATCAGCAAGATCTCGAACTCCAAATGTTGTCAGCAGAGCTACTGCACGGGATTCATCCCATAGATCGTAATCCTCATTCCAGCGTCCGAGGACGGCATATGCCGCCGTCACCACTACGTCACGAACTTTTTCCTCGTACGGAATGTCCTCCGAAATTCCAACACCAACAAGTCCGATACGAGTTCTTAATTCGAAGAGATCGACCTTGCCCATCTCCTTCTCTAAAACTGTGATTCTTCCTGATGTTGGAAAAGATCGAGTGGCCAGGATATTGAGAAGCGTTGATTTTCCAGCACCGTTCGGTCCCAAAATGACCCAACGCTCCCCCGGTGAAATTGCAAAGGTAATTGGGCCCAGAATTGTGCGTGGACCACGTGTCACACTTACATCCGACACACGCAAAACTTCTGGCAGGCTCACGGGTCAAAAGATAGTACTTATCAGCAGTGATTACATGTAAATATGAAGAACTTGCGCTGTGATTCACGATAATCTTGCTCAATGGATAAGCAGAGCGCGCAATACACAGGGTTAGTTCTGGTATCCGGTGAAGATCGACCAGGAATCACCGAAGCCCTCTTTAGCGCCCTTGCCCCCTTCTCTCTTTCTATCGTTGACATCGAACAGGTTGTCATTCGTTCCCGACTTATCCTCACAATCCTTATTAGCCTTAATAAGGCGCATGCTCAGGCAATTGAGGAGGATCTCAGCGCTCAAGCGAAAGTTCTCAACTTAGATATCGCTGTGGCCTTTTCAGAGCAAGAGAGTGAAAGCATTGCCGTCAAATCTGGCCTCACCCATGTTGTTCTCCTCTCACAAGATTTGAAACCGTCCGCTCTTGCCGGCCTTGCCACAGCAATCGCATCTGCTGGAGGAAACATCGAACGTATTCAGCGCACCGCTAGTTATCCAGTAACCGCAATCGAACTTTTAGTGAGTGCAGTCCCAACCCCTGTGCTCAAAGCCGAACTTGCCTCGATTGCTGCAGAGCTCAATGTCGACATCGCAGTATCTCCAGGCGGTTTAATGCGTTGGGCGAAGAAGCTCGTCATCATGGATGTGGACTCGACCTTGATAGCTCAAGAAGTGATTGAACTTCTTGGGGCTAAAGCAGGTGCGCAAGCCCAAATTCACGCCATCACCGAACGTGCCATGGCGGGTGAACTTGATTTTGAAGCGAGCCTCCGTGAAAGGGTTTCTTTGCTTGAAGGTTTGCCTCTAACGGCGATTGAAGAAGTCAGAAATGAAATCTCTCTGACTCCAGGCGCCCGAACTCTCGTTAAGACCCTGCAGAAGCTAGGTCACACAGTCGCTGTTGTATCGGGCGGTTTCATAGATGTCATCGAACCGCTTCTTTCCTCGCTTGAAATTCGCCACTATCGGGCAAATACACTTGAGAGTAAAGATGGATTCCTTACTGGTGGACTTGTCGGACCGATAATCGATCGCGCTGCTAAGGCTGAGGCGTTACGTGATTTTGCCGCACTTGAGAAAGTTGAGATAGAGCAGACCGTTGCTATCGGCGATGGCGCAAATGACCTAGATATGATTGCTCTTGCAGGACTAGGTATTGCCTTTAATGCTAAACCTGCAGTAAGAGATGTGGCAGATAGTGCTTTAAGCGTGCCGTATCTCGATAGCGTGTTATATCTCCTTGGAATTAGTCGTGAAAATATCGAAGACTCTGGAGAAAGCTTCCGAAAGTAAGTCCGTTAAAGTCGGCAAGCGTGAATATCAGTCACAAGGATTCCGCGCGCTCCGAGAGCCCATAATTTATCCATAATTTGATTTGTCTCTTCGCGCAGAACCATCGCACGAACCGCGACCCAATCTTGATTTTGCAAAGGAGAAATAGTTGGAGATTCAAGGCCCGGTGTGATCAGACATGCTGATTCAACATCACTTTTCTTCACATCATAATCAAGGAGCACATATCGACGCGCAGTAACAACCCCTTGGAGGCGACGAATAAGTACCTCTACCTCGGCAGAAATCTGGACACCTTGGCGTGAGATTACGACTGCCTCACTCGTTAATATTGCATCGCCAAATATTTCTAATCCCGCCTGGCGCAGCGTGTTACCAGTGCTCACAACATCAGCGATCACATCCGCTACACCTAAACGCACACTGCTCTCAACCGCGCCGTCAAGGCGAACAACCTCTGCTTTAATCCGTAAAGCCTTGAGGTGGTTCTCAACCAAACCTGGGTAGGCGGTGGCTACACGCTTTCCTGCGATATCGGCGATGGAATAGTTACTACTGGCCGGACCCGCAAATCTAAAAGTTGATGAACCAAAATTGAGCGGCATAATCTCCGTGGCTGGCGCTCCCGAGTCGATAAGCAAATCACGACCAGTTACTCCAATTTCGAGCTCACCAGAACCAACGTAGATCGCTATATCGCGCGGACGTAAGTAATAGAACTCAACACCGCCTCCAGTGTCGACCAAGATCAGATCGCGCGAGTCAGTTCGTTGCTTGTATCCCGCCTCTTTAAAGATGGCGATCGCTTCTTCTGCCAGTGATCCTTTATTGGGAATAGCTACTCTTAACATGATTTAACACACCTTCGATTCGTTAGAGAAACTTGTAAATGTCTTGTGGAGTAAGGCCACGAGCGAGCATAAGCGTTTGTAGGTGATAGATCAGTTGACTTATCTCTTCGGCGAGAGCTTCATTGTTTTCATGCTCAGCGGCAAGCCATACCTCCCCTGCCTCTTCAATGATCTTCTTTCCAATCCCATGAACTCCGGAATCAAGAGCTGCCACGGTGGATGAGCCGGCAGGGCGATCGATCGCCTTCTGTGATAGTTCATCCCAGAGCTCTTCAAATGACTTCATGAGACTAGTTTAGGTGATCAAGTGTGAATTCTGCTGACAATTACTGCGTAACAAGAGCTCGTAACCGATTCACCATCTCTGCCGGGTCAGCAGCGTTAAAGACGGCGCTACCAGCTACGAAGGTATCTGCTCCCCAATCAAGAGCAATCTCTATCGTCTCCAAAGAAATACCACCATCGACTTGAAGCCATATCGGGCGATCGCCGATGAGCGCTCTCGTTCGTCTTACCTTCTCCGCCATCGACTGCATAAATTTCTGCCCACCGAAACCTGGTTCGACTGTCATAATCAAAAACATATCTACCTCAGCAACGATATCGAGATAATCCTCGATATCGGTGCCAGGTTTGAACGCGAGTCCGGCGCGTGCGCCTTCTCGTTTAATTGATCTTAAGGTTTTGACTGGGTCTATCGATGATTCGGCGTGAATTGTCACACTGGCACTTCCTGCATGCGCATAGGCCGGGCCTAGCGTATCTACATCTGCAATCATTAAATGAGAGTCAACTGGCAACGGAGACTTCGCGATGATTGATGTAGCGGCGTCAAAGTCAAAAGTAAAATTAGGGACGAAAACGTTATCCATCACATCTAAGTGGAGAAGATCAGATACCTCAGAAATCTTTGCAATCTCTTGATCAAGATGGGAAAAATCCGCATTTAAAATGCTCGGTGTGATCCTTATTCCCATTTCTCCACTCTACCTTAAGCAGTTTTTCGGAAGAGCGCTAAGAACATTGAATCCATATTATGTTTCTGGGTCCAAAGTGCCATCGCGCCTTGCCGGACAGCTCCTTCAAGATTCCCCGGGAGATACGGGGTGACATCTATCTGTTCGAGCAATGGATGGCGCCTGAGAATATCGGCCACCGCAATACTTGTTTCGGCCATATGGGGAGAGCATGTTGCGTAACCGAAGACTCCTCCAATGTTTAGAACTGAAATAGCAGCATCTGAAATTTCGCTCTGTAATTGAATAAGCGATCTGAGATCAGAGATGTTGCGACGCCACCGAACCTCTGGCCTGCGCCGTAAGGCGCCAAGTCCAGTGCAAGGAAGATCGGCTAAAACTGCATCGAACATCTCTTTCTTCTGCAAGATTTCACGAGCATCTCCAACCCACACCGGTGCACCGGCTACAACACGCTTGACCAACTCTGCTCTTGCTGGCGAGATTTCATTTGCGGTAAAGAGGTGACCTTCCTCTTTGGCGATAGAGGCGAGAAGTGCAGCCTTACCACCAGGTCCGGCACATAGATCGAGCCAAGAATTTTTATCTGACGCTGCACGTGCGAAGACGGAGGCAACCAACTGAGAGCCTTCATCTTGCACCCCTGCCCGGCGATGACGTATTGCTTCAAGCGATCCTGGTGTTGCATCAGCTGTAAAACCGTAAGAGGAATACTCAGTTGGTATTGCACCCTGCTCTTCAAATTCGGTGATCGAAGATCGTCCCGGCCAAGTAACAAATGTAGGCTTGGCAGGTACGTTATTTATCTTTAGGAGTTTTTCCACTTCACTAAAATCGCGCAATAAATCAAAGTATGCGCTAACGATCCATTCCGGATGCGAGTAGAGGATTGAGAATCTAGTGACGTCATCGCCGATTGCCCGTACAGGCGCGAGCCAGTCATCCAAGCTCTTGGCACTAACTTTGCGAAGAAGCGCATTGACAAAGCTAGCCTTAGATTCTCCAAGGACTTTACGAGCTAGTTCAACCGTCTCTGAAACGGCGGCATGCATGGGCACTCTCATCTCGAATATTTGCTGTAGTCCAAGACGAGTGAGATCCACAATGCCCGAATCAACATCTTTCCATGGTCGATCGCTGACTTGCGCGAGAATGTAGTCATGGCGACCCTGCATCCGGAGCGTTCCATAGAGAAGTTCAGTGGCAAATGCTTTGTCGCGCTGATCAAAAGACGAGTTCTCTAACGCTTTTGGTAGAAGCAAATTAGAGTAGCCATCTCTGCGATTGACCTCAGTCATGACATCAAAAACTAGAAGTCTGACGGGATCAGCTTTTGCTTTCTTAAAGGTGTTACGTCTGGCCTCAACCAAAGTATTCACCGAGATCGATTCTGGCTCCACGTGCCCAATCCGCCGCCTTCATCTCGCTCTTTCCCTGCGGGATCACAGAGAGAATTTCAAGAATCCCATCTGAGGTTCCTATAAGCACCGTATTCTTTGAGACGTGCAGCTCTCCCGGTTCTAATTTTTCTTCATAGGTAGTTGAAAGGACAGCGTTCGTTATCTTCAATAGATCTCCCCTAAAAAATGTCCGGGCTATCGGGTTTGGATAAAAAGCGAGAATTTTCCGCTGGAGCACATCTGCATTCAAGTTCCAATCGAGGAGTGCTTCATCCTTACCGATTTTGGAAGCGATACTTGCACCAACTGAACCTTGCACAATTGGAACAACTCCCGCAGATATATCCGCCAGTGAATCCTTGATCAAGGTAACTCCTTCTGTGGCAAGGTATTCCAGCACCTCAGATGTCCGCATCTGTGGATCGCGCTCGCGAGTGGCGCTGCGAAAGGTCGGACCGGTATCCATCCCCGCATCGAGTGAAAAAACTGTGATACCTAGATGTGTATCTCCATGCTCGATAGCTCGCTGAACAGGAGCTGCCCCACGCCAGCGTGGCAACTCTGAGAAATGAAGATTAATAAATCCATGTGTAGGCTGATCAAGGATATTTTGCGGAAGTAAAATCCCGAAGGCAATTACGATGACGCAGTCGATGTCATCGAGTTTTGCTTGAAAATCATCAGCCTTGGCGATCTCAATACAATCAATAGATTTTTGCTCGCACCAGCGCGCCACATCACTTTTTACGATGTGCCCACCGCGTCCAGCTGCTTTTGGTGATGTAGTGAAGACTCTCACCAATTCGTGGTCACTCGTCAGGAGCCATTCCAGAGTTGGTACCGCGATCTGCGGGGTTCCAGCTAGGGCTATACGCACTAGAGACTTTTTCCGAAGAGCCCATGAGGCGACACCTTGATCGTGGGTGTGATCCCCTGATCGAGCGCTGCGGTAAACCACTGCGCATCGCGAATCTCTTTCATCGCTACTTTGCGATCTGCTTTCGATAATCTATCAATGAATACAATTCCATCGAGATGATCCGTCTCGTGCTGTAAGGCGCGTGCTAAAAACTCACTTCCATCGACAGTGATCGGTTCCCCATACATGTTAAAACCCTGTGCAACTGCGCGCATCGCTCGAGGCGTCTCATACCTGATCTCTGGGAATGAAAGGCATCCTTCTTCCCCGTCTTGCAACTCCTGACTCAAGGTCAGGGTGGGATTGACTAGATGACCAACTTCTTCATCGACACACCATGTAAACACACGAAGCGGGACACCGATCTGAGGAGCAGCCAATCCGGCACCAGGGGCGTCAAGCATCGTATCCATCAAATCACTGACAAGGGTTCGCAATTCTTTATCAAAATCAACGACAGGAGAAGCCGGCGTTACCAAGACCGGGTCACCAAATAAACGAATCTCCTGAATTGCCATAGCGCAATCTTAACTCAAAGCGTACGGGTCAACCCTCATACTCAGATTAGCTTTCTTAGCCAGTGATCGCTTTTTTCGATACGTTACAAGGAAATCAACGAGTGATTGAGCATCTTCATGCGGGACTGTGAGAATCACCCTGGAACTCTCATCAGATATCTTCTTTGGTCCCAATATTCTCGTCGTATGTGGAATGCGTCCATCATCGACTGCCTTCCTTATGCCAGTAATGAAGGTTTGGCAGTCTCCATGAACCATTTCGATTGTGAGAGCACTGACCACAGGGGGAAGCTGTGTCTGCTCTCGCTCCATTAACTCGCGATTATTGATTGCAGTCAGATTCCACCGTGCGATAGTTGCCACGATCGGATGTGAGCTATCGATGACAACCAGAACCTTGCCGTCAGATGATACGAGAGAAGAGAAATGCAAAATTGATTCACGTGCGCGCTCTTGCGCTCTCAAGTCGATCTGTGAAAAGAGTGAGTCCCCCTCAAGTATGACTACTGCTTGATACCCCGATGGCAATCGTGGCGCCATACCTGAGGTGGCAAGAATAATCGAACGTTGATCTATTACTGAATCCACTGGAGTGGAAGCATCTGAAGTAACAACAGGAAACCCTGGAAATGCCCGACCAATCTCATGTGCAAATCTCTGACTGCCTCTACCTAACAATATCGGTTGATCTCTCTTGCACCATCGACAAGACCAATGACTTCCTTTCTTTTCGCAGAGTGAGCAGCTGTAACCTTTCGTACTTCCCTGAAAAGAAATTCTTCCTCCACAGTCACATATCGCGATATTTTTACACGACTTACACATCAGAGCACTTGAATAGCCCTTTCTAGAGACGAGAAAGAGAACTGATCCTTTCTCAAGTGCCTTACGTATAGGTCCAAATATTCGATCGGGCAAGAGTTCACCATTATGCGCTGGATACGATTGCACATCCACTTTCACGCTTCTCCCCTTGAGGACGATCTCTCTCTTTCCCAGGAGATAAGACGTTTCCGATGACGGTGCATAGCCGACAAATGTAAGATCGATTCGCCCTATCTGTGATCTCAGCAGCGCAACATCGCGGGTATTCCAACCAGGAGTCCTCACCTCATAATGCGATTGAGCGCCTTCGCGATAAACAATGATCGTTTTCAAGTGATGAACTGGTGCAAATACCGCACTGCGAGAACCAATAACAATCTTTGATTCCCCTGATGCAACTTTGAGGTAGTTGCTATACCTCTCTGACCTAGTCAGGGATGCATCAAGAATCAAAAAATCAACTGCACGAAACTCTAGCTCTTGCGCCAATAGGAGAACTTCACGAGCTTCAGGTGCAATAACAAGCACTCCACCTAGTGCAGATCGAGCGAGGATCCAATCAGCCATCAGAGCTATTGCATCTTCACCCGGTGTGACTAAATAGAAAGATTGGGTGTGCGATTTTGAACCATGCCGCTGCGTTTGCGGAGAACTTGGTTGCAGAGTTTTCTCTACCGCTATCACTCGCGATGGGATAGCGCTACTGAGAATATCAAGTGGTGAACTCCCCCATCTCTGGGCAACAGCTCTTACTAATGAGGTCAGTTCAGAGGTCAGTAAGGGAATCGGCGAGAGAACCTTCTCAATAAATTTTAGGTTACTAAGCTCTGATGAATCCGTTCGAGACAGCACATAGCCATCAACAGTGCGCCCCGAAAAATTAACTGCGACTTTGACCCCAGCAATCACCTGTGCATCTAGTGATAAAGGAACTAAATAATCGTAGGTATAGTCAAGATGAGATACTCCTGTGTCGACCCACACGAGTGCGACCGGAAGAGCGGATGCTTTTTCGGTCGACCCCCTTGCAACTTTCTGTACCTTAAGCCGCAGAGGAGCGGATGTCATCGTTGAAGTTCTGCGTTAGATCGCCGCGCGGAGAGCGTCTACGCGATCAGTTCTCTCCCACGTGAAATTCGGAAGTTCTCTACCAAAGTGACCGTAGGCCGCCGTAGCGGAATAGATCGGGCGTAGAAGATTAAGTTCAGCAATGATCGCAGCTGGTCGTAGATCAAACACGGAGAGAACGGCTTCTTGTATTTTTGATACTGGAACCGTCTCGGTACCGAATGTTTCAACGAATACTCCAACCGGTTGTGCCTTACCGATTGCGTAGGCGACTTGTACCTCACAACGACGCGCTAATCCTGCGGCAACGACATTTTTTGCTACCCAACGCATCGCATAAGCCGCTGAACGGTCAACCTTGGATGGATCTTTTCCACTAAATGCACCTCCACCATGTCGTGCCATACCGCCGTAGGTATCAACGATAATTTTTCGACCAGTTAAACCAGCATCTCCCATAGGTCCGCCAATTACGAAACGCCCAGTTGGATTAATCAGAGTGCGCACATTCCTCTGAGGAAGATCTATCTTTGAAAGGACAGGCTTGATCACAAGCTCGATAATTTCTGGAGTGAGCTTTGCAATTACATCTACCTCTTCAGCGTGCTGGCTTGAGATAACGACAGTGTCGATTGCCATCGCCTTATCCCCGTCATACTCGATAGTGACCTGAGTCTTTCCATCGGGGCGAAGGTAACCAAGTGCTCCACTCTTTCGAACCGCTGTGAGTTGCTGGGCAAGTTGATGTGCCATATAAATCGGAAGTGGCATGAGTTCTTTTGTGTCATCGCAGGCATAGCCAAACATCAGACCCTGATCACCGGCACCCTGAAGATCGAGCGGATCGATCGCTGAATCAACGCGATGTTCAAAGGCATCATTGACGCCCTGTGCAATATCTTGAGACTGCTGGCCGATAGAGATAGAGACACCACAACTGTTTCCGTCAAAGCCTTTGACACTTGAGTCGTATCCGATTTCAATAACAGTATCGCGAACAATTCCCATCACATCTGCATACCCGTTAGTTGTCACTTCACCTGCAACATGAACTTGACCAGTGGTGATCAGGGTTTCCACGGCGACACGACTCTTTGCGTCCTGAGAGAGTAACGAATCTAGGATCGCATCCGAGATTTGATCTGCGATCTTATCCGGATGGCCTTCAGTTACTGATTCTGATGTGAACAGGCGTTTTGACATTGCCCTAACCTAACTTATTCAAGGCCTGATCGAGAAGTAGATCGGCGAGCGTGTCTTTCGAAATTCTATCAACCATCACCCTTTCGATGGACTGTGAAACTTGTGAGGTTAAGATGACTCCTTGTGTCTCATCTGATCCAAAGATCTCGCTACCTGATACATCATTGAGGAAAAGAATGTCGGCACTTTTAGCCAATAATTTTCTCTCTCCCTCTTCGATATCAAGATTTGTTTCAGCTGCAAATGCAATAACGACCTGATTCTTCTTATCTTTGGCAACGGTAGCAATAATGTCCTTGTTGGCGGTCAGCTCAATGGATGAGAGTGAACCTTTCTTAATTTTGCTATCGCTATATTGCGCAGGCCTTGCATCTGCTACCGCAGCGCTCATTGCAATAACATCACATAAAGCAAAGCGAGAATGCACCTCGGCAAACATTTGATCTGCCGAGGTGACTCTGACCGTAGTGATACCAGGAAGATCTGGCAGGATACTATTTGCAAGAACTAGAGTAACTTCGGCACCGCGCCTCATGGCCGCTTTAGCTATTGCAAAACCTTGGCGTCCTGATGAGTTATTTCCGATGAAACGAATCGGATCAATCATTTCACGAGTTCCACCCGCGGTGACGAGGACTTTAATGCCAGAGAGATCATTGGCCTTATCTGTCATCTCTTTGAAGGTGGCAACAATGCGACTTGTCTCAGGGAAACGCCCGACACCGATATCACTTCCAGTAAGTCGTCCGTGATCGGGTTCCATCACCACATAACCACGATCGCGCAAGAGTGAGACATTTGACTGTGTCGCTTTATTCGCCCACATTGTCGGATGCATTGCTGGAACAATAAGCGTCGGTGCTTTGCTTGCCAGAAGAGTGTTAGTCAGTAGATCATCTGCACGACCGTGCGCAATTCTTGCAATTAAGTCAGCTGTTGCTGGAGCAATAATGTTGAACTCGCTCACCTTAGCTAGATGCACATGGCGAACTTCATCAACTCGTTCCCAGACTGTTGTTGTGACAGCTCTGCCGGATAGCGCTTCCCACGTAGCCTTGCCAACAAAGTGCAGACTCGAAGGAGTTGGAATGACTGTGACGCCAAATCCAGCATCTTGCAAACGACGGAGAAGTTCACAGGATTTATAGGCCGCTATTCCACCGCCTATGCCGAGAACAACTTCGCGGGCAGACACGGGATTCTTGTTCTAAGAGTTACTTGACGGCAGGGTCAAGGTTCTCGATTGTCAACAATCCCTCATTGATCTCGCGAAGTGCGATCGAGAGCGGCTTTTCGTGGACATGCGTTTCAACCAGCGGTCCAACGTACTCAAGTAAACCTTCACCCAATTGTGAGTAATAGGCATTGATCTGTCGTGCGCGCTTAGCAGCATAGAGAACAAGGCTGTACTTTGAACCACTCTTATCGAGAAGTTCGTCAATTGGTGGATTAGTAATACCGTCCATTATCGCCCCTTACGCTATTGATGCACGCATTCACTTTCATGAACGCTGCGAATGAACCAATCTTATCAGGCTCGCGACGACCTTCTCGACCTCGTCATTGATCAGGATATGGTCGAAAAATGGTGCCTGAGCCATCTCATCTTGGGCCAACGCCAAACGCTCTGCCCTACGCTCTGGGTTATCGGTAGCCCTGCCTTCAAGACGAGAGACCAAATCTTCCCAGGTTGGTGGTTCAAGGAAAACGAGTATGGAGTGAGCCCAACTCTCCTTTACTTGCTTTGCTCCTTTTATTTCAATTTCGAGAAGCACGTCCTTACCCTCGTGCAGGGCATCTATCACGTGCTGGCGAGGAGTTCCATATCGCGCACCAGCAAAATGCGCCCATTCGAGAAAAAAACCATTTGCGATACCTCGATCGAATTCTTCATCACTCATGAAAATATAGTCAACACCATGTACTTCATTTCCTCGAGGAGCTCTCGTTGTTGCCGAGACGCTCACCCAAAAATCGTTCCTCTTTCGAATCTCTTTGGAAACTGTGCTTTTACCAACTCCGCCAGGACCAGATAGAACGATTAGTGACCCTACATCAAGGTTAACTCGTGGAATTGCAAACTCTTTTATTAACGCATCGCGCTGATGAGTTCCAAGCCCTTGCAATCGACGAGTTTTAGAAATCCCGAGTCTATCTAAGATCGCGATAGCCCGTACCTTGCCCACACCTGTAAATGACTCAAGCAGCTCAACTACTCGCATCTTTGCGATTGCATCGTCGGTTCTGACTAATTCGATAACATCGTGCATTGACAGGTTGCCTGCACGAACGTCAGCTTTTATTGCAGACCGTCGAGATCGTGAACTCCTCGCCTTTTCCAACGCGGCATTTCGTTCTTCTGCCGTCAGTATTGGTGGTCGCCTCATATGCTTAATCTAGCGAAAGCCAGCCCTAGCGTTGAACTGAGTCAAGGATCTGGGCTGCACGCTCGGCCATCTGCTCTGAGCCTTTAGCCCAACGTGAGGTAATGGGGCGGCCAATAACTATGAAATTAGCACCGAGAGAAATGGCCTCTGATGGAGTCATTGTACGTTTCTGGTCATCAGCTGATATCTCATCTGCTGGTCGGACACCTGGAGTAATAATAGTTACCCCGTCACCAACGTTTTTTCGGATTCCAGAAATTTCATGGGGTGAACAGACTAATGATGTTGCTCCTGCCTTTACCGCGAGGTTTGCCAACGCTTGGGCAGCACTCAGAGCGGTTCCTTGAAATCCGATTTCAGAGAGATCATCTTGTGAGAGAGAGGTGAGGATGGTGACCGCTGTAATTGAGGTCGATGAAACTGCCTTTACCGCCGCCGAGATCATCGCCTCTCCCCCGCTTGCATGCACGGTTAAGAAACGTGGCTCTAGTGCGCTAACAACGGTTACCGCCTTAGAAACAGTATGTGGAATATCGTGAAGCTTAAGGTCGAGAAAGATCTCCGCACCTGTCTCCCTTTGAATTGCAGAAATGCCTCCAAAACCATGGCTGAGATAAAACTCAAGACCTAACTTGAAGACATCTATGCTTTCACGGGTTGCCGATATCCAACGTTTGGCAAGCTCGATATCAGGAGTATCAACTGCGAGAATGATCGGTGAGGTCATTAGCTTCCTTCCTCAATACTACGATGGGCATAACCAACCGCCTCCCGAAGAGATTTAAAACCACGCGCCAGCAAAAGAGAATGGAGTTCGCGTTGAATTCGTGGGATTGCCGACGGATCTCCGAAGCTAGCGGTGCCAACTGAGATACCTGAAGCACCAGCAAGGATAAGTTCGAGTGCGTCTCGCCCTGACGCAACGCCACCCATTCCAAGAATCGGAACCTGTGGCATTGCGCTATGTACTTGATAGATAGCACGAACAGCCACCGGCCTTATCGCAGGACCAGAGAGACCGCCAGTTTTTCCGCCAAGATGTGGCCTCATAGTATCGAGATTGATCACCATTCCAAGAACTGTATTGATTAACGCTAAAGCATCGGCTCCAGCATCGACTACCGATGACGCGATACTTGTGATGTCAGTGACATCTGGTGTGAGTTTTGCAATGATTGGAATTTCTCCACCAATAATTTTACGGACACCATCAATAGCACGAGCCGCTGTGTCTGTCTGACACGCAAAAACCATGCCACGATTTTCAACATTGGGGCAGGAGATGTTTACTTCGATTGCGCTGATTCCTTGAACGGCGCGAATCTTGCGTGCTAAAACTGAGTACTCATCAATTGTTTCTCCTGCGATCGAGACTATGACCCGTGAGCCCTTGTTTAACAACCATGGGACATCATTGGCTAAAAAATAATCGATCCCTGGACCTTGTAGTCCGATCGAATTAAGCATTCCAGAGGGTGTTTCTGCCATTCGTGGCGTTGGCCGTCCATGGCGTGGTTTATTCATCACTGATTTAGTGACAACTGCACCTATCTCACTGAGGTCAAAGAACTGTGCAAGCTCTTTACCTGAACTTGCACAACCACTTGCCGTGAAAATAGGTGAAGGAAAAGATGCGTCTGCTAAAGATGTGGAGAAGTCGAAACCTTCGTAATCAATTTTCATAGAGTTACCGCGGGTGGTGTTTTTCCTACAAGATCCCATGCAACTGTGCTCGAATCCATTACAGGGCCATCGATACAAGATCTGAGCATCGAAATAGTCCCATCCTCACCCTTAACCGGCAGAACACAAGTCATGCAAATCCCAATTCCGCATGCCATTGACTCTTCCACTGCGCATTGGTGAACCACATCAGTACCTTCTGTTAGATCAGAGATTGCTCGCAACATAGACATTGGGCCACAAGAATAAATCACATCTATAGTTCCCCGTTGAATAAGAGCAGAGATTGGCGCAGTGACACGACCACGTTCACCCATAGAGCCATCTTCTGTATAGATCTTCAGTGTTGATGCGCTGCGCTTTCCCTCAAGCGGTGCATAAATCTTTGATCCGGTACTAGCTCCGAGGAGCATATCGACACGACATCCCCGTGCTTTGAGAACTTCGGCTAGGCCAAAAAGCGGGGCGGAACCATATCCACCACCCACAAGAAGAGCGTTCACCGGCGAAGTAGGAATTCCAAAAGCCTTTCCAAGGGGTGCGACTATATCTATATCGCTACCTTCTGGCTGTGCGCAGATCCAACGTGAGCCAGATCCGTGGGGCGCAACAATCAATTCCATCGCCCCACCTGAGGCGCTGCCATGGGTGATACGAGAGATCGCAAAGGCGCGACGAAGGATCATCTTTGATGATTCATCCCCTACCGCAATAGCGACGAAATTCCCAGGACGACACAGTGATGCAAGATCACCTATCGATAGTAAAATTTGATGATAGGCACCTATGCGTTTATTGCTCAGAATCGTTGATGAAATCTGGGTAGCGCTCTTATTGATGGTGCTCATACGTCTTTCAACCAATCCTGAATTGGACGAACATCAAGATCGCCAGATTGTAGAACCTTTATTCCTGCAACCGCTGCGTTAAATCCTGCTGTTGTTGTGATGCACGGAATCGAACGTTGAATTGCAGCTGTTCGAATAGCCCAACCATCGGCGCGAGTGCCGCGACCTACAGGCGTATTTATCACCAGGTTGATTTCGCCACTGTTGAGAAGGTCAACAATCGTCTTCTCTCCATACGGTCCGATGCCTTCAGAAGCTTTACGTACGCGAGCAGTTCTTACCCCACGAGCATCAAGAAAGTCAGCTGTTCCTACGGTAGCGAAGAGCCTGAAGCCAAGGGATGAAAGGGTTGAAGCGGCAGAGGCTCCCGCCTCTTTATCCTTATCTGCCAATGAGATGAAGACAGAACCACTCTTAGGTAGCGAGCCAAAGGCGCTAATCTGACTTTTAGCATAACTTGCGCCAAAGGTTGAAGAAATTCCCATCACTTCGCCGGTAGATCTCATCTCTGGTCCTAGAACAGCGTCGACACCTCGACCGTCTGAGCGTCTAAATCTATTCCATGGAAGTACCGCTTCTTTAACTGACACTCCCTTAGCGACTCCATCTCCGAAAGCCGGAAGAGTTCCATCTCCACGCAATTGCGCAATTGGCACTCCCACGGAAATACGAGCCGCCGCCTTGGCGAGAGGGACTCCAGTTGCCTTCGAAACAAATGGGACTGTTCGTGATGCGCGTGGATTAGCTTCTAAGACATATAACTGCTCAGCCGCGAGTGCGAATTGAATATTAATTAAGCCTCTTACACCTACTCCCTCGGCAATCTTGACGGTAGCCTCTCGAATCGCCTGCGACTGCAGGTCTGAAATCGTCATCGCAGGTAGAACGCATGCGCTATCACCAGAGTGAATACCAGCCTCTTCAATATGCTCCATTACTCCACCGAGGAAAAGCTCATTTCCATCATAGAGTGCGTCAACATCTATCTCTATAGCGCTATCAAGGAATCTATCCACTAAGACAGGATGGTCCGGAGTAATGTCGGTCGCGCGGGAAATAAAGGATGAAAGAGCCTCGTCATCGTAGACAATCTCCATACCCCGACCACCGAGAACAAATGATGGGCGTACGAGAACGGGGTATCCGATCCTCTTAGCAATCTCGACCGCTTGCATCTGCGACGAAGCCATTCCGAATTCGGGGGCAGTGAGTCCAACGGCTGCAAGGACATCACCGAAAGCGCCTCTCTCTTCGGCAAGATTTATGGCTTCTGGACTGGTACCTAGGATCGTTACTCCCGCATTTTTTAATCCGGCGGCAAGTCCGAGTGGAGTTTGGCCGCCAAGCTGAGTGATCACTCCTAACACCGGTCCTGCCTGAGATTCCGCATGCACAATCTCAAGTACATCTTCTAAAGTTAACGGTTCAAAATAGAGCCGATCGCTTGTGTCGTAATCAGTGGAGACGGTCTCGGGGTTGCAGTTGATCATGATAGTTTCGTACCCCGCTTCACGTAAGGTGAAGGAGGCATGGACACAGGAATAATCGAATTCAATACCTTGTCCTATGCGGTTAGGGCCGCTACCGAGGATGATCACTGCTGGTTTACTTCGTGGTTTCACCTCTGTCTCTTCTTCATAACTGGAGTAGTAGTAAGGCGTAAAAGCTTCAAACTCTGCCGCACACGTATCGACAGTTTTATAGACAGGCCGAACACCTAGATGAGTCCTAGTTTTGCGAACATCATCTTCGCTCAAACTTCGCAGGGTAGCAATCTGAGCATCGGAAAAACCCCATTGCTTAGCCGTTCGGATGAGCTCGCTAGTGAGTTCTCCAGGCTGTGCGATCACGCGCGCCGCATCGTTGATTAATTGGATCTGAGTAAGAAACCAAGGATCGATCTTCGTCCTACTGAAGACCTCTTCAATACTGATTCCCGCCCAAAGGACTTGCTGCACCTGTTGAAGTCGGTACTCTGTAGGTGTTCCAATCTGAGTCAGCATACTTGACACTCGTTGCTCTGAAATCTCTAGTGGGAAAGTAAAGATCGCTTCCTTGCGTTCGAGAGAACGAAGAGCTTTCATCAGCGCCTCAGGGAATGATCTACCGATTGCCATAGCCTCCCCAACGCTCTTCATCGTTGTTGTCAGGCGTGGATCTGCATCAGGAAATTTCTCAAAGGCAAACCGTGGAGCCTTCACAACAACATAATCAAGCGTCGGCTCGAACGAGGCGGGTGTTACCTTGGTGATGTCATTTTCGATTTCATCGAGGGTATATCCGATTGCTAACTTTGTAGCAATCTTTGCAATAGGAAAACCAGTCGCCTTAGATGCTAGGGCACTTGATCGCGAAACTCGTGGATTCATTTCGATAACGATTATGCGGCCATTCACTGGATTGACTGCAAATTGGATATTACATCCACCGGTTGCGACCCCAACTTCGCGAATAATCGCCATCGAGAGATCTCTCAGGCGTTGATACTCAACATCTGTCAGCGTAAGCGCTGGTGCTACAGTAATTGAATCACCTGTATGAACTCCCATCGGATCTATATTTTCAATCGAACAGACGATTACAACATTATCTGTCGCATCGCGCATTACTTCCAATTCATACTCTTTCCATCCAATGATCGACTCTTCTAGCAACACTTCCGACGTGGGACTGTGTCTTAATCCAGCCCCAGCAATTTGATGAAGTGATACCTCATCGAAGGCGATACCGGATCCAAGACCACCCATCGTGAATGAAGGGCGTACGACAACCGGATATCCGAGAATCTTGACTCCTTCTAGAATTTCATCCATGGTGTGACAGATAACTGAGCGAGCTGATTCACCTCCAATTTTTTCTACAATTGTTCTGAATATCTCGCGATTTTCACCACGTTCAATTGCGTCGACATCTGCGCCAATCAGTTTTACGCCATAGCGTTCAAGAGTTCCAGCGGCGTAGAGTCCGATCGCAGCATTGAGCGCAGTCTGCCCACCCAGGGTTGCCAGGATTGCATCTGGTCGCTCCTTAGCGATGATTCGCTCAATGAATTCTGGAGTGATCGGTTCAATGTATGTTGCGTCAGCGAATTCTGGATCAGTCATGATGGTGGCAGGATTTGAGTTAACCAAGATGACTCGTATGCCTTCGGCACGAAGAACTCGACATGCTTGCGTTCCTGAATAATCGAATTCGCAGGCTTGTCCGATAACGATTGGGCCTGAACCAATTACCAGTACGCTCTTAATCGAGGTGTCGCGCGGCATTATGCGACCCCAATCTTTCGTGGGTATTTCTGCATTAATGCAATGAAGTTATCGAAAAGATACGAGGCATCGTGAGGACCCGCTGCGGCTTCCGGATGATACTGAACACTGAAGGCTCCACGCTCCAAGAGTTCCAGCCCTTCGACCACGCCATCGTTGAGACAAATATGAGTGACTTGACCGGGGCCAAAGACTGTAGCAAATTGAGTATCGACTGGTGCTTCAATTGCAAAACCATGGTTATGGGAAGTGATCTCTACCTTCCCTGTTCGTTTATCGATCACAGGTTGATTGATACCGCGGTGACCAAACTGTAATTTATATGTTTCAAAGCCGAGCGCTCGACCAAGAATTTGATGGCCAAAGCAGATTCCGAAAATTGGTACTTCTTCAGAAAGCAGTTCACGAACCAGGTTTACTGTTTCAGTCATTGTTGCTGGATCCCCTGGACCGTTTGAAAGGAAGACTCCATCCGGGTCCAGCGCCATAATCTCATCATAGGTCGCGTTAAATGGAAGTACATGCGTCTCGATCCCACGCTGGGACATCGCGCGCGGGGTTGCACTCTTGATCCCAAGATCTAAAGCAACTACGGTAAATCGCTTTTGCGCTGTCGCAGGGACTATGTATGGCTTTACTGTTGAGACAACTTCACTGAGAAAAGAGCCTGTCATTTGTTTGCTCTTTCTCACCTCAATAACCATCTCTTCCCGCGTAAGATCTAAAGCAGAGAAAATTCCTACTCTCATAGCTCCACGGTCGCGCAGGTGGCGAGTAAGGGCCCGCGTATCTACCCCAGATATGCCCACGATCTCTTGTTCGAGCATGACATCGACAAGTGATTTCTCGCTCCGCCAATTGCTGGTTATTGGGGATGGATTACGAACTACAAACCCTGCTACCCAAATTTTTGAACTCTCGTTATCTTCTCTGTTCATGCCGGTATTGCCGATGTGTGGCGCGGTCATCACGACGATCTGCCGATGATATGAAGGATCGGTCAACGTCTCTTGATAACCCGTCATACCAGTTTGGAAAACTGCTTCGCCGAAAGCTCGTCCTGTGGCGCCCCAGCTTAAACCTTCAAAGATTCGGCCATCATCTAAAACAAGAAATGCTTTACTCATGCCATTCTTCCATTGCTAAAGACTTTACGTCCATGGAAATAAGTCGCAACTACCTGAGCGGAAAATTCCATTCCGTGAAAGGGAGTATTGCGTGATTTAGAGGCTAAGTTATCGCGATCCACGCGATATGGAGCCTTCGGATTAATCACAGTGATGTGGGCAGGAGATCCTGGCTCTAGTCCTCGACCATGATCTGAATAGCCACCAATTACCGCCGGAGCGATACTCATACGGTTTTGTACGCCAGCCCAATCAAGTAGTCCTGTTTCAACCATGGTCTGAGAGATAATCGATAAGGCATGTTCAAGACCTAGCATGCCAAAGGCTGCCTCTTGCCACTCGCACTCCTTGCTCTCACCTGGATGCGGTGCATGATCTGTTGCGACAATATCAATAGTTCCGTCGGCTAGCCCTGATCGCAAGGCGATGACATCGGCATCTGTTCGCAGTGGTGGATTCACTTTAAAGATTGGGTCATAACTGCGAGCTAGCTCATCTGTAAGAAGTAGATGATGCGGCGTAACTTCGGCGGTCACATTAATTCCGCGTGCCTTGGCCCAGCGAATGATCTCTACACCACCCGCAGTTGTTAGATGACAGATATGTAAACGTGAACCTACGTGTTCAGCCAGAAGTACATCTCGAGCGATGATCGCCTCTTCGGCAACAGCCGGCCACCCTTTAAGGCCTAGTGTTGCACTCACAATTCCCTCGTTCATCTGTGATCCAGAGGTCAACGCTGGTTCTTGCGCATGTTGGGCAATGACTCCCCCAAACTTCTTCACATACTCGAGTGCACGTCGCATCACCAACGGATCACTTACACAATTTCCATCATCACTAAAGACTCTAACTCGCGCGACTGAATCAGCCATTGCACCTATCTCTGCCAGAATTTTCCCTTCAATTCCTTGAGTAACAGCGCCGATCGGGAATACATCTAGAAGCCCCGCCTCTTTGCCCAATCTAAAGACTTGTTCAACAACGCCCGCTGTATCTGCCACCGGAGAGGTGTTTGCCATCGCTGATAACGCAACATAGCCACCTTTGACTCCAGCTTGAGAACCGGTCAGAACTGTCTCTGAATCTTCCCGACCCGGTTCGCGCAGATGTGTATGTAGATCAACCAGGCCAGAGAGAAGAATGAGTCCCTCTGTATCAATAACGTCTGCTCCTTCAGAGAGAAGATTTTGAGACACTGAGGTGATGACGCCATCGTTGATGAGCACATCTCTCTTCGAACCATCGGCTAACGTTCCGCCTTTGAGAATAATTGCTCTCAATGAATTTGTCATCTAGTTTCCCGCCTTTATTGATGTGTCGCCCGCAAGAAGAAGATAAAGAATTGCCATTCTTACACTCACACCATTACTCACCTGTTCGACGATTACAGAGCGGGCACTATCTGCGCTATCGGCGGTGATTTCTAGACCACGATTCATGGGGCCAGGATGCATCACTATCGCACCTGGATGTAGAGCTTTAACTCGCGCGCTATTGAGTCCAAAATACCGCGAGTACTCGCGTGCATTTGGAAAGAAGAGTTCATTCATTCGCTCTAATTGAACGCGTAGCATCATGACTGCGTCCAGTGATTCTAAGGCGCTATCGAAATCATATGAGATCGTTACCGGCCAACTTTCGACGCCCACAGGAAGCAGCGTTGGGGGTGCAATCAAAGTCACATGCGCGCCGAGTTTTGTCAGCAAGAGAACATTCGAACGAGCAACGCGAGAATGTAGGACATCTCCAACGATCCCTATACGTAGCCCTTCAAGATCTTCACGTCCGTGACCTAAATGCTTGCGGATCGTAAAAGCATCAAGTAACGCTTGACTTGGATGTTCATGAGTACCGTCGCCGGCATTGATTACCGCCCCAGACATCCACTGGCATTCTGCCAAGCGCGCGGGTGCACCGGATGCACCATGTCGAATGATCACTGCATCGGCACCCATCGCTTGTAGCGTTTGAGCCGTATCTTTTAGCGATTCACCTTTACTCAGGCTAGATCCCTTTGACGAAAAATTAATGACATCAGCAGATAGTCGCTTAGCTGCAGCTTCAAAAGAGATACGCGTTCTTGTTGAATCTTCAGCAAAGAGATTGACAATTGTGCGCCCGCGAAGAGTTGGTAACTTCTTCATCGGTGTATCACTTACTTTGGCTAACTCGGTTGCCGTGTTCAGAATCGATACCGCCTCAAGGTGTGTAATATCCGCGATTGATAAGAGATGCTTCATGAGGAGACCAGATCTGAAATCGTAACCTCATCGACGCCATCGATTTCAGTAAGACTCACTCTTACCGATTGTGATAACGCGGTGGGTATGTTTTTGCCGACGAAGTCTGCTCTTATAGGTAGTTCACGGTGGCCCCGGTCGATAAGAGTTGCTAGCTGTACTCTGGATGGACGACCTATATCCCCGAGGGCGTCAAGTGCTGCTCTGATAGTTCTACCAGAGAAGAGAACATCGTCAACAAGAACAACGGTGCGGCCTTGAACTCCAAGAGGTGGAATCTTCGTTGCCATGAGCGCACGAGGTGCTTTCAACCTCAAGTCGTCTCGGAAAAGGGTCGTATCTAAGGTTCCCACCTGAACTGATGAGCCTTCGATCGATTCGATCAAGGTGGCTAGACGAAAAGCTAGATGAGCCCCCCGCGTAGGAATTCCTAATAAAGTCATCGATTGCGACCCGGTATTCGACTCACAAATTTCGTGAGCAATGCGCGAGAGTGCGCGAGAGATATCTTGCGCGGACAGCACTGTATTCATTTAAATCTCCTTCCCCGCCTCACAGGACGGGTCTTAAAGGATGCTGGCGGATTCTAACACCGACGTGACGGCTGTGGAAATTCCCGCTCGCATCGGCGCGTTCGCGCCTAGCCTCTCGACTATGGAGAATACAGAGATCGATCAAATAAGAGGCAGGATTCGCCAACTCAGACGGGAGAGAGGACTCACTCTCCTTGATTGCGAAATTCGCAGCCACGGGCGCATTCGAGCAGTTGTGCTCGGAGCATATGAACGCGGTGATCGATCCATGAGCTTGAAGAAGGTAATAGAGATTGCCGAACTATTTGATATTCCCCTCATCCACTTAATCGCAACAGAACTTGAACCGGAGCTGTCTCGGATCGCATGCGGTAGACACATCTACGATCTACGTGCACTGCGCGCCCTTGCACCCTCAGAGCAGAAGGTTCTTCTCTCGCGATACCTCTCGCGGATTGCAGAACAACGTGGTGACTGGGCTGGTGAAGTAATTTCCATACGAGAGGCAGATGTTGAGGCTATTACACGTCTTATAGATTGCGACCAGATCAACTTTCAACAGTGGACAGCTGATCAAAAAATCTTGCTTGTCAGGCGTTAGAGGGCGAGGCTGGCTTTGATCGAAACTATTCGACCCAGAACACCGTGAATGAATCCAGCCGATTCTTCCGTACTTAACGATTGAGCAAGAGTGAGTGCCTCATCGATAATAATTGCATCATCTATCTCATCTTCCCAAAGAATTTCGAAGATTCCAAGTCGGAGGATATTACGATCAACGGCGGCTAAACGATCCATATCCCAACCTTGGGCATAGGTACTAATTAACTCATCAATTTTTCTCTTGTGGAGGTGAACTCCTTCGACCAGTAAACGGGTGTACTCACGGACTGGACGCGCATCTACCCCTTCTTCCACAACATCTCGTAGTGATAATAATTCAAGCAGATCACTTGAACGGATATCTGATTCATAGAGAAAATCCAACGTTTGTTTTCGTGCCTTACTTCGAGCTGACACTAGTTCGCACGACCCTGGTACGAACCATCGCGTGTATCAACCACAATCCTTTCATCCTGTTTAATGAAAAGCGGAACTTGGACTTCAATGCCGGTCTCGACAGTTGCCGGCTTTGTGCCTCCTGATGAACGGTCACCCTGTAGCCCGGGTTCTGTATATGTAACTACTAACTCTACCGATGCCGGCAACTCGATATAAAGTGGATTCCCATCGTGAATGGCCACAATCGCTTCTGTATTTTCAAGCATATAGTTTGAAGCATCCCCGACTGTGGCCGCAGATATCGACATCTGATCGAAATTCTTATTATCCATAAAGACAAAATCTTCGCCTTCCTTGTACAAGAAGTTCATTTCGTGCTTTTCAAGAATTGCTATCTCGATTTTGACCCCAGCATTAAAGGTTTTATCAACAACTTTTCCTGTTAGTACCTGTTTTAATTTGGTACGCACGAATGCTGGGCCCTTACCGGGCTTAACATGCTGAAACTCAATTACAGTCCAGAGCTGGCCTTCAATATCTAAGGTCATACCATTCTTAAGGTCATTTGTTGTTGCCACAGTCGCGCTCCAGTTCATTGCAACCGACCGATATCAGTTGCTATAGACGTCCAAGTTTAGCGCATCAAAATTTAAGATTTGAGATCTTTCAGAGCGCTCAGTGCTAATGCGTAGGAATGTGGTCCGAAACCACCGATTGTTCCAGTTGCAACCCCTGAGATGACAGATGTGTGACGAAACTCTTCCCTACTGAGCGGGTTTGAAAGATGCACCTCAATTAATGGTCCCTTAAGCATTGCTGCCGCATCACGGATGGCATAGGAATAGTGTGTAAAGGCTGCAGGGTTAATGATGACTGCAGTCTGAGAGTCAGCCGCCTCATGCAACCATCCAATAATTGTTGACTCGTCATCGCTCTGTCGAACATCGGCTACAAAACCTAGTTTGCTTGCAGCCGCGGAAATGTACGAAACTAATTGCGGGTATGACAGATCACCATAAATGCTCGAGTCGCGAATATCTAGCCGAGCAAGATTCGGGCCATTAATGACTAGGACGTTCATGAACATACCTTCTCATATGCACTCAGGAGTTCGCCTTGCGCCACATCAGTCAACCGATCAGTAATTCCGATCTTTGATATCACTACAAAGCGGACCGAGTGTCCGCGGCTCTTTTTATCACGCGACATAATGGCACGGAGCTCGAGCCAATCGCCACCTTTATAGTGAGTAGGTAGGCCTATCCCTTGTAGGATAGAAAAATGCAGTTTATGCACCTCATCAGTGATGAGGCCTAGTGAGTGTTGAAGATGGGCCATGTAGGCCATCCCAATGGATACGCACTCACCATGCTTCAAGGAATACTTCGAATGCTGTTCGACGGCGTGGCCAAAGGTGTGTCCGTAGTTAAGTATCTCTCTTTCAAAACCTTCTTTGAAGTCGTTCCCAACGACACTAGCTTTAATGGCCACAGATCGATAAATCAAATCTGCAACTAATTCGTTATTGCTTCGAATGGAAGCCAAGCTTTGACCTTGAATGCGTTTGAGTATCTCTTCATCCCTGATAAATCCACACTTAATTACTTCAGCAAGCCCGGCAGCAAAATCGCGATCGCTTAGGGTCGTAAACCACGACAGATCAATAAGTACTGTGATTGGAGAATGAAACGAACCAATCATATTCTTTCCGTAATCTAGATTCGCACCAGTTTTACCACCGATTGCAGCATCTACAGCCCCGGCAACTGAGGTCGGAATCGCCACCCAATCAATTCCACGCAAATACGTCGCTGCAGCAAAGCCGGCAATATCTGTTACTGCTCCCCCGCCGATACCTACGATCAGATCGCTTCGTGTGAAGCCACCTGCAGCCAACCAATTCCAAAGTTTGAGCAGCGATGCAGGGCTCTTACCTTCTTCCCCATCTGGGATCAAATAGTAGGAGAATTCACAATCATCAGCCTCAAGATTTCCTATCTGATCGCGCATTACTTGCGTAAGAATGACAGCGCAACGAGTTCTAGATTTGGCAATCTCAACCAATTCGTGACGCCAATCTTCAGTCATAAGAACGTCATACTCTCGCTCTGCCTTTATCTTTATCACTTTGCTCATGGCTAATCCTCTTTTGCTAGGAGAGCAACAATTTTTGCCGATACCTGTGAAGGTGTTAGTTCGTCGGTCACGACGGTAAATGTTGCTAGATCTTCGTAGATTGGACGACGTGAATTCATGAGCTCTTGCCATTTAGCGCGTGGATTACCAACAAGTAGTGGCCGATCTCTATTAAAGCCTACCCGTGGTGATGCACTAGATAGGGATACATCAAGAAAGACAATCGGCGTTGGGCTCTTTCGGAGCGCTACCTGTACCTTGTCATCAAGCACCGAACCTCCGCCAAGAGATAGTACGCCTACTCCTTCTGTTAATCGATCGAGCACGACCACTCTCTCAATTTCCCTGAAAAACGGCTCACCTGATTCTATGAAAATATCAGAGATACTCTTCTTGCGTTCGTTTTCAATAATCGCATCTGTATCAGAAAAAGAAACGCCCAACCGCTGCGCCAAAGATTTTCCAACTGAAGATTTACCAGACCCTGGGGGTCCAATTAGAATGACAGAGGGCATCGCTACCTAATTCGAAGATGATCTACATATGAATTGAAATTGCGTTTGGTCTCCTGCACGCTATCCCCGCCGAATTTCTCAAGAACAGCTTCAGCGAGAACAAGTGCGAGCATCGCCTCTCCAACGATTCCTGAAGCGGGAACCGCACATACATCCGAGCGTTGATTAATCGCCTTTGCAGGTTCACCGCTCGCGGTATCGATTGTATCGAGCGCTTTTGGAACGGTAGATATTGGTTTCATAGCAATGCTTACGCGAAGTATTTCACCGTTAGACATTCCACCTTCTGTGCCACCAGCGCGATCGCTACGCCGGACAATCTGACCTTTGGCATTCTTTTCAATCTCGTCGTGCGCTACTGAGCCGCGGCGAGTTGCAGTAGTGAATCCATCACCGATTTCAACGCCCTTAATCGCCTGAATTCCCATCATCGCTGAGGCAATACGCGCGTCAAGTCGACGATCCCAATGAACGTGTGAACCCAATCCCGGCGGGAGATTAAACGCCAAAATTTCGCAGACACCGCCGAGCGTGTCACCATCGGCGTGAGCTGTTTCGATTTCCTTCATCATCCTTGCGCTAGTTACTGCATCACTACAACGAACGGGATCGTTATCAATTCTCTCCATATCGTTCACTTCTGGTAACACTGCCTCGTCGGGGACGCGGATAGAACCAATCGAAAGAACGTGACTGATGATCGTGATACCCACACTCTGTTCGAGAAAGGCCCGTGCTACAGCACCAAGTGCGACTCGCGCCGCAGTTTCACGCGCACTTGCGCGCTCAAGGATGGGACGAGCGTCATCGAAGTCGTACTTCTGCATTCCGACAAGATCGGCATGACCTGGTCGTGGTCGAGTCAGAGGTGCATTGCGTGCCAAATGTGCAATCTCTGATTCATCTACTGGATCAGCAGACATGACCTTCTCCCACTTGGGCCATTCAGAATTTCCTACTTGAATACTTACTGGACCACCTTGAGTTAGACCCAATCGAACTCCACCAAGAATTGTTATCTTGTCGGCTTCAAAATTTTGTCGCGCTCCACGACCGAAACCCAATCGACGACGAGCAAGATGGTAATCAAGATAGGTCGAGTCAATCTTTACATGAGCGGGAATGCCCTCGAGAATTGCCGAGAGAGCCTGTCCGTGAGATTCACCTGCTGTCAGCCACCGCATCCCCCTATTCTGGCAGATCGCTCCCCTAGATGCCTGCCAATTTAGAGAAAAAGAACGCATACCGTAGCCATCGATAGAGATGGTGCTAACGGAATCGAGATATTACGGCTGAGATTACATCGAGTCGATACGATCACATGGAATAGGGTCGTAAGAGAGAAGGAACCAAAAAACCAGTAATAACTTGTGGGGTTTGCGGGGATCACCAGTAACGTTAATATGATCAAGAATTTGATATCCCCCATACCGAGCCCAAAAAATACATAAGCTAACGCTGATGCGATTAAAAGAATGCCCGTTGCTGCA
The DNA here is from genome assembly GCA_017858325.1 of Candidatus Planktophila sp. GTDB lineage: Bacteria > Actinomycetota > Actinomycetes > Nanopelagicales > Nanopelagicaceae > Planktophila. The sequence goes on along the minus strand of JAFMBT010000014.1, from coordinate 9,769 downwards.
CAATGCTGAGGCCATGGGTGCCCTCGCAAAAGCACAAAAGCAAGTGAAACTGAAAAAAGTAGAGTAAGTCCAAAATTAGGAATTCGATGAGATTTCATATCTCGAAAACTCAACCATATAAGTATTGGAAAAATCAGGGGCAACATCATGTAACGCTAACGCGTCCTCTAGCCAAGGGTGGCCCCAAAAGTTGATCCTGTGGTTAAGCAGAGGACAAATGTGATCGCAGATGGCGCGCAAGTAGTAAGCGATCAAATGGCTCCGCAACGATCCTCTCTAATTGATCTATCCCTTGCCAGAGAAGAAGTTCTTTTCCGTTGATGACCTGGCCCGATCGATCACTCCATCTCGTTGCCAATACCGTTGGCCAGGGTGTGTAGATAACATCAAAGAGGAGTGCAGTAACTGTGGTGGGAAGGTTCCCGGCTAGTAGATCGGCAGCACCGGCCGGTGTTGTATTGATGACCAAGTCAAATTCTGAAAGATCATATCCATCACTCCACGAGAGATACTCAAAGGTTGACGACTGCACACATCTAGAGAGCGCCTCTCGTCTTGTTGACGTGCGGCCCAAGATTGAAATTGCAGGAATAAATGAATCAATCGCACCTGCGATAGCACGAGCGGTTCCACCGGCGCCCAAGATTAGAGCGTTTGAAAAGGTGCGATCAGATGATGCAAGGGCAGATAAAAATCCTGAACCATCTGTAGAGGTGCCGTGCCATGTTCCGTTCTTGCAAAAGAGCATATTGGCTGAGCCAATTCTTTTCGAAAGATCATCAAAGAAAATATCAAGCGACAACGCTTCTTCTTTCAAAGGCATTGTCAGCGAAAAATAATCAAATTCACTTGAGCCTTTGGTGAAAAAATCAGCGAGAATGCCACTCGGTACATCGATTGCTTCATATCGACCATCAATTCCAAGAAATGCAAAGGCTGCCTTATATAGCACCGGAGAAAGTGAATGTGAGATTGGAGACCCAAGAACGGCGCCACGAATCATCGTCACTTCTCAAACTTTCCGGCTCGAAGATTAGCTCTATAAATCAACTTCCACTCATTGAACTCGTCGAAAGATCGTGTAAATCGTGTGTCACCTGGAGCAACGGTGATGAAGTAGAGCCAATCACCAGGGGTTGGCGTCACGGCTGCAAGCATCGCGTTTCGTCCTGGATTACCAATTGGGGCGGGAGGAAGTCCAGTATTGCGGTAGGTGTTATATGGTGAATTGAGAAGCGTGGATTTAGTGCTAAGGAATATATCTCCACGCTGGCGCTGGACATAGTGCACGGTTGAATCCATCTGTAGTGGCATTCCGATTTTCAGCCTATTGTAAATAACTCGTGAAACCTTGCCGAAATTCTCATCAGTTCCTTCTGCTTGAATAATTGAGGCGATTACTAGCAAATCTTGTTGGTTGAACTTACTCGTATTACCGGGAAAACCAGCTCTCACCATTTCGCGCTCCCCCTTGCTTATCATCTCTACAATCGCGCGGTCGATCGGTGTCCCCTTTGCGAAACTATACTGGGCCGGAAAGAGTAAGCCCTCTAAACTGATGAAGGGTTTTGGGAGAATTGCTTTCTCGAAGGCTCGATCGATTTCCTTTCGTGGAATGCCTGCTTTCTGAAAACTCTCTTTGATCTCACTCAGCCACGCTCCCTCCTTCACAGCGATGAGACCTACAATCCTTTTACTATCGAGTAGTTGAGTCAGCGCATCTTCAGCACAAATCTCTTCATCGATCAGGTGGAGACCTGGCGCAATAGATGCCGAACGTTGATCAGCAACTGCAACCCGGAAGAAACTCTCTTGAGATTTCGTAACACCCTTTTCAAAGAGCTCCAGAGCGATCTCCGATCCAGTCTCCCCTAATGAGACATCAATCGAAATCTGCTCTGCATTTGAATCTACTCGGCAAGGAAAATCTGCAGCCGCTGCTGGACCTCGTTTGATCAAGGAAAGTCCAGCAATAATGAGGAAACTTGCAAGTAGCGCTGCGCCAACTCGAAGGAGAGCGGGTTTATCTACCTTCACGAGCAAGCCCTCTCTCTAGAATCGCAACTGCGGCGACAGAATCGATCAGTTTCTTCTGGTCCTTCGCATTTATCCCTGCTTGACTCAGAAGAGCGCTGGCTGACACTGTTGTCAGACGTTCATCAATCATCACAATGTCGCAATCAACGTTAGATCTCAATTCTGCTGCAAAGGCGTTCGCTTTTGCGCTCGAAGTAGAGGGTTCTCCTGAGAGATTCAAAGGTTGGCCAACATAAATCCGCACCGGCTCGTACTCTTTGATTAATGCTTTGATTTGATCCATCAGCGCCGGATGCTTACTCTTTAGTGGTTCAAGGGGCGAAGAGAGAATTGCATCGATATCACATACAGCTACGCCAATGCGAACATCCCCGTAATCAAAGGCGAGTCTGCGACCCAGCCGCGACATTACTTGCCCGCGATCGCTAGTTCGATGGCCTTCATTGCTTCAGGAATCTTCGCAGTATCCGTTCCGCCACCCTGTGCGAAATCATCTTTTCCACCTCCGCCACCACCCAGAATCGCACTCGCTACCTTAACAAGTGCCCCAGCCTTCACCTGAGATGATCGTGCGGCTTCACTCACCGCAACAACTAAGACAACTTTTCCTTCAACAACACTTGTAAGCACCACTACATTTTTCGGGCTCCGCGCACGGAGATCCAGGGCGATCTCACGCAAACTATCGGCGGCAATCCCATCTGCGAGCGATCCAGAAATGTAGGAAACTCCAGAAATATCTTTAGCGTTTTCAATGAGCTTGCTCGCACCTTGCATCGCTGCAGAGGTTCGTAAAGAGGCTAGCTCCTTCTCAATATCCTTCATCTTTATTACAAGATCATTTACGCGCGAAGGCAACTCTTCTACACGAGCACCTTTGATGATCTGGGTGAGAGAGTTAAGCAATACATGCTCGCGTGCAAGAAATTGGTAGGCGTCAGCACCAACGAGTGCTTCAACGCGACGAACACCCGCACCGATAGATGACTCAGAGAGAAGTTTGACTAAACCTAATTGACCTGAACGGTGCACGTGGGTACCGCCACAGAGTTCTCTCGCCCACTCTCCGACGCTGACAACTCGAACATGATCGCCATACTTTTCGCCAAAGAGGGCCATCGCACCGAGCTTCTTCGCTTCAGCCTGTGACATTACCTCGGCGGTAACTGCAAGATCATTGATCAAAAGCTCGTTCACTCGTGCCTCAACTTCATCAAGAACACCTTCAGAGAGTGAGCCCGCCGATGGAAAATCAAAACGGAAACGCCCTGGAGAGTTCTCTGAACCTGCCTGCGTTGCAGTTTCCCCTAGTACTTCTCTAAAGGCCTTATGGACCATATGCGTTGCTGTATGTGCTCGCGAAATAGCGTTGCGACGCTCGTTATCAATGGCCGCTAGCGCTGACTGACCTACTTGCACTGAACCTTTGAGAACGCGTCCTCTATGTATTGATAATCCGGGAACTGGATTTTGCACATCATCGATCTCAATGATCGTCCCATCATGCAGGGTGATGGTTCCACCGTCTGCCAACTGTCCGCCACCTTCAGCGTAGAACGGCGTGCGATCTAGAACGATCTCGACATCTGACCCCTGATCCGCCGACGATGTGCTTAGGCCGTCGAGAACAATTGCTTGAATTTTAGACTCTGCAATGACCTCTGAATATCCGATGAACTCAGTACGACCCTTGTCATCGGCAATCTTTTTATACTCACTGAGATCTGTGTGACCACTCTTCTTCTCACGCGCATCTGCCTTAGCTCGCTCGCGCTGTTCTTTCATTAGTCGAGTGAATCCAGCCTCGTCAACTTCCAGGCCTACTTCACGAGCCATCTCAAGAGTGAGATCGAAAGGAAAACCATAGGTGTCGTGAAGTTTGAAGACATCTTCACCGCCCATGACCGTCGAGTTTCTCTTCTTCATCACCTGCGCTGCGGTGTCAAAAATAATTGTTCCACTCTTAAGCGTCTGCAAGAAACTCTCTTCCTCGGATGCGCTCACCGAAAGAATTCGTGCTGAATCAGATTGCAGCTCAGGATATTGAGCCCCCATTGCAGCGATTGCCGCTTGAGTGAGTGAAACCATGCTCGGATCATTACTGCCAAGGAGACGCATATTTCGTATCGTGCGGCGCATCATTCGGCGCAAAACATATCCGCGACCTTCGTTACCCGGAGTGACGCCATCGCCAATCAACATCGCCGCCGTTCGCGCATGATCTGCAATCACTCGAAGCGAGATATCTGATTTTTCGTCTCTGCCGTAGGTGACACCAGAGAGTTCAGATGCACGATTGAGAATTTGCATCGTAGTATCAATTTCGTAAATATTTTCAACGCCCTGAAGCAGAGCGGCCATGCGCTCTAAGCCCAAGCCAGTATCAATGCTCTTTGCAGGAAGTTCTCCAAGAATTGGGAAGCCATCCTTGCCGCCACCTTCTCCGCGTTCATTCTGCATAAAGACGAGGTTCCATACTTCCAGGTATCTATTTTCATCAGCGATGGGTCCGCCATCTACTCCGTATGATGGGCCACGATCGTAGTAAATCTCAGAACAAGGTCCACACGGGCCAGGAACTCCCATGGACCAGAAGTTATCGGCCATATCGCGGCGTTGAATTCGTTCCAGAGGAACGCCAATTTTCTTATGCCAGATATTTGCTGCTTCGTCATCATCGAGGTAGATGGTTACCCATAAGCGTTCCTCGGGAAATCCGTAACCGCCTTCAGTGATTGGTTTGGTCAGCAATTCCCATGCGAGTGCTATGGCACCTTCTTTAAAGTAATCACCAAAAGAAAAGTTTCCACACATTTGAAAGAAAGATGCGTGACGAGTCGTCTTTCCAACTTCATCAATATCAAGGGTGCGCACACATTTCTGTACAGATGTCGCGCGTGCATACGGTGGCGTGACTTCACCGAGAAAGAAGGGTTTAAAGGGAACCATCCCTGCGTTAACGAGAAGGAGATTGGGATCATCGGCTATCAGAGATGCCGAAGGTACAACTGTATGGTCTAAGCCGAGCGAGTTACCTGATTCAAAAAAGCGCAACCAACGTGCGCGGATCTCCGCTGATTCCACGAATTACACTCACTCAGCCTTCTTCTTCTTTTTCTTCTCACGGCTCTTCCCGGCTTGTGCAGCTGTAATCAGTGCGCCAGCGACCTTAACCGCTGGTCCACTATGGTCGATAAAATCCGTTGCTGCCTCTGAAACCTTTGTCGTGACCTGCTCGACATTCCTGGAAATCTTTGCAAAAGATTCAAGTGGACTATTGACTAATTCAAGCGTTCGCGTTGATTCCTGTATTAAGGGCGTTGTTTCGGTAGTGAGGGCAGCAAGTGAAACACTCGCCTCATCGATAAAACGGCCTAGGCGAATCACTGCGTAGGCCACAGCCACGGCAATGAACAGAAGTGCCACCGCACAAATAATTGCTGCAATTCCGCCTGCGCTCATAATGTTCCTCAATTCCGCTTTAGAACTTCTATGTGAGAAGCCTACCCGATTGGCTTATTTCGCGGGCACTTCTGGCTTGTAGTCGATACCACTCTCACGGCGCTGCGCCGTTGTGATTGGAGTTGGTGCGCCAGTTAACGGATCGCCTCCGCTTGCAGTCTTTGGAAAGGCGATCACCTCACGAATAGATTCACTTCCAGTTAAGAGAGCGCACACTCGATCTAAACCTAAGGCAATTCCACCGTGAGGTGGTGGGCCGTAATTAAATGCTTCTAACAAGAAGCCGAATTTGCTATTGGCCTCTTCATCACTCAAGCCGATTACCCGAAAAACTTCTCGCTGGATCTCTTTATCGTGAATACGAATCGAGCCGCCGCCGAGTTCAGTACCGTTGAGAACAATGTCGTAGGCATAAGCGAGAGCATTGCCAGGATCTTGTGAGAAAGTAGAAGAGAACTCAGGTTTAGGGCCGGTAAATGGATGATGAACGGCGGTCCATCCCCCATCGTCGGTTGGTTCAAACATCGGAGCATCGACAACCCAGAGAAATTTCCAGGCGCCTTCTTCAATGAGATTACAACGCTTTCCTATCTCGATTCGCACCGCACCGAGTAAAGCTTGAGACGTTCTCTGATCGCCGGCGGCAAAGAAAATAGCGTCGCCCTTGCGTGCACCAACGGTCACAGCAATTCCCGCTTGTTCTTCTTCAGAAATATTCTTCGATACAGGGCCCCCGAGAGTGCCGTCGTCGTTAAGTAATATGTATGCCAACCCTTTAGCTCCACGTGCCTTCGCCCAATCTTGCCAAGCATCTAGTTCACGTCGTGGTGAGTTTGCACCACCAGGCATTACTACCGCACCTACGTACTCGGCTTGGAAGACTCTAAATGGTGTCCCTTTAAAGAAATCTGTAACGTCCACTAATTCATTTGCAAAGCGCAGATCTGGCTTATCTGAACCAAATCGATTCAAGGCATCTCGATAAGTCATATGGGGTATTGGTGTTGGAATGGTGTAACCGACGCTATCTTTCCAAACATCCACTAAAATCTTTTCAGCTACAGCAATAATGTCGGCTTGATCGATAAATGACATTTCGATATCTAATTGCGTGAACTCTGGTTGACGATCAGCACGAAAATCTTCATCGCGGAAACAACGGGCAATCTGATAGTAACGCTCCATACCTGCAACCATCAGTAATTGCTTAAATAACTGCGGTGACTGCGGAAGGGCATACCAGCTCCCCGGCTGAAGACGCACAGGTACGAGAAAATCTCGGGCTCCTTCAGGTGTCGAACGAGTGAGATACGGTGTTTCGATTTCCAGAAAGTTCAACTCATCCATCGCCCTTCTAATGGCCGATGTCACGCGAGAACGTAGACGAAGATTTGCCGCAGGTCCCTCTCGTCGAAGATCTAAATATCTATAGCGAAGTCGAATTTCCTCTGAAATATCAGACTCGACCCCGGTATCAACTGGAAAAGGAAGAGGTGCAGACTCACTCAACACAGTAACGGCATCTCCCATTACTTCAATTGCACCAGTAGGAAGTCCAGAATTCTCATTACCTGCAGGACGTGCCACCACTTCACCCGTGATGGCAAGACACCACTCTGCTCGCAGAGAACCAGCTAGCGCTTCATCGCGAATGACAACTTGAACCGATCCCGTCGCATCTCGTAAGTCAATAAATGCAACTCCGCCATGATCGCGGCGACGGGCAACCCAACCTGCCAGGGTGACAGTCTGCCCAGCGTGAGAAGCACGCAAGGAGCCAGCGTCATGTGTACGAATCATGCTTACTACTACTTTCTCTCAGATAAAGCGCTCTTCAATTCGCTCATCTTAACCGAGGAAACTTGACCATCACTCATGCGCTTGAGCTCAACGGCGCCACTAGAAATCTCCGCATCACCAAGAACGATCGCATATGCGCTACCTGACTTATCAGCAGCCTTCATGGCACCCTTGAGAGCCCTGTCGCCAAATGCAATCTCAACCTGAAACCCATCACGACGCAACTCCTGTGCCAACACCAGCGCCGATTGTTTTGAAGCATCACCTAGCGGAATGATGTAGAGATCGCTGACAAAATCACTGAGTGCAAGCACCCCTTCTGCCTCAGCAGCAAGAAGCACTCGGTCTACACCCAATCCAAATCCAATGCCTGAAAGATCTGATCCACCTAATGTTTGCATCAACCCGTCATAGCGTCCGCCGCCACCAATCCCAGATTGGGCACCAAGATCCTCATGAACGAATTCAAAGGTTGTCCCGGTGTAGTAATCCAATCCTCGAACCATACGTGGGTTGATTACGTAAGTAATCTTAAGGGCATCAAGATAGGAACAGACTAGATCAAAATTTGCTTTAGATTCTTCAGTCAGATAGTCAATGAGAAGTGGAGCGTTGGTCATCAGCGCCTTTATCTCTTCTCGCTTATCATCAAAAATACGTAAAGGATTAATTTCAGCGCGCGCCTTCGTGGCTTCGTCGAGATCTAAAGCTGCTAAGAATTTTACGAGCTCATTGCGATGGGCGGCTCGTGACGCTTGGTCCCCCAACGATGTGATCTCAAGGCGATATCGCGTCAAACCAATACTCTTAAATGCGTTATCAGCCAATGCAATGATTTCGGCATCAATAGCCGGATCATCTAGGCCGATCGATTCAACGCCTACTTGGTAGAATTGACGATAACGCCCCGCCTGTGGCCGTTCAGCTCTGAAGAAAGCACCAGAGTAATAAACTTTCACCGGAAGTTGGCCGCGATCAAGTGAATGTTCAATCACAGCGCGCATCACTCCAGCAGTGCCTTCTGGCCGCAAAGTAATCGAACGACCACCACGATCTTCGAAGGTGTACATCTCTTTACTGACTACATCTGTTGACTCACCGACGCCGCGGGAGAATAACTGGGTATCTTCAAAGACCGGCAACTCCATCAATTGATAACCCGCCAATTTTGCAGGGTTGATTAGTTTCTCTCGCACCCACTCAAAAGAGGCAGAACGCGGAGGAAGGTACTCACTCACACCTTTCGGTGCCATGATCTTTTCGCGTTTCATAAACGCAATTCTTTCAGATAAGGGTTAGTTCTTCGCTCAAATTCAATAGTCGTGTCCGGGCCATGTCCTGGGAGAACTCGTAAGTGATCTGGCTGAGACAGGACCTTTGTCGATAGCGTTTTCTGCATTACCTCATGCGATCCACCTGGGAGATCAGTTCTACCGATTGAGCCTGCTAATAACACATCACCGCTGAGCAGTACTTCATCGTTGACAAGAAACATCAGCGAGCCTGAGGTATGTCCTGGTGCATGGATTGTTTTGATTGTAAGTCCAACCGCTTCAAAGATTTCATTGTTTCGTAACTCTTCTACACGCTCCGGCTCACGCCACACTTTCCCCGAAAAGGTAGCGATGAAATCTGATCCGTGAATCACTTCAGGTCGCGTGAGCGCCAATCGGTCATTGCTATGGATATAGGCGGGAATTGAATATCCATCTGCCAACGGTACGACTGAAAACGTATGATCGAGATGTCCGTGAGTGAGAAGAATCGCGACCGGCTTAAGGTTTTCGTGAGCAACAATTGCCTCGATATCTGGGCTTACATCCGGACCCCCTGGATCAACGATGATGCACTCTGATCCTTGCCCAGTCGCCAGGACCCAGCAATTGGTTGCAAACATTGGTGCTGGATGCACTCGAATCAACATCTCTCGCCTCCGCCTCGATGAATTTACGCTCAATTTTTGAGGCGTTAGTAAGACAGGGTACCTTTGTCCTCCCATCATTGGTTGCATTAACGAAGGCCTGACTGGCCAACGCGCTGAAAGGAATGACTATGACCACGGAAAATCCAAACCCATCACAGGTCGCACCTCAAATAAGTGCCGCTTCTGCATTGATCGGTGATCCATCACAATTTGGTCGAGTCGGCGATGATGGAAATGTATACGTTCGCACATCCGAGGGCGAAAAAATAGTCGGATCATATCCAGGAAAGAGCGCTGAAGAAGCGTTGGCATACTTTGTACGCAAGTTTGAATCCCTTGCCTCAGACGTTGCACTTACCGCTGCGCGAATTACATCTGGGGCAATGGTCCCTGATGACGCCTATGAAGCAGTAAAAAAATTGCGTCAGCAAGTACGTGATCTAAATGGTGTGGGTGACCTTGATGCGTTAGCCGCTTCTGTTGAGCAGATTGAACCCCTCATCGAAGGTCACCGCGAAAAGTTTGAGGCTAAGAAGCAGGCAGAGG
>JAFMBT010000003.1 GCA_017858325.1 Candidatus Planktophila sp. | reverse complement strand
CGAACGAGTGGAGTTTTTCCGATTGCCGCAGCCAAATTCATAATCTGGACTCTATCGTAATTCAACAAAAATAGAAGAACCGCCCGATAAGCCGGAAATGACATTGTTATGTGTGAACGTACGCTCAGGATTATCAATTGTCCTCAAATTTGCCACTAACTTCGAGGTTTGGGTTACCCTGCATCATGATTCAAAACTCAATTTCCGCAAAATATCTTCCAGTAATTACTTCAGGATTCGCAGTAGTCCTTGGAATTTGGGTAAAACTTTCGTTGACTAACGGGGCGTTATTACCCGGTTTAGATGGTGCATATTATTGGGTGCAGGTTCAATCAATTTTGAAGAATTTCTCATTAGCTTTTTCTGATCTGCCATTAATTTTATGGATTCAAGCGATTTTGGCGTGGATCATTGGTGATGTTCAACTTGCCGTCAGGCTTTCCGACGCCGTATTCCCAGCGTTATCGGCTATCCCGATTTACCTAATTGCTAGGCAGTTTAAGAACCCATTACTGCCCTCAATTGCTATTCTGGTAGTCCTTCTCAATCCAATTCAACTCTATTTTTTCACTGGCGATTTCATAAAGAATGAATCAGCAATCCCCGCAGTATTTTTTATATGTTGGGTTTTAATGAATTGGGAGAATAAGTCAAAGCGTTTTTCCATCATTTCATTGAGCTCAGCAACTCTTCTCATAGCCTTCTCACACTTTGGCACTCTACTTCTAACTTTCATATTGTTATCTATCTGGGGATTGTTTCAATTACGTGGAAGAAGTATCAAGTTCTGGATTCAAGGTACTGGATTCTCAGCTATTGGAATTATCGGATTACTCTTTTTGCTTAGATTGCTTGTGCCAACTCGTTTTACGAGGTTGGTAGATTTCGTAACATCTCCAAATGACGTCTTTATTAGGCCAGCTTTTGATGCTATTCGCTACGGGTATGCAAATCCAGTAATGGCAAGAACGATTATTATTGGACAATCCGCAGCCTTAATATTTGCATTAATCCTTTGGATCTCTCGAGCAAATTTTACTCACTCTCATTTTTCTATGACTGCTACTTGCCTAATCGCAACGTTCGCTCTTTCCTCACCAATTTTTGGACTAGCGTGGTCTGATCGCTTGGTGGGACTCTCTTTTGTTCCCCTTAGTATTGCTGCGATTCTCATATTTGGTTCAGTTCAAATTCCATGGAAACAGGCGCTAGTTTCCGGTTTTGCTGCTGTAACGCTGTTTTCTGCAGTTCAACTCAATAGTGTTCAAACTAAGTATGTCTTCTCTGAACAACAATATGGTGACTTTCAAAAAATGGTTACTGAAGTAGATATCCCTAAGAACTCCGTGATTGTTGCCCGCCACGGCGTGCAATATCTGAGTGCTTGGCATTTTAATACTGATGTTGTCTTGGATCGCTACTACCCTTCTGCTGATCTAAGTCAATACTCTTCTGTTTTTTACATCCAAGAGTGGAACGCTGGGAGTTCTGGAAAAGGCAAACCTGATAAGGATAAACCGCCTCTTTCGGGTGCAACGAATAAGCCAGAAGAGCGTGGGCTAGGGGGTAAGTCTCCAAAACCATTAGGTAAAGGAGATGCTCCGATTAATTCATCAAAGGTGCAAAATCCAGAGGGAGTAACTATTTATGCAAATACTTCCTTTGCGTTGATTAAAATTCGCTAGTGTAAAGAAGAGTCGCCCTATAAGCCTCAATAATTAGCTGACGTGCAGATAACTTTGCGAATTTGTTTGTAGTTAGAAATCTGCCCATAAGACTGCCCATATTTGCCCATCGATTCCCCATAAAAACATCTAAATCTGCGACAGGTTATGTAACAACTTGTACAAACATTTTTGGGCAAAGTGAGCGTGAATTGAATTCACTAACTATAAAAATAAAGAAGAGTCGCCCTATAAGCCGGATCCTGTAGTTCTTGCGAACCGATCACCATCCATCTAGATCTGTCATTGCTAACAGATTCAAGCAACCTACCCGATAGCTCGTACGAGCAGCACTTAACGCTATCTATCTGGTCTTGCTCCAAGTGGGGTTTACCTTGCCATCTACATCACTGCAGATGCGGTGGTCTCTTACACGCACCTTTTCACCCTTACCAATTTTCATTGGCGGTAATTTTCTGTGGCACTATTCCCGCGGATTGCTCCGGGTGGGTGTTACCCACCACTTTGCTCTTTGGAGTCCGGACTTTCCTCGGTGCCAGCTAGAAGTTAATCCAGCGACAACGCGGTGATCCGGGCGACTCTTCTTGGATTAAGGATACTTGCATCGGTTAAGTTCTTGTAATCAGCACCTGAATAAGCCAGAGTTCACGGATGCAAACAGGAAGAAGCGTTGTCTACGCTCGCAATGGTGGGGCTGCGGCAAGCCAGCCGCTGGCAGTCAGTGCGGCAATCTCGATTTTGAAACAGGGCGGTTCATTTATCGATGCCGCAATTGCTTTGAGTGCGGTCATATGTGTTGTCGAGCCTGGGGCCTCACACCTTGGTGGGGATGCCTTTCTTGTTACTCATCACGCAAAGAGCAAAAGTAATCTGGCATTTAATGGCAGCGGCGAGGGTTCACATGCTGCAACTCCTGAGAACTATGCCGATGGAATTCCGTTACACGGATATAAGTCTGGAACTGTCCCAGGTTTAGTTTCGACATGGTTTGAGGCACACGAGCGTTATGGAACGTTGCCTTTCTCTCAGTTGTTGGCGCAGGCAATTGATTATGCTGAAAACGGATTTCCAGCGAATGCGGGATTTGTTCGTCGAATCGAAGGGCATCTTGCAATAGCTCCTGATACTCAGATGTTTGCAGATATGGGAATCGATGTCGCCGTGAAGATTGGCGATCTAGTTGTGCAAAAAGATCTTGCGCGCTCACTCAAGGAAATTGCAGCAGGCGGTCGCGCGGCATTCTATGAAGGACGTATTGCTGATCAACTGGTGCAGGGTTCAAAGGGGTGGTTTAACTATGACGACCTCAAGGCACACACCACTCGTGTGCTTGATCCACTGTCGGTGAAATATCGCGACATCACTATCTATGGGCAACCTCCTCCGACTCAGGGAATGATCTTGATGGAGGAGCTCTTGATCAATGAGAGATTTGATATCGCTGGGCTATCTGAGACAGATCGAATCCACATCGGTATTGAATCTAAGAAGGTTGCCTTTGCAGATCGCAATGAGATTCTGGGTGATCCGGAGTTTATTACTGTTAATGCTGAGAAGATATTGTCAAAGGGCCACATAGATCGTCGAGTTGAGGCGATTTCGATGGAACGCGCTGGCGTTGATATTGACCCAGTGAGTGAAGGCAGCGATACAACATACTTCTTAGTTTCAGATTCACAAGGCAACGCTGTTTCCTGGATTCAATCGGTATTCCATGGTTTTGGCAGTTCGTGGGTTATTCCAGAGACTGGAATCCTTTTAAACAATCGCCTTACTGGTTTTTCACTTAATCCAGCATCGCCAAATATCATCGCCCCAGGTAAGCGTCCAGCACATACGCTCAATGCATTTACCGCCGTGCGAGCAGATGGATCTTTATATCTTGTGGGTGGAACACCCGGTGCCAATATTCAGGTGCAGACTAATCTGCAATTGCTGACCAATATCATCGACCTCAACTTAAATGTTCAACAGGCGGTAGAAGCACCTCGTTGGCAGCATCTGAATGCACCTGGACAAAGTTCAGAAGAAGAGTCAGGGCTGGGCGTTTTACAGATTGAAGATCGAGTGCCCGCTCATGTTATTGAAGAACTTAAAGGCAAAGGGCATGAAGTCGCACCTCTTGCAGCATGGGGACATGGATCTTCAGTTCAACTGATGGAAGTTCTTGCAAACGGGACCTACGCTTTTGGATCAGATCCTCGCTGTGAAGGCCACGCCTCAGGAATTTAGCGAAAGTGTCCGCGCTCTGAAAAACTGCGGAGGGCACGTAAACCATCAGAAGGCCACATTGATATCGATGTGATCGAGCATGGTGTTGCATCCAGATGGAAGACGGCATCCAGCGGTGCGTGAAGTGCAACGCTGACAGCGCTCTTAATGACACCGTTATGTGTGACTACGCAAACTTTTTGCCCAGGATATTCCGCTAATAACTTCTCCATCGCCGCTTCAACGCGAATACGCGCTTGATCGTAGGACTCTCCCCCACCAGGCTTGTGAGCCGATGAGTTAAGCCATGCTTGATAATCTTCTGGGTATTTCTCACGAACTTCATCGTTGGTAAGTCCATCCCAGCTGCCGAATGAGAGTTCGTACCAAATTTCATCAAAGACAATTGGTAATCCAGTTTCCTCAGCGATCGCTTCTGCCGTCTGGCGTGTGCGCTGAAGAGGTGAAGCGATCAGGATTTCGGGTGCAATTTTTGCAATCTCTTTTGCCACAGTTGCAGCCTGAGATAAACCCTCTTTAGTGAGCTCTGGATTGAGTGGACCAGTGCCAGAGAATTTACGCAGTGGAGTCAAAATTGTTTCACCATGGCGCACAAAATAAATCATTGTTGGATCTTCGCTGCTGCGCAGGCGATCGGTGAGGTAATTCTCTTGTACCTGCTCCATCGGTTCATTTGCTTGTCCGCCGTCGAGTGCCTTGTTGGCTAAACGATCGGCGTGTGAATTTTCATCGCGCGGAATCCACTTATATGTCACCAGGGAACCTGGGTGGGCATCGCGACACTTCTTTGCAAGCTCACGCATATCCGCATGCTTTACCTGCCAGCGACCTGACATCTGTTCAACAACGAGCTTTGAATCCATCGCTACTTCTATCTCTGCAGCTGCATCTAGCGAGTGAATGTGGGTAAGCCCTGCGAGCAAGCCGCTGTATTCAGCTACGTTATTTGTGGCAACTCCGATGACATCAAAGAGTTCAGCGACAATCTTTCCGTTCTCGGTAACAACAGCGCCGTATCCTGCTGGCCCTGGGTTTCCACGCGAGCCACCATCTGCCGTGAGTTTAAATGAGCGTGCCATCTCTTAGAGTCCACGTACCAGTATGCAGCGGCATTCTTCACAACGGACTACTTCATCTTCGGCTAGTGATGCAATACGTTGTAATTCAACGTTATTGACTGTCAGGTGGCATCCTTTGCATTGATTGCCAACCAAGGCAGCAGCCCCCGTTCCATTATTTGATGCCCGGATCTTCTCGTATAGTGCAACAAGTTCTGCGCCAATCGATGTAATTTCAGATGCGCGGTCACTCTTTGTGGCGTCAATATCTGCGTTAATAACGGCGAGAGCGTTGGCCTTCTTTATTTCAAGTTCGGTGATCTCTGCCGCCAGCGCACTCTCTTGCTCAGAGAGCTCTGTGATACGCGCCTTGATTCCATCGATGCGCATCATGATTTCGAGTTCAATTTCTTCAAGTTCTGTGCGACGAACCCCTAGGGTGCCAATTTCATGCTGTAGTTGTTCTAACTCTTTCGGTGAAGGTGTACCTGAAGCAAGTCGAGCCTCATCGCGATTGATTCGAGTGACGATCTGCTCAACATCACCTTCGGCGCGGGCTAACTCTCGCTTCACATCGCTATGTTCTGTCTCTGCAGCGATGCGCAAATCACGAGCATTATCAGCCTTGATCGTTAATGAATGAATGGCTGCGATCTCAGGGAGATTGGCTGCCTTATTGGTCAGAGTCGAAAATGTGAAGTCAAAGTTCTGGATATTCAGAATTGCGTGTTGCTCGCGCAGTGTTGCCTTCATGGCTTCTCCTCACGAAATAGTTCGTTCAATTGAAAAGCTCGTATCCATATTTAATAAAAATTACTATGGTAATTGTGGCATAAGAGCCCGCATAGAACACACGACCCCAGCCTCTCTCCAGGAAAGCAACAATTTTCTCTTGGCGCTCTAGAGCAAAATTCCAACTATTTTCCAGCAAGACCACACGTGTGATTGTCGAAAAAACTGTAATTGTAGAACCGGTCACCAATAAGCACCAAGGGCAGAGCGAATTGATAACAAAGAGTGATTGGGACAGCAGCCAGAGAGCAAAAACTAAACCAAGGCCATAAACAACATGAGCCACGCGCATAAACCAGCGTGGGAAGGTGACAAGTCCAAGACCTGCGATAGCTACTGTGATAACTACTGGCTCAGTCATTAATCCAATAAATGCATTGGGAAAGCCTAGAAGCTGAGATTGCCATGCGCGTGCAACAGTGCCACAAGATAGAACGGCATTAATATCACAAGAGAGTTGCCCCGTAGGTTGTGCGGCCAACCTAACCGCGTCGATTGCCAGAACAAGAGATGCGATAAGGCTCAGGACTGACGAGACCAGCATCGCAATGTAAGTCTTGCGATAGGCCCGCAAGCGCTCAATTGTTCCAGTCTCAGACATGGCGAAAGTTTACCCATTTTCTGGTAAATGAAACTTTTAACTGGTGGGCGGTGAGGGTTTCGAACCCCCGACATCCTCGGTGTAAACGAGGCGCTCTACCACTGAGCTAACCACCCGGGCCGTACTTTCGTACCTGCGCATACTACTTTACAGATGCGAAAGTACGAAAATGAGGCTTAATTAAAGGCTAGCGAGCGCGTTCTTGTACTCAACGAGATTACGGGCGTCACCAAGTCCATTGATGATCTGCCAGGCAAGGTTGCCGTTCTTATCGACGATAAATGTGCCACGTACGGCGCATCCACGCAGTTCATCGAAAACTCCGTATGCCTTTGCTGCTCCACCATGTGGCCAGAAATCAGCAAGTACCGGAAACTTATAACCTTCTTGCTCTGCAAATGCACGTTGGGCATACATAGGATCGCAGGAGATCGCAAGCAGTTGCACATCATCGTTTTGGAATGCTGCAAGATCATCGCGGAGTGAACAGAGCTCACCAGTGCAGATTCCTGAAAATGCGAATGGGTAGAAAAGAATAACGACGTTCTTCTCACCTTTAAATGATGCGAGAGTTACAGCTGTTCCATGCTGATCCATAAGAGTAAAATCTGGTGCTGGTGTTCCAAGTGTTAAAGTCATGCGAGAAACTTAGCGTTTACCTGCCTTACGTGCCACTAGACGAGTTCCGGCCCAATCTTTTGCTAATGCAAGTGTTGAAGTTTGGCTAAGGCCTGCAATTGGTGCCGCATCTTGAATCTCGCTCGAATCAACATGTCCATCACGACCAAGTTTTGGGGATAAGACCCAGATAGGGCCTGTCTCGGTGAGGTAAGTAAGTGCATCCATTAACTCATCGACAAGATCGCCGTCACCCTCTCGCCACCATAAGATGACGGCATCGACAACCTCAGTCGTTTCGCTATCTATAAGTTGGGTACCGGTAATCTTTGAAATCTCACTACGCAAAACGTCATCACAGTCTGGCCCATAACCCACTTCGAGAATCAGCTCTCCGGCTGCAAATCCCATTCGTATTGGCACAGGAGAAGTCCACCCCAGATGTGACCACTTTGACAAGGGTTTGGAGGGTAATTACTTTCCAGGAGAGCGCCTGAAGATTGCCCCTAGAGATTGGCGCTAGAGATTTCCCCTAGAGCGGATTTAGCGCGAGAATATGGCCTATGAGTGGAATTTTTGATGCGCCAGATCAGAACGTTGACCAGTTAGTAGATATTGATCCCACCGAGACCGCCGAATGGCAGGCATCCTTTGATGCAGCCCTAGAACATGCCGGTCCTGTGCGTGCTCGTTATCTCATGCTCAAGCTTTTACAGCGTGCTCATGAAAAGCAGATTGGTCTCTCTTCCCTTCGCAACACTGATTACATCAATACGATTTCACCAGAACACGAACCTGACTTTCCCGGTGACGAAGCGATCGAACGTCGTATCCGCCAATACATCCGTTGGAATGCAGCGATGCTGGTTCATCGTGCGCAACGTCCAGGAATCGGCGTCGGTGGACATATCTCAACGTATGCATCCTCTGCCTCTTTATATGAAGTTGGTTTCAACCACTTCTTCCGTGGAATGGATCATCCAGGCGGCGGCGATCAAATCTTCTTCCAAGGACATGCCAGTCCAGGAATGTATGCGCGCGCATTCTTAGAAGGACGACTCTCTGAAAATCAGCTCGATGGATTCCGCCAAGAAGTTTCTCACCCAGGTGGTGGACTCTCTTCATATCCGCATCCACGATTGATGCCAGATTTCTGGCAATTCCCAACTGTTTCTATGGGAATCGGTCCAATCAATGCAATTTATCAAGCACGCTTTAATAGATATCTTCAGAATCGTGGAATCAAAGATACGAGCCAACAGCACGTATGGGCATTCCTCGGAGATGGTGAAGTTGATGAAGTGGATACTCTCGGCGCAATCGGTTTAGCTTCGCGCGAGAATTTAGACAATCTCACCTTTGTGGTCAACTGTAATTTACAGCGCCTTGATGGACCTGTCCGTGGCAATGGAAAGATTATTCAAGAGCTTGAATCAACATTTGTTGGTGCGGGTTGGAATGTTATCAAGGTCGTGTGGGGTCGCGATTGGGATCCACTGCTAGCGCAAGATCGCGAAGGCGCACTTGTAAATCTGATGAATACAACCCTTGATGGTGATTACCAAACCTTTAAAGCTGAATCTGGTTCTTATATCCGTGAGCAGTTCTTTAATCGCGATCCACGTACTGCAGCAATGGTTGCCACTTGGTCAAATGAACAGATCTGGGGACTCAAGCGCGGTGGCCATGATTACCGCAAACTCTTTGCTGCCTATACCGCTGCTATGGAACCTAATGGAAAGCCAACAGTTATTTTGGCAAAGACAGTCAAGGGCTGGACGCTGGGATCCACATTTGAAGGCCGTAACTCAACTCACCAAATGAAGAAGATGTCGCTGGAAGATATTGTGACTTTCCGCGATCGTCTCGGTATTCCTCTTGCAGATGACAAGCTCGATAAATACACACCTGCCTATTACAAGCCTTCACCAGATTCCGAAGAAGCAAAGTATCTGGCAGAACGCCGGGCAGCACTCGGTGGATCAATTCCACGTCGTCGCACAGCGTCAAAGCCACTTGCCATGCCAGCAGACTCTGTCTACGAGAGCGTGAATCGTGGATCAGGCCAGCAAGAGATTGCTACAACAATGGCATTCGTACGCATGCTCAAAGATCTTGTGAAAGATCCGGGGTTGGGTGCACGAATTGTTCCGATTATTCCTGACGAGGCTCGCACATTTGGAATGGATTCACTATTTCCAACACTAAAGATTTACTCACCTCACGGCCAGAAGTACACAGCCGTTGATCGTGAATTAATGCTCTCTTATAAGGAATCAGCTTCCGGTGTGATTTTGCATGAAGGCATTAATGAGGCTGGATCGACTGCTTCATTTACCGCTGTCGGAACATCGTATTCCACGCACGATGAACCAATGATTCCAATTTATATCTTCTACTCAATGTTTGGCTTCCAGCGCACAGGAGATGCTTTCTGGGCTGCAGCCGATCAATTGGCGCGTGGATTTGTGATGGGTGCTACCGCCGGTCGCACCACACTTAATGGCGAAGGGTTGCAACATGAAGATGGACATTCGCATCTTCTAGCATCAACTAACCCTGCCGTTATCTCGTATGACCCAGCATTTGCCTACGAAGTAGGGCATATATTCAAAGATGGCCTTCGTCGTATGTACGGAGAAAATAGTGAAAATATCTACTATTACATCACTGTCTACAACGAGCCATACCTTCACCCTGAAGCGCCAGCAAATCTCGATGTTGCAGGTCTCTTAAAAGGTATCTATCTCTTACGTTCAGGTGAGCGCCAACGAAAAAAGAATGCACAAATTTTGGCATCTGGTGTTGCAGTCAATTGGGCGCTCAAGGCACAGGAACTTCTTCAGAAAGATTGGGGAGTCAGTGCAGATGTATGGTCGGTAACTTCGTGGAATGAGTTACGCCGCGATGGTCTAGCAGTTGATCGACACAATTTGCTTCATCCTGCAAGCAAAAAGAGCGCCTACATCACCGATCGCCTTAAGGGTGCACAAGGTCCAGTAATTGCCGTAAGTGATTACATGCGCACCGTACAAGATCAGATTGCCCCATGGGTCGAGCAAGATTTTGTCTCACTTGGTACAGATGGTTTCGGGCTTTCAGATACTCGCGGGGCTCTACGTCGCCACTTTAAGGTTGATGCAGAATCAATCGTTGTACGAACTCTTGCTCAGCTGGCTCAATCAGGTGAAGTAAAGGATTCAGTTGTACAAGATGCGCTCACTAAATATCGCCTTGATGACGTCTCTGCAGCCGACCCTGGCAACACCGAGGGATCTGGCTGATTCTTTTTGTACGCCTATTGTAATCGTTAAATTCCTTTTACAACGCGAGACATAAAGGCGACAGAGAGCAACATGAGCCCCGGAATGATCAGGGCAATGGCGATCGAGTCCGTAAATTGAGCGGTCCATGCGATCACTGTCTTGGTAAGAAGTATAAGAACTGCATTTACTGCGCCCAATTGACCGATAACAATGGCGCTGTGCTGTGGTGAACGAGCATTGGCAGCGGTGTGAAGAGCTGCTGATAAGAACGATGAACCAAGACCACCGATTGTAAAGCCCGCAATTGCACATGCGAAAGCAGCGGCTTTCGAAACTTCAATGAGCATACTCGATGCAGTAATAAATCCGATAAAGCCAATGCCCCCGACGATACTGCCGATTTTGACCATAGACTCAAGCGGTATGCGGCGGAGAACAATGTGAATCCACAACCGCCCAGAGATTAGCGCCAGCAAACTGGCGATATATGGAATTGTCGCCAGCGAGCCACTCACTCCAATACTCTCTTTGCTGTAGATAGCTGACCAATCTCCAGTCGCAAACTCAACTATGAGTGCACAGGCCAAAGCTGTTGATACCAGTACATCAATTCGGAAAGATCTGAACAAATCGAAGACGTTAAAGTCATCTTTCTCACTAGTACTTCGTTTAATTAATTCAGGATTTAGCTTTGAAATGAAATAGAGAATTGCGAAAAAGAGGATGATACTCAGTGTCGTGATATGAAGAGTTATGCTCACTAAGTCAACTAATATTCCTGAAAGAATAGCGGTTACAAATGCGCCAATAGTCCAATAGCCCTGCTGCCTGCTTAAGACCATCTCACCGGCACGGTCTTGCACTTGAAATGCTTGAGCGGTAATAGCGGTATGGAAGGTCGAGATAGCTGCACCGTTAATCATGTTAAAGAGAATAAAGAGTGACTCTGACTCAAGATGGACGAGTGTGACGATGGCAACACACATACTAAAGGTTGAAGAAAATAGAATCCGTCTTGATCCATATTTTTGAATTAAATGACCGGATGAGATCATCGCAATAAGGGCACCAATAGAAGTAAGGCTTATATACGTACCAAATTCACCATTGGAGAGACCAAGATTTGCTTTTACTTCAGGAAAACGTGGTATCCAACTCATCATCTGGACTGCAAAGAGAAAGAAGATTATTCCGATAAGACGCTTTTCATCAGCGATACTCAACCTGGTGTCAGAAGAGAGCATTGGCTAACTCCGCTCTTGCTTTAATGACTCGGGGATCGGCAGGATCAACTAGCAAAAATAGTTCTAAGAGGCGATTTTTCACAGTTATACGCTCATCACCAGTTGTTGATTTCATCAGCGTTAAGAGGCGAAGAAAAGCAGGCTCAACAGTTCCTGTGGCAACTTCAATATCGGCACAAGACAAAACTGTATTGATATCTAATGGGTTTGCATTTGCTGCAGCAATGACTTGGGCCGGATCTAGCCCGACGATTCGCAATTGTAATTGTGTATGTGCCAAGCCTAATTTTGCATACGGATCGTTTGGCTTACGTGCTACAAATCGCTTGTATGCATCTTCGGCCGATGCCAGATCCCCCGCCTCTAGCGCAGCGAGTGCTTCAACTTCCTCCGGCTCTAACTTCTCTGCAGGCACGTTACCAATTCCTTGTTCTGCTGCAATGGTGAGGAGTTTTACGATGATGCTCTTTGTTGCATCTTCACTTATTGCTTCCTCAAAGAGAGGAATAGGCTGGCCACCCACCAAAGCAACGGCATATGGAACTGTTCGCACCTGGAGCGCGCTAGCAACTTCTGGTGCTTGATCAATATCTATGCTTCCCAATTCCCACACGTTATTGTCTTCACTATTTAACTTATCAAGTATCGAAAGCTGATCAAGTGATTGTGGTGATCGACTTGTCCAGCAGAGCAGGATTACCGGCTTGCTCTTTGAAAGTTCAACAAATTCAGAAGCTAAATTCTCTTTCGTTACCTCTTTTCCGTAATTAAGCGTGGATGAAGCTACGGGAGGTTTTCCTAGAGAACTCAAATCAAAGGCTTGCCCAAAATTAGGAGGCAGTGCCATGTAACTTAACCCCCCGAATCCCGCCTCATTGGAAGTACGTCCTGAATATATGTGAGCGCTGCGTATTCTAGACCAACATCGTGGCCAGCCTTCTCACCTAGATACCATCGATGTTCAAGAACCTCATGGAAGAATTGGGCGGATTCTATTCGGCCCTGTAACTCACGTGGAATCAGAGATACTGTCGGGTAGAAAACCTGATCTAACCAGCGCTTCGCTGATTCATGTATCTTTGATTGCGGCAACTTTTCGCGCCCTCTAAAGCGATCAATAGATGCCAGCAATCTCTTAGCCTGGAGCTCTTCGGTTTCTAGGCCCACGAGATCGCGCAGTCGATTTTGGTGGTAGCCCGCCTCCACAAGTTTGGGTTGAAAAAATAGTTTCTGACTATCACCATCAAGGGTCACAGAGACCTCTTCGACGGCAAAACCGAGATCATGGAGTGCGCGCATAGCCCGCTCGACCGCATGTCTATCGTTAGGATCTAGGACCTGTCGCTCATTGAGGGTCGCCCAAATTCGTCGATATCTTTTCATGACAGCATCACTGGCTCTAATCGGATCCATTCCAGGGTAGAGAACCCCGGAAAGTGCTAGATCCTCGAGCTCTGCAGCCACATTGAAGTGAGCGATCTCTAAATCATGTTCACGTTGACCATCACTTAAATTTTTTTGAAATTCTCCCGTTTCAGCATCTACGAGATAAGCAGCAAATCCTTCAGCATCACGGCGAAAAAGAGTATTTGAAAGAGAGCAATCTCCCCACCAAAATCCCAGTAAGTGAAGTCGAACCAGCAAGAAAGCGAGCGCATTTGCCATGAGTGTGATCTCTTGGGCTGTCACATCTTTGCCACTGAGCAGCACTCGATACGGAAGCGAAAATGGGAGAAAGCGAGTTGCCAGCGCACAGGGCAACTCTTCACCGTGTGTATCTGTGCGCCCCTCAATCACCGCAATTGGTTCAACACTTGGCGCGCCTAGATGTGCAAGCTCACGAAGAGCTTTATATTCGCGATTAGCAAATTCAGAGACCGTCTCTTTTATCGCGTAGACCTCTGATTCAGGATCGTCGCCCGAGCGAACTAGACGCACCACATGGCGGGAAATACCTCGCTTTTCCGCTAGATTCGGATCTTCTGGCCACTCCTCCAGACTTACCTGCCACGGCAACCCGGAGACCGATGCAATCTCTTCACCAAGTCCAGTAATTCGCAGCGCCACATGGTAATTCTCTCACTAACTAGAGGTACAAAAGGCGACCTAACGCACTTGGCGCCTTAGAATGGAGATATGTCAGAGCAAAAGAGAGATGATTTCGGGATAGCAGGCGCTCCGATTAGTAGAGCAAATCCATTTTACTTCGGATTCGTTGCAGCCCTTGGTGCGCTATCAGCAATCGTACTTCTTCGAGCGCTGGCAAGTGCGACTCAAATCTTTGTCATCATTGTGATTGCTCTCTATCTTGCGATGGGAATCAATCCAGCTGTTGAAGGGCTACGAAAGCGGGGTCTCTCACGAGTCACTGCCGTTATTTCGATATTTGCGGGAATTCTCGCTTTTGTTATCTTCTTTATTGCTCTTGTCATTCCACCAGTAATCTCACAAGGGTCAGCGCTGATTACCTCAGCGCCGGACCTTCTGAGGGATCTTGAAACTCATCCCGTGATTGCCGACCTCAACAAACAATTTGGGGTCATCGATAGTCTGCAAAAGATACTCTCTGAAGTCACATCTGATGGCACTCTGATCATCTCAGCATTTGGAGGAGTTGTCGGGGTTGGAAAGACTGTGCTCTCGGGTGCATTTACTGCAGCTACAGTTCTCATTCTTACGCTCTATTTCATTGTCGGACTTCCTCAGGCAACTAACTTCACTATGCGCTTCATTCCAGCTACCCGCAGAGATAGAGTCTCAAGGCTCACCTTCGCAATAATTGCACGTGTTGGATCATTTGTAGGAAGCCAAATTGTGCTCGCTTTTATGGCAGCAATCTTTATCCTGATTTTAGGTTTATCACTTGGACTCCCCTCACCATTTGCTATTGCGATGATTGTTTTAGTCTGTGCGCTTATTCCACTTATCGGACATTACATCGGTGGATCTATCGTTACGATGATTGCCCTTACTCAGTCGCTGCTCTTTGGAGTTATTGCTCTTGTTCTTTATATAGTTTACGTTCAAATTGAAAACTATGTTTTTACCCCAAAGATCATGAAACGCGCCCTCAATGTTCCCGGTGCAGTCACGATTATCTCGGCGCTCGTTGGAACATCACTCTTAGGTCTAGTTGGTGCTCTCCTTGCAGTCCCTGTCGCAGCATCAATTATTTTAATTCTCGAAGAAGTTGTCTTTCCGCAAACTGAAAAGAATTAGCCTTCGATCTCCTGTGCTAAGGGCAGGCGACCTGGCGCCACAAGCTGAGTGATTTCAGTAAGGATTCGATGTACTGACGGTTCGCCAACCCAGAGATGTTTACCGCCATCAACAGCGATTAAATTGAGATGTCTAATTTTAGCAAAACGCTTACGTGCCTCTGATGGAACAAGATAGTCATCAAATTCAGGAATGATTGCGGTAATGACACGTGGATCACTCACCCAGAAATCTAAATCAGATTCTTGCGAATATTTCAATGGCGGGCTGAGCAGGATTAGCCCTTTGATTCGAGGCTCTCGCGCGTATCTCAGCGCTAGATCTGTCCCAAAGGACCAGCCACAGATCCATAAATCTGTGGCTTTTAACTCATTAAAACAATAAGCGACCATTGCTTCCACATCAAATTTCTCACTATCACCGTTGTCGTATGTACCCGAACTTGTACCAGCTTCACTTGATGTTCCTCGAGTATTGAAGCGAACAACTGTGATCCCAGCCATCGCCGGTAATCGATTAGCTGCCTTCTTTAAAATATGTGAGTCCATCATTCCACCACCCGTGGGGTTTGGATGAAGTGTTAATAGCATTGGTGAAGGACCAGCTTCAATTGGAGCTGCAATTTCGCCTACTAAATGAATTCCATCGGTAGTGGTTGTGGTGAATGCTGTACGAATTGCTGGCAATACCGTGCTGGGGCGAATTGGTTGAGCCATAGGCATTATTCTAGCCATCACTTATAACCTATACTTTTAAAATTTTTTCGGCCTACGATGATGGCGCTTACTCCAACAAATTGTGTGCCAATGCCTACGCAAATCCTCTTCTCCATCTCGCCATGCAACAGTGTGAGGCGTTGCCATCGGAATAAGTTGATCGCATCCCGGACAGCGATACGGTTTTGATGCTGCCGATCCTGTCAGTTTTCTAACTACCCACAGGCCATCTTCATCTTCTTCGAAACTTTGATTTGAGGGATTTATCTCACGGTATTCGTCATCACCGCCTGATTTGCGATTTTTGGGGTAGTTACGACGAGGACTCATATTCTATTTTCTCGCACTTTCTCCCTCAATGTGGCACAGTGACACGTGTGAACCAGGTGATTGATATCAAGGGGCTCAGAAAAAATTATGGCCCTCTCGCAGCAGTCAATGGAGTTGACCTTCATGTCAGCCGCGGTGAAATTTTCGCACTTCTTGGCCCTAATGGCGCAGGCAAATCAACAACTGTCGAGATTCTTGAAGGGTTTCGTACACGAGATAGCGGAGATGTAAAAGTCTTAGGCGTAGATCCAGCAATTGGTGGACTTGCAGCCAGGCAATGGAGAAATCGCATCGGAATTGTTCTGCAGACAAGTAATGACGCTGGGGATCTCACCGTCGCTGAGAGCGTGAATCATTTCTCTCACTACTACTCAGAACCTCGGGATCCGGAAGAGGTCATCGCAGCAGTGGGGCTATCCGATAAGGCTGGCGCTCTCGTGCGCACTCTTTCAGGAGGTCAGCGACGGCGGCTAGATGTGGCGCTAGGCATCATCGGAAATCCAGAGCTGCTCTTCCTTGATGAGCCGACCACTGGCTTTGATCCAAAGGCTCGACGCGATTTCTGGTCTCTGATTAGAAAACTTAAATCTGAAGGGCGCACAATTCTTCTGACTACCCACTATCTCGATGAGGCAGAGGCGCTCGCTGATCGCGTTGCGGTAATTAATAAGGGGCAGATTATTGAAGTGTCAACTCCTGCTGAGCTCGGTGGTCGAGCAACATCTCTAGCGCAGGTATCGTGGAGAGAGAACGGCGAGACTAAGGTTGAGAAGGCACCACACCCGACTGCCTTTGTGGCAGAGCTTGCATCACGGTTTGGTGGCGAGGTACCTGAACTCATCGTTAAACGTGCGACGCTAGAAGATATATATCTTGAAATGATAGGTGAAGCAGATGAATAGATCTACTGTGAAAGATCGAACTCCATCAACCCTGAAATTGGGCCTTCTTCGCGGAAACATTGAGATCAGACAATTTATGCGACAGAGGGAATCAGTAGTCTTTACTATCGCATTTCCCCTCATTCTTCTAGCAATTTTTGGGGCAGTCTTTTCTCAAGATATCGCGCCAGGTGTCACCTTTAGCCAATATTTTGTTGCAGGCATGATTGCATCTGGTCTAGTAAATTCTGGCTTCCAAAATCTAGCGATTATGATTCCAATTGAGCGCGAATTTGGTTCACTTAAGCGTTTACGCGGAACACCAATGGCTGCCACCAGTTACTTTATTGGTAAGTCCATTCTTGTTTTTGTCACAATGTTGATTCAAGTGTTGCTACTTCTCATAGCTGGCGTTGCTTTCTTTGGCGTTGATATTCCGACTGATCCATACAAATGGTTCACATTTACTTGGCTTATTATTCTTGGAAGTGCTGCTGCAACCACGCTGGGCATCGCATTCTCTGCAATACCAAAGAGTGGTCGTGGCGCATCTGCTGTTGTTTCACCGATAGTGATTGTTCTTCAATTTATTAGTGGTGTCTTCTTTATCTTCACTCAGCTCCCAAGCTGGATGCAGCAAGTCGGTGCGATCTTTCCACTTAAGTGGATGACGCAGGCTATGCGCTCAGTCTTTCTCCCTGACTCATTCGCTTCTCAAGAAGTTGCTGGTCAATGGGAGCTTGGAAAATCATTTACAATTATTCTGCTCTGGCTAGTGATTGGACTTATTTTCTCACTACGGACATTTAGATGGAGTGATCGATGAAACGTTATCTCACGGCCCTCGCACTAGTCCTAGCCCTAACCCCATTACAAAGTTTTGCCGTTACCGAATCGCCGACTCCCACACCAACAGTTACCGAATCGCCGACTCCCACACCAACAGTTACCGAATCGCCGACTCCGACACCAACAGTTACCGCTTCGCCAAATCCGAAGGCGACACCTAAGAAGAAGGCGACACCTAAGAAGAAGAAGACACCTAAGAAGAAACCTGGCGCACCATCACCGCCTGCCAAGTGGCCACCTAAGGGCTTTAAGGTGATGGATAATATTTATTGGCGTACTCCGTCAGTTGAAACCATGATGAATGTGGCAGCAAATAATGCTGCGTTAACTAGAGCTATCAGAGCGTGCAAAAAATTTTCCTGTGGCCGGATTCAAGTAGCCTCAATAACTGGTTGCCTCTATTGGGAGATCGAATCAAAGGTTGTGACACGAAATCTAGATATACCTGGCTCTTTCCTTACAATGGGAATGCTACGAACTCTTGTCAAGACCTCATCTGAGAAGCAAGTAGTGACAGCCGTCCTGCGATCTGGCGTCGAATACTCCCCAACAGTTGCAGTTGTCCCAACCGCTGTCGTGTGCCACCAAGATCAAACAACAGAGAAGATCCCGAGTAACTCTTACATTAGTGGCTAGCGATTTGCTCCAGGGACCCAAAGTTGATCTCCAATCTCTTTATTGGCAACCCGAGCCAAAACAAAGAGTAGATCTGAACAGCGATTGAGATATTTAGCAGTGAGAGGGTTAACACCTCCACCAAAGGCATGAATTGCCGCCCATGTGCAGCGCTCTGCACGGCGCACCACAGTGCGAGCTACATGTAAATGAGCAGCTGCTGGCGTGCCAGATGGAAGCACAAAGGATCGCAATGACTCTAGATCAGAATTGTATCTATCTATAGCGGCTTCAAGATAAATAATCTGTGATTCAAGAACTCGTAACGGTTCAAATGCTGGAGCATCTGTGACTGGAGTGCAAAGATCTGCACCAACATCAAAGAGGTCGTTCTGAATCCGAACAAGAAGAGCATGGATATCCTCAGTTAACTCATCCGTTGAAAGGACGACACCAATGCTGGAATTAGCTTCATCTACTGTTGCATATGCCTCTAGGCGTGGGTCGTTCTTTGATGTGCGGCTCATATCCCCGAGAGAAGTTGTGCCGTCATCGCCTGTCTTTGTGTAAATGCGCGTGAGATTAACCATGGACATACCTTATAAGTAGAATGCCTCTATGGCACCTCAGCAGGATCTCCGCTCGCACGCCTTCGTGGATGATCGCTTTCGTATTGAGGGTACGGCCAGACTCGTGGGCGAGGTTCACGTGGGAGGGGCGAAAAACTCGGTCCTTAAATTAATGGCGGCATCACTACTGGCCGTCGGGAAGACCAACATTAGAAATGTTCCAGAGATTGCAGACGTTGAGATTATGTCAGAGCTACTGCAACGCCTTGGATGCGTAGTCGTTCGTGATGGTTCAGTTCTCACAATCGATGTCCCTGCAACTCCAGCGCACCGTGCAGATTATGATCTCGTTCGAAAGATGCGCGCATCAATTAATGTTTTGGGGCCACTTGTCGCACGTATTGGTCGTGCTGAGGTCGCACTCCCAGGTGGAGATGCGATTGGTTCCCGCGGATTAGATTTTCACATTAAAGGGCTCGAGGCTCTCGGTGCCATCGCACACGTCGAGCATGGATATGTAATTGCTGAAGCACCAGATGGTTTATCTGGTGCAGAAATTTCTCTCGATTTCCCCAGTGTGGGCGCGACTGAAAATCTCATGACTGCAGCAGTTCTTGCTAACGGGATCACTACAATTGAAAATGCAGCACGTGAACCTGATCTTGTTGATCTCGGTGAATTTCTCATTGCGATGGGTGCCAAAATTGAAGGGCTAGGCTCTCCAATCATTACGATCACGGGTGTCAAGGAACTTCATCCAACTGAGCACACAACAATTACGGATCGGATCATCGCCGGCACATGGGCATTTGCTGCCGTTATGACACAAGGTGATATCACAATTCATGGTGCTCGTATTGATCATATGGAAGTGATGCTGGAAAAACTTACATCTGCTGGAGCCATTGTGACCTCGACAGCCGATGGTGTCCGTGTAAAGATAGATCATCGGCCAACTGCAATAGATGTAGCAACACTTCCTTATCCTGGCTTTGCAACGGATTTACTTCCATTTATCATCGCCTTAAATTCGATTGCTCAAGGTGATTCCATGGTGACAGAAAATGTCTTCGAGTCTCGCTTTATGTTTGTCAATGAACTCACTCGATTAGGCGCGCAGATCCACGTCGATGGACATCATGTCTCAATCCACGGTATCAAGCAGTTATCAGGGGCCCCAGTTGAGGCAACCGATATTCGCGCTGGCGCTGGCCTTGTTCTAGCAGCCCTTGTTGCAGAGGGCGTTACTACAGTTGATGGCGCTTTCCATATTGATCGCGGATATCCACGCTTTGCAGAGGAACTAGTGCGCCTAGGTGCACACGTGAGTCGAGAGTAGCAATGGCAATTCCAGATCGTAACCTCGCACTTGAACTTGTTCGAGTAACAGAGACGGCCGCCCTGGCGGCCGCCCCATGGGTTGGCCGTGGCGATAAAGATCTAGCCGATGGTGCGGCAGTTGCAGCCATGCGCGCCATGATCAATACCGTTGATATGAACGGAGTTGTTGTTATCGGTGAAGGCGAAAAAGATAATGCGCCGATGCTCCACAACGGTGAGAACGTTGGTAATGGCGAAGGTCCTCATTGCGATGTTGCCGTCGACCCTATCGATGGAACCTCACTGACAGCTCAAGGGGTGAACGGTGCAATCAGCGTTATCGCAGTGGCACCTCGTGGAACTATGTTTGATCCGCAGGATAGTTTTTATATGAATAAATTAGTCACGGGCCCAGCAGCAGCGCATGCCATCGATATTAAGGCAAGTGTTGCTGAGAACATCAGCGCGGTTGCACGTGCTAAAAATTTAGCAGTTAGTGATGTGACTGTAGTGCTGCTCAACCGACCACGACATTCAGAGTTAATTGCCGAGATTAGGCAAGCTGGGGCGAGAATTCGTTTAATTCAAGATGGTGATGTTGCGGCCGCTATTGAGACAGCGCTGCCTGACTCGGGCGTTGATCTGCTTATGGGAATCGGTGGCACGCCAGAGGGAGTAATCACAGCTGCGGCGATGATCTGCCTCGGGGGCTCAATCCAAGGCCAGCTTCACCTTAATGGAGTGAATAGCTCGCACATTCTTACAACAAAAGATTTATGTAATTCAGAGGATGTCTTTATCGCAGCAACTGGAATCACAGATGGTGAACTTGTTAAGGGAATTCGCTACACACCATTTGGAGCGATAAGCCACTCACTGGTTATGCGCGGAAAATCAAAGACTGTGCGTAAGATTGAAACGCAGCACCGCCTAAAATAAAAAGTGGCGGTTAGTTAACGCTCTCGGTAAGAATTGAGACGCGATCGTTAGAGACAGATAAGAAGCCTCCGCTAACATTGAATTGGGTGTTACTTCCATCGACACCCTTAATGTTTACGGCTCCATCGACTAGTACGCCAAACAATGGAGCATGTCCCGGAAGAACTCCGAGAACTCCTTCAGTTGTGCGAGCGGAGATAAATACTGCTTCTCCGCTCCACACCTTCTGTGTTGGCGAAACTAGTGCGACGGTAAGAGCCATCGTTAGCCCTTTGCCAATTCTGCAGCCTTGCGCTCAACATCATCGAGGCCACCGCACATGAAGAATGCCTGCTCTGGAATGTGGTCATACTTTCCATCTGCAAGTGCTTCGAATGCTTCGATCGTCTCTGATAGAGGAACGAATGATCCATCGAGGCCGGTAAAGACCTTTGCCACGAATGTGTTCTGTGACAAGAAGCGCTGAATGCGACGTGCGCGCCCTACAAGAATGCGATCTTCTTCTGAAAGTTCATCGATACCCAAGATAGCGATGATGTCTTGCAGATCCTTGTAGCGCTGCAAGATCTGCTTAATGCGGTTAGCAACACGGAAGTGCTGGTCACCGATATAGCGTGGATCCAAGATGCGTGATGTTGAGTCAAGTGGATCCACAGCTGGGTAGATACCAAGCTCTGAGATCGGACGAGATAACACTGTTGTTGCATCAAGGTGGGCAAATGTTGTGTGTGGAGCTGGGTCGGTGATGTCATCTGCAGGAACATAAATTGCCTGCATTGATGTAATCGAGTGACCGCGTGTTGATGTGATGCGCTCTTGAAGCTGACCCATCTCATCAGCCAACGTTGGCTGATATCCCACAGCAGATGGCATACGGCCAAGAAGTGTTGATACTTCTGAACCTGCCTGAGTAAAGCGGAAGATATTATCGATGAAGAGGAGAACGTCCTGCTTCTGAACATCGCGGAAGTACTCAGCCATTGTGAGAGCCGAGAGAGCAACACGAAGACGCGTGCCAGGCGGCTCATCCATCTGACCGAAGACCAAGGCGGTCTTATTGATAACGCCAGTTTCGGTCATTTCAAGGAACAAGTCGTTACCTTCACGAGTACGCTCACCAACACCGGCGAATACAGATACACCACCAAAGTTTTCAGCTACGCGATAAATCATTTCCTGGATAAGAACTGTCTTACCAACACCAGCCCCACCGAAGAGGCCGATCTTTCCGCCCTTTACATATGGTGTGAGTAGGTCAATAACTTTGATACCTGTCTCAAACATCTCTGTCTTTGACTCAAGTTGATCGAATGCTGGTGCATTACGGTGAATTGGCCAGCGCTCTTTGATATCAAGAGATGATGTTGGAACGTCGAGAGATTCGCCAAGTGTGTTAAAGACGTGACCTTTAGTGACATCACCGACAGGGACTGAGATCGCAGCGCCAGTATCTGATACTTCGGCACCACGGACCATTCCATCTGTTGGCTGCATAGAGATAGCGCGCACAAGGTTGTCACCAATGTGCTGTGCTACTTCTAGCGTCAAGGTTCGGGTAGTTCCACTCATGGTGGTCTCTACGTGAAGGGCGTTAAAGATCGAAGGCATTGAGTCGGCGGGGAATTCAATATCCACTACCGGACCAATAACTCGGGCTACGCGGCCTTTACCTGTTGCTGACATCATTCACTCCCTGCACTAGCTGATGACAACGCATCTGCGCCGCCAACAATTTCACTGATCTCCTGGGTAATTTCGGCTTGACGGGCCGCATTCGCAAGTCGTGTGAGCGACTTGATTAACTCATCAGCATTGTCAGTTGCTGACTTCATAGCGCGACGACGAGCGGCATGCTCAGAGGCTGCCGATTGCAACATCGCGTTGAAGATTCGTGCCTGGATATAGCGAGGAAGAAGTGCGTTAAGAACTTCTCCTGCATTTGGTTCAAACTCGTACGAAGGCAGAAGCCCTGCAGGAGCCGGTGTTGACGATTCAACAACTTCTAATGGAAGCATGCGCTTAGCCAATGCGTTCTGGGTCAACATTGATTTGAACTCGGTGTAGACGATATGAATCTCATCGACACCATTAATGTCGGTCTGAGAATCAGCCAAAAATGCTGTGATCAGAGCATCTGCAACTGCACGTGCATCTTCATATGTTGGATTATCTGAAAATCCTGTCCATGATCCTGCAATATCGCGATTACGGAACTTGTAATAGTTAACCGCCTTGCGCCCTACGAGGAAGTTGGCTGTCTGTAGTCCGCGCTCACGAAGAAGGGCAGCGAGCTGTTCACCTTCTTTAATTGCGTTATTTGAATATGCGCCAGCCATTCCGCGATCTGCCGAGATAATCAAAACCGCAGCGCGCTTTGGATTTTCGCTCGGAGTTGTCAGCGGATGGTTAGTCGATGAAACTGAGGCAACTGCTGATACGGCACGGGTCAACTCATTTGCATAAGGAGTTGAGGCTGCGACTCGTTGCTGCGCTTTAACGATACGAGAGGCAGAGATTAACTCCATCGCTTTCGTAATCTTTTTAGTCGCTTTAACGGATCGCATCCGTCGGCGGTATACGCGTAGTTGGGCACCCATTTTTTACTTCTTCACCGCCGGAGGAACGTACTTGGTAATTGCTTCAGCATCTACTCCATCGAGAGCTTCAGCTTCAGCTTCATTTACTGCTGCTGCAACGGATGATTTGAATTGCTTCTTAAATGTCGCAACTGCCTCTTCCATCTTTGCAACAGTCTCATCTTCGAGCTGTTTAGTCTCAGAGATCACTGTAAAGATTTCCTTACGTTCGCGACCGATAAAGTCGAGAAGTTCTGATTCAAATCGGCGAATATCTGGGACAGCCACATCATCGAGCTTGCCTGATGTACCAGCCCAGATTGAGATGATCTGACGCTCGAGTGAGTACGGTGAGTACTGACCCTGTTTCAAAAGCTCAACCATGCGAGCACCGCGCTCAAGCTGAGCCTTTGATGCAGCATCAAGATCTGAACCAAATGCTGCGAATGCTTCAAGTTCACGGAACTGAGCAAGGTCAAGACGCAAGCGACCGGCAATCTTCTTCATCGCCTTTGTCTGCGCTGAACCACCAACGCGCGATACCGAAATACCTACGTTGATCGCTGGGCGTACACCTGCGTTAAAGAGATCTGTTTCAAGGAAGCACTGACCATCTGTAATCGAAATTACGTTGGTAGGAATAAACGCTGAAACGTCATTTCCCTTTGTTTCGATGATTGGAAGACCTGTCATCGAACCGCCACCGAGTTCGTCAGAGAGCTTTGCGCAACGCTCAAGAAGACGTGAGTGTAAGTAGAAAACGTCTCCTGGATACGCTTCGCGGCCTGGTGGACGACGAAGAAGAAGTGAGACTGAACGATAAGCCTCAGCTTGCTTTGAAAGATCATCAAAGACGATAAGAACGTGCTCGCCCTTGTACATCCAGTGCTGGCCGATTGAAGAACCTGTATATGGTGCAAGGTATTTAAAGCCTGCTGGATCTGATGCAGGTGAAGCCACGATTGTTGTGTACTCCATCGCGCCAGCTTCTTCGAGTGCGCCCTTTACAGCTGCAATCGTTGAACCCTTCTGACCGATAGCTACATAAATACATTTAACTTGCTTCTTCTTATCTCCAGTCAACCAGTTTTCGCGCTGGTTGATAATGGTGTCAACAGCAACAGCTGTCTTACCTGTCTGGCGATCGCCGATAATCAACTGGCGCTGTCCGCGACCAATAGCTGTCATCGCATCGATTGCCTTAATTCCTGTTGCAAGTGGTTCCTTAACAGGTTGGCGCTGAACTACAGAGGGAGCCTGTAATTCAAGTGCACGACGTGCTTCAGCAACGATCTCGCCCTTTCCATCAATTGGACGACCGAGTGGATCAACCACGCGACCAAGGAAGCCATCGCCCACTGGGACAGAGAGAATTTCACCAGTGCGGCTAACAGATGTTCCTTCTTCAATTCCTTCAGTTCCACCCAAGATAACGACACCGATTTCGCGCACATCAAGGTTAAGTGCAAGTCCGAGTGTTCCGTTCTCAAATGTCAGGAGCTCGTTAGCCATTGTTGAAGGGAGTCCCTCAACGCGAGCGATTCCATCGCCTGCCTGGCTTACTGTTCCTACTTCATCGCGTGCTGCCGCGCCTGGATCATATGACTTAACGAAATTCGCTAAGGCATCCCGAATTTCATCGGGTTGGATCTTTAGCTCTGCCATTTGTTTCTCCCTTTAGTTTTTTCCGGCCAATGCACGACCAGCGTGTGCAAGACGATTAGAAATACTTGCATCAATAAGTTCATCCGCGAACTTGATGGAGACCCCACCAATGATCGTTGGATCTACTTGGATATTGACACGAATTGGTTGTCCTACCTGCTTTTCGATCGCACCAGAGAGGCGAACCTTCTGAGCATCTGAGATAGGAGCTGCAGTACGAACGACTGCTATAAGACGATTGCGACGGTTTGCTAGCCCGAAGAGGTAATCAGCAAAAGCTGCCTCGAGGCTGCGACCGCGACGTTGTGTAACGAGTGCGCGAACAAGCTTTACCGTCGAAGCAGATGCCTTCTTTGAAAGAATTTCTGTTACCAATTGAGCTTTGAGATCTGCACCGGCACCACCTACGAGTGCTCTTCGGAGCTCAGATGAATCAACCAATGCACGTGAGGCGCTGAAGAGTTCATCTTCAACACGATCAAGTTCATTATTGATATTGGCAGCAGAAGCTTCTGCTTCGATTGCTAGTTGTTCCAATACATAAATGACATCTTTACTTGCAGACCAACGCAGAGCGGCAATGCCAGAGATGAGATCTGAGGCCTCCTTGCCGATCTTCGATCCAAATAGATCTTTGATCAGAGCGCTCTTTGCGACAATCTCACGAGATGGATCTGTGATCGCACGGCGAAGAGCTGTCTTGCTAGCAAATACTTCTGCGGCAAAGAATAAGTGTGTAGAAATCTCGGATGCGGTTGCAGCACTTGTGCCCTTGACGGCAGCATCGAGTGCGCCGCGTGCAATCACGAGTGATTGACGGCTGCTACCTCCGAGATGGATTCTCACTACTTACTCTTCTCCAAGTCATCTAGAAAACGGTCAACAATTCGTGACTGACGTGCTTGATCCTCAAGAGCCTCGCCCACAATCTTTGATGCGAGTTCAACTGCAAGTGCACCGACTTCATTACGAAGTGATGTCACAGCTTGTTGACGCTCTGCCTCAATAGATGCATGAGCTGCTGCTGTGATTCGAGTGGCTTCTTCTTGGGCCTTTGCGCGAAGCTCATCAACGATTGCAGCGCCCTGAACTCGTGCTTCTTCGCGAAGTGTCTGTGCTTCTTCGCGTGCACTAGAGAGCTGTTCGTTGTATTGAGCTAAGGCGCGTTGTGCTTCAAGCTGGGCCTGCTCTGCGCGTTCAATGCCACCTTGAATCGCATGAGTACGGTCGGTAAAAGCTTTTTCAAACTTTGGCACGACCGCCTTGCGAAGCACTAAATAGAGCAGTGAGAAAGCAATAAACCCGACGATGATTTCCGCGGTATGCGGAACTAAAGGGTTCAACTCCTCGGAAGCGATGATTACTGTGCGCATTTTTTTAGAGTACGAATGCGAGAACGAGTCCGAAGAGAGCGAGAGCTTCAGCGAGCGCGAATCCGAGGAACGCGATTGGCTGTAGAACGCTACGAGCTTCAGGCTGACGAGCGACGCCGTTGATGTATGCAGCGAAGATCATGCCTGTTGCGATAGCTGGACCAATTGCTGAGAGGCCAAAACCAACCAGGTTGAGTGTGCCTTCCATGTTTTCTTACCTTTCGTTAGGTGGTGCGACGTGGTGTTCTGAACTGCTTGGCCGTCTTAATGCTCGTCGGCAAGGGCGCCGGCGATATAGAGAGCGGTCAAAAGGGTGAAGATATATGCCTGTAGGCATTGCACCATAAATTCGAAGAATGTGAGTGCAATACCGAACAGGAAAGAGAATGGGGCAAATAGCTTCATAATCAAGAGAGAATCATTAAGCATGTACTCACCGCCCAGGATGAAGACCAAGAGAAGCAAATGGCCAGCAAACATATTTGCAAAAAGACGCAGTGAGAGCGTCAAAGGGCGCACAAGGAAGAATGTTGCTAACTCAATAGGTGTGAGAAGAATGTAAACCGGCTTTGGAACCCCTGGCATGAATGCGATGTCTTTGATGTACTTAATGACGCCGTGCTTACGCACTCCCACGTAGTGGAAAACAAAGAATGACAAGGCTGCGAGCACATATGGGAAGGCAACATGAGACATCGTCGGGAATTGTAAGAAAGGAACGATTCCAAAAATATTGTTAGTTAAGATGAAAACAAAGAGGGTGAAGAGATAAGGTACAAAGCGCATGAATTCGTGACCGATGATGTCTTTTGCTAGGTCATTACGCACAAATCCGTAGATGCTCTCGCCAGCAAACTGGAATTTACTTGGAACTACAGCTGCTTTACGAGCAGAGAGAACGAAAAATACTGAGATAAGAACAACTGAAACCATTACAAGTAGTACCGGCTTTGTAAACCATTCAACGCCTTCGATGATGGGAGGAAGGTCAAAGTCCTTGGTACCGGGTGGGACGAATCCATCACCTTCGGTAGCTGAGCGGACTGACGCGAGCACACAAACTCCTATGAGGTAGCAGGGATACTGGGGAAGGTTACAAGCAGGCCAACCTTATGGGGAAAACTCTCGGGTGTGAAATCCACTACGTAAGAATTCGCTTACCCCTGCACAGCTATCTACTCTCGTCCGAAGCGCAGCCACACGAGGTAGATCGCTCCTCCAGCCCCAACAAGAAGGCCTACCAAGGTGAGATAGGTAGTTCCGAGCCAGCGATCTCCAGCCCAGCCGATTCCGCCCCAGAAAAGAAGTCCAGATATGAGATATCCAAAGATTGACCAGAGGGCATTTTCTTCCCGATTACCGCTCATCCCAACGACTCCTTCTTACTGCTCGGTTGCTTACTGCTCGGTTGCTTACTCTTGGGCCACCATCATCGCCCTTATCCCTGTCATCCCCGTCATCCCCGTTAGAGGTTTTGGGGCTTAGGCGGCAATGGTAGATGAATTTTCAGCGATAGATAACTCTTGATCTCCCCACCGAGCCAGGCGGTGGTGAGTACAAGGGCGGTGATACCAAATGAGGTTCGATCGATCACTTCTCGAGATGTGAACTTGGTGAGGATAAGAAGGAAAGCTCCCATGACCATGACCTTGGCAAAGTAGGAGAACATAGCAAGTGCCATTGTGGCCATCGGGTCGAGATTGCGTGAAAGTTTTGAAATTAACAGATGGACCAAGAAGAATATGACAACAACTACTTGAGCAACGAGCGCACCATAGAATCCGTGGATTCCTTTAAGAACTGAGAAGAGTGCGATGCAGGTAATACCAACAATGATTGTTGGAACCAGAGCGCCTTTCAGCATTGTGCTCTCGGCTGTGGGATTGGTTGAATCTTGATTTGACATCAACGCTCCTCAATAACTGGTTTGCCATCTGGATACATCTTTGATTTACCTAAAGAGAACACTATTGTAAAGACAAGTAAGGCAATAGCTGTTAACGCTGCTACCCAGATGGGAGCAAAAGCTAGAACGGTCACTGGAAAGGCAATTGTCGCAGTCCATAGATACATAATGAATGCAGTGCGTTGTTGTGTATTTCCAGCACGCATAATTCTGTGGTGTAAATGTTTTTTATCTGATGCAAAGGGAGATTTACCTGCCTTAAGCCTGCGCAGAATAGCGAGAATTAAATCCGCTAATGGAATTGCAAGAACTGCAAAGGGTAGGAGTAGCGGTAATGTGGCAGGGCCAAGCTTTTCGGCAGAGATCGCATTGGGGTCAACTTGGCCAGTTAAGGTGATGGCAGAGGCGGCCAACATTAGCCCTAAAAACATAGAGCCTGAGTCGCCCATAAAAATTGCTGCAGGGTGCGCGTTGTGAGCTAAGAATCCGATACAGACTCCAACAAGGATTGCTGTAATCAGCGATGGAGCTCCAGCACGACTAAAGCCATAGACAACGGCCAAGAGATAAGCGAATGCGAAGAATGCAATTCCCGAAATCGCCACAATTCCTGCAGCTAGGCCATCAAGGCCATCGATAAAGTTCACCGCGTTGATTGTCACTAGAACAATAAGCACTGTGACAAGTTGTCCGATACTGGGCGGCAAGGTAATGACACCGTTTATCGGTAACCAGAGAATTTGAATTCCAAAGAGTAAGAGGATACCGGCAGCCAGTGCCTGACCGGCAAGTTTTGTAAGTGCATCGAGTTCAAATCGATCATCAAGCATGCCGAGTGCAACCAAGAAAGTGCCAGCGAGGAAAATTCCTTGCGTCTCGCGCCCAAATGACTTACCGACCAGCTCAAGATTATGAACAATGGCAAAGGTGATACTCATTGAGATCCACATCGCAAGGCCACCCCAACGAGGAGTTGGCGTGGTGTGCACATCTCGTGTACGGACTTGAGCAACTGCACCAAACCGAACGGCCCAGGTGCGCACAAGTGGTGTCACTACATAACAGAGTGCTGCTGCAAGAAACAAGGTAAGCAGGTACTCGCGCATTCTAAAATCCTAGTACCTAGGAGAACTTATCCTTGATAAATCGGAAACTGTGCGGTGAGGCCGTGAACTTCAGCCTTAATTACAGCATGTGCCGCTGCATCATCGGTCTTAATTGCACGAGCGATAAGCGATGCGATGATCTTCATCTGGTCTACGCCCATACCTTGTGTTGTGGTTGCCGGAGTTCCTACGCGAATCCCACTCGTGACAGATGGTGCCTCTGGGTCAAATGGGATTGAGTTTTTGTTGAGAACTATTCCTGCTGCGCCGCAACGTTCATCGGCAACTTTTCCATTGACACCCGTTGA
The DNA here is from genome assembly GCA_017858325.1 of Candidatus Planktophila sp. Taxonomy (GTDB): domain Bacteria; phylum Actinomycetota; class Actinomycetes; order Nanopelagicales; family Nanopelagicaceae; genus Planktophila. The sequence goes on along the minus strand of JAFMBT010000003.1, from coordinate 67,364 downwards.
TCGAATATCCATCAGAGCAAGGTGGGTCTGTGTTCCGCCAGATACTGCGCGCATTCCTTCACCTTCCAGGGCTGCGGCTAGAGCTTGGGCATTAACAATCACATCTTTCGCATACTTTTGATATGCCGGGGTTGCGCATTCGGCGAGTGCAACAGCCTTTCCAGCAACTGCAGACATAATCGGACCGCCTTGCATACCAGGAAAGACTGCCTTATCTAGCGCTGCAGCATGTTCTGCCTTGCTCAAAATCATTCCACCGCGAGGTCCACGCAAAACTTTATGTGTTGTAAATGAAACAACATCTGCATACGGAACAGGTGACGGAATCGCCTTACCAGCAACAAGTCCGATGAAGTGAGCAGCATCCACCCACATAATCGCACCTACTTCATCACAAATTTGGCGTACCTTTTCAAAATCAATCAATGATGGATAAGCGGTAGCTCCAGAACAGATCATCTTTGGCTTATTGGCAATCGCACTATCGCGAAGCTCGTCATAATCAATTAACTCGTTATCTTGGCGAACACCGTAAGAAACTACGTTAAACCACTTGCCGGAAAAGTTAACTTTTGAACCATGGGTGAGATGGCCTCCATGTGGAAGCGACATTGCTAAAACGGTATCGCCAGGTTTTGTAAATGCCTGATAAATCGCAACGTTGGCACTTGCTCCAGAATGTGGCTGGACATTTGCATGCTCTGCACCGAAGAGAGACTTGGCACGGTCAATTGCAATGTTCTCTGCAATATCAACTTCTTCGCAGCCACCGTAATAACGCTTTCCCGGATAGCCTTCAGCATATTTATTGGAAAGTGTCGAGCCAAGGGTTGCCAGGACCGCGCGTGAGGTGAAGTTTTCCGAAGCGATCAGTTGAAGATTCTTCTGTTGGCGCTCTAACTCTGATAGCAAAACTGCTGAAATAGCAGGATCTTGCGCTGCCAAAAGTTCAAAATCTGGGCCATAAAAAGTGTCGGTCATGGCGGCAAGCCTAGCCTGAAGTGATTAGGGGTGTCGTAATGACTTTCTCAATGTCACTCTTCGAGATGGCACCCTCACGCAGTAAGCGAGCCTGTGACTTATCTATCTCAATTACCGTTGATGCTGGCATGGGATCAATGACCCCATCTGTAACGAGTAAAGCAATCTCGTGGCCGAGCAGCTTTAACCCGTCAGTATCGAGTAGAGGCGGGTGACCGGCTAGAGCCGCACTTGCTGATGCGAGAGGTCCCGTCTCTTTCAATAACTTCTGCAGAAAAAGATGGCGCGGAGATCGCACACTAAACCAATCTAACTTTCCGCCATCACCCAAGTCCCAGCTCAGACCTAGTTGTGGACGTAATGTGAGTGAGAGTGGACCAGGCCAAAAGGATTGAGCGAGTGCGCGAATGTCATCGCTTACTTCGCGCGAGAGTCCTTCAATTGCTGATTGATCTGCAACAAGAACTTGGCAAGCGACTCCAAGATTATCCCCACGCAAAACATGCATTGCACGAACAGAGTCTGGACTGAATGCATCAGCTAAGAAGATATAACCATTTTCATGTGGGGCGACGATAACGAATCCGTCACGTAGAGATTTTGCAGCAAGTGCCACATGCTCTGCGGGATTAGATTGATCAAAGGTAACGTGAGTGGCCACAATTACTCCTTGCCCCTTATTGCAGTGGTGTAGCGAGGCCGCTTGTTGAGATCTCGATGCGTAATGATATTAAGAAAATTCTCAGCTAGTAAAGATGCGATCGCATCACCTTGATCTTCGGTGTGCTCGATTGCTAGGAATCCACCAGGCTTAAGCAGGCGAGTTGCTGTATCAATGAAGCGCCCAGGAATATCAAGGCCTGAGGGCCCACCAAATAGTGCAACGGCTGGCTCATGTTCTGCGACATCGCGCGGAAGTACCTGGCTATCTGGAACATAGGGAGGATTTGCAATGACAACATCGCACTTAACGCCTTCAAGGGCATCTACGACATCACTTTCGACGATGCGCACCTGCTCATTTATTCGTGCAACATTCTTCTTCAGCCATTCAATTGCAGCCTGATCTTTCTCCACTGCAATCACGCGCGTCTTCTCATTTTCGGTAGAAATAGCAAGGGCAAGTGCTCCTGATCCAGATCCAAGGTCGACAACGCTGACCGTTTCGGTGACATTCTCGAGGTGATCTAAAACAGCTTGAACAAGTAACTCTGATTCTGGTCGAGGAACTAATACTCCGGGACCCACTTGTATTTCAAGATAGCGAAAGTAGGAAACGCCCGTTAAATACTGTAGCGGTTGGTGTGCTGCTCTGGCATCGAGAAGTTTCCAGAATGTTTCCTCCAGAATTGTGAGGTCACCGAAATTTGCCAGGCGATCGTCAACTATCACTGGGTTATGCAAATCCATACGAGAGATGCCGAGCGCGTATGCCATCAAGTGTTCGGCGTCAGTGGCATCGATGCCCACAGCGCGAAGTTGTTCTTTACCAGTCCCTAAGAATTCTTTAAAGTCCATCATCTCACTCTTAATCAGTTGAAGCTAACTTGGCAGCCTTATCTGCATCGAGCAGCGCTTGAACAACATCATCAAGCTCGCCATTGAGGACTGCATCGAGATTATTAGATTTGTAGTTGACGCGGTGATCACTCAGGCGATTTTCAGGATAGTTATACGTTCTAATGCGCTCTGATCGATCAACGGTACGCACTTGGCTCTTACGCTCGGCCATCGCCGCCGCCTCTGCCTTCTCCTGCGCATCGGCTAAAAGTCGGGCTCTTAAGATGCGCAGCGCAGATTCTTTATTTTGAAGCTGAGATTTTTCATTCTGACAGGAGACAACGATTCCTGTCGGCACATGTGTGAGTCGAACTGCCGAGTCAGTTGTGTTCACTGATTGACCACCCGGGCCAGATGAGCGATACACATCAACGCGTACATCATTCATATTTAACTCAACATCGATTTCTTCTGCTTCAGGCAAAACGAGTACTCCGGCAGCTGAGGTGTGGATTCTTCCCTGGCTTTCAGTTTCTGGAACGCGTTGTACGCGGTGAACTCCGCCTTCAAACTTTAAGCGCGCATATGGTGTAGTTCCTGGTTCAGCGCTCCCTTTTGATTTAACGGCCATAGAAATATCTTTATATCCACCGAGATCAGATTCAGTCATATCAATGATCTCAATCTTCCAGCCGCGCTTTTCGGCATAGCGTTGATACATTCGTACTAAATCACCAGCGAAGAGCGCTGATTCATCCCCTCCTGCACCAGCCTTTACCTCAATGATCACATCGCGATCATCATTGGGATCTCTTGGCAATAAAAGCTCTTCCAGCCGAGTTGCTGTGCGCTCTACAGTTTCTTCTAGTGCTGGAATTTCAGAGGCGAAATCTGGATCATCTAGCGCCATCTCTTTCGCCGCCTCTAGATCTTCGGCTGCTGATTTCCATTCATTAAATCCAGCAACAACCGGCCCGAGTTGGGCATAGCGACGGCCGAGTTGGCGCGCTTTACCTTGGTCTTCATGAATTGAAGGATCAGCCATGAGTTTTTCAAGTTCTTGATACTCACGAACCATCTCGTGCGCTGATGCAAAACGATCGTTACTCATCACTGACTCCTTTCTCTCACTTCTGTAGTTAGGCACGGGTTCTGCAGTAAGAAATAAAGAGACCGCACCGCTAGCCACAAGGGCGAGCGAGGCGGTCTCTTTGAAAAGCTAGTTAGCTGTCTTTTTTCCGAAGCGCTCTTCGAACTTGGCGACTCGTCCACCAGTATCAAGAATGCGCTGCTTACCTGTGTAGAACGGGTGGCAGACTGAACATACTTCAACGTAGATTGAACCGCTAGCAACTGTTGAGCGGGTAACAAACTTTTCACCGCAACCGCACGTTACTTGGGTCTCTTTATATTCTGGATGAATCTCTGGCTTCATAATTTTCCTCTTCTTCGACTTGGGTCTTTCCTACTTCAGGTAAGTGAACCAAGTGCTCGATTGATAGGGGTAAAGAGTATCGGCTCTCCCCCGCGCCTGAGAAATCGATGCCCGCGATATGCGGGCTTATGCGGAGAAGAGCCAATCCACCCCAATTTGAGACGTATTTCTTCCTTAAAAAGAGTGGATAGTTACTAAGACTCCACTCTCCAGGCCTTGCTCAATGTTTCTGCTACCGATTCAAATATGCGGATCAAGTTTGTGAGTTTCCGGTGAAAAAACCTTCAAAAAGTGGTTGTAATAAACTAGTACAACCGCTCATAATCAGATTAGGCAGAATCACAACTTGCTTGCAACAATATTGTCATGCCGAAGGCGATGCATCCGACTAAAGCCGCACTCATTGACTGTGCCGCAGACCTCTTAGATAAATATCGCTTTGATGAAATTACAGTTGAGATGGTCTTGGATCGATCAAGTATTTCTAAAGGATCGCTTTATCATCACTTCGAAGATATCTATCACCTTCTTGAAGCAGCAATGATTTCCCGCTTTGCTCGTTATGTAGATACAAATATTGTATCGCTGAGATCACTTCTTGAATCGGCAACAACAGCTGAAGGCTTTTATCTAGGCTTAGTGAAGATTTCTGCAGTCACTCAAGGTGAGGGCATGCAACGTGCGCGCCAAGAACGAGCACTCACAATTGGTAGAGCGATTACAAGTCCTCGAATGTCAGATCTATTGCGCCATGAGCAACAGCGCTTAACAGATGTTCTCGCAGAATTAATCAGCGGTGCTCAAGCGCGCGGGCTCTGTAATCCTGAAGTTCAGCCGCATGCCCTCGCAGTTTTGATGCAGGCGTGGACCTTAGGCAAGATCGTCGATGACTTGAGTGAGACACCTGTTGATAACGATGCCTATATTTCTCTAGTTAATCGAGTAATCAGAGAAGTATTCGTTCCTCAGAAGTAATTTCCCACTGGTAATTACTTATTATATTTATTTGGAGTCGTCTGGACCAGATGTTGTCTTCTGGATCTGCATCAAGAACTCGACGTTGGACTTGGTGCCCTTCATCTTCTCAAGGAGAAGTTCAAGAGCAGCCTGTGGCTCAAGGGCATGAAGTACACGACGTAACTTCCAAACAATATTGAGCTCTTCAGTTCCCATGAGAATTTCTTCTTTACGAGTACCAGATGCAACAACGTTGACCGCTGGGAAGATGCGCTTATCAGCCATACGGCGATCAAGGATGAGCTCCATATTTCCGGTGCCCTTGAACTCTTCGAAGATCACTTCATCCATACGAGAACCGGTGTCAACAAGGGCGGTTGCCAAGATTGTGAGCGAGCCACCATCTTCAATATTACGAGCAGCACCAAAGAACTTCTTTGGTGGGTAGAGAGCTGCAGAGTCAACGCCTCCAGAGAGAATTCGACCTGATGCAGGGGCTGCGATGTTATAGGCACGGCCAAGTCGAGTAATCGAATCAAGAAGTACAACTACATCGTGGCCAAGTTCTACCAGGCGCTTTGCGCGCTCGATCGCAAGCTCTGCGATTGTGGTGTGATCATCTGCTGGGCGATCGAAGGTTGAGGCGATAACTTCACCTTTAACGCTGCGCTGCATATCGGTAACCTCTTCTGGGCGCTCATCGACAAGTACAACCATCAAGTGGCACTCAGGGTTATTTGTAGTGATCGCATTTGCAATGGATTGCAAGACCATGGTTTTACCAGCCTTAGGTGGTGAAACTATGAGTCCGCGCTGACCTTTACCAATAGGTGCGATCAGATCGATAACACGAGTTGTCAGAATATTTGGTTCAGTTTCAAGGCGGAGACGCTCTTGCGGATAGAGAGGAACAAGCTTTCCGAATTCAACACGACCGCGTGCCTCTTCAGGAGTAACTCCGTTAATTGTTTCAAGAGTAATCAGCGGGTTGTACTTCTGACGCTGTTCTCCTTCGCGTAATTGTCGAACCTGGCCTGTAACAACATCACCTTTACGAAGGCCGTATTTGCGGACTTGGCTCTGTGAAACATAGACATCATTTGGCCCTGGTAGGTATCCACCGGTACGAATAAATGAGTAATTATCCATAATGTCGACCAGTCCGCCGACTGGTACAAGGACATCATCTTCGCTAATAACAGGTTCGCGCTCTTCGCGAGGACCACGATCACGGTTACGGTCACGATTGCGATCACGTCCACGATTGCGATCACGTCCACGGTTACGATCGTTACGATCACCACGGTCACCGTTATCGCCTGAATTATTGGCGGAATCGTTCTCGCCGTCATCATTGTCGTTATCAGAATCTTCTTTAGCTTCACGTCCAGCGCTACGTTTTGCATTGCGTGCTTCACGGCGTGCTTCACGCTCGGCCTTAGCCTCTTCGCGGTTCTTTGCCTGTAAATCAGCAATCGCACCAGCGAGCTGGTCTTTCTTCATCTTCGCTGCACCTTCGATACCGAGTTGTGACGCAACTTCCTTTAACTTAGGAAGGGTCATTGAAGTGAGCTCAGGGCTGCTTGAACGGACAGGTTCTTTTTCGGTCATCTCTATCTTTTCAGTTTGGGGTTTGCCGCAAATAAATGTACGTCAAATATATGTGAGTCAAACCCAAGGGATTTTTTATCTATCAACTTAACTTTTGGCCCTAGCTTGCGGGCTATAAGGTGATGGCCAAACTATAACAGGGTTGCACCACGAACTGCAATATCGAGTGATTTTGCCTCAAAACCATTGCCTGCCACCCGCATTAACTCTTCGAGCTCGGATTGATCTGAGGTGTGAAGAGCGAGAACTGTTGGGCCAGCCCCCGAGATACAGGCAGCTACACCAGCCTTGCGAAGGGTACTCATTAACTTCAACGATGCTGGCATACCCGTGGTGCGATAATCCTGATGGAGAAAATCTTCCGTTGCGCGAAAGATTAGATCAGGGCGATGTGTAAGTGCATGAGATAAGAGTGCGCTACGAGCTGAGTTAGCTGCTGCATCTGCGTGAGGAATGCTTTCCGGAAGCAACTTGCGAGCCCTACTTGTAGAAAATTCTTGTTTCGGAATAAAAGCAATCGCACGAATTCGCGAATCAACTGCAAGGGGTAAGGCTTGGGCCACTAACTTTCCATGATGATCTTCCTGCCAAGCGATGGTTGCCCCACCATAGAGCGCTGCTGCAACGTTATCTGGATGTCCTTCCATGAAAGTCGCTAAATCTAATAAAGATTGATCACTCATCTTGTCGCTGCCAGTAAGAACAAGCGAGCGTGCAAGAACGAGTCCGCCAACAATTGCACTTGCAGATGAACCTAACCCACGACCGTGAGGAATCACATTGAGTGCGCGAACAGCAATTCCTTTTGGCTTGCCACCTAAGAACTCAAAGCCTTTATTCATTGCCTTGATAAGAAGGTTCTTGTCACTGCGTGGTAGCGAATCCGCGCCTTCTCCTGCAACATCAATATCAAGACCTGGTTCATCCAGAATCTGCGCGACGTAACGATCATGAAGATCGAGCGCTAATCCAAAACAGTCAAAACCTGGACCGAGATTGGCACTAGTCGCCGGAACTTGTACCTGCATTGGGTTTGCTTTAAAGGTTGGTTTTGCCATTTACTTTAATCCCAACGCTTTTGCCGCAGCCTTTACATCCACCGGAACAACTAAGGGCTTCTTTGCCGCTTCGAGTGCATAGGGAATGTCTTTTAGTCCATGACCTGTCACTGTGATAACAATGGTCTTTCCTGAGGGAAGTTTGCCGGCTTTCTTATATTTAATGAGTCCTGCAAGACCAGCAGCCGATGAAGGTTCAACGAATATTCCTTCTTGCGCAGCAATAAGGCGGTAGGCCGAGAGAATTTCCTTGTCGGTTACCGAATCAATGACACCGCCAGAAAGATCACGTGCTTCAACAGCCTGTGCCCACGATGCCGGGTTTCCAATTCGAATTGCAGTCGCGATGGTGTCAGGATTTTTTACAATCTTTCCTTTAACTATTGGTGCCGCACCTGCGGCCTGAAATCCGTACATCTGAGGCAGTTTGGTGGAGATTCGATCACTGCGATACTCCTTGTACCCCTTCCAATATGCGGTGATATTTCCAGCATTTCCAACAGGGAGGGCATGAATATCAGGAGCATCTTTAAGCATATCGACAACTTCAAATGCAGCAGTCTTTTGACCTTCGATGCGATAAGGGTTAACAGAGTTCACTAGTGCAACGGGGTAATTCTCTGAAAGCTCGCGCGCTAAGGTGAGGCAATCATCAAAGTTTCCATTGACCTGCAAAATTGTTGAATTATGAATAACTGCCTGAGCGAGCTTACCCATAGCAATTTTTCCTTTAGGGATAAGAACGGCAGGGGTCATACCGGCCTTGACCGCGTACGCCGCAGCCGATGCCGACGTATTTCCTGTTGATGCACAGATGACCGCCTTAGCGCCATCTTCTGCCGCCTTTGAAATCGCCATCGTCATTCCACGATCTTTGAAGGAGCCAGTTGGATTTAATCCCTCGTACTTAATCCAGACATTATTACCAAGCAACTCAGAGAGATTGCAGGCATAAATAAGTGGAGTGCCTCCCTCGCGCAATGAAACGATAGGAGTTTTATCACTGACGGGAAGTCGGTGACGGTATTCCTCGATCACACCCCGCCATTGGTGGGCACCTGAACTTTTCTTTCCTCCGAAAATGCTCATAGCGATGTCGAGCCTTCTACTCGAATAACGCTAGAAATCTTTGTGACAATCGAAAGCTTCTTGAGCGCTTCAACTGTCGCTTTGAGTTCTCCTTCAGTTGCACCGTGGGTGACAATAATGAGTTCGGCATCATCATCACGACCATTTTGATCAACGGTTTGAATCGAGACATCCTGCTCAGCAAAGGTTTGAGCAATAGCAGCTAAAACACCTGATTTATCCTGGACTTCCAGGCGCATTAGAAACTTGGTCTTTGTGGTTTCAATTGAGGCAATATCTCGGTCTGCATAATCAGTTTCACGCTGGCCAATTGAGTTCAGTGCAATGTGTCGTGATACCGCAACCACATCTCCAAGAATTGCAGATGCTGTTGGAGCACCACCAGCACCACGGCCATAGAACATCAATGGACCAGCAGATTCTGCCTCAATAAAAATGGCATTAAATGCATCGCGCACAGATGCCAATGGGTGGCTCTTATGGAGGAGGACTGGGTGAACGCGAACTGAAATCTCATCTGCTGGCGTCAACTCTGCGATCGCCAATAATTTAATTACATGGTCCATTGATTTGGCGATGCGAACATCTCCTAAGGTGATCTGCGAAATGCCCTCACGATAGACATCGTCCACGGCAACGCGGGTATGAAATGCAAGTCCAGATAAAATTGCAGCCTTTGCTGCAGCATCGAAACCCTCAATATCGGCGGTGGGATCCGCTTCGGCGTAACCGAGTTTCTGCGCCTCGGCCAGGACATCTGCAAACTCACGATTATTTTCATGCATCTTCGTCAAAATATAATTTGTCGTTCCATTAACGATACCCATCAGGCGGACAACATGATCTCCCGCTAACGAATCTCGCATGGGGCGAATAATTGGAATCGCTCCCGCAACTGCAGCTTCATAGTAAATATCTTCACCTTGCGCATATGCCGCGGTAAATAAGTCTGCGCCGTGGCTAGCTAGTAGAGCCTTGTTGGCGGTAACGATAGATTTGCGATTACTGATTGCTTTCAAGATGAGTGAGCGCGCTGGTTCTATTCCACCTATCACTTCAATAATCAAATCAATACTTGGATCATTCACAATTGATTCGGCATCAAGAGTAAATAGTTCTTGTGGAATCCCAGGACGCGCCATGATCTCACGAACTGCAATTCTGACTAGTTCAATCTTTACCCCCGCGCGGGTAGAAAGTTCAACGGAATCGGCCAGAATCAATCGGGCTACTTCGCTTCCGACAACGCCACACCCAAGCATGCCGATTCTCACTGGCTGATCAGGGGATCTCATCTGCCTATTCTTTCACATCGAGTGCGAGTAGATCTGCCTCATTTTCGCGGCGAACTATTACGCGGGCTTTCCCATCTTTTATAGCAACAACAGGGGGTCGGGGCACATGATTGTAGTTACTTGCCATGCTCCGGCCATATGCCCCAGTCGCGGGGGTGGCAAGAAGATCACCGGGTGCGATATCTGCTGGAAGTTTAATATCGCGAATAACAATATCGCCGGTTTCACAATGCTTACCTACTACTCGTGATTGCGTCAGCGGTGCAGTTGATGTGCGATCGGCTAACGTTGCAAAGTATTCGGCATCATATAAAGAGGTACGCATATTCTCACTCATGCCACCATCGACTGAAACATACTTGCGAATTCCGCCATCTTCTAGCGTGACATCTTTTACCGTTCCGACTTCATACAAGGTAAACGTTGTCGGTCCAACGATGTTTCGTCCAGGTTCAATTGAAATCAGCGGCAGCTTTAATCCAGCGGCTTTGCACTCTCTTTTGACGAGTGCGCTCAGTGCTGGCAAGACATTGTGCGGCTCTACAGTTTTTTCACCTGGAAGATAGGCAATTGCATACCCGCCACCGAGATCAAGTTCGGGAAGTTCCGAAGAGTATTCATCTTTAAATTTAGCCATCAGCGCAATGATGCGAGTGGCCGCAAGTTCGAAAGAATCAGTCCCAAAGATTTGAGATCCAATATGAGTATGAAAGCCTCGCAGCTCTAGCTCAGGGTGGGACATGACCTCTGAGATTGCAGCCCATGCCGAACCACTTGCAATTGAAAATCCAAACTTCACATCTTCGTGAGCAGTTGATATTGATTGGTGGGTATGAGCTTGTACCCCCGGAGTCAGGCGGAGCATCACTGCCTGGCGAACCCCTGCTTTCTTTGCCGCAGAACTCACTCGTTCAATTTCGAATAATGAATCCAACACAATTACTCTGACACCAACCTCGACTGCGCGATTGATCTCGGCAACTGATTTGTTATTGCCGTGCAATTCAATTTTCTTTGGATCAATTCCTCCAGCCAGCGCCACAGCAAGTTCACCACCTGTGCAGACATCGATTCCGATTCCGATTTCCTTGATCCAGCGAGCTACATCGGTGCAGATAAATGCCTTTGCAGCGTAATAAACAGTGCCAGCAGAGTCACCAAAATTGGCGTTTAACGCATCTGCCCATAACTGTGCACGTGAGCGAAAGTGATTTTCATCGATAAAGAAAGTAGGTGTTCCAAACTCACTTGCTAGTGCACGAGCTGTGAGGCCTCCGATGGCAAGACCTTCTTGATTAAATGAGACAGCTGAGGACCACATTTCTCTACATCCTCTCCGGGGCGCTCACGCCGAGAAGCTCTAGGCCATTATGTAATACCTGCTTCGTCGCTGCGCAAAGATTAGCGCGAGCTGAATGCAATGAAGAGATCGACTCATCACCCAGCGGCAATACGCGACAATCTGCGTAGAAGCCGTGATACACACCGGCCAGCTCTTCGAGATAGCGGGCAACTCTGTGAGGTTCACGTAACTGTGCAGCCGTTGCAACGACTCGAGGAAATTCTGCCAGCGTGCCGAGCAGCTCATTTTCGCGATTGTGGGAAAGCTGGGTGGGATCAAAATGGTCAAGACCAATTGGGATAGCAAGCTCTTCGACATTGCGAAGAACTGCCGCGATGCGGGCATGGGCATACTGCACGTAATAGACAGGATTTTCATTTGTATTTCTGCGCAAGATATCGATATCCATCACCATTGGTGTATCAACTGGATAACGAATCAGAGTGTAACGAGCGGCATCTACTCCTACTTTTTCTACTAATTCTTCAAGCGTAATAATTGTTCCTGCACGTTTTGAAAGCTTTACCTCTTCGCCGCCCTCCATAATCTTCACAAGTTGGCCAATAAGTACTTCAACGTTGTAATCAGGATTATCACCAGCACATGCTGCGGTTGCGCGTAAACGATTAACGTAGCCGTGATGATCAGCGCCCAACATGTAGATGCAGATCTCAAATCCACGCTCACGCTTATTGATGTAGTACGCGGTATCGGATGCAAAGTAAGTGAGATCACCGTTTGCTTTTGTAATCACGCGATCTTTATCGTCACCAAAATCAGTAGTGCGCAGCCAGATTGCACCTTCAGAATCAAAGACATGTCCTTCTTTCCGTAGTTTTTCTACGCCGTGCTCGACAGCTCCGGCATCATGAAGTGAGCGCTCAGAGAACCAGATATCAAAGCGAGTATTGAATGTTTCGAGAACACCTTGTTGTTGGGCGAGCTGCATCTTATAAGCGGCCTCGCGGAAAGCATCCTGACGAGCTTGCCCTTCCACCTGTGTGATCTGCGGATTTTCTTTTACAACTTGGGTGGCAAGATCTGCAATATATGCACCTTGATAACCATCTTCGGGGATTGGTAACCCAAGTGCTGCCGCTTCAACAGATTGGCCAAAGAGTTCCATCTGGTTTCCGCGGTCGTTGATATAGAACTCGCGCGTGACCTTGGCACCTGCCGCAGAAAGAACTCGACCGAGTGCATCTCCCACAGCAGCCCAACGCGTATGTCCTAAGTGAAGTGGACCTGTTGGATTCGCGCTAATGAATTCAAGATTGATTGAGATTCCAGCGAGTGTGTCACCAGTGCCATATGTCGTTGGCGCAGAGAGAATTGTTCTTACAAGTTCTGCTTGACTACTTCGATTCAAGGTGATGTTAATGAATCCAGGGCCGGCAATATCTACAGCGCTTACTTCAGGTAACTCGGCAATGTCAGAGCGCAACAGTTCGGCGACCTCGCGCGGACTCTTGCCCGCCGCCTTTGCTAATTGAAGGGCGATCGAGGTCGCATAATCCCCATGGTTTCGATTTTTTGGCCGCTCCAAGGAAATCGCCACTGGTATCGTTCCCAGCAAATCACCCCGCTCAAATGCCCGCGCGATCGCAGCAAGGATCGCCGCCTCGAGGGATTCTGAGCCAGATAACCTCTGCATTACGCAAGGTTACCTGTTCTGAGCGTCTTGATGCCTTTACCAGAACGTGACCTCTTGGATAGTGACCTTAGGGGAAATTCCTATTACTCTCGGGTACGTCCCCGCCTACATGTCTGGTCGAAACAGTTTTGGCCATAGGCGAGAACACCTTTCGAAAGGTAAAACAAATGGCAAAGCGCCGTCTAGTTATTGCTGGTGCGATCGCAGCAGCAGCAGCTCTTTTGATCTCAGGTTGCTCAAGCAGCGATGATTCTGCAGGCAAGCGTGCTTGCATGATTCTTCCTGACTCAGAGTCATCAACACGTTGGGAAAACGGAGATCGCCCAGCAATGGATTCAGCACTCACAGGTGCAGGATTTGAAACAGATATTCAGAACGCACAAGGTGACACAGCAAAGTTCGCAACGATCGCAGATCAGATGCTTACAAAGGGTTGCGGTGTCATGATCCTTGTTGATTACCAGGGTGCAGGTATCCAGGTAGCAGCAAAGGCTAAAGAAGCAGGTATTCCTGTAATCGCATACGACCGCCCAATCGAAGGCGCTGACTACTACGTATCATTTGATAACGAGTCAGTCGGAGCACTTCAGGGACAAGCAATTCTTGATGGTCTAGCTGCGGCAGGTAAGGATCCAAAGACTGCCCGTGTTATCTACGGTCAGGGAGATCCAACTGATGGAAATGCAAAGATGTTCTATGACGGCGCGCTCTCAGTTCTTGAGCCAGCTGGTGTAAAGCCAATCTTTAGCATGGCCGGAACATGGGATGGCGCAAAGGCCGGAACATTGTTCGAGCAGGCACTTACAGCTGTTGGTGGAAAAGTTGATGCAGTTCTTGCACCAAATGACAACAACGCTGCAAACATCATCACAATTCTTGATAAGGCTGGCTTGAAGGTTCCTGTTTCAGGACAAGATGCTTCACCAGCTGGTCTCCAGAATGTTCTTCTAGGCAAGCAGACCACAACTGTTTGGAAGCCATACACACTGATTGCAACAGCTGCATCAGATTTGGCGATTGCACTGCTTAATGGTGAGACACCATCTGCAGACAAGGCACTCGCTGATGGAACTCCATACATTGCGGTAACTCCTAACTCTGTTGGACCTGATCAGGTCGCAGAAGTTGTTGCTTCAGGAGATGCTAACTACGACGAAGTTTGCACAGCTGCTGTAATGGCTGCTTGTGAAGAGTTCGGCGTCACAGCGTAATTAAGCAATAAGTAGGTCCTCCGCGCCGGCACTTGATGTGCCGGCGCGGAGGCTTTTACGAAAGAAATGGCAAGATTTAAACTATTTTTTTGAAAGGGTTGAAATGACATCGCAAACGCCGATTGTTGAACTCATCGGAATTACCAAGAGTTTTGGTCCAGTGGATGTTCTCAAAGGAATAGATTTCACCGCTTATGCCGGACGGGTTACTGCACTTGTCGGTGATAACGGTGCCGGAAAGTCAACTCTGATTAAAGGGCTAGCAGGCGTACAAGAGTATGACGGTGGCGTTGTTAAGTTCGAAGGTAAAGAAGTTCAGTTGCCCAGCGCACGTGCCGCTGCAGCCCTTGGTATTGAGGTTGTATATCAAGACCTCGCTCTCTGTGAAAATTTGGATATCGTTCAAAATATGTTTCTTGGTCGTGAGGCTATGCTTGGAATAACTCTTAATGAACCACAAATGGAATTTGAAGCATCAAAGACTCTTACTGGGCTTTCAGTACGTACGGTGAGCTCAGTGCGTCAGAAAGTTGCATCACTTTCAGGCGGTCAACGTCAAACAGTTGCCATTGCACGTTCTGTTCTGCGCAATGCAAAACTCGTTATTCTCGATGAACCGACTGCAGCTCTTGGTGTAGCTCAGACCGAGCAGGTGCTTAACCTTGTGCGCCGCCTTGCTGATTCGGGTGTTGCCGTCATCATTATTAGCCACAACCTGCAAGATGTATTTAAGGTGGCAGACGATATTGCCGTTCTCTATCTTGGCAAGATGGTGGCAAACCTTAAATCTTCAGAGACTAACCATCTTGACGTTGTTCAATACATCACCGGTTCTCGCACGATGGGAGATCAAGAGTGAGCGTCACTATCGGTTCAGGTCACGAGGGAAACGTCCGCGAGCAACTCACCGCTTACAAGGCAAGAGTTAAAGGTGGAGAGATGGGCGCTCTTCCTTCAGTCCTCTCACTCTTTGTTCTCACATTTTTATTTGCAGCGCTCAACCCATACTTTCTTACTCAAGGTAACTTTGCCAATCTTTTGACACAGACGGCAACCTTGATGATGCTTGCAATGGCGCTGGTTTTTGTCATTCTTCTCGCCGAAATTGATTTATCTGCCGGTGTCACATCTGGTGTGGCGATGGCGCTCTTTATTATTATGACAAATCGCTGGGAAATCGACTGGCGAATTTCAATTGTTGCCGGCTTGCTCTGTGGGATGGCCATTGGTGCATTCATTGGATTCTTCGTGGCAAAGGTTGGTGTTCCATCCTTTGTCGTAACCCTTGGCCTATTTCTGGGTTTCCAAGGGTTACAGCTAGCTCTTCTTGGTGATGGTGGCATCTACCGTATCGAAGTTCCAGAGATTAGAGCCATTATGAATGACAACCTTCCAGGTTGGATGGGTTGGGCATTCCTCGCAATTGGAATCACAGTTATGACACTTTTAAATTTCTATGATCGCGGAGTTCGAGCGCGTAATGGTCTTGTAAATCGTCCGATATCACTTATGTATACCAAGCTCGTAGTTGTTGCAGTTATCGGAGCTGCGCTCGTTGCAATCCTTAATGAGAACCGAAGTCGATCGATTAAAGAGATTAGCGGTGTCCCAATAGTTGTGCCAATTGCACTAACTGTTCTCTTTCTCGGCACCTTGCTACTTGATCGCACGCGTTTTGGACGTCACCTTTATGCAGTCGGTGGAAATCCTGAAGCCGCGCGACGTTCAGGTATCAAGGTAATTAAAATCCGAATCATCGCCTTCATGATCTGTTCATCTCTTGCAGTCATATCTGGAATCTTTAATGCTAGTCGCGTCGGCGCAGTTGAAGCCACAGCAGGAAAGGCGATCGTTCTTTCTGGCGTTGCAGCGGCTGTAGTCGGCGGTGTTAGCCTCTTCGGTGGGCGCGGTCGTCTGATACACGCGGCAGCGGGTGCACTTGTGATTGCAATCATCGACAACGGACTTGGCCTCATTGGTCTTCCCGCTGGAATCAACTTCCTGGTCACTGGCGGTGTCTTGATCTTGGCGGCAACAGTTGATGCGGTTTCACGGAAGAGAAGTTCTGGAGCGCGGTAGATACTGAACCCATCAGAGTAAACCGTAAGTTGAAATTACTTCATGACAGGGTTTAACTCTGCCCCGTTTTGCGCAAGTGTGCTTTCACGAATATAAAGTGGAAGTGATGTGTAGCCATGCTTTTCACTACGCCAACTGCCGCCTTCAACACTTTTGCCAGTGATTAATGAAGTCCACTTGCCTGCAGGAAGATAGAAATCGGCAACGCCATCTGAGTTAAAGATAGGGGCGACAAGGATCGACTCCCCCAACATATATTGGCGATCAAGGTAGAGACATGAGGGATCTTCAGGAAATTCCATCATCATGGGGCGCATAATTGGGATGCCCTGGGTATGAACAATCTCTGACATCTTCAAGATATATGGCATTAGCGAAATCTTGAGATTCGTAAAGAATTGAGTAACAACGCTTGCCTCGTCATCGATAAGCCATGGAACGCGATACGAACCACTGCCATGCAGACGCGAATGTGAGGAGAGAAGTCCAAATGCAACCCAACGCTTAAATACATCTGGGTTGGGAGTTCCTTCAAATCCACCAATGTCATGGCTCCAATAACCAAAGCCAGATAAGGCCATACCCAATCCACCGCGAAGAGTTCCGGCCATAGATTCAAAGGTGGATTCGTTATCGCCACCCCAGTGAATCGGAAACTTCTGACATCCAGCAGTTGCAGAACGTGCGAAGACAACAGTTTCCTTATTTGGCTTACGTCCAAGAAGTTCGAAGACAACTTTGTTATAGAGATACGGATAGTAATTGTGCATCCGCACCGGATCACTGCCATCACTAAAAACAACATTGGTTGGAATTCTCTCGCCAAAATCTGTCTTAAATGAGTCAACGCCAATATCAATAAGTTTCTGTAACTTTGATTGAAACCAAGTACAGGCATCTGGGTTGGTGAAATCAACGATTGCCATTCCTGGCTGCCATAGATCCCACTGCCAAACGCTGCCATCTGGGCGCTTGATCAGGTAGCCCTTCTCTTTTGCTTCAGGAAAGAGTGATGACATCTGCGCGATGTATGGATTGGTCCAGACACAGACGCGATATCCCTTGTCGTGCAGACGCTTGATCAACCCTGCAGGATCAGGAAATACAGCGCTATCCCATTCAAAATCACTCCAGCTAAATTCCTTCATCCAGAAACAGTCGAAGTGAAATGCGCTCACCGGAATTTCACATTCTGCCATGCCATCAAGGAATGAGTTAACGGTGGCTTCATCGTAATTAGTTGTAAAAGAGGTCGAGAGCCAGAGTCCAAAGGACCAATCGGGAACCTTGGCAGGTTTGCCTAAGAAGTCTGTGTAGCGCTTAATTATTTCGCGCGGATTTTTGCCGTAGATAAAGAAGATTTCAAGCTCTTCACCTGGCACAGATATCTGCACTTTATCTACTACCTCGGTGCCAATCTCAAGGCTGACCTTGCCGGTGTGATTAATAAATACTCCATAGCCACGGTTAGTCAGATAGAAAGGAATATTTTTATAGGCTTGCTCGGATGCGGTGCCGCCATCTTCATTCCAGATTTCAATTACTTGTCCATTTTTTACAAAGGGAGTGAAATGCTCACCAAGGCCATAGACCAATTCACCCACAGCCAAGTTAAGTTGAATATTGATATAGGGATCGCCATTGTGGTTCATCCAGGCAATGCCTTTATCGGCAACCCGAGTCAGGTGCTTACCTTCTGCGCTGAAATCTAAATGAAAAGCTTCACCTTGCGTGATTGATGCAATTAATTCGGCGTTCTTAATCGAATAGCTATGGCCATCTTGAGAAATGTGAGGTGAGCTTGCATCCCCCGTTAACTCAAAGTGGGGTCCGCGATCAACACCACCTTCATGATGCGTCACTTTCATACCGATGATGTTCTTCATCGGTGAATGCAAGCGAGTTGTAATCAATGGGATGTTGAGAGTATCGCCTCGATCTGCAATCACTTTGCTCGGTGAATAGATCGTAAGTCCGGAATCAGTGCGATCAATGCGATGGGCAGTCTTACCGTAGTAAGCGCGCACACCTTCGCGAAGGAGCCAGAATCCATTGGTAAAGCGCATGGGGAGAAGGGATTTAGCCCTTGACTCCCATGAGGTGCTCAAGAGCTAACTGGTCGAGGGCTTCATAGTGATAACCACGCGCTCCGGCAGCTTCGATATCAAAGCTGTCGGCATCAGTGAGTGACTTCCATGTCTCGCCTTTTGCAAGAGTTGGTTCTGTGAGGCCAGGGATGTTGGAATCCTTCATTGCAGCAATCACACGTGGATCGCTACGGAATGCAAGTGCCCGCTCTTTCAGCAAGAGATAGGTGCGCATATTTGCCGTTGCTGACTCCCAGACACCTTTATCACTCTCTGTGCGTGCTGGCTTGTAATCAAAGTGCTTAGGTCCTGAGTACTTATGGCTTTCAAGTAAATCAACAAGGAAGAAGGCTGATTTGAGATCGCCATGGCCAAAGACAAGATCCTGATCGTACTTTGGACCATGCTGTCCATTGAGATCGATATGAAAGAGCTTGCCATGCCAGAGCGCTTGGGCGATTCCATGTACAAAGTTAAGTCCGGCCATCTGCTCGTGGCCAACTTCAGGATTAACACCCACCATCTCTGGTCGATCAAGTGAGTTGATAAAAGCCAGTGCGTGTCCGATGGTTGGCAAGAACATATCGCCACGAGGTTCATTTGGCTTTGGTTCAAGTGCAAATTTAATTGTGTATCCATTGTCTGCAACAAAATCACCGAGCACATTAAACGCTTCACGGAAGCGATCAAGTGCCACGTATGCATCTTTTGCTCCATCAGATTCAGCGCCTTCTCGGCCACCCCAAAAGACATATGTTTCTGCACCCAGATCAACTGCGAGTTCAATATTTCGCATTACCTTGCGAATAGCATAACGACGAATATCGCGATCATTAGATGTGAATGCTCCATCCTTAAAGACTGGATGTGTGAAGAGATTTGTTGTAACCATAGGAACTTTCATTCCGGTTTGTGCAAGCGCCTTCTTAAATCGGTCGATATGTGCGTGACGATCTGAATCATTGCTACCAAATGGGATCAAGTCATCATCATGGAAGGTCACTCCATATGCACCTCGTGCTGCCAACTCGTTCACGGTGCGCACGGGATCTAGCGGTCCTCGCGTTGGATCTCCGAAGGGATCACGAGCCTGCCAACCGACGGTCCAGAGTCCGAAGGTAAATTTATCTGCTGGGCTTGGCGTAATAGACATGGTTTTCTCCCGTGGTCTTGAGTAGCGCGTGTATCAGTTTGGAGCAAAGGCGAACTTACCCGTAACCTAGTCCAATAGCCACAGGATTGAAATAACAATTCTGTGTCGAACATAATTTGTACGGTTACGAAAGTCGCTCTTTTGCGGGAGTGGTGAAATGGCAGACACGCAGGTCTTAGGAACCTGTGTCTTCGGACGTGCGGGTTCAAGTCCCGCCTCCCGCACCAGCACCACCAGTTTCATCGTTTTCCAATGTGAGTTGAGTGAAAATTATGGCAAAACCATCAAGGGCAAAAGTTAAAAAATTACACTCTGAGGCAATGGCTGCTGCCGTTGCTCGTCGTGCTGAAAAAGCTGCCAGCAAATCTGCGGTGACCCGCGGCGAAGTTGAGCATGATCCATATTCAGACGCTGATCAGGAATGGCTTGCTATGGGAATTAGTGCACCAGCTCGCCGAACCCTTATTGACGAAGGTTTCTACACAATTTCAGATCTTCGTAAGGCATCCTTAAGTGCACTTAAAGAGCTAGATGGAATTGGGCCGAATGTGATTCGTATTCTCGTCTCTGAGATGAAGAAAAAAGATATCGAATTCCGAAGTAAATAAGTAAGACTATTTCTGAACTGGTTTTACGAGTAGGTTTGCAATCATATGGCCTAAGAGAGCTCCGATGAACTGTGCTGCGATAAAAAGAGGCACAGAAGCGATTGCGATACCAGAGAAGCTATTAGTGAGAGAGCGACCGAGCGTAATGGCAGGATTAACAAAACTGGTCGAAGATGTAAATACATATGCGCTACCAATCCACATAGGTACCAACCAGAAGACTTGGTCTCCACGCCCTTGATTGCTTGCGATGAAAATAGTGGTAATGAGTCCAGCAGTTGCAACAATTTCACTGATAAATAGTGCCCTACCGTCACGCACATTTGTTGAAGGATCAATCAAGGCGCGGCTGAAGAGTGCATGAGCAACAATCGCTCCCCCTGCAGCTCCCACAATTTGTATTGCTGAAAAAGTCACGGCTGTGACCAGAGACTCTCTCTTTCGCAGAAAAGCGATAAATACGACGGCTGGGTTGAAATAGGCACCACTGACAGGTGTCAAAAGCCAGATCGCAAGAGCTAAGACCATAACTGTCGCAAAAGTATTGATAAATAATTGCAGCAAAATATCATCGCTCAGATTTTGAGCCATGATTCCAGAGCCAACTACGGTTGCTGTGATAAGCCCTGTGCCTAGAAACTCTGCAAGGTGCGCCCGTACCCTCATTGGATCAGTCTAGTAACTCTGCAAGTAACGCCTCAACGCGCGCCTTAATCTCATCTCGAATAACTCGGACGCTTTCGATTCCTTGTCCGGCAGGATCATCGAGTACCCAATCTTCATAGCGCTTGCCGGGGTAAAAGGGGCAGACATCACCACACCCCATCGTGATCACTGCATCAGATTGTTCAACGGCGTCGTTAGTAAGGACCTTTGGCGAATTATGAGAAATATCAATCCCAATCTCAGCCATCGCCTCAACAGCTATCGGATTAATTGAATCTTTTGGGGCCGATCCCGCAGAGAGAACTTCCACTCTTCCTTGCCCAAGGTGGGACATAAATCCGGCCGCCATCTGCGAGCGACCTGCATTATGAACGCAGACAAAGAGAACGCTTGGCTTGCTTTGATTTGGCTCAGCAGGAGTCATCATGGCTGTTACGGTATCTCCCGATAGTGAATGAGAAGTGAACTATGAGTTAAGTTCATTTCTTAATTGAGAAATGAGAGCCCGACAAGGATCGCACCCACTACAGCAATCAGAGACATTCCTACTCTGCTGCCCATAAATGCATCAAGGGGCTTGATGAAGGTCATAGCGATGACTACAACACCTGGCATTAATATGAGAAGTGAACGAGTTGCAACGCCAGCATCGTTATTTTGATACTGCCAATTGATCAGGCCTAGTGCGAGAAGTAGGTAACCACCCATACGGTAGTTGTTGCGCACCATGTTATTCATTATTTTCCATCCCAGATTGTAAGTTCTTGTGCGAAGGTATCAAGACCCATAGGGCCAATGCGGAGTGCGTGTGCATGGAATTTCTTCAGTGAGAATTCCGCGCCTAATCGCTTTTTCGCATTTTCACGAGCGGCAATCCACTCGCGCTCTCCCACCTTGTAGGAAATTGCCTGCCCTGGCCAACCCAAGTAACGATCGGTCTCACTGGTTGCACTACCTTCATCAAGGAGGGCTTTATTCATCAAGGCTTCGCGACCAGAGACTGCATCCCATACACGGCCATTTTCATCTGTGTAACCAAGGTGCATTCCGATATCAATGACAATACGTGTAGCGCGCAGTGCTTGCGCCGAGAGGAAGCCCATCTCGATTCCTGGTTCGTCAAATGCACCGAGGTCATCCATAAAGCGTTCTGCATATAACGCCCACCCTTCGCCATATCCGCTGATCCACGCACCAAATCGTTGGAAACGTGAGAGGCGATCGCGCTCGATCACAGAAGTTGCGATCTGTAAGTGATGACCGGGAACCGCTTCGTGATACCAAGTTGATGCAAGGTGCCACCAGGAAACTTCATCTTTACCCATCAGCGGAAGCCATGTTGTGCCCGGGCGAGATAGGTCCTCACTTGGCGGCATGTAGTAAGGGGCGGAGGCGCTTCCTTCAGGTGCGATGCGCGCATCGCAGAATTTCATTCGATCATCAATATCAAAGTGCGTACCATCCATTTGTGCAACTGCTCCCTGCGTGAAATCAAGGAGCTTCTTGATGATGGCTTCTTTTCCGTGAATTTTATATTCAGGAGCGTTATCTAGATAATCGGCAACTTCCCGGAGGGTCTTAGCATCTGGCTTGATCTTTGCAGCAACTTTCCACATGCGCGCATTGATCTCGGCGAGATCTTTCAGTCCCCACTCGTACGTAGCGCGCAAATCTAGATTGGCACCGGTGTAATAACGTGCCCATACGGCATAACGCTCGGCACCAACTGCATCATTGGGTGTCGCCAGAGCCATATAGGTACCGCGCAGATAGTGAGCTGTCTCTGCCGAAGACTTAGCCGCTGACTTTGCTGCTTCATGAATTGCTGGGTACTTTCCATCAGGATCAAACGTTGTGGCCATGCCGACATATCCGCCATCGGCATATCCCTCGAGTTGTTTTGCTATGCCATCAATCTGACGTTGGGCTACCGTCTTTCCTTTCTTTGCCAAAGTATCAATTGTTGATATCCAACTGAGGTGGGCTTTTTCTACCGCCAAGAGACGCTTTGCGATGTTATTGAAATCTTCAGCGCTTTCACATGGCATCATCTCAAATACCTGTCGAATATCAGCAGGTGGAGATGTCAGAACATTGAATGAGATATGTGATTCAAATGAATCATGAAGTTCAAGACTTGAAGCTAGGCGCTCTTGCATCACAGACTTTGCTACACGATCAATCTCATCAATGGGTGCCAGTGTGGCTAGCTCAGCCAGTGTTTCACGTATTAAATCTGCCTCGATGGCTCGTCCTGCAATCGAAAAATCATCAAGCTGATCATTGAGTTCTGTGAGCCCTAAGTAGGTTGAACTCATCGGACTAAGCTGTGCAGATTTTTCAACGTATGAATCAGAGAGAGCAAATATTGGTGAACGATGCGAGGTCATTTCGAGATCCTATATTTAAAAGTATAAAAAAGTAAGGGTGAGCGCTTGTGCGCTCACCCTTACCTACTACTTACTGCAGTTAATTAGTGATCTGCAGCCATTCCTTCAGCATGTGACTTCATGCGTGCGATCTTGAGAATTGTAAGACCGAATACGCACTTCGCCAATACGTCTGCGACTGTGTAACCAACCTGAATCGCCACGAATGATGAAGATCCGGCATCGCCCCAGATGTTGAACATGTAAGCGATTGGATAGACACCCCATGTTGCTAGGAGGAGAAGACGTAGATTCTTCACGCTCGCTCCAACACCTGCTGGCTGACGATCAAGAGATTTGGTGAGCTCTACGAAGAGTACGTAGAGGATGTAGATAAATGGAATTGTTGAAAGTACACCGTAAAGAACCTGTGTTCCCTGCTCTGATGAGATTTCACCTGGGTAACCGAGTGCGATCATCGCAGCTGATGCTGGAACAAGGCGAACGATAAGTGATCTCGCAACTTCCTTAGCAAGTGCTAGAACTGCAACAACTTCAACGAGTAGTAGTGGAACAGTGAGTAGCCAATCAACGTAGCGGTATGCCTCGTTAAATGATCCTGGATCACCTGAAAGATTTACATTAGTTCCCTCTGATGCCTCTTTGAATGAATCAAAAATTCTCCAGTAATGGTATCCAGCGATAAATGTCACCATCGATGACATTACGAGAGCATTGCGGTACTTAGGAAGAACGCGGGCCTGTGACACAAGTGTGTAGACAGTGCATGCGAGCATAGAAACAAGTCCAAACGAGAATATGTTATAGACAAGATTCCATTGGTTTTGATCTAAATTAACCATGTAAAAGATCCTCCGTGGGGCCTCTTATAGAGCTCCACCGACCGGGCGGCCTGTGGAATCGTGATACCGGTGCGGTCCTCGAGGAACATCACCGATGAGCGATAGGGCTGATTGTGAACCTGTTGCGACAACTTTGCACCTATATACGGAGATAATTTCTAATTTTTTCTAAACTTTTTTTCTAATTTGTGCTCACTTGAGCCGTAATTTCCTGACCAGTGGCTGGAATTCTCCCTTCCTGGCCATTGTCGCCCAGCCCCGAAACCAGGCAAAATCGTTACTGTTACCGACATGGCTATCAGTGAGACCGCAGAACTCCCCCCATCGCAGCCCCCAAAGCTCCGCGGATGGTTTCATCTCGGCGCCACTCCTGCAGTAATCGTCGCATCCCTTGTGCTCTTCATATTGAGCAAAGAGTCCCTTAAATTTTCGGTAGCCCTCTATTCCCTGACCGCTATCACACTCTTTAGCGTCTCAGCGATTTATCACCGAGTTCCATGGTCGCCGGCGAAGAAGAAGTTCTGGCGGCGCTGGGATCACGCCAATATCAACCTGCTCATCGCCGGTTCCTATACGCCATTTGCTATGACCCTGCTGGAGGGGCGTGATCGCACAATCTGCCTCAGCGTTGTCTGGATTGGAGCGCTCGTCGGCGTTGCGATGCGCATCTTCTGGGTAGGAGCCCCACGCTGGCTCTATGTCATCAACTACCTCGCCCTAGGCTGGGTCGCCGTTTTCTATACCCCGCAACTCTATAGAGAAGGTGGGCTCTGGGTACTGATTCCAATTTTACTGGGCGGGCTTTTGTATTCAGTTGGTGCGATTTTCTACGCCCTTAAAAAGCCGGGCGCTAATGCGAAATACTTTGGCTTTCACGAACTCTTCCATGTTCTCGTGCTCGCAGCATGGATCTCGCAGTATCTAGCAGTCTCTTTCGCTATCTATCGAGCGTAGCCCTGACCCTGCGGCCGATTTAATCTCACCCTGCGCACTTTTGGAGATTCCATGCGGTGCCCTAATCTATAGCCATGGCAAACGAGAAAAGCACATTTCTAAATTGGGTTGGATTCAAAGAGAGCGAAACTTCGGCGCAAAATTCCGTTGAACGTATCCGCGAACTCGAATCTCAATTATCTGACTTGCGCTCGCGCCGCGATATCACATCGCTCAGCAAGGAAGAGTTTGAAATCTTGGCAACAGAAACTGCCATGGTGATGATCAAATCTGCACAGGCGCGCGAACAGAAAGCTTTCTCTTCATCGGAACGTTTAGTAAGCGAGGCGAGCAAGACCGCTCGAGAGGCTCTTGAATCTGCTGAAACAAAGGCACGCGCACTTCTTGCTAGTGCCGAAGCACGCGGTCGCAAGTACATCAGCGCGGCCGAAGGTGAAGCCCAAGACATACTCTCCCAGGCAACTGCAGATTCTCAAGCAATTATTGATGAAAAACGGCGCGAGGTAACTGCGCTGGCTCTGGCTGCACGGCGCGAAGGCGAGCGGATCATTTCTGAGGCGCACAATGAAGTGATCGAATATCGCCAGTGGTTATCGCAAGTGATCTCAGAGACTAATCGACTTCACCGCATTCAAACACAATCTCTCCAAGCTGCCGAGACCGCAATTGCACAAGGACGTGCAAATCTTGAAACGGCATTTTCTCGTCTGCACGATTTGCAGCACAAAGTCTCTGAGAACTTGAAAGAAGATGGTGGACTCTTGCCACAACTTCCAAAGAAAGTTGTGAGTCAGCGGACCAAGCCAGCACTTGAAGCTCCACAGAAGAAGAGCGCTCCAAAAAAGAGCGCGAAGAAATCTCCTACTAAACGTAGGTAGACGAAATGGCTACCACTAGAGGTATCCAGCACATTCCAGCAATTGACGGATTGCGTGCCGTTGCAGTCGCTGCCGTAATTTTCTATCACCTAGGTTTTTCTTGGATACCCGGTGGGTTTCTCGGCGTTGATTTGTTCTTTGTTATCTCTGGATATGTAATCACGCGCTTGCTTCTTGATTCAATTGAACGAAGCGGGGGATTAGATTTAAGAGGTTTCTATAAAGCCCGCGCAAGACGATTGCTACCGCCGATGATTTTTATGATCGTGGTGACAGGTATCTACATCACGATTTGGGCGCAAGATTCCGTAAGACGATTTGTGACGGATGTGCCATTCGCATTGACCGGCACTATCAATTGGTGGCTCGTGGCTAAAGAGCAAGATTACTTTGAAGCAATTGGCAGGCCCCCTTTATTGCAGCACACGTGGTCACTCGCCGTTGAATCTCAGTTCTATCTCATCTGGCCAGTAATTCTCTTACTTGTACTCAAGCGCTTTGGGAAAAAAATTATTCCTCTTGCTGCGCTTTTAATTGCCCTTGTTTCGGCATCTCTGCTTTTTTATGTATCACTCCAACTTGATGCCTCTAGCGATATTAGTCATATTTACTTTGGTACAGACACACATAGCGTTGGCCTATTTCTTGGTTCAGCACTTGCAGTCAGTTGGATTCCGCAGAACTTCAAGAGCGAGGTAAGTGAGCGAGCCCAGAACTTTATTGACTTTATTGGCGTCTTTGGCCTTATTGGGATTCTCGCTTCATTCTTGCTGATTGATGAAAGTTCGCCGACTGCTTACAAAATTGCATTTCCACTTGCGGCAGTCTTTGGCGTAGCAATCATTACCTCAATTGTTCATCCTGCTTCACGTTTTGCCCCGATACTACAGAACCGAGTGCTTCTATGGATCGGAGAGCGCTCGTACGCTATTTATCTGTGGCACTGGGTGATTTTTCAAATCTCTCGTCCCAGTGTTGATATCGAAGGTCAAGATTGGGCACTTATCGCGGTTCGAATACTTATCGTCCTTGCTCTTGCAGATATCTCCTTGAAGTTAGTTGAACTCCCCATTAGAAGCGGCGCAGTGGAGTATTGGTTTAAAGGAATGAAATATCGAACCGCCTCTGTACGCAAGCGACAGAAAATACTTGTTATTTTATCTATTTCTATCCTCGTGATATCACTCTCAACTCTTTCAACTAGTGCCATCATCTCGAGTAATCGCGTAGCGCTGGCATTCGAGGAGTCTCTTACGATGGAGGTGCCAATCAATGAGTCAGAGACTGCTGTCATTACCCCTTCCGAATCAATTTGGTTAACCGGAGATTCAGTAATTCTTGGTATTCGTAGCGCACTGTCAGAGATTCAACCCCTCATGGTTGTTAATGCTCGGGTGGGGCGACAAGCACCGGAACTCCTGGAAGAGATGCAGAAAGATGTAGAGAAAGCATCGGGTGCAACAGTTGTTATGGACCTTGGAAATAATGATCTTCTTCAGCCAGAGACGGTCCGAGCGATTTTTGCTCTCGCGCAAGATAGCCCCCGTATCGTTGTTGTAAATACTGCTGTGCCTAGGCCCTATAGAGATGCGAACAATCAGATCATTGGAGAGGTAGCTCGAGAATTTTCGAATGTGAGAGTTGTTGATTGGAATGAGATTTCAAAAGATCGTCCAGAGTATTTCGCCCCCGATGGTGTCCACTTAGTT
The DNA here is from genome assembly GCA_017858325.1 of Candidatus Planktophila sp. Lineage (GTDB taxonomy): Bacteria > Actinomycetota > Actinomycetes > Nanopelagicales > Nanopelagicaceae > Planktophila. The sequence continues at coordinate 39,865 of JAFMBT010000003.1, read as the reverse complement.
CCCACTGGTGTCACTGCTTATGTCATGGCAATTGATGAAGCGCTTAAATAAAAAACCCGCACCATCTCTGATGCGGGCTTCTTAACTACTTCGATTTATTCGAATACACCACTAAACCCAAAGGAATTTCCAACTGCTTCTTGTCCATCCGCGTAGACAGATGAAACGCGGAATGAAGTCTCTCCACTTGAATCAGTCTTGGAGAAATCGATAGAGCGTTGATCTGAAGGAACTTCAGACTTTACTACCCACTCACCACGATTAACACGAATTTCAACTTTGTAGCCGGTCAACCCTGCAGATGCTGTAGGAGCTTTCCAAGAAATTGTCATGACACTCTTGGCAGAATCTTTCCAATTACCAATTGCCTGTGCTCCTTCAATATCGGTAACAGGGGCTGAGGTTACTTCCTCTGTTGGTTCAACTGTTGGTTCAACTGTTGGTTCAACTGTTGGTTCCTCGCTTGCGGTGGCAGATACTGCAGGTGTCGGAGCAGGTGCTGCATCATCACTTTCACTATCTGGGCGAGTAATCACAAGTACTGCGAGCAAAATAATGGCGACAATGATTGCGATAAGTACCTTGCCTGATGCTCCTTGTTTTGGAGCCTCCTTTGGCGCACTTGTCTGTGCAGCGGGTGTCGCAGCGCTGCGTGAGGCTGGCTTTGGAGTCGTGCTCACATCTACGCGTCCAGCTCCCACTGATGATGGAACTGCTGGAATAACAATCGATGATGCTGACGTTGCACGCTTCTTGACGGCGGATTTCTTAACGGCACGCTTCTTTACAGAAGATTTCTTGGCGGCCTTCTTCGCTCTCTTCTTTACTGCACTTTTCTTAACCACAGATTTTTTGGCAACAGACTTTTTCGCTGTGCTCTTCTTAGCGGCCGTCTTCTTGACAGCAGGTTTCTTCTTTGCAGCTGTCTTCTTGACAGCAGGTTTCTTCTTAACGGCCACAATCACTCCTTGCTTTGGGTAGCCCTAGTTTAGCCTAGCCCTGCGACCATTTTTCTTACATGCGGTGCAATTGCCCTAAGAGCTTTACCGCGATGGCTAATTGCATCTTTCTCCGCCGCAAGCATCTGTGCACTGGAAATAAGTAAACCTTCAGGCTGGAAGATGGGATCGTAGCCAAAACCATTCTCACCCACTGGGTGATCTAACAGCGTGCCGTAGAAGCGACCCTCCTCGCAATGGCTAGTTCCGTCCGGGAGAACTATCGCTGCAACGCAGATGAAATATGCAGACCTGTCACTACCTTTCACATTTTTTACCTGCGCAAGAACTTTCTGCAGATTTGCCTCATCATCTCCATGCTGGCCTGCCCACCGTGCAGAAAATATCCCCGGATCTCCCCCAAGTGCATCTACGCAGAGTCCGCTGTCATCTGCAATAGCTGGCAACCCTGTTGCTTTACACATCTGGCTCGCCTTTAAGAGTGCATTCTCTTCGAAGGTCTTTCCCGTCTCTTCCACATCATGGGTATCTGGAAATTGGTCAAGGCCAACGAGATCAATTTCTCCTGGTGCTATTGCTTCGAGAATGCGATGAAACTCTTCAATCTTGCCCTTATTTCGAGTTGCAAGTAGAAGTCGCTTCACAGATCACAATTACTTCGCTAGGGCTTGGCTTTGAAGTCGAGTGAGATCAGCACAACCGGCAAGAGCGAGATCAAGTAATGAATCCAGAAGCGTGCGATCAAAGGGTGCACCCTCTGCAGTTCCTTGTACTTCAATGAATCTGCCATCACCGCTACAGACAACATTCATATCCGTTTCTGCTCGCACATCTTCTTCGTAACAGAGATCGAGCATCGGAACGCCATCAATAATCCCAACACTTACCGCAGCCACTGAATCAGCAAGTGGTTTTGCCGTTGCCTTGATGTGGCCTTGTGCTTGCGCCCATGCAATAGCGTCAGCAAGAGCAACGTAAGCACCAGTGATTGCAGCTGTACGTGTTCCACCATCGGCTTGTAGAACATCGCAGTCAATGACAATTGTATTTTCACCTAACTGCGAGACATCAATAATTCCTCTGAGAGAACGACCAATCAGCCGTGAAATCTCTTGTGTACGTCCACCAAGTTTTCCCTTAACCGATTCACGATCCGAGCGTGTATGGGTTGCGCGAGGAAGCATGGAATATTCAGATGTGACCCAGCCTTTTCCAGAATCCTTAAGCCATCGTGGAACTCCTGGGGTAAAAGATGCAACACAGAGAACTCGAGTCTTGCCAAATTCAACAAGCACAGACCCCTCAGCATGTTCTAACCAACCGCGAGTAATTTTGATCTCGCGTAAATCATTGTTGGTACGTCCATCTATCCGTGTCATTTTTTCCTCATTCGTAGAAGGTGGTGAATCTAAAGTTCCTGATGTTTTACCTGAGTCACTTCTGGCCCCAAGAAGCGTCGGGCCAAGACTTCAAAGCCCTTCGCTTCCCCAGTTGCTAAGAATGTATGTACAGCTGGGCCTGCGGTCGAACTTCGCAATTGATCGCCCTCAACCAAGGTACGGTAGAGATCTTTTGCAGTCTCTTCTGCGCTGGAAACGAGCGAGACTCCGTTCCCAACAAGATAGGAGATAACGCCAGTTAATAAGGGGTAGTGAGTACAACCGAGAACAAGAGTATCGACATCCGCATCGATAATTGGCTGAAGATATGTGCGTGCTAACTCTGTGATCTCAGCTCCAGATGTTTCGCCACGTTCTACAAATTCAACAAATCGCGGACATGCCACATCGGTGATCTCAAGTTGAGGCGCTGCCGCAAATGCATCTAGGTAAGCTCTGGAATCAATAGTCGTCGCAGTACCAATTACACCAACACGGCCTGTTCGCGTTGCTGCAACTGCTCGACGAACTGCTGGTTGAATAACTTCAATGACAGGAATTGAATACCGCTCGCGCGCATCACGAAGCATTGCAGCACTGGCAGTATTGCAAGCAATAACAACTGCCTTCACACCCTGATCAACCAGGAAATCAATTGTCTCCAAAGAGAAATCACGAACTTCAGCAAGCGGCCTGGGTCCGTATGGTCCGCGCGCAGTATCACCGATGTAAATGGTCGATTCATTGGGTAGCTGATCAAGAATTGCACGTGCGACGGTTAAGCCGCCAACTCCAGAATCAAAGATGCCAATTGGTGCCGAGCTCATGCCCAAAGGGTACCTTCTAATCCCTCCGTCGCTTCGTCTACATTAGATCCGTAAACGCCCGTGGAGAGATATTTCCATCCCCCATCACAGACGATAAAGGCTATATCTGCACTCTTTCCTTCACGAATGGCATCGTTACCGATTGCAATCGCTGCATGCAAAATCGCACCCGTTGATATTCCTGCAAAAATTCCTTCTATATCAAGCAGATCTCTCACTCGACGTACAGAATCTTTGGCTCCAACAGAGAAACGTCGCGTAAGTACTGATGCATCGTAGAGCTCAGGGACAAATCCTTCATCTATATTTCGAAGGCCGTAGACCAATTCACCGTACCTTGGCTCTGCAGCAATTATCTGAATATCAGGATTCTGCTCTCGCAAGTATCTGCCTGCGCCCATCAATGTCCCTGTTGTTCCAAGCCCTGCAACAAAGTGAGTAACTGTTGGTAGATCTGCAAAGATTTCTGGTCCTGTTGAATTGTAATGAGCAGCAGTATTAGCTGGGTTTCCATATTGATAGAGAAATACCCATTCAGGATTTGCAAGAGAAAGTTCTTTTGCTACTCGCACAGCTTCGTTGGACCCGCCAGCAGCTGGGGATGAGATGATTTTTGCGCCCCACATTTCGAGCAGCTGTCTACGTTCGGGACTTGTGTTCTCTGGCATTACACAAATTAATTGATAGCCGCGTACCTTCGCTGCCATCGCTAGAGAAATTCCAGTATTACCGCTTGTAGGTTCTAAAATTGTTGAGCCGGGTTTTAACGCTCCACTAGCTTCTGCAGCGTCGAGCATAGATAGTGCTGCTCGATCTTTGATTGAACCCGTCGGATTACGATCTTCCATCTTTGCCCATAAACGCACCTGTGGCGATGGAGATAGCCGCGGAAGTCCTACAAGAGGGGTGTGCCCAACTGAGTCAGCAAGTGAATCAAAACGCGCCACTTACTTAACCGCCAGCAACTGCAGGCAAAATAGTTACAGAATCCCCATCTTTGAGTTGAGAATCGAGCCCACCAAGAAAACGCACATCTTCATCATTGATATAGACATTGATAAAACGTCGAAGTGCGCCATCTTCAAGAAGTCGCTCGCCAATACCTGCATATGTGAGATCGAGATCTGCAATTAGAGCACCCAAATTAGAACCAGTTGCTTGAACACTCTTCTGATCCTTGGTGTAGGGGCGGAGAATTGTTGGGATTCGAACATCAATAGTCATGGGTTAATTATGACGAAGAAATCCGCTATTCGGTAATCGAAACATCTTCTTCGCTCACAACACCCTCAATAATGCGAAATGAGCGAAATTCAGTGGCAGGTGCAATCTCCTCGCGTGTAGAGACAAGGACATAGTGGGCCTCTGGCTCTGAGGCATAGGCGATATCGGTCCGCGAAGGGCGCGCCTCAGTCTCTGTATGCGAGTGGTAAATCACGACGATCTCTTCATTATTGTCATCGATCTCGCGGTAGAGAGCCAATAGATCTTTTGACTCGAATTCATAAAAAGTTGGGCTATGTGCAGCATTGATCATCGGCTTTAAGCGCGTTGCTTTACCTGACCCTGCGGCGCCAAGAATCACACCACAACATTCATCGGGATATTCCGCTCGCGACTGAGCGAGGATCACATCTACAAACTCACGTGATATCTCAAGCACAGATGAATAGTACCGCCTTACTCATCCATCAGCGCATCAAGTAAAGATTCTTGTAGCCACCCTAGCCATCTGTAGACGGCATAAACACCGCGCATTGGATCATCTGGTGATAGTAACTCTAAATGTTCTGGTGAACTCTGATCTACTTTTAATCTTACACCGAGTGCCAGGCGAATGTCATTGAGTGCACCAAGCCAGGCATTTGCATTCTCGTGATCGAGATCAACAATTCCATCGTCACTACTCTTTATATGCATACGCAGAGACATTGCATGCGCCTGCTTCTTTCCACGAAGAGTTGATTCGGTATAGCGCCTAAATTCACTTGACTGAGCTTCATCGGCATATGCATTAGGTAGCAACCGTCGCAGAACTTCATCCTCGGGTAAAGAATCATGGGAAGTAATTCCAACCAATGCGGCAAGTGGGTCTTCGTGACCATGATCTACCCGCTCTGATAACAATTCAATAAGTTGCTCGATGAGATTAAGTAAAACTTCGCGTTCGCTCTCATCAAATTGCGCAACGTATGAATGCGAGCCATGTCGTTTAAAGCCCTTCTCCGAATTCATAGCCCTTCATCACCTCGTTGCAAAGTTGCCCACAGTCCGTATTCGTGGAGCATCGCAACATCATGTTCCATCTCTTCCCGTGTCCCTGTGGAAACCACAGCTTTACCTTCTGTGTGGACTTTCATCATGAGCTCGTGAGCTTTTTCACGTGAGTAACCGAATAACTCCATTAACACATATGTCACATAGGTCATGAGGTTTACAGGATCATCCCAAACGATCGTCACCCACGGAGTGTTACCAGCGAAGATTGCGGCAATCTCTTCTTCGATATTAGTCGCGGTTCTTACCATCACCTGACAATAATAGAGAAAGTTTCACTTTTCAGTAGAGGCCACTGAGTATCTGCAGCAACGGCAATCTGATACGTGCTTATTCCACGGGCTTGGGCAGGAATGGTCAATGTGAAACTGCCTTGTAAATCTGTTAGAACTGGTGCGCCAATTACTTTGCCGGAGGCCAATGTGAGGGTAACGCTAGCATCGGCTAGGCGCGGAAGTATGACTCCAGATATTGTTAATGGCGATCCCGCTTTAACAGATGTAGGTGAATCAATAATGAGATTTCTCATCACTGTAATTGCTATTGGCTGAGTTGCAGATGCGGCGCGTTCCCATGATGGTTCTGTTAACACTTGTAGAGAGACAGATTTACCGATCAACATCGGAAGCGCATACGTTCCATCAGCTGCAGTAACACCCGTCGTTAAGGTGCGCACTGTTCCATCAGGATAAGTTCCCTCTACCGTAAATGCTAAGGACGCTACAGGGGTTTTATCTTTGAGTGTTATTTGACCTGAAAGAGTGACTGGATTTCCATAGGAGACTTCTGTTTTCGACGCTGAGAGAGTTGATTCAAGTTGAGCAGGTGCAATCCCTGTTGCTACTTCTCGAATAGCAACCATCGCCAAAGGCTCTTCCTGGCCAATCACCCATTGCGCAGCACCACCAAGCTGATATTTAGCAATTAATTTGGCGCGTTCTGAAAAACTCTGGGCATTCTGGTGCCAGGCAGTTCGACTTGCAGTACATGTTGTTGAAAGTCCACTACTTGTCTGACCTGTGTACTCGCGTTTATAAGAAAACGTGACTTCGGCAAATTTCTCGTTGTAGATAGGCACCGCACCATATATTGCAGCAATATTTGCCGCATCGCGCATAAGGAAAGTTCCAGCCTTAGCTTTTGGTGTGATTACTTTGGATAGATTTGCCGGACATATTCCCTCGACCTTTGTTACCCAATCTTTTCCATATCCAGGAAGTCCCAGATAGACCTTTGATGCCGGCATAATTGAAATTGCATACTTCACTGTTTTCTCTACCCATTCAATTGGACCAATCGGGCCTGGGCGTGATGTTGAATAGTCATAGGTCATAATGCGCAAGCGATCTATGAACGGTGCTACATCTGCCCAGGCATAAACAAAATAACCTTTCTGCTTCTCCGCAGGGTTAAAAACATAGGGAGTAGTAACAGATAAAAGTTTATTCTGTGCTCGAAGAGCTACGCTCAACTCTTTGATGAAAAGAACCCAATTAGGTGCCGTCGCCTTCCAGGTTGATGGCGAGTCGATAAATGCAAATCCTTCGAAATCAAGATCAACCCCATCATAATTTTGTGATGCGACCATTGTCATGATTGCATCGACTACTTGTTTTCGAGTTACAGGTTTTGAAATTAAATTTGCCAATACCATCTCAGAGGTTCCGTCTGTGATTGTTGGAATTATTGTCATTCCGGCATTTCGTAGCGCTGCAAGCGGAGTTGCAATAGGAACACTTGGATTAGCTGTTGTATACACATCAACTACGACTGGTCTCTTTGTTTTACTGTCATATCTGAGTGTGTACCAGAAAGGCATAATCTCTCTAATTAAATCTGCATTTGCAAGAACTGCGGGTAGATATGTTTTCATTGAATAATATGGAAGCCACCCGGTAAGAATTTTTCTCGGCGGATTATCAGCGCGTGCTATCTCTGCCTGAGCAAGCGGTATCACAAGAAGGAGTATCGCTAGAAATATTCTCAGCGAGTATCTGTGCTTCATTCCGATTCTTTTTTGTGGGGAAGGGAATCGAAAATTTCTTTACACGTGGGGCAGATCGGATATTTCTCCGGGTCGCGCGAAGGAACCCATTTCTTACCGCAGAGAGCCCGCACGGCTTTGCCTGTCATTGCAGATTCAACAACTTTTTCTTTCTTGATGTAATGCGCGTACCGATCATGACCACCCTCGTCATCTTCGAGTTCTGGACGCGTCAGAAGGTCGGTATCGCCTTCAAGAGATATTCCTCGATCGCTGCGCGAAAATAAACCCATGTACCCAAGGATACTAGTTGCCGATACAATTTCTCGATGAAGGACTTACTACGCACGCAAGATTTATCGCGCGATGATATTGAGATGCTTCTGGCAACAGCAACAGAATTTGCTTCTAATCCGCTGAGATCCCATGATGCCCTCGCAAATAAAAGTGTTGCGATCTACATGACCAAACCCTCCACTCGCACACGCTTGGCTTCAGAAACTGCTGTGGCCCATCTGGGTGGAACACCGATATTTTTACGCGGCGATGATCTCCAATTAGGGCGAGGAGAAACAATTGCCGATACCGCAAGAATTATTAGCGGTTACTGCGAAGCGATGATTGTTAGGACTTTTGCTCAATCTGATGTCGACGAGCTAGGGGCCCATGCATCAATTCCTGTGATCAACGCGCTAACCGATGATGATCATCCGACGCAGTTACTCGCCGACTGGTTAACGATTCGCGAGAACTTTGGTAGCGATATCACAGGTAGGAAATTTGTTTATCTAGGTGATGGAAACAACATGTCTCATGCATGGTTGATTATGGGTGCAATTATGGGAGCACATGTTGTTGCAGCAACTCCGGAAGGTTCATGGTCACCTGATTCGAAAGTAATTGCACAGGCACAATCAATTGCAGCAAAGACAGGTGGCACAGTAGAAGTTGTGCATGATCCGGAAGTTGCATCCCGCGGAGCGAGTGTTCTCTACACAGATGTCTGGATGTCTATGGGTGATCCCGAAGCAGAACGCGCCGCGAAGATCGCAGCGCTTTCACCTTATGCGATCAATAGCCTCCTCATGGGTCTTACAGCCAAAGATTCGATCTTTATGCACTGCCTGCCAGCGCATAGGGGTGAAGAAGTTGCAGCAGATGTGATCGATGGGCCACGTTCGGTCATCTGGCGCCAAGCTTTTCACCGTAGAACAACAATTCAGGCGATTCTTTATCACGCTTCGCGTGGAGAACTTAAGGGTAACTAAGTACTCTTTACCCCATGTTAGTAGCCGTCCCAAAAGAGATTCGCGATGGCGAATTACGAGTAGCCCTAGTTCCAGACATCATAAATAAGTTAACTCGCCTAGGTCTAGATGTCGCGATTGAATCTGGCGCAGGTCTTGGCGCACAAGCAAACGATGATGCATATCGCGCAGCAGGTGCGCAGATTATCTCGGGAGATGTTCTTAAGAGTGCAGATGTGGTTCTCTCAGTGACAGCTCTGACCCCTGCCCAGATTGCAACGCTAAAAAAGGGTGCGATCACTATCTCTTTCCTTTCTATTGTTAATCAGCGTGAAAGTGTTGAAGCGGCTGTGAAGGCAGGAGTTACTGCATTCTCGCTAGAACTTGTTCCGCGAATTTCTCGTGCGCAATCTATGGATGCACTGACTTCACAAGCCTTATGTGCCGGATATCGCGCCGCACTTGTTGGCGCTGAACTCTCACCACGATTTTTTCCAATGCTCATGACGGCAGCTGGAACTGTTACGCCTGCTCAGGTGCTTGTGCTCGGCGCAGGTGTTGCAGGGTTGCAAGCGATTGCAACTGCCCGCAGATTAGGAGCTGTCGTAAGTGCCTACGATGTTCGTCCGTCATCCGCCGATGAGGTTAAATCAATGGGTGCGACTTTTATTGAATTAGAACTTGAATCTCTTGAGGGTGCCGGCGGATACGCGCGCGAAATGACAGAGGAGCGCGCGGCTAAACAACGCGAACTCTTAACACCATACATTGCGAAGTCACACGTAGTCATTACAACGGCGGCTGTTCCTGGTCGTACCGCACCTCGCTTAATGACAGCTGCGATGATTGATTCGATGGAAGAAGGAACTGTCATCATTGATCTTGCTGCTGAAACTGGCGGAAATGCCGAAGGGTCAAAGCCTGGTGAGATTGTGACAACTGCCAAGGGTGTTCGCATTTGGGGCGGTAAAGATGTTCCTAGCCAACTCTCGTTTCACGCATCCAGCCTTTATTCACGCAACGTGGTCAATCTTTTAACGCTCCTCACTAAGCCTTCTGTTGAAGGAAGTGCGCTGGCATTTGATATCAACTTCGATGATGAGATTATCGAAGGATCTGCAGTCACACACGCCGGTCTTGACCGAAAGGCAGGTAAGTAAGATGGAGCTCACAGCCATTGCGGTAATTTCGATCTTCACACTTTCAATCTTCGTTGGCTTTGAAGTTGTATCAAAAGTTTCATCAACGCTACATACCCCGTTGATGTCAGGTGCTAATGCAATTCACGGCGTTATTCTCGTCGGAGCGATAATTGTCTGCTCGCATGCCACAACAACTCTTGAGCTATCTCTTTCAGTTGCCGCGATAATCCTGGCCACAATTAACATGATCGGTGGATTCGTCGTCACAGACCGCATGCTCGAAATGTTTAAGGGCAAGAAAGAGGTCGAAAAGTGAGTGACTTCGTCTACGACCTCATCGGATTAGCTGCCGGCGTTCTCTTTATTCTCGCGCTCAAAGGTCTTTCGCATCCGCGCACCGCCCGTCGCGGAAACCTCCTTGGAGCACTCGGTGCTGGAATTGCCACGGTTGTTGTCTTCTTCCACGGTGATATAAAGAATTTAGGATGGATTCTGGGAGCGATCGCTGTTGGAACAATTATCGGTGTACCTGCAGCTCGCAAGGTGCAGATGACTCAGATGCCACAACTTGTCGCACTCTTTAATGGTGTTGGTGGTGGCGCTGCAGCGCTGGTTGCAATTGTTGAATATCAGATTGAAGGAAAAGATGCCCCGACAGCATTTTTGATCTTCACAGTATTTACAGTCGTTGTTGGCTGCGTATCGTTCAGCGGTTCGATTGTCACATTCCTTAAGTTGCAGGAACTCATGACTACTCGCCCCGTTGTTTTCCCAGGTGGCCGCTTTGTTATTGCAGCTACGCTGGCAGCTGTATTGGGTACTTCAGTCTGGGTCGTTGTTGCGCTAGGCACTACTCCATTGTTAGTTGTTGCAGGGTTCTCTCTAGCATTTGGAATTCTCTTCGTTCTCCCTGTGGGGGGTGCTGATGTGCCTATCGTTATCTCACTTCTCAACGCATTTACCGGCCTTACCGTTGCAGCAAGTGGTTACGTTCTCAATTCAACACTTCTCATAATTGCGGGAACGCTCGTTGGTGCATCAGGCACAATCCTTACGCGCATGATGGCTGACGCGATGGGACGTTCACTCTTTGGAACTCTCTTCGGTGCATTTACTGCAAAGCCACAAGATTCAAGTAGTGCGGTGGAAAATCGTCCTGTTCGCAGCGGTTCTCCAGATGATGTTGCAATCTTGCTCAACTATGCACGTCGTGTAGTAATCGTTCCGGGCTTCGGATTAGCTGTTGCGCAGGCACAACATACTGTGCGTGAACTTGCAGACTTAATGATTTCCAAGGGCATCGATGTTGCCTACGGAATTCACCCAGTCGCAGGTCGTATGCCAGGCCATATGAACGTGCTACTTGCTGAAGCCAATATTCCTTATGATCAGTTAGTTGAGATGGAAGAAGTGAATCCAACTTTTGGTCAGACTGACGTTGCAATTGTGATCGGTGCAAACGATGTTGTGAACCCAGCTGCACAAACTTCGCCTGGTTGCCCGATTTATGGAATGCCAATTTTGGAAGTTTCCCATGCTGGAAATGTAATCTTCTTGAAGCGTTCAATGCGTCCGGGATTTGCTGGAATTGAAAACGAACTCCTCTATGATCCAAAAACAATGCTGCTCTTCGGGGATGCAAAGGCCTCGCTGACAAAGGTTGTTTCAGCCCTTAAGGCTCTCTAATTTTCAGTAGGTACGGCTATGGCTGAGTTAAGTTTTATTTCAGGTTGCAGGTAGTTGAAACTTCAATTACTCTGAAGCCATCACTAAGGAGCCACCATGCCAGCAGTAACAGTTTCCGATATCACCGTCCTTCCGCGTATTTCCGTTGCGGCAGGGAGTCAACCTCGTCGCGTAAAAAGTATTACAACTGCGCCGCAAGGTTTTGAAGGTGAAGGATTTCCTGTACGTCGTGCATTTGCTGGCGTTGATCTAGCAGAACTTGATCCGTTTATTCACTTAGATCAAATGGGTGAAGTTGAATATGCACCGGGAGAACCTAAGGGAACTCCATGGCATCCACATCGTGGTTTTGAAACTGTTACTTACATTATTGATGGAATTTTTGATCACCAAGATTCAAATGGTGGTGGTGGCACGATTACAGATGGTGACACTCAATGGATGACAGCCGGTGGTGGAATTCTTCACATTGAAACTCCACCTGAGAGTTTGGTTATGAGCGGTGGACTCTTTCACGGATTTCAATTATGGGTAAATCTTCCTGCGGCAAAGAAGTGGTCACCTCCTGCATATCAAGATGTTCGTGCAAACGATGTTGCGCTACTAACAACGCATGATGGTGGCGCACTGGTTCGAATTATTGCAGGTGAACTTGATGGCCATATGGGACCTGGTTCAACGCAGACTCCGATCACTTTGATTCATGCAACCGTTGCACCTGGGGCCGAATTAAGACTTCCGTGGCGCCGTGATTACAACGCACTGGTGTATTCAATGGCTGGACATGGTTTTGTTGGTGCACAATCGCAACCAATCCAAATGGGACAGCTCGCTGTCTTTGGCGAAGGTGATGAGATTGTTATTAAGTCAGCGCAACATCAAGAAACACGATCACCAAATCTCGAGCTATTTATTCTAGGTGGCGCACCGATTAAAGAGCCGGTGGCATGGATGGGGCCATTTGTTATGAATACAAAGCGCGAAGTACTGCAGGCATTTGAAGATTTCCAAAAGGGTTTGCTGGGATCTATCCCTGCTATCTATAAGGAAGATGCAAAGCCAAAGGCTCCGCTTAATCGCACAGACAAGTTGCAGGGTGATTCAGCGGGAGCTGGGTCGCGCGAATCAACTAGCGCGAGCACACACGATTCTGCCGCAGTTCTCGATGTGCATGGTGCGCCAACTGATATGCAGGAATCAAGCGAGCGTTAATTCGTTTCTTTTTGGAGAATTTCTCACTACTTGGGGAATTTCTCGCTCTTTCGGTGATTTCTCTCTGAATAACTGGGGATAACTCCTCTTTTTCCCACTTTCATGTCAGCAGCTACCACCACTATCACCACATGAACCTCGCAACGGCATTTACAACTTCTCCCGAGGAGGATGTTGTTCTGCTCCTTGCTGCGGCCCCAGGTATTGCAACACTTACTGGATTGATCGCAATCGATCCACACACACTTACTCCCTCTGCTCGTATTGACTATCTAGCAGCGCTAGAGCGCCAGACCAGTTGGTTGCAGGCAGCGATGCAGCGTGCGATTGTCGCAGTTGCTGGAATCGAAGCCACGAGTGCAGAGGGTCCATTCGGCGGAGTCGATGAGTCAGAGCGCGAAGATGTCTCGAGTGCGTTGCGACTATCTGCAGGAACAGCCCAGATGCGCATTGATGTTGCACGCACATTAGTTAATCATCTCCCTCAAACATGTTCAGCGCTTGCAACAGGTGAGATTAGCCCAGCACATGCAACCGTGATTGCTAAAGAAACTGCCTCTGCAATACGAGATGGTTTAAGTGAATTTGCAGTATTTTCCATTGAAGAGCGGGCAATCTCTTATGCTGAGTTTCACACTCCTTCACAGGTAGCGCAGCAGGTGCGCACAGCCATTGCAAAGTTTGCTCCTGAGACATTTGAAGAGGTCGTTGAGAAGGCGCGGGATAGTCGACGTGTGAGTTGTTATAACGATATTGATGGAATGTCTACTGTAGTTGCAATCCTTCCAGCAGAGGATGCACAGACGGTTATGAAGGCTATTGAAGCATTCATTGTTAAGAGCGACCGCCTTGATTTGCAGAAGGCAGGCGATGAGATGACCAAGAAAGATTCACGTAGCGCCAATGGTGCGGCTGATCAGATAGCCAAGAAAGATTCACGTAGCGCTAATGGTGCGGCTGATCAGATAGCTGAGAAAGATTCACGTAGCGCGGATATGAAGCGTGCCGATGCCCTTACTGCGATCGCTGGCTTTGCACTTGCATCAAAAGTTGACGAAGTTGCTCTCCATAGAAGACCAATCACGATTAACGTAACAATAGATCTACCCACACTTCTCGGGTTAAGTGAAAATCCAGGGCAATTAGCTGGATATGGCGCAATACCGGCTTCGGTGGCTCGTGCATTAGCAAGTGATGGACAATGGCGGCGATTTATTACAGATCCGCAGACCGGCGTGCTTTTAGATTATGGAAGGCAGATGTATGAACCTCCGCAAGGACTTATTGATTTTCTTATCGCCCGAGATAGAACATGTCGATTCCCAGGATGTAGACGCTCTGCAGCTTTATCAGATTTAGATCACGCACAGAGTTGGGACGATGGTGGAACCACATCGTTAGATAATCTTGGCGCGCTCTGTCGACGACATCATCTTCTAAAAACACATGGTGGATGGAGTATTGAATCTCGCGCCGATGGTTCGTGCACGTGGACTTCGCCCTTAGGCAAGATCTATCAAACACCTGCCCGCTCGATCCTTGAGGGTAGTTAGTCCCACCCGCCTCGCGTTAGAATCAACCCGTGAACAAGCATGCACCGAAACTCAACAAGGTGATTCTCTATTACTGCTTCACTCCCATTAGTGATCCAGATGCGATGCTGTTGTGGCAGAGAGAACTCTGCCAATCTTTAGGATTAACCGGACGCATCCTTATCTCCACACATGGAATTAATGGAACCCTCGGTGGCGATATGGCAGCACTGAAAAAGTATGTCTCTAAGACCCGTAAGTATCCGGCCTTTAAGAAAATCGTATTTAAGTGGTCTGAAGGAACAGGAAATGATTTCCCGCGTCTCTCCGTTAAAGTGAAATCTGAACTTGTAGCCTTCGGTGATCCTGATGTCATCGAAGTCGACGAGAATGGTGTTGTCGGCGGCGGCACTCATATTCGTCCAGATCAGCTCGAAGAGCTTGTGAAAGAGCGCGGTGACGATGTTGTTTTCTTTGATGGGCGTAATGCCTTTGAGGCAGAGATTGGAAAATTCAAAGGCGCAATAGTTCCTGATGTAACGACCTCCCGCGACTTTATTGAAGAGATCGAAAGCGGAAAGTATGACCACATTAAAGATAAGCCTGTGGTGACCTACTGCACCGGTGGAATTCGATGTGAAATTCTCTCTGCAGTGATGGTTAAAAACGGATTTAAAGAGGTCTATCAAATCGATGGAGGAATCGTTAAATACGGTAACGCTTTTGGTGATGACGGGCTCTGGGAGGGTTCTCTCTATATCTTCGATTCACGCATGAAGATGGAATTCTCAGATCACGCCAAGGTTATTGGTAAGTGCGAAAAGTGTGAGGCCTCGACCAATCAATTCAGAAATTGCAACACCGCCTCATGCCATCAATTGATTCTTCTCTGTGATCCTTGTGCTGACCTTGATTCAAATCTTTCCTGCACTCATGATCCAAGTAAGGCTCGTAGCGCAGAGCTCATCGGCTAGTAGCTGATTCAATGATCTGGTGGCCTACGGAAATTCCAACTCTGACTCGAGGTTTAATCAACCTGCGCAAACCAGAACTTAAGGACACTCAAGCAATCTTTGACGGTTGTCAGGATCCTTTAATTCCTCGATTCACTGCGATCAGCGCTAACTACTCAATGGCTCATGCTCTCGACTATGTGCAACGTGTTGATGCATCTCTTCGAACCCAGCGCGAACTTCCATTGATTATTGAATATGGAAATGGTGATGATCGAAAGTTTGCTGGAACTATCTCTTTTCACTCAATAAGCGTCAAGAACAGCGTCGGCGAGATTGGTTACTGGATGAGCGAATCCATGCGTGGAAAGTCGATTGCGACCACAGCGGTACGAATGCTGACTGATTATGGCTTTGCCACTATTGGATTCAAACGAGTTGAAGCCATGGTGGATGTAGAAAATATAGCCTCCATAAAGCTGCTTACCTCCGCCGGTTACCAACGTGAGGGATTACTGCGGAAGAAAATCTCGCGCGATGATGGGCGACAGGTTGATATGTATCTCTTTGCCGCAATCCCAGAAGAGTGGGAATACCTACCGGAGTAAATTGATTCCTATGCGAAGGCATCTCCTGCTCGACATGATTCCTGCTCGACATAACTCCCACCGATAAATGCTCCTACGAGTGGCAATCCGACTTACTGCAATTTCTGCGCCGCGACATATTCGTTATCTCATCGAGCACTAGTAATATATAGATATGGAATCACTAGCCGCTTTAGTTGCAGCTCTTCTATCTATCATTATCTTTAGTGGACCGATCGGCATTCTTCTCACACTTAGCCCAATCTGGAATATGACTCTTAAGATTCCTGCACTTTGGTACACAAGGCGAATTCTTATCTCACTACTTGCTTTGGCCGGAATAACTCTCGGATTTCTCATTTTATCTAGTGGGATCCCAATCGCGGCAGCGCTCTTGATGATTTCTGGAATGATCATGAATCTGATCGCAATAAAAATGGAATATCAGATCGGAAAGGTTGATCGCAGAAGTACCCCAGGAAAACTAGGGACCTCTGAATTCTGATTAATCCTTCAAAAATAGTGGAGGTGCCGGGAATCGAACCCGGGTCCTTCGGAATCAAAATAGGGCTTCTACGGGCGTAGTGTGTTTATCGTTTTCTCAGTTCCGAATCTCTTACACACGAGTATTCGACAAACTCATTTGCGAAACTGTTCTCTCTACACATTCGCAACGCTATGTAGATGAAGAGCTCTCTAGCGACGCCAGATTCCAGAGCGAGAGCGCCCCTGGGCTGACGGATTCGGGACTAGCTTATGCAGCTAGTGCGAAATCACTGCGACTGTTGTCTGCAGTTAGTTGTGCACGGATTTCATGGTTTACGAGATCATTCCGGCTTCCTCGGCCCGCTTCCCCTATCTCAACAGCCAAAGTCGAGACCGTTCACCCCCATGGGTGTGGAAAGCATTGTCATGCGCACACGTAATAACTCGTAGAGCCACCCTTGGGTGAATTTTAGAGCCATAGCCGTGCTTATGACTGTTATGCATTGCCACTATGTAGTTGTTCTCTAAGTGTATAGAACGTTTCAGACATCACAAAAATTCTATTCTCCCTCATTGGATTAGGCGTGAAAAGTGAGTGAGAGGCTGACTAGATAGAGAGTGGCTGGCGGAGAAGAAGCGCTATTGCTGGCTTAGTAGATACGCAGTTACCAGTCGTTCGAGAGTGATAAACGGTAAGTGATAAGCGGTGCAGTAAAGATTAAGAGTCGCGCCCTGATTTACGCCTAGAAATTTCTCGCTCAACTTCACGTGAATCTTGACGCTCTTTAAGAGCTGCTCGCTTATCGTGAGATTTCTTTCCTCGAGCGAGTGCAATTTCAATCTTGGCCTTGCCATCTTTGAAGTAGAGCTGCAAAGGAATAAGAGTAAGGCCACCTTCTTTGGTAAGTGCATGAAGTTTGCGTAGCTCTTGTAAGTGCACCAACAACTTGCGTTCGCGCCGAGGTGTGTGGTTATTCCACGTTCCTTCTGTGTATTCCGGAATATGAACTCCGCTCAACCAGAGTTCACCGTTATTCACATGGGCATATCCATCAATGAGCGATGCACGTCCAGCGCGCAATGACTTTACCTCGGTACCAGTGAGGACAATTCCGCATTCAAACACATCTTCGATCGAATAATCGTGGCGCGCTTTTTTATTCTGGGCGATGAGTTTTCTACCAACTTCTTTAACCATCGCGCTACTCGAGACCCTAGAACCTGAACCCTAGACCTTGAGGTAACGGCGAAGTGTTATGAGAGATGCGAAGGTTGATACGACTAGTCCTGTAAGTAGTAGCCATGCAGACGATACCCACACTTCATTCCATCCGAAGAATCTAGTAAAGGTAAGCAGCGGTGCGACATTTGTGTCAATTACCTGCTTGAGGCCAGCAAGCAGACCAGTTGCAAGTCCCCATCCAATAATTGCCGAGATTATTCCTTCAAGGAGAAACGGTAATTGAATTGAGAATGAGGAAGCTCCAACTAATTTCATCACTCCTGTTTCACGACGACGGTTGAATGCTGCAATTCGCAGCGTATTTGAAATCAGAAGCGCAGCAGTGAGCACAGATGCCAATCCAACTACGATTGCGCCATTTCGAAGAACTTCAAGTAATTTAAAGAACTTCTCCAGAATTGTGCGCTGGTCTTGAACTACATCAACACCTGGACGCCCTGAGAATGCTGAGACGACCACGGCAAACTGTGTGGGATCTTCTAACTTCACTCGAAATGATTCTGGCAATTGATTAGCTGTCACATTTTGTGCAATAGCAGAATCCTTAAATCGCTCTTGAAAGCGAGCATATGCCTCAGATTGGCTCTCGTAGTAAACGCTCTGCACTACGGGTAAGAGTGCAAGATCTGATTTGATTGCGGTGCGTTGCTCATCAGTTACTACTCCACCTGAACACGATGCCGATTCAGATAATGGGCCGCAGAGAAATACTGAGACTTCGATCTTGTCATACCAAAAATCTTTCATGGCATTTACTTGGGCATTCGAAAGAAGTCCGATGCCGAGGAGAGAAAGTGAGATAGCTGTTGTGACAACAACGGCAAAGGTCATCGTTAGGTTGCGACGAAGTCCAATTCGAACTTCACTGAGCAAAAATCCTGCGCGCATCTTCTCCTCTTTTCCTAACCGCTACCCGGTATATCCATAAACACCACGGACCTGATCGCGAATCACATGACCACCATCAAGTTCAATTACTCGCTTACGCATTTGATCAACAATCCCTGAATCATGTGTTGCCATTAAAACAGTTGTACCTTCGCGATTAATTCGATCAAGTAACTTCATAATTCCAACAGAAAGTGCAGGGTCGAGGTTTCCTGTTGGCTCATCGGCAATAATAATCGCTGGCTTAGTCACATAAGCTCGTGCGATTGCTACGCGTTGCTGCTCACCACCCGATAGCTGATTTGGGAGTCGATCGCCTTTATCTTCTAAGCCAATGAGCTCGAGTACTTCAGGAACTTCGCGATTGATCTCTTTCTTTGAATATCCAAGAACGTGGAGAGCAAAGGCAATATTTTCAGTAATTGTCTTATTCGGAAGAAGTCTAAAATCTTGAAAGACAGTTCCGAGCTGGCGACGAAGTTCAGGAATCTTATGGTTTGAAAGTTTGCCAAGGTTCTTACCGGCAACGTGAATGACACCTGTTGTTGGTTTCTCTTCCCGGAGAATTAATCTAAGAAAAGTTGATTTACCTGAACCTGATGCTCCAACAAGGAAGACGAATTCACCTTTAACTATTTCAAGGTTGACTGAATCGAGGGCAGGACGCTCTTGACCCGGATAGGTCTTAGTCACGTTCTCAAAGCGAATCATCTGCTGCTTCCTTTACCTTCGATCAGCCAGGCTCTCGGCCTGACCCTTGGGAGCCAGAGCTGTCTGCTCCGAGTTCTCCGTACTATGCCTAGTTTATGGAACAAGGATGAACTCTGCGGGATTTGAGCGTAGATCGACTCGACTTTAGATGGAAACTGAGTCCACTTTGAGGCGTGAGAGCACTGTGATTTGCGAGATACCAATGATCACTGTGATGCATAGTGGTGATGTGATGCGTAAAATTGCTGTGATGCGTGTGGTTTATTGCATTGCTTGAGAGCGACGCCAGCGAATTCCGGCTTCGATGAAATCATCAATTTCACCATTGAGAACAGCTGATGTGTTCCCTGTCTCGTGATTATTCCGAAGATCTTTCACCATTTGATAGGGAGCCAAAACATAAGAGCGCATCTGATTTCCCCATGAGCCAGAGTTATCACCTTTCAGGGCATTGATTTTTGCCTGCTCTTCTTGGCGACGGCGTTCTAATAACTTCGATTGAAGGACTGCCATGGCGGTAGCTTTATTCTGAATTTGTGAACGTTCGTTCTGACATGAAACAACTATTCCTGTTGGGATATGTGTGAGCCGCACCGCAGAATCAGTTGTATTTACTCCCTGGCCTCCTGGGCCAGAAGAGCGATACACATCGACTCTGATCTCTTTCTCGTCAATTTCAATGTCATCGCTCTGTTCCACAACAGGAACAACCTCAACGCCTGCGAAAGAAGTGTGTCGACGTGATTGCGAATCAAAGGGAGAAATACGTACTAAGCGATGCGTACCCTGCTCAACAGAGATAGTTCCATATGCATACGGTGCGCTCACTCGAAATGTTGTTGATTTAATTCCCGCTTCTTCCGCATACGAAGTTTCTAATACATCGACTTTGAATTCGTGGCGTTCACAATATCGCAAATACATGCGCATCAGCATTTCAGCCCAGTCCGCAGCCTCTACCCCACCGGCCTCCGAGCGAATTGTGATCAGTGCATCGCGATCGTCATATTCACCGTTGAGAAGTGTTGTGACTTCAAGTTCACTAATCGCTTTCACAGTTGCATCTAATTCAATCTCGGCATCACGCAGCCCAGAACCATCTGGCTCATCGGCAGCTAACTCAAAGAGAACTGGGAGATCTTCAACGCGGCGACGCAAAGATTTGAGCCGGGCGATCGTTGATTGCACTCTGGAAAGTTTGCTCGTTACCGCCTGAGCTTTTGCCGGATCATCCCAAAGGTTAGGTACGCCCGCTTGGGCTTCGAGTTCAACTGCTTCTGCTTCAAGCTTGGGAAGATCTAAAACCTTTTCAATTGAAACAAGGGTCGCGTCAATCGCAGATATCTCTAGGTTATATTCGCGAGCCATGCACTAAGGATACCGACTTTGAGAGAGTGGGCTTCATTCTCGTTCGAGGACTACGAAATACGATATCCAAAGAGGTAAAAGCCGTTGTTACGTTGATTGTAGGTGGTTACTGAAGATTCCAATTTTACAGTACTTAAATTGAGAAAGGGGAGTTGAAAAGGCAGGCTCACCATCGCTTTGAGGGAGACCTTTATATCTCTCCCATCACAAGAAATCTCTGAAACTTCTAGATTGTTTACACCTTTTTGAATCAGGAGTTCGCTATCTCTATCAAGATCGCTAAGCGCCTCTGAGATCCCAGCCATCGCTTGATCGCAGTCAATAGGAACTCCTGGATCTTGTGGGCCATTTCCAAAAAGGTTTTGAGCCATAGTTATAACGTTGAATTTGCCTGTGTAGTAAGCCTCTTCGTCAAGAAAATGTGCCCCCCGTTGTGCGACAGATTCAGCACTCTGCGTGAGATTTCGCTTAGCGACCGTGACGGTCGTGATATTTGTTGTAATCATTATTAGACAGACTGTGATGAGAAAAAGAGCAATCGTTAGGACTGAAATTGACCCACGATCATCACTTATTAAATGGAAGTATTTCTGAATTCTTTTTCGGATTATTAACTCCATGGCGAAAAGTACTGCTGTGCCGATGCTTGAACTGATCTTCCGTCGTTTCCAATTGCAGCCATAGATAAAGTGATCCGAACTCTCCCATTTGGAAGATGACAGGGGCGGGTGCTGCACTTAATCTCAGAGTTGATCTCTGAAATCTCTTCTGGCTTTAAGCCGAGTTTTGCTCCGCCAAGGGTTATCACTTGATTTACCAGTGCTCCACCGGATTGATCGCTATTGCTTTCGATGAAAGCTCGTACACTCTCTCGAGCTAAAGTTTGCAGAGCCATCTCTTGTGAGCTTAGCGTTGAAAACTGATTAAGAAAGATGAATATAGGAATAAATAGTGGAAGTGCGAGAAGGACGAATTCAACTGATGCGCTCCCTCTTTCATCCTTAATACTTCTTGCATAGCGAGGTGGTCGTGAAGAGAAAAATCTGCTCCCCTGGTTATCGCGTATTTTCAATTATTGCTACCCCTTTCCCATCGGTACGTAGCTCTCGCCCTAGGAGTTGAGATAGGCCAGGGATCAGTTGTGGAATTCTTCGTGATTGGGTCGCTATGAGCAGTGAGATGTTGGAAAAACGATCTGGCGAATCGAAGATAAGTTCTCGATCGGAGGGCGAGAATGCGCCAGAGATTGCCCGCACAGATGCTTGATCGGATGCAGATAATGAATCAGCATCACGCATACTCATCGCAAGGATTAACTGCATGGCAAGGAGAAAGAGGAAGATGAGTGGGATCAGGGTGAGTGAACTCTCTACATTTCCCCGTTCGTCAGAAATAATTCTTGAGATTTTCACTCAGCGAATCCCGTTCATGGCATCAAGAGAGTTCTTTAGGATCGCCGATAGTCGAGGAGCAGCAACAGTCCAGATAGCAGTGACGAGTCCTGTGGTCATCAGCACAACAAGCACCCATCCAGGAACATCTCCACGGTCATCGTTGAGCGCTTTAACGAATGAGCTTCCGCGGATAGCTGTTGTCGCCAAACGTGCCTGATCTTCTATCCAAATTCCCGCTGCGAGGCCATTTTCCTTAAGAGATGCCACTAGCGCCTCTGTGCTGGTTGGGGACTGTGTTTCGGTTGGGGACTGTGTTTCGGTTGGGGACTGTGTCTCGGTTGGGGACTGTGTTTCCATTTTTTCTTCTCTCTATCTGTTGGGGTTTAACGTGGTTTCGGATCTTTCGAAAATCTGTCGATCGCCTTGCTATGCAGCAAATAAATTCAGGTTTGTCAGTGATGGCCATATAGCGAAGAGAATTGAGATTGGAAGAATGAGAAAGACCACTGGAATCATCATTGAGATCTCTGCCTTACCGGCAGCAGCGAGGATTCGATTGCGTTGGTGCTCGCGCGCTTCTTGGGCATGGCGAGTAAGAACTTCGGTGATGGGAGCTCCGCGCACCATGGCATTGACTAACGAATCAATAAATCGACGAACTAGCGGAGAGTTCAGATCTCGCCCCATGAGATCAAGTGCGGCATGGAAAGAAAGGCCTTGGTGCACTTTGGAAATTACTTGACGAAAGCGAACACTGAGGTTGCCATGAGAGTTCTCAGCTATTCGCTTGAGCGCCGTTAGTGGAGATTCACCGGCAGAGATCGCTAGCGTCAACATTTCAATGATGGCAGGAAATTCTGCCTCAATCGCACTTCGCTGCTTCTTAACCTCAGATGTTAAGTTTCGATCCAGATAAAGATATGTGGCTACCCCTGCGACTACTAACAACAGGGCCATCATTGGAATTGATGATCGTCCTAGTAAGCAAAGAACGAGAGTGATGAGAGAAACAATTCCACTATATAGAAGTTGTAGGTATCGAAATTCTTCATATTCACTCTGAGTCTGATGTCCAAGCTCTGCGAGGCGAGTCTTTACTAATGAACGATCTCTCGTTTTTGCTGCAATTGCTCGCAATTCATTAGCGGGGCTATCACTAAAAATTATTAAGGAGGCGGCAAGAAGGGAGAGTGGGAGTGAAATAAATATCGGGTTCATTTTTGTGTACCAAAAACTCGTGGAACTGTTGGTAGTCGACTGAGGTATGACATCCAAATATAGGCCAGTGCTGTGAGTGCTAATCCAAGAAAGAGAATTCCTGCGCCTGTTGGAGTGGTAAATGCTGCGACTGTTGTTGGTTGCATTGCTAGGAGAAGTAAGAGTAGCCATGGAGCCGCTGATGAAAGGTGTGCTGAATTCTTAATCCACGATTGCTTCACAGAAATTTCATTTCGCAGAGCTAGGTCTTGGCGCAAGAAGTTTCCAAGCGTTCTCAAAATAGTAAGCAGCTGGCTACCACCTAAAGATTTTGAGATAAGAAGAGCTTCGAAGATTTGATCGCTCGCGTGGCTCCCAAATTTTTCAGAGAGACACGCGAGTGCGCGATCAAAGTCACCATCTTCCAAGATTTGGCTTTTAAAGCTTGTGAAAAGAGGTCGCATCACAAGTGGACCTCGAACAGATAACTCGGTCAATGCTTCTGTGAGAGACATGCCGGATTGGATTCCCGATATTAGATGGTCAATTACTTCTGGCCATGATGATGCGATTTCTAACTCTATTTTTCCACTTCTATTTTTGATAATCACATATGTGAAGGCAAGGACGAGGAGTGAGAAAGCGGATGCAAAAAGTGTTGATGCGGTAATGAGATATATTGCAAGGAATGTGATAGAGCCAGCAGTGATAAAGGGAGTGCCACTCCTGATTTTTTTCATTATTCGAGCCACCAATTCTCAAGCGGAAAATCGGTGGCGATTCCACGTATGTATTCGCTTCCATTCCATTTCCAGAGTGACTCAATTTCGGCACGATCACTTTCAAATCGACTAGTAACCCAGGCAAGTTCATCAATTCGACGTCTTCCATTGCTATCGAGTTTTACTTGAACAATGAGGTCAAGTGCAGAGGCAACTGTTGGGGCGATGAATTTATGTGAAATGTTCTCACCTGCTAGAAGTGGCAAAGTTTGTAATTTAATCACAGCATCTTTTGTGGAATTAGCATGGATCGTACCCATGCCTGGCAGCCCTGAATTCAAAGCAATAAGAAGATCGAGGGCTTCGGCTTCGCGTACCTCACCCACGATTATTCGTGAAGGCCTCATACGTAACGCTTCCTTAATTAATCGACGCATAGGTATCTCTCCGTCACCTTGAAGATTCGGAGTACGCACCTGCATCGCAACAACATCGGGAAGTTGAGGTTTAAGTTCAAATACTTCCTCAATCGTAATTACTCGTTCCTGTACCGGTGATTGCGAGACCAGCGCATTGAGAAGTGTTGTTTTACCTGATTGCGTCCCTCCTGAGACAAGAATGTTCATCCCTGTTTTCACACAACGAGATAGAAGTGAAGAAATTTCCGGTGTCATCATTCCTCGACTGGTTAAATCCACTAGCCCAAGAGAGCGATGGAGATGCTTTCGAATATTTATACTCCAGTGCTCAGCGGTGATCTCAGGGATCACAACGTGAAGGCGACTTCCATCTGGGAGCTGTGCATCAACAAAAGGTGAAGAAAGGTCGATACGACGTCCACTCCACATAAGAATTCGATCTACTAGTTGCTTAACATCGGAGAAAGTTAAAACTAGGTTTGTCAATTCACTTTTGCCACCACGGGCAACAAATACGCGCTCTGGTGAATTAATCCAAATCTCTTCAACTGTTGGATCTTTCATCAAGTCAGAGATGGGTCCGTATGTGACGTCAATATCCATTTTTTCAATTTTGATCTCAATGGAGACGTACTCACTAGCGCGAGTTGGAATCGTGGCTGCTTGAAGAGTATCCATGTGGTGGAAGGTAGATTCCGAACCGACAGGAGATCATAGAAAATCTCAAGCTGTGGGTAACTTTTATAGGACCACGCTAATCTCTTCGTGCTCTCGTCTCTTGCTCCATCTGCTTTTCACACAATGTATCCAGGCGATAGAAGAGATCTAGTGAGCTTTCATCCATTTCATATTGCGCCACCTGCATCAAGAGCAGATGGGCAGAACTCTCCTGTACACGCTTGCAGAGTTCTGTACCAGCCTGCAGATCACCAGCAAGTGCGACGATAAATTGGTTTACCCCTAGTCGTCCACAGAGGTCCTCCTGCCTCATGGAGAGAGTAATGGAATGTGCAAGTGCAATTACATCCTCATCTTTAGCTTCATCTGAAAGCGTAAAGGTGATGAGGGAGAAGGGTGAATTTCTGCGGAGACTTCCAGCGATCATCCGATCAACATGAGCGTAAAAAAGCGGCGGCGCTGTGCAATTAGTCAAATCATCCCGTACTCCATTGTGTGAATATTGTGGGTTGCTACTCATTTGAATTCCGCCGATGACAAGGCCATAAGCGCTAACCTTGAGTTCATGAGCACACCTTCTCCAAGCTTTGATAGGCGATCAATCGCAGCAACCCTTCTCTTCATTGAAGGCGGCGTAGTGCTAGCGCTAGGTGTTTGGTTGGTAATTCTTGGATTCACCCATGAGAACCGTGAAATTCTTCCTTTACTTGGAGTCGTGCTCTTCTGCATTTTGGGTGGACTGGGGCTGATCCAATGTGGGCGTGGATATCGAGAGGGAAAGAATTACGGTAAGGCTCCTGCAGTTCTTGCAAATCTCATCGCACTCGGCATTGTTAAATACCAAATGGAAGCATCAGTGTATTACTTGGCGATTCCAATCGGAGTTCTTGCAGTAGCTACACTATTTATGGTCTTAACTATTGCGTCTCGCGAAAATAAAACGCCGTAATCACTACTTATTTCTCAGACCGTTCTCAGTCTCATACTTCTCGTAATCCCAGAGCGAAATATCATCGAGGTTGATCGGCGTAAATCCCTTTGCCTCTAGCGCACTTGCGATCTGTGCACGGTGCTCGGTGGCATGGTGAATAGCCTGCGATAAAACAGTTGAACGAAGACGCTGGAATTTTCCTCTGTGATTTTCTAGATCAAGCCACACATCGTCTAAATCGGCGGCAGCAACGAGGATGCGATCAACGGTGGCAGCTTGATCAGCAAGGCGCGATAGATCAGATAACGTTTCAATATCTGCGATAGGAGGCTCACCCTTGCCTGTAAGCGCTATTTCACCAGTAATCGATAGAGCAAGATGATCTGCCGAATCAACAATGTGATGAGCAATTTCAGCGACAAACCAGTCAGGATTAGTTGCATAAGCTTTAAGGCTCTCAACTGGAAGGGTCTGCAGGTGCTTTATGGTCTCCTGGTTTGCCCATGCCATGTGGCGAAGGAGTCGCGCAACGGTAATTGTCATGCGCTAATCTTAATGCGCAGATGTGAAAAGTGAAACAGCGTGATTACCAAGGAACAACTTGGTGATCTTCCCAAAGTACGCCTGTGGTTTTTTCAATCTCATTCTCACTCTGTGAATTAAAGGTGCGATCGAGTAACCATAACGCGGTTTCGGCACCTTCTTCAGCGCTACGAAGAGCATCAGGGCCACCCATATCTGTGCGGGAATGATTTGGGCAGATTGCATCAACGAGTAATCCGCGAGCACCAAGTCCAGTCTCATGTGCAAGGTTGCGAACAAGTGCGTTCACTCCAGCCTTACTAATTCGATACGGTGCAAGTCCACCAGCATTACCCGGGCCTGACATGCGACCAAGGCAGGCAGAGAAAATAACTACTCGCCCCTGACGAGCTTCGGCCATTGCAGGAACTAATTCATTGACCAACATAAAAACAGAATCAAGATTAATTGCGAGAACGCGACGCCATTCGTGATCTGTAGTCCGCATTGTCTTTGACATCTTTTCACTCATCACACCATGAGCAATAACCAGTGCTGAAGGAGTTGCAAGTTTTGATTTAAGTTCTACCAATTGTTGGCGCACACGTTCTATCTGACCAGGTTTACTCACATCACAATCGATGGGATGTGTTGTCACGAGGATTCCCGGGAAATCGTGAAGGATTTTCGTGCGCGCTTCTGCTAATCCGTTTTCGCTCTGGGCAACGAGTGCGAGGTGATAACCCTTGGCCGCTAATCCGCGTGCAACTTCATAACCCAAC
This sequence comes from Candidatus Planktophila sp., assembly GCA_017858325.1. Lineage (GTDB taxonomy): Bacteria > Actinomycetota > Actinomycetes > Nanopelagicales > Nanopelagicaceae > Planktophila. Next base: position 12,739 of record JAFMBT010000003.1, on the reverse strand, counting down.
CCCCGACTTCCACCGGTGACGATTGCAAGGGGTGGCTGATTGGCCGGACTCATCTCGGGAGAATCGGCGGGAACGGGTGTGCTCATATGAGAACTCTCCCAACCATGTCGCGATTGCGCATCTTTGTTTTCACCGATTGTGCTCTCCCAACTCAGAATTGGCAGGAGCGGGGCCGGTAATCCCGTGGGGCCACTGGGGTGAATCGGCGACTGGGTGTGCGCTATCTCGCGCTTTCAACGTTTTATGGGGCTGGCTCGAGCCGATAGTCTTGGGCCTAGGACGATTCGTTATTACTTATCTATAAGGAGCGCGCCAGTGTCGGCTACGCAACCAGGTCAAGACTTCGGAGCAAATGATTGGCTCGTTGAAGAGATGTTTGAGCGCTATCAGAGCGATCCATCTTCAGTTTCGGCAGAGTGGATTGAAGTTTTTAAAACCCGTGCCGGTGGTTCACCTTCAGCCTCAGTCACTACTGCATCTGCAGTAACGGCATCAGCGGCAGGCACATCAGCGGCGCCAAAGGCTGGAACTCCACCTATTCCAAAGTCTGTGCAGAAAGCTGCAGCAGTTGCGCAACCGGTTGCAGTAACTACGGCACAGCCTGTTGCTCAACCAGTTGCACAGCAAGTCGTGGCAACACCAGCACAGCCAGTTGCACAGCCAGTTGCAGTAGCTCCGGCGCAGCCAGTTGCACAGCAAGTCGTGGCTCCTGTTACAACTCCGGCGCAACCAACTCCTGCACAAGTTGTGCATGCACCGGCACCGATTCTTGCAACGCCATCTGATGCAACTATTGAACCATTACGTGGAGTTGCAAGTCGCGTAGTTGCCAGCATGGAAGGTTCGCTCACCGTTCCAACTGCCACATCTGTTCGTGCAATTCCCGCCAAGTTGATGATTGATAATCGCACTGTCATTAACAATCACTTGAAGCGCGGTCGCGGAGGAAAAGTCTCTTTCACCCACATCATCGCCTACGCCATGATCAAGGCGCTTCGCCAAATGCCTGAGATGAATACCTTCTTCACAGAGTTAGATGGCAAGCCAGCAATTGGTCGCCCAACACATATCAACCTGGGAATAGCAATTGACCTGGCAAAGCCAGATGGATCGCGTCAATTATTGGTGCCATCTATTAAGGGATGCGAAGCACTCGACTTCGGACAATTCTGGGCGTCCTATGAATCCACCGTTGCTAAGGCGCGTGGTGGCACTCTTACTGTTGAAGATTTTGCAGGAACGACAGTGTCTCTCACAAACCCAGGAACTATCGGAACAGTGCACTCGGTTCCACGCCTTGTCCAAGGTCAAGGCTTAATCATCGGCGTTGGCGCTATGGATTATCCCGCTGAATTTGCTGGAGCTAGCGAAGAGACAATTGCGCGCAATGCGATCAGTAAAGTGATTACTTTAACAAGTACATATGACCACCGAATTATTCAAGGTGCCACCTCTGGTGACTTCCTTCGTCGACTTCATGAACTCTTGCTTGGTGCAGAAAATTTCTATGATGAGATTTTTACTGCGCTCCGTATTCCATATCAGCCAATTCGCTGGGCATTAGATTTTGATTTCTCACGTGATGAAGAGATCAATAAGACCGCTCGCGTTCAACAGTTGATTCACGCTTATCGCACCTACGGCCACCTCATGGCAGATGTGGATCCACTTGAATACGTACAACGCTCGCACCCAGATCTTGATGTGGTGACCCACGGTCTGACTCTTTGGGATCTCGATCGTGAATTTGCCACAGGTGGTTTTGGTGGAAAGAAGTTTATGAAACTTCGCACGATTCTTGGAATCTTGCGTGATTCTTACTGCCGTTCAGTCGGTGTTGAATATATGTATATTTCAGATCCGCAAGAACGTAAGTGGATTCAAGAGCACGTTGAAATCGGATTTACAAAACCAGAGCGTGACGAGCAGTTGCGCATCCTTCGTAAACTCAATAGCGCAGAAGCTTTTGAATCATTCCTGCAGACAAAGTTTGTGGGCCAAAAGCGTTTCTCACTCGAGGGCGGCGAGTCCGTTATTCCATTGACCGATGCGATTATCTCTGCTGCAGCTGAGCGCGGACTCGATGAAGTATGCATTGGGATGCCACACCGTGGTCGCCTCAATATGCTCGCTAACATTGCTGGAAAGTCTTACGGGCAAATCTTTCAAGAGTTCCAAGGTCACTATGCAGAAAACGAAGTACACGGCTCAGGTGATGTGAAGTATCACCTTGGAACCGAAGGTGTCTACACCGCCGAGTCTGGAGCGACAACGAAGATCTATCTCGCTGCCAACCCTTCACACCTTGAGGCTGTTAATCCAGTGCTTGAGGGAATTGTTCGGGCCAAGCAAGATCGAATCAATATCAAAGATGCATACTCAGTTTTGCCGATCCTTCTGCATGGAGATGCATCTTTTGCCGCACAAGGTGTAAACGCTGAAGTACTCCAGCTTTCACAATTACGCGGATATCGCACAGGTGGCACCATTCATATTGTTATTAACAACCAAGTTGGATTCACAACATCGCCACATGCATCGCGTTCTTCAACCTATTCAACAGATATGGCGAAGATAATTTCTGCTCCTGTATTCCATGTGAATGGAGATGATCCTGAGGCGTGTGTTCGTGTTGCTCAGATCGCCTTCGAATATCGTCAGGCTTTCCACAAAGATGCTGTGATTGATATGGTCTGTTACCGACGTCGTGGACATAACGAAGGTGATGAGCCAAGCTTTACCCAACCGATGATGTACAAACTCATTGATGCAAAGCGATCAACTCGTACTCTTTACACAGAGGCTCTCGTTGGGCGTGGTGATATCACTCCACAAGAAGCAGATGAAATTGCCGCCGACTATCAGAGCCAGCTTGAAGCCGTCTTTGCTTCGGTCAACAACTACGAAGCAGAGCATGATGAAAACTTTAAGATTCCAGTTCCACCAGCTGCAGAAAAAGTTCCAACCGCGATTACTGAGGCACTCGCTCGAGAAATTGCCGCAACTCAGATCGCAGCCCCTGAAGGATTTAGCGTTCATCCAAAACTACTTCCACAATTGCAAAAGCGGATGGAGATGCTCAACGATGGAACTATCGATTGGTCGATGGGCGAGTTGCTGGCATTTGGATCACTCCTTAAATCTGGTCATCCAATTCGTGTCGCCGGTCAAGATTCACGCCGTGGAACATTTAGCAACCGTCACGCAGTCGTTATTGATAAAGAGAACGGAAATGAGTGGACTCCGCTTCGCTCTCTGATCACAGATGAGAATCAATTCTTTGTAGTCGATTCACTCCTTTCAGAGTATGCAGCTATGGGGTTTGAGTATGGATACTCTGTTGTGCGCCCTGAAGCCTTAGTAATGTGGGAAGGTCAGTTTGGTGACTTCAGCAATGGAGCCCAAACAATTATCGATGAATTCATTTCATCAGCTCTGCAAAAGTGGGGGGAGCGCTCCTCCGTTGTTCTCTTACTTCCACATGGATATGAGGGACAAGGCCCAGATCACTCATCAGCGCGAATTGAGCGTTTCCTACAGTTATCTGCCGAGCAGAATATGACTGTTGCACAGCCATCAAGCCCAGCATCATATTTCCACTTACTACGCTGGCACGTTGCTAACCCAACTCGGCGCCCAATGGTTGTCTTCACACCAAAGTCGATGCTCCGCTTAAAAGCAGCTGCGTCATCTCTGAGTGATTTCACATCAGGAACTTTCCACCCAGTTATTGGTGATGAGAAAGTCCAGAACGCAACACGTTTGATCTTCTGTTCTGGAAAGATTTATCACGATCTTGTTGCAGAACGTGATCGACTCGGAGAACATACGACAGCTATCGCTCGCGTTGAACTTCTCTATCCATTGCCAATTGATCAGATGCGTGAAGTTGCAGATGCTCATCCACAAGCGAATCTTTTGTGGGTTCAAGATGAGCCGGCAAACCAAGGCCCTTGGTCACATATTGCGCTCCGTACATCTGAAGCGCACGGTGGACATGGATTTGGCTCTCGAATCTTGCGTCGAGTATCGCGTCGCGCTACTGCATCTCCTGCAACTGGAAATCATCACTTGCACGAAGAAGAGGCAAAAGCTTTGATGTATGAGGCTTTTACTCGTTAATTATCGCGCTTAGCTTTCTTCGTGCGAAAGAGATACTTCGCCTTGATTGAATGTGGTGGAAGCCAACCCCACTTCGATGAATCACTTCCCTTTGGGTTATCACTAGTGACCCAAATACCTTCCTCTGTGATCTGAGTAATTCGCTTGATGTAGAAGACCCCCGGCTGTTCGTCTCGTTCCAGAATCACGATGTTGCTCACGGCTAAAGCCGATGCCTTAGCCCCTTTCCGGGAGTACCAACGAACATAGAGTTGATCCCCTGGAATAAAAGTGGGGGCCATAGATAGGCCGTCAACTTCTACGGTGCTAAAAAGCCTCACACAATGTAGTCTGACACACATGAAAAACTTCTTTAAGCCTAGTCTCACCGTTTATGCACATTGCGATCTACCTTGCGGAGTCTATGACCCTGCTCAGGCACGTATCGAAGCACTCTCAGTAAAGGCGTGCATGGAAAAATATGCCGCAAATGCTGACGCTGATTTCCGCTCACGCTCTGTAGCAATCAAAGAAGAGCGTTCACATGCAGTCAAGGAACACCTCTGGGTTCTCTGGACTGATTATTTCAAGGCTCCTCACTTCGAGCAGTACCCACAGTTGCACTCGCTCTTTAATGAAGCGACAAAGCTCGCAGGTGCTGCAGGAACAAAGGGAACTCAGGAAGTAGCAGTTGCAGATTCACTGATCGCAAAGATTGATGAAATCGCAGAAATTTTCTGGGCCACTAAGAAGTAATTACTGCAGAAGAGCCACAGTTCTAGTGCAGAAGAGCCACGGTTCTACTGCAAGAGAGATTGAGCGGCGGTGCGAGCGAGGTAAGAGACTCGTTCCACCGCCCTTCTCTTGATTACACCCTGTGCAATATGTCGTTCGCCTTCATAAAGATCACAGAGAAAAGTTAACTCTCGCCCCTCAACATCGATACACCGCGCGGTACATCTAACCTCCGCTCCGATTCCAACTAAATCAAGCAGTGTAATTTCAAACTTCTCAACAATAGTTGTCTCACCTAATTCTAAATACTCAGTAATCGCTGCAACGGTGGCGCTCTCCATTGAATGCATAATGTGCGAACTTGCCAAAATTGGTAGATCAGAGATGCCCATAGCTACCGTTGTATCCCCTGGTCTGACAATCATGGTGGAGAGTCCCACAGCGCCAATAATCTCTTCCGCCGGCCTCATTAGGGCTTCTCCCCCGTAGATCCTTGATCGTAATTAATCTGCTGAATATGAGTCTCTTCAATCTGAATTTCACGATGTTCGACATTGCCAAATTCATCTATCTCAATAGAAATTTCAGTTCTTGAATATGTGGTGACCACTTCAGTACTTTCCTGAGCACCAGATAATTGAGTGTTAATCAATTGGTTGTGAATACTCTCGTAAAGGCTTGATGGTGCTTTTTCAACACATGATCTACGCAGTGCTTCCATCACAATTGAATGAGTAAGTAGTTCATGTTCTAGTTGATGTGCACATTGAGGACAGATATCAATATGACCTCGCACATCATCGGGACGCTCGACCTGATCGATAGCATCTTCGATAATAAAGACGATAGAGGCTAGAACTTCAGGACAGCTCATCTGCTCTGCTCCGAAAGGACTCATGGGTTCACCCCCTCATCAGGTGAGGATTTCTTGCTCTGATTAACTGTGTAACCGAGCTCGCGCGCGTAGTCTGCTAATTTTTCGCGCAGCAACTTACGGCCTCGATGCAGACGCGACATCACTGTGCCTGCTGGAATCTCAATTATTTCGGCGATCTCTTTATATGAAAAACCTTCAACATCTGCGAGATAGACAGCCATTCGAAATTCATCAGGAAGTTCTTGTAGCGCATTCTTAATATCGCTATCCGGCAAATTCTCAAGCGCTTCTACCTCAGCTGACTTTCCCAAGTCGCTAGTATGGCTCTGGGCGCGATCAATCTGCCAATCCTCTAATTCGTTATGTGCAATTAGAGGTTGGCGCTGTTTCTTTCGGTATGAATTAATAAATGTCGTTGTAAGAACTCGATAGAGCCAGGCTCGTAGGTTGGTGCCTTCTTCAAATTGATGGAAAGAGGTAAATGCTTTGATATATGTATCCTGCACGAGATCACGTGCATCTTCAGGATTTTTTGTATATCGAAGAGCAGCGGCATAGAGCTGATCCATGAAAACGAGAGCGTCTCGCTCAAACCGAAGCGTTCGGTCAGCGGCGCTTTCTAGAACTAAATCCTTTGATGTCATTGCTTCTAGGCTATCTCAGCAATGGAAAAAAATCGCATCGAGACCTCGTGGCTAAAAAAGTGTTGTCGGTTCACCGAGAGCAATCGGGGTAATCAAATCAGCTCCGTTGTTAGCCACCAGATTAACGCGACTGGAAACTGGGTGGATGAGGACACCGTGATCGGGTTGATCGTTATTCATGAGGTTCTGAAAGAAGGAGGGCCCGCGTTGCTCGTGGTCTAGCCAATTTTTCCACCGCTCTCTCGGAAGAATCATAGGCATGCGACTGTGGATCGTCGCTAAATCTCCGACCGCTTCTCGGGTAATAATCGATGCGCTATCAATCTGTTGGCCAGTCGGGGAAATCCATCTACTCCAAATTCCTGCTACAGAAAATGCCGTATCCCAAATCTTTGGATCAGGGCTCATGTAGAAAGGTTGTTTCGGTGGATATTGACCAAGTGCGGTTGCCCATTCGTAATATCCATTGACCGGAATGATGCAGCGAGTTCTACGAAAGGCATCTCGGAAAGTTGGCTTCTCGTGAATCGATTCACTTCTGGCATTAATGGCATGTGATTGAGAGTTTCGCGCCGATGTTGGATCAGTTGACCACGGCGCGATCATTCCCCACGATGCTGTACTCAGAGCCATCTCTCCGCGAATAATGTAAATCTCATTTGTCGGTGCAATATTCCAATTGAGTGGGAGTGAGTGATCGACCTCGTTAGAGGCTAAATCAAAGCTGGAGAAAATCTCATCAGCGCCTTGAGTTCTTGCATATCGACCGCACACGCCGATAAGTCTACGACGGGTAGACTGCGTGTATGGAATCAACGACATCTGCACCGTGGCCTGCGATTTATCGCGGACGCAAAGCGGTAGATCTCACCGTTACTATTCCTGGATCTAAATCAGTAACCAATCGCGCGCTCATACTCGCAGCGCAAGCAGAAACTCCCTCAACGTTACGCAAACCATTGCTCTCGCGCGATACGCAGTTAATGGTCGATGGTCTTAAAGCGCTCGGTACCTCAATCATCGATGACGGCCTTGGTAATTGGATTATTACCCCGAAAAAGCTCACAGGACCAGCAACAATTAATGTAGGAAATGCTGGGACAGTGATGCGCTTTCTCCCTCCACTAGCAGCGCTAGCAAGTGGAGAGATCTCCTTCGATGGAGATCCTCGCTCGTACGAAAGACCACTGGGGCCTGTTATCAGCGCTCTGGAAGAGCTTGGAATACAGATTGACCACGGTGGTCGCTATAGCTTGCCGATGAAGATCAGTGGTGTTGGCGAAATTCCAGGTGGTGCAATCACAATCGATGCAAGTAAATCAAGTCAATTCTTATCAGCGCTCTTACTTATCGGTCCAAGTATGGTGAATGGAGTTTCAGTAACGCACTCAGGGCCGACTCTTCCATCTATGCCTCATATAGATATGACCGTTGCGATGCTCCGTGATTTTGGTGCAGTAGTTACTGTCGATGAAAGCAGTCAGTGTTGGAGCGTTGCACCGGGTTCTCTCACAGGACTTGATGTAACAATTGAACCTGATCTTTCAAATGCTGCACCATTTCTCTCACTCGCGATGGCCTGCGGAGGAAGCGTGACAATCTCTGATTGGCCACGAAAAACTACTCAACCAGGTGACCAGTTGCGTGAGATTTTCACTCGCATGGGCTCTACCTGTAAATTTGTTGATGGTGGGTTAAAGCTTGTGGGTGGTGCTTCTATTCACGGAATTGATATCGATCTCCACGATGTTGGCGAACTCACTCCGGCGATTGCAGCACTTGCCGCATTGGCAGATTCACCATCTCACCTTCGTGGTATCGGTCATCTGCGATTGCATGAAACAGATCGCCTAGCAGCGCTCACAACAGAGTTGAATTCACTCGGTAGCAGAGTGATCGAAGATGAAACGAGTGTGCAGATTGATCCCACCGCTGGGACGCTGCATGGCGGGATTTTCCATACTTACGAGGATCATCGCTTAGCAACAGCCGGCGCTGTTATTGGATTGGTTGTTAAGGATGTGTTGGTTGAAAATATCCAAACAACGAAGAAAACACTTCCTGATTTTCCAGGGCTCTGGACGAGTCTGCTTTCATGACTCCATATTCATACGATGAATCTGATGCCCGCATCCGACCAGCTAGAAGCACACGCCCGCGTAGTAAAGACCGACCTGCTCATGCTGATGCCATATTTGCACTTGTAACAACAGTTGATCGAGGTCGAACAACCTGTATCACCGATGACGCCGTCATCGTGACGGCGATGAAGGCTCGTGAACTTGGGCCAAAATCTGTAGTTGTCGGAGATCGCGTAAAACTTGTTGGTGATGTGAGTGGAGCTGAAGGAAGCCTGGCGCGAATAGTTTCGGTAGAGCCGCGACGTAACTCATTAAGTCGAACGGTAGATGATTCAGCACAGGTAGAGCGAACAATTGTCTCCAATATTGATCAGCTCGTTATTGTCGCCGCCGTTACTAATCCAGAGCCGCGTCGCGGACTCATTGATCGCTTCTTAGTCTGTGCCTTCCATGAGAGCATCACGCCGATACTTCTTATGACGAAAACTGATCTGGCACCTTTACCTGATTTTGTGGAAGAGTATAGAAAACTTGGTGTCAGGATTTTAACTTCCTCATCGAAGGCGGAATCTCATGACAGCGATCTTGCGACAATTAGAGAAATTCTTATTGGAAAAACTTCAGTATTAGTTGGACACTCAGGCGTTGGAAAATCAACGTTGATCAATGCACTTGTTCCACATGCCGGGCGAATTACCGGAATTGTAAATACGGTGACAGGACGTGGGCGACACACCTCATCAAGTGCGATAGCTCTGCCGCTCTCCTCTGAACTCAAAAGCCATGATGGTTGGATTATTGATACACCGGGAATCCGTGCATTTGGATTGGCTCACCTTGAATCTAATCGCATCATCGCCGCCTTTCCGGAAATCGCTGAGGTCACCCAAGGGTGCCTGCCTCACTGCACTCACTATGAACCAAGTTGTCGCCTCAATGAATGGATCGCACCCGATGGTGTGATCGACCAAGAGCGGCTCATACGCGTAACGAGTCTGAGGTCACTACTAGAACTCAAGGATAAGAACCCCACGCTGAGCGAGTAATCAGAGCGCGAAGATAGAATCGGACTATGAGTGGGAGAGTAAATAGTCTGGGTGGAAATTCATCCAACTTTGCAGCCGAACTTACCTTTGCGCTCTCGCTGGCAGATCAAGCAGATGCTATTTCACTCTCGCGCTATCGCGCCTTGGATCTACAGATCACAACAAAACCAGATAACACTCCAGTTACCGATGCCGATCGCGCCGTTGAACAAGCGATTCGAGATGCGATTAGCGCGACCTATCCTGCTGACACAGTAGTGGGTGAAGAGTTTGGTGGAACAAAACTCACTCAGGATGATCCCAATCGTTATTGGGTCATTGATCCAATCGATGGAACAAAGAATTTTCTCCGCGGTGTTCCGACGTGGGCAACTCTGATTGCACTCGTTATTGGGGGCCAGGTTGTCACCAGCGTTGTTTCATCACCAGCGTTGTATCGCCGCTGGTATGCCACTCGTGGCGGTGGTGCATATGTATCTGAGAACGGCGCGACTCCACGTTCTCTTCGTGTATCTGCAGTTGCATCACTTGCAGATGCTTCGATCGCGTATTCAGATTTTATAGGGTGGGGCGATCGACGTGCAGCTTTTGAAAATCTCCTTGATGGTGCATGGAGAACGCGCGGCTTAGGAGATTTTTGGTCTCATATGCTCGTTGCTGAAGGATCGGTCGATGTTGCTATCGAACCATCGCTGGCGCTCTGGGATATGGCAGCCCTTGATCTCATCGTTACTGAGGCAGGCGGACGATTCACATCTCTAGATGGAGTTGATGGACCTTTCGGCCCCAATGCAATCTCAACTAATTCAACAATTCATAGCCAGGTACTTTCTGCTCTCAATGTAAAGGGAGGGAACAATGGCTGAAGATATTTCCATCGATCTCATGCGCCATCGTGAACCAGAAATTGCAATTGATTTAGATAAGGCCACTCTTACTGCAACCACCTACTCGGTGACAGGTATGACCTGCTCTTCCTGTGTGGCATCAGTTGAACGAGCTCTTAACACACTCACCGGCGTTCGCGCCTCAGTAAATTTTGCAAGCGAAACCGTGCACGTGCTGGCACCGGAAGAGCTACCGACAGATGTCATTATTTCAAAGATTAAATCTGCCGGCTACGGGGCAACTCTGATGGCAGATAGCCAAGGACCCGCACTGGCTAATAGAAAATCAACTCGCGCGCTGATCTGGGCGATTATCTTTGGCGTTCCTGCCATCGCAATTTCAATGGTGATGGATTGGCATATGTGGATTGATATGCAGATACACGATCTTCTCGATCTCGCATCACTTCCACACCCACTCTATTCACCGACAGCATGGTTAGGTATTGCCCTCACGACTCCATTAATTTTGTTTGTTGCCTGGCCTATCCATCGTGCCGCGATTCGAAATATCAAGCATCCAACAATGGATACCTTGATCTCACTTGGCTCTACTGCAGCGTTCACATGGTCTATCTATGCAAATGCAACTGGTGACGGTGATGTGTATACCGAAGTTGCAGCTGGTGTATTGCTCTTTGTTATCTTGGGCCGATTCTTAGAATCTCGCGCAAAACATCGTGCTAGTAGCGCTCTCACATCACTTCTCTCACTTCACGCTAAAGAAGTGACTGTCTTGCGAAACGGACTCGAAGTTCTCATCCCGATTGAACACCTGGTCCTAGGTGATGAATTCATTGTTAAACCAGGTGCTCGAATTGCCACCGATGGCGTTGTTATCTCAGGTAATTCTTCCGTTGATAACTCCATGCTCACCGGGGAATCTGTCCCAATAGATGTGTCACCAGGCTCGCGTGTTATCGGTGCCTCAATGAATAACAATGGCCGCATCATTGTGAAGGCCACTCGCATTGGAAGTGATACCGAGTTGGCGAGAATTACTGCAATGGTTGTTGAAGCGCAGAGCGCCAAAGCTCCAATTCAGCGCTTAGCCGATCGCATCTCTGCCGTATTCGTTCCAATTGTCACACTTGTTTCAATTGGCACATTCTTTCTCTGGTATTACTACCTCGATAGCACCCTCAATGGTGGCGATGGACGTTCATTATCAACTTCTATTTCGGTGGCAATCACAGTTCTTGTAATCGCCTGCCCGTGTGCCCTTGGCCTAGCAACCCCGGTTGCACTCGTTGTCGCATCGGGACGGGGTGCTTCCCGTGGAATAGTTCTGCGTAAGCCACATGTTCTAGAACTTGCACGCACCGTCGATGTAGCTATCTTTGATAAGACTGGAACTCTCACAACGGGTGTCATGAAAGTGGGAGATGTCCTTATTCCTATTTCTGCGCAAAAAGTACTTGGCCAAGAGTTCTCTGCGATCATCAATGAGCAGATGATTCTTTCAACCGCCTTAACGCTGGAAAATGCCAATGATCATCCGATTGCAAAGGCAATTGCATCTCATGCGTTATCACGCGGTGCGAAGATCTTGCCTCTTACTGATTTCATTCAGACACCAGGTTCAGGAGTCGGCGGACGAGTGGAGTGCGGGCAATACTCCCCTCTTGTTCTTATCGGAACCCCTGAGGCGATTGCACATAGCTCTGTTCCATTTGATTCTCAGATTGCTGATGGCATTGAAAAGGCACGTAGTCGCGGCGAAAGTGTCTCCGTTCTTGCATGGGATGGGGTCGCACTCGCTCTCTTTACAACCTCCGATGAAGTCAAAGCTGATGCACAGGCCACGATTTCTGCACTCAATGCGCGTGGAATAACTCCGTGGTTAGTCACTGGAGATAATCAAGAGAGCGCCCGTCACATCGCCTCCCTCGTTGGAATTCCTGCAAGTAACGTTATTGCCAACACTTTGCCTGATCGCAAGTTGCACGTTGTTGAAGATTTCAAGAAAGACTCAAAGACAGTGCTGATGGTTGGCGATGGCATTAACGATGCCGCAGCGTTAGCCGCCGCCGATTTAAGTATCGCTATGGGAACTGGAACTGATTCCGCAATTGGTAGCGCTGATATCACCTTGATGGGCAAAGATTTAATGGGCGTTGTCAGCTCACTTGCCTTGGCTACAAAGACCTTACGAATCATCAAGATAAATCTTGGGTGGGCCTTTGCCTATAACGTGATTGGAATTCCAATTGCTATGGCCGGTGCCTTAACTCCTATGTATGCAGCTGCTGCAATGGCTGCGAGCTCCCTCCTTGTTGTCACAAATTCGCTGCGTATCCGTTAACTCTCAACCACCAGCCTAAAGCTCATCTGCCAGATACTGGGCGATTTTGCTGTAGTAATTCTG